>CADAYE010000006.1 GCA_902792085.1 uncultured bacterium | reverse complement strand
TCTTTTCGGTTCACTTTTCTTTTTGCGTCGCAATCAAAAAGAAAAGTGAACATAATAAGAATATCTTAGCGAGATATTCAGATAATATTTTTTATGTAAATAATTGCTTGACATGTACAGCAATGACAAAATAATACGGCGGATCTAAAAGAGGGTTTTGTATCACACCCTCTCCCGTTTGTTTATATATTGCTTAAACTTGTGTATGAATGATATATCTTAACTTAAAATATTTTATATGGATTTAAGATATTATTCGGGTCAAAAATTTTCTTGATTTGACGCATATAATTTAATGCGCCTGAATCAACGACCTGAGAAATAAACGGTTTCTTTTCTAAACCGATACCGTGTTCGCCTGAAATTGTTCCTCCTAAAGAAACTGCAAGTTCATACATCTCACTTTTTGCCTGTTTATAGTGCCTGTATTCATTCTCGTTCGAAAAATCAATCGGAATTTGAGGGTGAATACTGCCATCTCCCACATGTCCGACAAGGCAGGACGTCAAATTATGTTTTTTACAAATTTCCTGAACACCTTTTACAAGTTTTGCAAGATTGTTCCTCGGAACAATAATATCATCTGTTGTGACATTTGGTTTTAATTTTGCACACGCACTCATAGATGAGCGTCTTGCGCTCCATATATTTTGGGCTTCCTGCTCATTTTTTGAGTACTGAATATTTGTTGCATTATTAAGATTTAAAATCTCGCAAATATTATACTTTGTTTTCAAAACGCTTTCATAATCTCCGTCAATTTCAATCAGCAAGGCACATTCTTTATCTGTTAAAAGTCCGGTATGATAAAACTGCTCAACTGTCAAAAGTGCATTTTTATCCATAAAATCAATGGTTGAAGGGTAAATTTTTTGGTCAATAATCTTATTTACGCATTTAACGGCATTGTCTATTTGGTCAAAATATGCCATCAAAACCTGTGTTTCCTGTGGCTTTGGGATAAGTTTCAATGTTGCTTCAACAACTATACCCAAAGTCCCTTCGCTTCCGGTAAATATACTGTTTAAATCGTATCCGACAGCATTTTTTACCGTATTTGAACCTGTTGAAATTAGTTCCCCGCTTGCCGTTACTACCTTTAAATCAAGAACATAATTCTTTGTTGAACCGTATTTAAAGCATCTTGCTCCTGCCGAATTTTGGGCAATACTTCCGCCGATTGTTGAAACTTTCAAGTTTGACGGATCCGGAGGATAAAATAAATTATTTTTTTGCGCAATCTGCTGAATTTCTCCTACCGTAACACCGGGTTGAACCCGAATTGTCATATTTTGGGTGTTGAGTTCAAGAATTTTATTCATCTTTGAAAAATTCAAAACAATTCCGCCGTTTGTTGGGATACAACTGCCTACAGTATTTGTTCCTGCGCCCCTGGATATTATCGGAATATTTAGTTTATTAGCAATTTTTACAATTTCTAAAACTTCGTCTGTACTTTCAACAAAAACAACGGCATCTGCAATTTTTGAACCCGCATTTTGACTTTCCGAAGCATCAAAAGAATAGGCATATCGTTCTTCTATGTCTGTTAAAACATTTTGTCGGGGTAATACTTTATTTAGTTCTTTTTCAAGTTTAGTCAACATACGATGCCAATTTTTCTACATTTGTTCCGAGTTTTGAAAGTTGTTTTTCTATCTTGTCCATTTTTCGTGTAATACCTGGGTCATCAAGATTTTCTACTATAGATAGCAATTTGTCAATACTCATTTCCAGCCTGTCAATCCGTTCTTGTTGCTGAATTAATTGATTTTCAAGGTTTTCTACTTTGTTAAACTGCTTTTCTATCGATTTAATTTGCAAACCTAAAACCTCAAATTTTTCTTCAATTGATTCAATTTGATTATTTCTGATTGCAAATTTTTCCTCAATAGTGTTGTTTACCTGAGTATGGACAGATGTTTTTAAATCCTCTATTCCGTTAAGAACTTCATTAATTCTGCTTATTTCATCAGAATTTGTAGAAATTTTATTTATACTTGTTGTTGCAGAATCTATCCATTCTCCCATATAAATAAGTGCCTGTCTGACGACTCTATCTGATTGTGCGGAACTTTCAAGCATTTTTGACAGTTCATCAACCTTAACTGATATATTACCGCTGATTTTTTCTCCAAATCCTTCAAAACCGGAATTAAGCGCATTGTAAGACTTGTCAGATGTTGCAATAAGAAATTCCGTCTGTTCTTTCAGGTTAGAAATTTCGCATTTCAATTCCTTCATTTCATCCTGAGTCAAAGAATCAACTGAGGTTGTGATTGAATGTAATTTATCGGTGATTTCCGTTAAATCTACCTGCTGGCTGTCTTGCAGTGCAAGTCTTAATTTTGCCAAATCCGTTTCAATATCTTGCATTGAATATGTATAGCCATTGTTTTCATCTGAAGATGTAATCTGATGAAGTTGTTTTGTAATTTGTGCAATATTTTTATTAATTTCGTCTGTTCTTTCTTCAACAAAATCTTTAATATCTTCAGTCTCTTCAATAAATGACACCTGATCAAATATTGTCACAACTGCACTCATCAAAGATTCTTTCATCTCTTTGATAGTTTTGCTTAATTTCTCGCTGTCAGCGTTTGAATCAGCAGCCAAGGCATTAACTTCAAAAGATATTTCATCCAAACACTTTTTAAACGCTTCAAGTTTTTCGTTTGGTTCAAGGTCTTCAATATATGTTTTTTGTTCTCCAATAAGAGTTTTTATATTGTTTAATTCTTCGATGCTGTTGTCGTTATCTCCTATTTGAGTAATTTTTTCGTTTAGTTCTTCAAGCATGGAGGACAATTTTTTATCGTTTTCTGTTAATTTTTCTTCTATTGCAGGTCCTAATGCTTCGATTTTAGGTGTGATACCATCAATTTTTGGTATTATCGTATCTTCAATTCTTGTTCCCATATCCTCAATTTTGGGGGCAATTTCGGAAACAGAATCATTTACATCAGCCAAAGTATCGGATACTTCATTCAAAATATCCGTATTTGTTGTATCTGATACAAATACATCAAGTTTTGATTCTATCGAATCAAGTTTTGAATTAACTGCGATATTTCCTGTTTTTATATATTTTTCTATATCGTTTAACCAATTATTGTTTAGTGCTTTTAGTACTTCATCAACTTTAGAGTTGATACTCATGACAACCCCACTGTTATTGATAGAAGGAATTTTTGATGTTTCTTTCTCGTTTGAACTCTTTTTAACTTCCTCAATTGTATCTTTCAGATTTTTGATATCATTTTGAAGAATGTCAAATGCCTGTACAAAATCAAATTTATCTTCGCCGAAAATATCATCTTCACTGACTTCAAAATCATCATCTTCAAGTTCTTCACCTTCATTTGTATTTGCGATTTTTGAAGCAGAAATTTGAGAAAGTGTGATATTTTCAAGTTTTTTGCTTATACCATCAAGTACTCCTGAAATTTGCTTGTTATCGTCAGAGAGAACTTCAATTTGTTTTGAATATCTTTCAAATTCTTTTCTTAGTTCGTCAAGTATGCCCTGATTAAACTCAATATTTGCAATTGATTCCGTATCTTCATAATTAGTTTTTGATGTTTTCTTTGGTGCTTTTGCCTTAAAACTTTTTTTAAGTTCTTCAATTGCTTCAAGAATTTGGTCATTGTTGTTTGCAACAGTGAGCATTGATTTAATTTCGTCACTTTGCGCTTTGATTTCTTGCTTAACTTTATCAACGCTATTAACTATCAATTTTTCCTGAGAGTCTTTAAAATCTCTTATGTCTGCAACAAAGTTCTGAAGTTCCTTCATTGATTCTGCATCAGGGGGAACAATAGCATCAAGAGATTTTTCAACATAATCTTTCAAGTTATCAAGTTTGATTATTATTGAATCGGTATCTGTAAGGATAAAATCTTTAAGATTATTTTCGTTTTCTGTAAATTTCTCCGTTAATCTGCCGTATAAATCTTCAATATCTGCGCTCAAATCTGCAAGTTCAGGAGCAGAAAGCAAAGAATCGTTAAGTTCTTCAACTTCATTTCTCAAATTCGCAGAATTTAAATTGTTATACAATTTTTCAAGAATTTCTTTTATCGGCTCAAGTTCTGTTAAAATATCTGTTGTCTGTTTTGAGATATTTTCTGTAACATCAGTAGAAACAAGTTGTAATTCCTGTCTAAAGTCTTCAAGTGTTTCATTTGTATCCGAAAGTTTTTCGTTGAAATCAGGGTTGTTTATATTGTTGTTTAACTCTATCTCTGATATTAATTTTTGTAATTGTGCAGTTTTTTGCTCAAGAAGTTCTGTTTGGTAAGCGAAACTTTCCGTAATTTTTTTGTCCGAAGCATTCGTTATTTCTGAAATATTGCTGCTTATGTCTTTCAATTTGTCTGAAATAAAATTTTCAATTTTTGAAACATAAAGTTCATCAGAATTATCTAAATCTGAATCAATACCTTTATTGTCAAAATTTATCGTCAGGGTTTCAATTTGTTCTTTCAAAGAATTTATTTCCGATATTGCCTGTTCAATTTGAGTATTTCCTTCCGAAACCGGTTTATCAAATTTTATCTCATTAATTTTATCTATAATCTGAGAGAATGCAGATTCGTTAAAAGTCTGATTATTTACAAGGGAATCTTCAAGTGAAAGAATTTTTGAATACAACCCGCTTTTGGGATTATCCTGAAGTAAATCTTTTATATCGCTTAAATATTTTTTGACATATCCTAAATCCGAATTTTCAGAGTCTGATATATTGGCAAAATCTGAAGAATTTGCTTCTATCAATGATTTTATTGTATGAAGTTGTTCTTTGATATATTCGTTATTTGCAAGGGTATTATTTTTAATAAATTCATTTACCGAAGTAACATTATCTGCTATATATTTTTGGTTATCCAAAAATTGTTTTTCAATATCAAGTTTTAAATCTTTAATAGACTCCCGTAACTGTGCGAATTTATCATGAAGTTGGTTAAATTCATCATCATTTGAGTAATCGTCTTTTGTACTTATTTCTGCTATTGAACGCTCAATGTCTGTCAGTTTTTCATAAACTGCAGAATCTCCCACATCAGGCTTGTTACCGTCTATTGTAGAAATAATTTCATTAAGTTTTACTCCAATTTCTTTAACGGATTCATTTATTTGTTCGGAATCGTAACTTTTCGTAAGTTTTTCAAGTACCGAAATAATTTCGTTTGTGGTGTACTGTACTTGCGCAATTTCATCCGAAGTCGAAGTATTTTCAATTTGAGTCGCAATTTTTTCAGAATTTTCTTTAATATTTGAAGAAATAAGCCAATTTTCAATAGAATTTGTTTTGTTATATATGTTGGCAATTTCGTTAGAGACATCAATATTAGGTAATTTTAAAGTTATATCTTCAACATCTTCCTGAATTTTTGGAAGAATTTCAAGTTGTTTTGAAATTTCATCTGTTTTTTCATTAATTTCTTCAAGTGCCAGACCGTTGTGTAAAATGCTTTCAATTTTATCTTGTGTTGGTACATTTCCTAAAATTTCCGATACTATGCTTTTTAGTTCATTTTGTAAATCATTAATGGTATCAAGGTCGTTGATTATTCTTGACTCAAGTGCTTCATTTAGATCCGTGACAATATTTTTGATTACCTCAAGTTCCTCTTTTAATGTATTTAATTCTGCACTAATATCTGCATTACTACTCGTATCCGAAGAATTTATCATCCCTGTGAGATTATCAATCTGAACAAATAATTCCGATAAACTCCTTTCAAGTTCAGATGCATCAGGGGCTTTTTCTATATCCTGTGCTACTTGACTCAATGTCTGTTTAATTTCATCCGTTTGAGATAAAATATCTTCTGTTTGCTTTTTTACCAACTCAAAATCTTCTCTGTTTATATTTTGTTCTGTTTTTTTATATATATTCTTAAGAGCAAGTTGTACTTCACCTAAATCGTCTTTTTGAATATTAGAATTCAGCCTTTCTTCAATCGCATTTGTTTTTTCAAATATTGCATCAATTATGTCTTTTGTAATTTTCAAATCTTCGTTTGTTGCAACATTGTTTAGTATTTTTTCAAGATTATCTTCTTTTGATTCAATTTCGTTAAGAAGATTTACTACATCATTTGTTGCCTTAAATATAATGTCAATCTGTGCTTTCGCGGTATCGCCGGATTTTAGAGGGTCAAGCCCTTTAACATTTGCCAAAACTGTTTTCAAAGTCGTATTAATATCATCTATTGTGTTTTTGTAAGTATGATTAATATTGCCAAGATCGTTTCTTAAAAGGGATATGGTTCTCAAAATATCTTCTTTGTCTGTTTTGTTTGTTGCAACATCATTTAGCTTTGTTTCAATGCCTGCCAAAATGGCTTTTTCTTGTCGTGCTTCTGTATAAAAGTTATTCACATTTTTTGAAAAAACATCAAACAGTTCTTTCATATCATCATTTTTGACATGGTCTTCCTGCGAGTTGTATACTGCTTTGAGCGCTTTTTCGATATCTTCGAATTTGTTAAGGGTTTGAGAATATTTTTCATCCACCGATTTTGCAAGTTCATTTATATATGCCTTCAAAAGTTCTGTATTTGTATTCGAACCTGTCATATCAAGCCTTGAACTTATACTTGTCAGCAAACGGTCAAAACTGTCCGCATTTGTATCATTACTCCTTTGCATATCATTGAGTAAACTTATTATTCTTTCTATATCCTGAGCCATTTTAAATCCCTTAACATTAAAATATAACTATCCCTACATGCTAATATTATCAACTTATAACCTATTAGTAAAATAATTTACGCATATTTATTACAAATGTTAAGCAGAAAAAATAAATGTGAAGATAAAATATTTAGTTAGTGTTAGTATAGAACATGTATAGAGTTAAAGAGGGGATAACATGAGTAACATTGTAATTGACAAATCAAAGTGTAAGGCTTGTTATTTGTGTATAAAAGAGTGTCCTAAAAATTTAATTAAAATCAGTGATGATACAAATAATTTAGGAAACAGAGTGGTAGAATTTCAGGATCCAAACGGTGAATGTTTGGGGTGTGCCATGTGTGCGACAAGATGTCCTGATTTAGCTATTACAGAGGTTTACAGAGGGTAATTTGTTTTTTGAAAGGTTAGTTTAATGACGGTAACAATTACAGATAAAAAAGTTTTGATGAAGGGAAATTATGCAATAGCAAATGCTGCTGTTTTGGCAGGTTGTCAGTGCTATTTCGGTTATCCTATCACTCCGCAGAGCGAGATAGGGGAGTTTATGAGCGGAAAAATGCAGGAACTTGGCAGGGCATATGTTTCTGCAGAAAGCGAACTTGCCGCTATAAATATGACAATCGGCGCATGTTCAACCGGTGTAAAAGCAATGACATCATCTTCTTCATGTGCTGTTTCATTAATGCAGGAAGGTTTATCTTATGCGACATCTGACCAATTGCCTGTTGTTTTGGTCAGTGTTATGCGTGGCGGACCGGGGTTAGGTAATATTTATCCTTCTCAGGGTGATTATTTTCAGGCTACAAGAGGGGGCGGAAACGGGGATTACAAACTCATTGTTCTTGCTCCGTCAACTGTTCAGGAATGTGCAGATTTGACTTACAAAGCATTTTATCTTGCGCAGAAATACCGTAATCCGACCGTATTGTTAGCAGACGGTTTATTGGGACAAATGATGGAACCGGTTGAATTTAAAGAATATCCGTATCCTGAAATTGATAATTCACAGTGGAAATTGTCGGGGGCAAAAGGCAGAGATGCAAGAATAATTCGTTCGTATGCTCCTTTAGCCGATAATCAATGTGTATTCCTTGAAAAATTATTTGAAAAATACAGAACAATTGAGGAAAACGAAACAGAATGGGAAGAAATCGGAACAGAAGATGCAGATATTATTCTTGTTAGTTTCGGTTCCACTTCAAGAAATGTCAAAACTGCAGCCAAAATATGCAGACAAAACGGGTTAAAAGTCGGTATTCTAAGACCGATTACCTTGTTCCCGTTTCCATCGAAACGATTACAGGAATTGTCACAAAGGGTGAAAATGTTTATAAGTGTTGAAGTTAATATGGGACAAATGGTTCAGGATGTCAAGCTTGCAGTAAACGGGAAAGTACCTGTCAAACTTATTCACAAGGGTGTTGGCACTCCGCCGTCACCTGAAGAAATAGTTAATCAGATAGAGGAGTTAATATAATGGCAACACAAGTTTTTAAAATACCTGATTCATTTAAAAAAGATGCAAAATACACATTTTGTCCGGGATGTGACCACGGTGTTGCAGTACGCCTTGTCGGTGAGTGCCTGTCAGAACTTGGTTTAACCGAAAATACTATTGCTGCGTGTTCTATCGGTTGTTCGGTAACTATTTATGATTTTTTAAATGTTGATTCTCTTGAAGCACCTCATGGCAGAGCATTAGCAGAAGCGACAGGTATAAAAAGGGCATGCCCTGACAAGTTTGTATTTACTTACCAGGGGGATGGTGATTTTGCCTCAATCGGACTTGCAGAGAGTATGCATGCGGCTTTAAGAGGTGAAAAAATTTCAGCAATTTGTATAAATAATACAACTTATGGCATGACAGGAGGTCAGTTGGGACCGACAACCCTTTTAGGTCAGGTTACAACGACTTCTCCAACCGGTAGAAATCTTGAATATTACGGCTATCCGATAAAAATAGCGGAACATATTGCTCTTTGTGACGGAACTGCTTTCAGCGCAAGAGTTTCGCTAGATAGTGTTCCTAATATTCGTAAAGCAAAACAGGCTATTAAAAAAGCATTTGAAGTTCAAATGAAGGGTTTAGGTTTCGGATTTGTTGAAATTCTTTCATCTTGCCCAACGAATTGGAGAATGACTCCCGAAAAGGCGCACGAACGTGTAAGAGATGAAATGATGCAGATTTTTAAACCGGGTATTTATAAGGATATTACAAAGGATTTAAATAATGAAAATTAATAAGTTGTCAGGTGTAAATTTAAAGACTGTCAAAAAGATGACAGACAGAGATATTGCAAAATATTTAAAAGCAAAGTTAGAATTGAATATAAAAAAAGATTCTTTTACTAAAATAAATAAGTAGTTATATGAGGAAATGATATGGAAAAAGACTTTATAATTGCAGGATTTGGCGGACAAGGGGTTCTTTTGGCAGGCGAAGTTCTTGCTAACGGTTTTATGATTGATGATAAAAATGTAACCTGGTATCCGTCTTACGGTGCGGAAATGCGTGGCGGAACGGTTAATTGTACTGTTGTAATGTCTGATGAAGATGTAAGTGCAGTCCAGAAATCAAGTGCAGATTTTATTATTGTTCTAAATCAGGCATCGTTTGACAAATATATTTCCTGGGTTAAAAAAGGCGGTTCTATTATTGTAAATTCCTCTCTTGCTGTGATTAAAAAGACGAGAGAAGATATCAATTATATCTTTGTACCTATTACAAAACTTGCACAGGAAAAATTAGGAAATATAAAGATGTCAAATATTTTGGCTTTGGGAGCATTATCAAGAGTCAGCAAACTGATTTCGCTTGAAACTTTGGAAAAGGCCTTGCATAATGTAATTCCTGCCAGAAAAGCAAATCTTATTCCGAAAAATATTGAAGCGTTAAAACTCGGTTATGAGTATGATTTATTAAAAGTTTAGTTCAAAATCACCTAAAAAGTTGATTTTAAATTTGTCAAAACAGTATATTCTTCATGTGTAAGTAGAAAGGTCTGTATAAAAGTGAAAAAACAACTAATTGCATCTATACACGAAAAAGAATTGCAACTGGCGAAATTAAAACAGCATATCGATAAAAGTGATATTTGTTCAGATTTATACAATAAAGTGTTAATTGAGAAAGCAATCCTAAAAAAACAACTTGATGATTTAAAAAATAATTCGATAGCAAACCGAATTAAACATCTTGTTTCTCGCAGAGAAAGTAAATTGATTTGTGATTATTTTAAGGGTTAAATTTATTTTATTACATCAACATAATTATTGATGTACTGTTTAACCCCTTTTTTACGGTAAAGTTTTAGGTTGTTAAATTGTATTGCCTTACGGTCGGCGCATACAATTGTCAGAGAATTTGTCTGAGGATTTTTTGCAATAATTGAATTTGCAGGGTAATTTACTGTAGTTTTGCTTATTCTAAAATTATACGGGTCAACTGTAAAAAATACTTCTTTGTATGTGATGTAACTTGGTAAAAACGGATGCAGGGCTCTAATGGTTCGTGAAATTTCATCAGAACTTTGGAGTGTAAAATCAAGCATCATTTCTTCACCTGAAATATTTGGGAAATATGTTGCGTGGTTTTCGTTTTGGTTGACAGGGGTTAAAATTTTCTCATTAAGGTCGTTTAAAAATTCTGCAACAAGTTCTCTTGCTTTTGATACTGTTCTTTCTCGCAGTTCTCTTGATGTATCTTCATTATAAATTCTAACTTTTTCCTGTTTTAAGATTGCACCTGCGTCATACTCATCATTTACAAGGTGAATAGTCACTCCCGAATATTCTTCTCCATGCAAAATTGTTTGTATATAAGGATTTGGGCCTCTGTATTTGGGTAACAGTGACGGATGCACATTGACCGTGGCAATTTTAGGAATATTGTAGGTTTTTGGCAAAATAAGTTCTTTCCATGTTCCTACTATGATTAAATCTACATTTAAGGACACCATAAGTTTTTGAAAAGCCTCGCAATTTGCAGATTTTAGTCTTATTTGATTTAATTTAAGTTTTTTTATGAGCGTAACTTCCGGAGCCGGGGTAAAAAAATCATCAAGCATGATTTTGAGTCTTGATTTTGAAGTGTAATCATAACGAAAAACTCCTGCAATTTCTACTCCTGCATCAATGACGCCAAGTATAATATTTGCAAGCATTAAACCTTTCCCTAATATAACTGCTCTCATAATGTAATTATATCAAAAAAAAATACGCCCTGACCGAGCGTATTTTTTTATTTTTTGAATGTTTTTTATTTTACATAAGTTGTTGCGAGTTTTACAAATTGTTCAAATGTAATTGGTTCTTGTGTCTGTGCATCTATAACCGGTTTTGTTTTGAGCATTTGTTCGTATTCATCATGTAATTGTGCAATTGTTTTCTTTTGAGATTGTTTGTCTATTTGTTCGTCCGCAATATTTTCTCTGATGTTTTGACGGGCTTGTTTTAAATCGTCATAATTTTTGTAAGCAACCTGAGTTTTTACTCTTTGATGACCGAACATGTGTGCAATCTGAGTGCCGATAACAAGTAATGGCGCAAGTTCTGCCGTTCCTCTTGCAATGTCTTTAATCGGCGATGGGAATTTTGCAGCCAATTCTGATGCCTTATTTAAAATTTTACTGTTATTAAGTCCGTTTCTTACTTTTTTAAGAGCAGAAAGAAATTTTTCGTTATCAGCCATATTTATAGCTTTAACGATTGCTTTTGTTCCGAGTTTATCAACACCTGCAAGAACTCCAAAACCTGCCGCAAATGTTGCAATAGAAGACATTACAGGATTATTTCTTATAACATCAATTTTCTTTGCAAGAAAATCTTTTGTATCCCACAACACTCCCAATGCCGCAAGTCCTGCAGCCCAACTTGCACTGACTAAACCAAAACGTGCAAATTTCAATGCACGAGCGTTATTTTGGCCAAATTTTGCAAGTGCTTCCGGTGATAATTTTGCTGCTGCGGCTGAAAGTCCGCCTGCTAAAGGTAATGTTACAAATAAGGCATTGTCTATTGCTCGGTGTTTTCTGTCATTGACATCATGTGAGGCTTTTTTCCATGCTATATCTCTTAAATCTCTGTCTTTCAACTTTGCAAAAAGTTGCTCCTCCGCACTCGCCTTAAATGCCATATTATTGGCATTTTGACTTAATGAAACAGAATTTACCTGCATATAACACCTATACCTTTCGCGACTTTATTATACTATAATTCTAAAGTCATGTGAATTATTTTTTTGCCATTTTATATAAAAATATTTATAAATATTTACAATTAATCCTGTTTTTCTTACTATTTGTCTATGAGCAGATTTTTTATATCTACAATGGGTTGTAAATCAAATCAGTTTGAAACGGCTATAATTAAAGAAAATCTTATAAATAATGGATTTGAGGAAGTTAATAATCTTAACAATGCGGATTATTTTATTCTCAATTCCTGTTCTGTCACTCACAAAAGCGATAACGAAGCATTTTATCATCTGCGTAGTGCCAAACATAAAAATCCACAGATTAAAACGGTTCTGACAGGTTGTGTTGCTCAAATTGAAAAAGATGAACTTTTGAAAAAAGATTTCATCGATTATGTAATAGGTAATGATGACAAATTACATCTTTATAAATATCTTGATAATGAGGAAAAATTTTGTGTTTCTGATGTTATGGCTCTTGATAAATTTAATGAAGTTGAATTACATGACACTTCTAAAACAAGGGCAAGTCTGAAAATTCAGGACGGGTGTGATTCAAGATGTGCGTATTGCATAATTTGGAAAGCAAGGGGCAAAAGCAGAAGTGCTACAAGTGATTTTATAATTAATCAAATAAATAACTTTGCCAAAGCAGGATTTAAAGAAGTCGTTTTGACAGGGATTCACATTGGTCAGTGGGGAAAAGATTTTGGTCTGAGTTTGATTGATTTATTAAAAGATATAGATGCAAAAACAAGTATAAATCGTTATCGTTTGGGCTCTCTGAACCCTAATGAAATAAATGATGAACTGCTTGAATTTTTGCAAAAATCGGATAAATTCTGTCCGCATTTTCATTTGTCTTTGCAAAGTGCGAACGATAAAACCCTGTGTTCAATGAACAGATTTTATAAGACAGATTTTTATTTAAAACAAATTGAACAGATAAACGATATGTTTGATTTGCCGTTTTTAGGTAGTGACATCATTGCAGGGTTTGCAGGTGAAAGTGATGAAGATTTTGAATTTACAAGACAAAATCTTGAAAAATCAGGGTTGACGCAAATTCATACATTCCCGTATTCCCTCCGCAAAGGTACTATCGGTGAAAATATGCCAAATCAGGTGAGTGATGAGATAAAAGAGAAAAGAGCGAATATCGTAAAAGAAATTTCACGAAGAAAATATAATGATTTTGTAAATAAAAATCTTGGTAAAGTGCACGAAGTTCTGATTGAAAAACATCGCGACAGACATAACGCCAATTTAAAAGGGGTTACAAAAAATTATCTGACGGTACAAATTGAATCTGAACGGGAAGATTTATTTAATACCTTGCAAAAAGTTCAACTGACAGAGTTTAAAGACGGAATCATCTATGGAGAACTATTATCCGATTTTTGATTTAAGAATCTCTATTCAATGATATTGAAGCAGATATAATCTTTTATTTTATAAATCCGATTTTTACAATATTTCTTCCCATTTTTCTCTCTAATTTATCAAAACATTGGGTAAGTTTACGTTTTTTTTCATTTTTATCCTGCTCATCATAAAGAGAAAGTTGCTCAATTCCCTGTTCCCCTATTTTTTCAAGAACGACACCTGTTGCTCTGTATAAAATGTTAGGATTATAAATTTCTTTTAAAAGTTCTATCGCGATTTTTGAAATTTCAAGTTCGAAATCCGTAGGGGTTTTCATATCCCGTTTTGTATAGAAAACTCTGAAATCTTTTGTCCGTAACATTACTCCGACTTGCAGGCACTTTGTATCGTGGTGTCTTAGTTTTCGGCATGATGTATGTATGTGCAGGTTAAGTTCATTTTTTATAAAATTGAAGTCTGATGTGAAAATCCCAAAGGCTCTTGTATTTTGAATGGATTTTGGGGTTGTTGATTCGTTTACAACAGGGGAAGTCATTTCGCCCAAAAGTTCATGGCGCATTTCTATCCCGTGTATTCCGATTTGTTTGTCAAGCCAACTGTCAGACTTGTTTACAAGTTCTAATGCAGTTATTATTCCGTTTTTCTTCATTTTGTCGGTTAATCTTCTGCCTATACCCCAAATTTCCTCTATTTTTGTGTTCTCAAGTTCTGTTAAAATATCACACATATTGATTTGATAAATATGTGATTCTACATTTTTTGCTTTGTCAGATGCAAGTTTTGCGAGTGTCTTTGATGAACTTATCCCAATTGATACAGGAATATCAACTTCATCAAGAACTTTCTGTCTTAACATATGTGCAAGCTCGTAATAATTCTTTTTATAAAGTCTTTGAAGCCCTGTTAAATCTACAAACGCTTCATCAATTGAATAAATCTGTACATAGGGACTGAAATCTTGCAATACTTCCATAACCTGATATGATACCTGTCCGTAGTATTCGTGGTCTGCAACCGGATAAATAGCCTTTGTATGTTCTTTTTTAGCCATAAAATAAGGCTCCCCCATTCGAACACCCATTTGTTTTGCCTCGCGAGAGCGAGATATAACACAACCGTCAGGATTAGAAAGAACACAAACAGGCTTATTTTTTAGTTCGGGATTTCTTTTTTGTTCGCAGGATACAAAAAACGAATCACAATCCACAAGCGCTATGATTTTTTGTTTTACCATATAAATAGTATTGAACATTTTTTTATTGTCGTCAATAGCAAAATACATAAAACATATTATAGGTCATTTTGATAAAACAAAAAATTATTGACAATATGTTTTATGTAAAAATAGCCATATTTGATATTGATATGTTATACGATTTGTTTGTTATATAATAAATTTACCTAAGAGATCAGTGTTGACATTACTTAAATACACGCGAGGTAAGATATGTTAAGAGATTATTTTTTAAATAAAGTTGAAACTGCTTTGGAAAAAGCAATTGCAGATGGCAAGGTTGGGCAGATGAACGAATACCAAAGAGGAATACTCATAGTTGAAAAGCCTAAAAATCCTGATTTTGGGGATTTTGCAATAAATGTATCTTCTCTTGCCCGTAATGCAAAAATTGCCCCCCCTATGATTGCAAATGCTATTTTGGAATTTATTGACAAGGAAGATAATGAATATACTGTTGTTGCAGGTTTTATAAACTTTAAAGCAGGTGAAACTCTCTTAGCAAATCTCGTAAAAGAAATTATTGATAAAAAAGAGAACTTTGGTCGTCCTGAAAATGCAGAGACAGAAAAAATCATTTTGGAATATATTTCCGCTAACCCGACAGGCCCTTTTCACATTGGGCATGGAAGATGGGCTGCAATGGGCAGTGCTTTGGCAAACCTTTTAAAATTTTACGGACACGAAGTCTATCAGGAATTTTATATAAATGATGCAGGTTCGCAAATCCAAAAGCTTGGTCGTTCCCTTGTTATAAGAGTAAAACAAGAATTAGGCGAAAATATTGATTTCCCGACAGACGAGGAAGAAAGAAAAAATTATTATCCGGGAGATTACTTAATCCCTGTTGCAAAAGCATTTATTGAAGAAAATAAAGAGAAACTAAACCAAGTTCAGAATGATGCTGACAAAATAGATTTATCACTATATTGCGATTTTGCAAAAGAATACGAAGAAAAAGTTCAGCGTGACCTTTTAGACAGACTGCATGTTGAATTTGATAATTTTTATTCCGAACTTACACTTCATAAATCGGGAAAAGTTGATGCCTGCGTAGAAGAACTTAAAAAATCAGGCAAAATATATGAACAAGACGGCGCAGTATGGTTTAAATCATCAGATTACGGAGATGAAAAAGACAGAGTAATCAAAAAAGCCGACGGCTCAAATACGTATTTAACCGCCGATATAGCATATCATGCAGGAAAATTGGAACGAGGATTTGACAGAATGATAGATATTTGGGGCGCAGACCACCATGGATATATTCCGAGAGTAAAGGCTTCTTTAGAGGCTTTAGGCTATGCCCCGAATAAACTTGAAGTTCTTTTGGGACAACTTGTAAACCTTGTCATTGACGGGAATGAAGTCAGAATGGGTAAACGCAAAAACATGGTCACATTAGAAGATTTGGTTGATGAAGTCGGAGTTGATGCAACAAGATTCTGGATGACAATGCGAAATATCGATACAACTCTTGATTTTGATATTGAACTTGCTAAAAAATCATCTGATGAAAACCCTGTATTCTATGTCCAATATGCTCATGCAAGGGCCTGTTCAATTATCAGAAATGCAACTTTGCCTAAAATTAATACCGCAAACGGAGAGCAAAGCGTGCCTGTGATTGAAGAAAAAGACTTTAACTCAATGTTAAATAATTTTGACCCAAATATTATTAAATTAACACTTAAAGAGGCAAGAAAACTGATATTAAAACTTGAAGAATTTAAACATTTGATTGTAACCTCCGCCCGTGACAGACAGGTATATACAATATGCCGCTATGTTCAGGATTTGGCAGGGGAATTTCATTCGTTCTATAATTCAACAAGGGTGATTACAGACGATATCGAACTAACCAAGGCAAGATTAGCGCTTATTTATGCATTTAAAACAGTCTTGGCTAATGCGCTTAATATTATTGCTGTTTCTGCCCCTGAAAGAATGTAACAAATTATTAAGCAATTTTTAAAAAACACGCAATTCCTACCTAAAAAAAATACTTTATATATGAGTAGTATGAACATTGGTGTAGGAAAAGCAGCAGTTTATGGGTTATGTGGCGGTACAATCGCAGGTGCAACAGTTGCGAAACCAAAAACACAAAAAGGCGAACACGCAGCAAATAAATTCTCAACAGCAGTAAGTTTGGGGGCATTAGCCACAACACCATATTTGGTAAAACAAGCAGTAAAAGCAAATCCAAGAACATATGTAAAAGTTGCAAATAAAGCAGGGCATGCAATTGAAAAGGTAATAAAATATGTAAAAGAACCATTAGGAAAAGCAATTACAAATTTCGGGAAATACATACGTAAAGCAATTAGTGAAATAAAAAATGAAAAATTAAAAAACAAATTATTTGATAAATTCGAAAAATTTGGTATGAAATATGAACCCAAAGTATCAAAAAAGGTCGAAGAATTTTTAAAATCTTCAACAACCAAAAAAGGTGCTATCGGTTTAGCAGCGGCAGGGGTTGCATTACTTGCTTATGGAGGTTTTAAAATAATTACAAACTTCTACAAAAAAGAAGGTGCAATTGACCAAAAATACAAAGACATGGAAGTAATGGATAAGATATTGCTATAACAAATATAAAACAGGGAAAAACAGGATACAATTATGTTTGTATCCTGTTTTTTTATTTTCTGTAAGCAAAACTTATTTTGTAAAATTCCCTTGTAACATCAATAATTGCCCAGCGAATAATTTCCGCTCCGGTAATTTCGGATAGGGCTTTTTCAATATCTGTCACATTTTTACTAATTTTTGTAATATCAGAAATAATTGATTTTTGCATAATGTTATACACCTATTCAACCGTAACAGATTTTGCAAGGTTTCTCGGCTGGTCGACATCTTTACCCAAAAATTCCGCTATATAATATGCAATCAACTGTAACGGAACAATAGCAATAATAGGTGAAAGCATTTCATCAACTTCTGGAACTCTTATAATATAGTCAAACAAATCTTCAAGTTTTTTGTCGGTCGAATTAGTAAGTGCTATCATACGAGCATTTCTTGCCTTTGCTTCTTCACTGTTTGAGAGAAGTTTTTCATAAACAGAGCCTTTCATCAAAACAGACAAAACAGGCATAGTTTCATCAAGCATAGCAATAGGTCCGTGTTTTAACTCTCCTGCTGGATAACCTGTTGCATTTATATAACTGATTTCTTTGAGTTTTAAAGCCCCTTCTAACGCTGTCGGATAATTTACCCCTCTTGCAATATAGATAAAATCTCTTGTCCCGGAATACTTTCTTGCACAAGTCTGTATATAATCTTTGTTTGCAAGAATTTGCTCTATCTTTTGAGGAAGCAAAAGCATTTCTGATTTTAAATTCTTTATAGTTTCATCACTTGCAGAGCCTTTAATTTCAGCCATATAAAGCGCTAAAAGATAAAAAGATGTAAGTTGCGCAA
Organism: uncultured bacterium; assembly: GCA_902792085.1. Classification (GTDB taxonomy): domain Bacteria; phylum Cyanobacteriota; class Vampirovibrionia; order Gastranaerophilales; family Gastranaerophilaceae; genus Zag111. The sequence continues at coordinate 90,663 of CADAYE010000006.1, read as the reverse complement.
TATAAGATTTTGTCGCAGCAACAGATACTTCAATACCTGCATTAACGGATAACAGACTGTCTGCTTCTCTTGCCATAGCACTGTCAGGTCTGTTTGTGATAATTAAAATATGCGAACCTTTGGCTTTTGATTGTTTAATCGCCGTCAAAGTATCTGCTGTTTCACCGGACTGAGATACCCCAATTACAAGAGTATGTGCATCTGTTACGGTTTTTCTGTATATATATTCGCTTGAAGCCTCAACATCAACAGGAATATCGCATAAATCTTCTATTAAGTATTTACCTATCATTGCCGCATGTAAAGATGTTCCGCAGGCAATAACCTGTATTCGATTAAGGTTTTTAAGTGTTTCTTTTGTAAGTTTAACTTCGTTTAATTCAACAGGAGAATCAGAAGTATGGAGTTTTCCAACCAAAATATTTCTAATAACATCAGGTTGTTCATGAATTTCTTTGAGCATATAGTGTTTATAACCCATTTTGCTCAAAGCAACAGGTTCCCATGGTAACTGTTCAATTTTGGGGATAACTTCATTCCCGTTAACATCCTGAATTTTTACTGAATCTTTTGTTAATGTAGCAATCTGGTTATCTGATAAATATATTGCTTTATTAGTGTGTTTGATAAACGCAGGAATATCAGATGCAGCATAATATCCGTCATGTCCTATGCCTATAATCAACGGAGCATTACGCTTTGTGATAACAAGTTTTTCCGGTTCGTCATTATGCATAATTTCAAGAGCATAAGCACCTTCAATTTCTTTTGTTGCAAGTTCAACCGCTTTTGTTAAGTCTTTAGTTTGAGCATATTTTTGTGCAACTAAATGTGCAACAGTTTCAGTGTCGGTTTGAGAACGGAAAACACAACCGTCTTTTTCAAGTTTTGCTTTTAATTCTTTATAATTTTCAATAATTCCGTTGTGAACAACAACAAGACTTCCGCAATTACAAGTGTGTGGGTGAGCATTAACAGTAGTAGGTGCGCCATGAGTTGCCCATCTTATATGACCTATACCCATTGTTGATTTTGATATCTCGTAAGCATGAGATGACAATTCATCTCGCAAATTCTTTAACTTGCCTACGGCTTTATACACTTTTATTTCTTCATCACATTTCACCGCAATACCTGATGAATCATATCCTCTGTATTCGAGTTGTTCCAAGCCGTCTAATAAAATATCCAAAACGGGATTAGTTCCCACATATCCTACGATACCACACATAGTTATTAACCTCTCCTTAATTACATTAGCCGGTATTATAATACCGACCTAATATGTATGATACCATTAAAATATTTTTGTTTGAGATATTTTTATATAAATTTTACATTTTAAAATGAACGCCCGTAAACCCGCATAGGATAAGGTGGATAATATACATTATGGTCATTCCATCTGTTACCTGTATAATAACCCTGCTGATAAGAAGGTCCCATATAAGGGTTAATATAAGGTGACGGAGGAATTTGTGGGGTATAACCTGTAGGTTGTCCTACAAAAGCACTTTTTAATTTACTCCATAACCCTTTTTTCTCAGTACAATAAGTATCCCCGTTTTGGACCCAATTTTCTTCACCATAATCGTTTGATGAATAACTTTGGCTATAAGCAAAAACACTCAATCCTGAAAATAAAATAGTAAACATAAAAATAGAAATAAATATTTTTTTATACATAAAATATATCCTCTCAAAAACAATAATTTATTGATGTAATATTTTTTTTTATTCACCAACAGGTTAACAAATGGATTAATTTTGAATAGAATGTTAGAATTGAAGCATGGGAAGTAAGAAAGATAAAAAGAGAGTCGTTGCCTATCTTCATTCTCATTGGGACAGGGAATGGTACAGAGAGTTTGAAGTATTTCGTTTAAGATTATTGAGAGTATTTGATAATGTCTTGGATTTACTTGAAAGAGGTGAAATTCCGTCATTTTATTTTGACGGACAGGTATGCGCACTGCTTGATTACTTAGAACTTCGTCCTGAAAAAGAACAACTTGTAAGAGAACTTGTAATTGATAAAAAACTTTTTATCGGTCCGTTTTATACCCTTGTTGATGAGTTTTTGACAGACGGAATATGTTTTAGAAAAAACCTTGAAATCGGATTGAATATAGCAAGGAATTTCGGTTGCGAAGATTTTATCGGATATTTTGCCGATACATTCGGGCACAGCAAAAATATTCCTGAAATTTTAAAAGAATTTGATATAGACAAAGCAATAGTATGGAGAGGGGTACCCGATGCACTTCCGGCAGATTTTATTTTCTGCGGAGTCCCGACTGTTAATCTTGTCAGAGGGTACTTTATGGATATTTTTTCTTCAGGAAAAACAATGGACGAAAAAGCGCAATTTCTTAAGAAGAACCTTGATTTGATTGCAGGAAAATCAGGAGATACATTATTATTGCCGATAGGTGCAGATCACCTTGGTATCCCGAGAGATATTGCATATCAAATCGAAGAAATTAATACCTATCTTGATGATTATTATATTGTTTTATCTTCACCGTTTGACTATTTTGAAGATGCCAAATTTAAAGTCAAATATAATGATGAACTTCGAGATAATTCAAAAACATTCATTTTGCCGGGATGTTACAGTGCAAGAACGAAACTTAAACAACTTAATACGGAATGTTCATATAAACTCGACCTTGCTAATAAACTTCAATACAATTTTGGAGGGAATTACGACAGTGCGATTGAATATGCTTACGAATTACTGCTTAAAAATCAGGCACACGACAGTATTTGCGGATGTTCAACCGATGAAGTGCATCAGGAAAATATTGTCAGGTACAACAAAATCAAACAAATCGCAAATACAATTATTGAAGAAATAAGATTTAATCAGGAAGAAAATATCGTTGCAAGTTTTAAATATCAGGATGAATATAAGATTCTTGAAACATACCAAACAACAACCCCCGAAGAAGGACAAATAATAGACAAGAAACAGGACTTTCCAAACAGCATATTGTATGACACCTATAAAATTCCAGTCACTGAGGATTATACAACAATTTATACTGTACTTAGGGAATTCAGATCAGATAGAAAACCATCAGATCTGGAAGTTTACGATAATTGCTTAAAAAATTCAAACATAAGACTTGAAGTTGTAAACGGACAAATTGATTTATATGAAGGGAAAAATGTTCACAGAAACTTTATTGAATTTGTCAGATACAAAGATGAAGGCGATACATACAACTATGCCCCTAATTGTTTTGACAAAGGTGAAATTGCCCAAATACGCTCAGCAAAAATAGTTATGAACGGACCTTTGAGATGTGCGATAAAAATTGACACTTCATTTTTCGGTGTGACAGTATTTCTTAACAAAAAGTCAAATTTGATTAATTTTAAAATCAATTGGTCAAATTTGCTTACAAACAAACTATGGCAGGTAAGGTTTAATCTCCAAAAACCGATAAAAGAAACTTGGTCAGAAGATTTGAATGAAATTATAAAAAGAAAATTCAATCCGGAATACAATATTCGGCAAAATCTTCCGACTGAAAAAGGTCACGAAGCAAAAACAAATACTGCACCAATGCAGCGATTTGTCTGGGCAAACGGTTTTGGAGTCATAACAAAAGGTTTGTGCGAATATGAAGTTTATCAAAATACATTATCTGTCACACTTTTGCGCAGTACAGGTATAATATCAAATCCTCAAAATCCTGCAAGAACAACACCGGCCGGTCCGCCGATTAAAGTTTCTGGAGCGCAACAAATAGGCGAAAACAGCGCAGAGTTTGCTATAGGTTTTTTTGACAAGGGCGACTGGGCACTTGAAGTTGAAGAAATTTACCCTCAGACCATAGTTTTATAAGAATAAATGCTTTACATCATTTATACTATTGAAATTAGACAAAAAGTGTAGTTTAATGTTACTGTAAGCAGTTGTAAGGTACGGAATTATGTTGGAAATCACCAAAACTCAGGATGATGGAACACTAAAAACCCTTGATTTGAATGAGGCTGTTTCAGGTTCGTGGTTCAATCTGATTAACCCAACAAGAGAGGAAATTCAACAGGTTTCACTTGTTCTTGGGTTAGATGAAAGTTTTTTAAACAACTCATTAGACGCAGACGAACTTTCACGTATGGAATTTGAAGACGGCAATCTTCTTGTCATTACAAATGTGCCGATTATGGATGATGAAGGTAATTTTGATACATTGCCGTTAGGTCTTATTTTTACACACGAGAGTATGATTACCGTATGTTCAAGAGAAAATAAAATTATAAGTTCATTTAATGAAGATACCGCAAAATTTTTTGACACACGTCAGAAAGCAAATTTTATGTTGAGCATTTTGTTTAGAGCCGCAAAATTTTATCTGCGTTATTTGAATATTATCAACAAACAAACAGACAGTATTGAAGATTCGCTAAAGAAAACAACGCATAACAAGGCACTTTTTCAACTGATGGAAATTCAGAAATCTTTGGTTTACTTTACAACTTCGCTAAAAGATAATCAATTAGTGCTTCAAAAACTTTTGAGAATAGTTAATACAAATACCGGCAACCTGCAATCTATTCTGAAATTTACGGAAGATGATATAGACATGTTGGAAGATGTCATTATTGAAAACAAACAGGCATCAGAGATGGTTGAAATGCACAGAACAATTCTTGAAAGCATGATGGATTGTATGGCATCAATTATTAATAATAACCTCAACCTCGTAATGAAATTTTTGGCATCAATTACAATTATTATGTCAATACCGACAATGATAGGCAGTTTTTGGGGAATGAATGTACCAATGCCGTTTGGCTCAAATAGTCTTGGATTTTTATTTGTAATTTTGATTTCAATTTTGGCAACCTGCATTGTTGCCGTTTTCTTCAGCCGTAAAGGTATGATGTAATACTACATAAACTATATTTCGGTAGTTCAAGGTATATAGTCTTTTGTTGATTGTAAATTTATATGTAGAATTTCTTAATCTTTTGACAAAAAATATTTTGTTTTTACTTTTATTTTGGTATAGTAGGTGAAAATAATTCGACAAAGGATTGTTATGTTGAATACAATAAATAAGATTAAAGAAGACAAAAAGTCAAACAAACTATATGCTTCGGAACCAAATCAAAAACTATCTCAAATTGAAATCCGTTTAAAAAATATATTTGATAGCGAACTCAAATCGAATGACTCAGCGCTGGTATCTTACAAATCCGGGGTAATAAAGCGTCTTGCAGATTATATTTCCGGTAAAATAACCCGTCCTGCATCAATTGGTATTGCAGGAGAAACCGCAAGTGGAAAATCAACCATTACTCTTGATATTATTGATACCATAAACGCGTTTGCAGACAAAGAAAAACTTGAAAATGTTATTACAAGGGTCAATACAGACGATTATTATTATGACCGATCTGATATGGTTAAAAAAGCAGGCAGTTTTGCGCAGTTTGCAAAACACTACGATTTAGATATTCCTGATGCTCTTGAACTTGAACTGATGCATGCTCATATAAAAAAACTTTTGTCCGGCAAAGAAGTATACTTGCCAAAATATGATATGTCAGGTACAGCAATAAGATATGATAATCATACGCTCGCAAAACCTTCAAAAGTTATAATTTCCGAAGGTTTATTCACATTGACCGAAAAAATTAAAGACGCTTTTGATTTTAAAATCTATGTTGATGTCAGAGAACACATTCAAAAAGAAAGATTTTATATAAGGGCAGAAGAAAGACATCTTGGCGATAGTGCTCATTCTATCTATAAAAATGCATCAGCAAAAGCCGAAATTTATATACGCCCCTGCAAAGAGCATGCCGATATAATTCTTTCAGGCGAAGCAGTCAGAACAAGATATAAAATATTCCTGAATAAAATTATTGCTATAGTTGAAGAAGAACATTTTACAAAAGTATAAATTTTGCATTATCAAAGTATTTTATTTAGATACATTTATAAAAAAAATGGAGAACTGCATGATGAAAATAAATTTAGGAAAATTTGCAACAAATAGTACAAAAGTAAGAAACACCCCAAGTAAAACTCTTTCAAGAGCACATTATATCAATTTTTTGAAAGAGGAAGATAAGTTTATGAAGGCAAGTGAGAAATTGTCGAAAAGAATTGATGAATGGTCTTTAAAGGCTATTCCGAATTTTTTCACTTCCATTAAACATTTCACCATAATGGGTAGTGAAAAACTGAAAAGTTTTTACTATTTACATAAGTAAAAATAAGATTTAAAATTATTTATTTTTTTCCTTACGCTCTCTTGCACTGAGCCTTATTGGGTTGCCGAAGAATCCGAAAGCCTCTCTGAGTTTGTTTTCAAGATATCGTTTGTAATTGTCTTTCAACAATTCTTCGTTATTTACAAAAAAGACAAAAGTCGGAGGCTGTGATGTAACTTGCGTTGTATAATAAATTTTTAGTCTCTTGCCTTTAAAACTTGTAGGAGGATTAAGAGCATAGGCTTCGTTGATAACCTTATTCAAAAGTCCTGTTGAAATCCGTTTGTTACCTTCATTATAAACTTTTATACCTTCATCAAAAATTTGAGTTAATCTCTGTTTTGTAACAGCACTTATAAAAATTTTGGGAGCATAACTCAAAAACGGTACATCCCTTTCAAGTTTTTCATTAAATTTATTTATAGTATTTGCTTTTTTATCTTCTATCAAATCCCACTTGTTTATAGCAACAATTATACCTTTACCTGCATCGGTTATAATTGAAGAAATTCGCTTGTCCTGATCTGATATTCCTTCTTTGGCATCTATAACCAAAAGCGCAACATCACAATCACGAATTGAACGAATTGCTCTGTCAACCGCAAATTTTTCAACACCATAATCAACTTTTGATTTTTTTCTTATTCCTGCAGTATCAACAATAGTAAATTCAGTATCTTTATATTTTATATAACTGTCTATACTGTCTCTTGTTGTACCTGAAATATCGGAAACAATAACTCTTTTTGTATCAAGGAGTGCGTTTACGATAGAAGATTTGCCTGCATTTGGTCTGCCTACAATGGCTATTCTTATTCGGTTTTCTTTTTCTTCTTCTTCGGTCAGTTCAAAATCATCAGTTATGATTTCTAACAAATCACCTACTCCGCCTGACCCGTGCAAAGCAGAAATTGCTATCGGTTCACCGACGGATAATGCATAAAAATCGCCCGTCATTGCCATAGATTCAGGGTTGTCACACTTATTAACGGCAAGATAAACTGGTTTCGATGCCCTGCGCAAAATATTTGCTATATCGTAATCAATAGGATTGATACCATCTTTACCGTCAACAAGAAAAATAATTTTATCCGCTTCTTCGCAGGCAAGTTGCGCTTGTGAAAAAATTGAATTCATAATATCATCGTCATCTCCGGGAATAATACCACCTGTATCAATTACTGTAAAACCTTTTCCCTGCCATTCTACATCAAAATAAATCCGGTCACGGGTAACTCCCGGAGCATCATCAACTATTGAATTTCTTGCTCCGACAAGACGATTAACAAATGTCGATTTGCCGACATTCGGTCGTCCTACTATTGCAACTACGGGTTTTCTTTTCATAGCGCTAAAATAACACAAAAAATAGCGTTTGTAAAATGAAAACTTCTTAACTTTCTTGATTTTAGAGTTATTTTTTTGTAAAATCAGATAAGAAGACTGAAGGGAGTATATTATGGCACAGCAATACAATAATCCGAATGCACAAAATATAAAAAAACGCTATGCAGTTCTTGCATTTATTAAAGGTTCAACAGCACCGTTAGTTTTGTATGTAAAAGAATCGCAACAGTTGTATGATGAACTTGTAAACCTAATGCAGTCACAGAAAGCAGTTCTTTTTGAACGCGAAACAGAAGGGCCTATCAAAAAAGTATGTTTTATGTCTAATCAACTTGCAGCAGTTGCAATTCAGGAAGAACAATACATGTAATTATGGAAAGAATATTATCAATTGAAGAACTTGAAAACGCACCAAATAAAACTTTACACTGCGTTTTTGACGAAAAAATAGACCAAATAGATTGTAAAACACCTGTAAAAGCCGATTTATACGCAAAATCTTTAGGCGAATTTATACAAATTACAGGACACATAAATACGACAGTTATGCTTGAATGTGATTTGTGTCTTGAAAAATTTGAATACGAACTTGATTTTGATATAGATGAATTATATTCAAAAGGTTCATTGGTTTCAGATTATGAAAATTCTGATAAAGAGTTTGAAATCAAAGACGGACAATTCATTACCGACCTTAACGGAGAGAAAGAAATTGATATTTATGACTTATTGTATCAATCTGTAATATTAAATTTCCCAAATAAAAAGGTTTGTGGTATTAATTGTAAAGGGAAAGAATATTTATCTCACGAAGAAAATAATGACCCAAGACTGGATGTCTTTAAAAATCTCCAAATTAACCCAAAAAAGTAGATAGTAGAAAATAAAAAGGAAAGAAAAATGGCAGTACCAAAGAAAAGAACAGGTCATAGCGCACAAGGTTCAAGAAGAGCCAACTGGAAAGCAACAAAGCCTGAAACGACAAAATGCCCTAATTGCGGCGCAACAGTTTTAGCACATACAGTATGTACAGAATGCGGTACATACAAAGGACAACCTGTAAAATTAGCAGACAAAGCAGCGGCAGCAGCAACTGCAAAGAAACCTGCTAAAAAAACATCTGCAAAAAAGACAACAAAAAAAGCAGAAGAAACTAAAGTTGAAGAAACTAAGGTTGAAGAAACAAAAGCAGAAGAAACTAAAGTTGAAGAAACTAAGGTTGAAGAAACAAAAGCAGAAGAAACTGCTGAAGTAAAAGAGGAAGCAAAAGCTGAAGAAAAAACTGAAGAATAGATAAAGTTGAATAGTTTATAGTTGAATAGTTGAATGGTTTATTTTAATCATCGACTTTTCAACTATAACTTCTCAACTATAGATGAGGGAGTATGGCAAGAATAGCAATAGATGCAATGGGTGGAGATTACGCACCGAGGAAAATAGTTGAAGGCTCATTATGGGCTGCGATGGAGTACGGTGTAGGCTTGGAACTTGTCGGAAGAGAAGACGAAATTCAAAAAGAATTAGATCATATCAGACAAGTCGGATATATTTTATCCGACAAAGGAACAAAAGGTCATAAAAGAAGAATTAAAATAGATTTAGATAAAATTGACTATACTATTACGCACGCATCAGAAGTTATCGGAATGGGTGAAGCAGTAGGTCAGTCTATTCGCCGTAAAAAAGATTCATCAATTGTAGCATCAGTTAATGCAGTAGCGCAGGGCAGATGCGAAGCAGTAGTCAGTGCCGGTTCAACAGGTGCGGCTATGGCTGCAAGTTTATTCGGATTAGGCAGAATTTCAGGAATCACAAGACCTGCTATTGCTGTTACATTACCAAGATTAGATAAACCTGTTGTTATAATTGACGGTGGTGCAAACAGCGATTGCAACGCCGGAATGCTTGCACAATTTGCTCAAATGGGTGTTGCATTTGCTAAATTGAATCTCGGAATTGAAAATCCGAAAGTTGGTATTTTGAGTATCGGAGAAGAAGAAGGCAAAGGGAACGAACTTGTCAAAGAAACTTACCCGCTTTTAAAACAAATGCATGAAGATGGGCAATTTGAGTTTGTGGGCAATGTTGAAGGGAAAGAAGTTTTTAAAGAAAAAGCAGACGTAATTGTTACTGACGGTTTTTCCGGTAATATCGTATTAAAAGTTACTGAAGGTTCATCTTCAATGCTTTTGAATATGATTAAATCGGAATTCAAATCCGATTTAATCGGTGCAGTAATCGGTCTTTTGGCAAAGCCGTTTTTACGCAGAATTCTCAAAAAAGTAAATTGGGAAGTTTTTGGTGGTATGTTGCTTTTAGGCGTTAACGGAATTTCAGTTATCGCGCATGGGAGAAGTTCTGCTTTTGCAATGAAAAATGCAGTAGGTGCTGCAGTCAAGGCACTTAATAAGGATATCAATTCAAAAATATCAGAAAGTATAAACAAGTAATGACAAATTTTAGACCAATGAAAATAGCAGGAATCGGATATTGTGTACCAAAAACGGTTATCACAAATGATGATTTGAAAAAACTTTATGAAACATCAGATGAGTGGATTTATACAAGAACAGGTATAAAAGAAAGACGAGTTGTTTCGGGTAATGAAACAGCTATTGATTTGGGGTTGGTTGCTGCAAAAAATGCACTCTCAAAATCAGGTTTAGAGCCAAAAGATATCGACTGTATTATTTCCGCAGCATCAGTTCCTCCGCAACTTTATCCGACTTTATCATGTACATTACAGGATAAGTTAGGTATTCCAAATCAAGTTCCGGCATTTGATTTAACTGCGGCATGCACAGGTTTGATTTATGCAATGCAGGTTGCAAGAGGTTTTATCGGTGCAGGTATATATAAAAACATTCTTATTGTTGCCTCTGATAACAATTCTAAAATTACGGATTGGACTGACAGAGGAACATCTATTTTGTTTGGCGATGGTGCGGGTGCAATGGTTGTAACCGAATCAGATGACGGGATAGACGATATTTTATCAATAAGTATCAGTGCTGATGGTTCAATCGGACAAATGATTCAGACAAATATGCCCGGACAGTGTTGTCCGCTGGTTGAACAGGCCGATGAAGTAGGAACTGGTAAAATTATAATGAATGGTAAAGAAGTTTATAAATTTGCCGTTTCCACAGTTCCTGCTTATGTTGAAGAGTGTATTACAAAATCAGGTATGACATCTGAAGAAATTGATTATCTTATTCCGCATCAGGCAAACCAAAGAATTATAGAATCTATACAGAACAGATTAAAATATTCGGACGACAAAGTTATTTCTAACATAAAATATTACGGCAACACATCAGCAGCATCTATTCCAATCGCCCTTGTAGAGGGTGTTGAGCAGGGAAAAATTAAACTCGGTTCAACCGCAGTTCTTTGCGGATTTGGAGCAGGTATGACATGGGGTGCCGCGGTTGTTCGCTTACGCAAAGGTATTTGCTAATGAGTCACAAAATAGCAATTAATGGTTTTGGTCGTTTGGGTAGAAGTGTTAAAAATGTCATGCTATCGGGCGCAGACAATTACAAAATTTGCACAAAAGAGCAAAAATTTTTATCTGATTTTGATTACAAAGCAGTACGGGAAAAACCTGATTATTTGGTAAAAGCATATAAGGCAGTTCGTTCAAAGTATTACCCTGAAAAAGATTTGTATAAATTATAAATCTTCTGGCAAGTACATTACATTTTTTTCTAAAATTTCTCTTGTATGCTCATAACAACAACTGTTTTGAGTAAGTTTTTGATATTCACGAACAATATTTAATACATCATCAGCCGAAAGGCGAATCATTCGTCTTTCGTTTTCAATAATTTCAGCCATAATTTCTTCCTTTCTTTTGCTACATGACGGAAGAATTTATTTTAAATTTAAAAAGTCATTTATAAGGTTTAAAAACAAAATTTCTGATTATAATAAATTTTTGATAATAGCATTCGTAAATTCGCTTGTAGAGAGATTCCCGCCTAAGTCTGCAGTTTTATCCCCGTTAGACAAAGTTTTAAATAACGCATTCTCAATTTTTTGAGCATATTCGTGTTCGTTGATATATTTAAGCATTTCAATTGCAGATAATAAAAGCGCGGTCGGATTAGCCTTATTTTGTCCTTTTATATCAGGTGCAGAACCATGAACAGGTTCAAACACTGCGCAGTCTAAGCCGATATTTGCCCCTTGTGCAACCCCAAGCCCTCCAATTAAACCGGCAGTCAAATCAGATACAATATCGCCATAAAGATTAGGCAATACAAGAACATCAAATCTTGTCGGGTCCTGAACAAGTTGCATACACAAATTATCAACCAAAATTTCTCTTTGCTTAATATCAGGATAATCTTTTGCCACATTTCTGTAAGAATCTAAAAATAAACCGTCAGAAAGTTTCATAATATTTGCTTTTGTAACAACACAAACTTCTTGTCTTCCATTTTTTACGGCATAATCAAATGCAAAACGGCAAATTCGTTCAGATGCTTCTCTTGTAATAATCTTTATACTGTGAGCAGTATTTTCGTCAATCTGTTCTTCCACACCTGCGTATAAATCTTGCGTATTTTCACGAACTACAACCAAATTAACATTATCAAATCTTGTTTTAACCCCCGGTAGATTTTTGCATGGTCTTAAATTTGCATATAAATCCAAATCTTTTCTTAACTGAACATTAACAGAACGAAAACCTTTTCCTATCGGAGTAGTTACAGGGGCTTTTAAAGCAACTTTATTTCTTTTAATTGAATCTAACACCCTTTGAGGCAATGGTGTTCCTTCAGATTCAATTACATCTGAACCGGCACTTTGAATATCCCAATTTATATCAAGACCGCTTTCTTTAATAATTTTTACTACGCTTTCAGATATTTCAGGACCTATTCCGTCACCGTTTATTAAAGTAATATTATGCATAATAAAAACCTCCGCAATATAAATTATACTACAGAGGGAAAAAATAGGGGAAATAAGTTTTTATAAAATTATCCTTGGAATGCTTTGAATGAACGCTGCATGTTTTTATCCAATGCACTTTTTACAGATTCATATTCTGTCTGCATAGCATTGTGCTCAGAATCCAAAAGGCTTATTTTTCTTTGATATTTTTCATCTTTAGCATTAATTTCGGCGGTTTTTCTCTGGTATTCCGCTTCAGCCTGAGCAATTGCTTTATTATTATCTGATTCGACAATCTCAGAAATAGAAGAATAAATTTTACCGCTCCAAGTAATTCCATGTAAATTGAAAATAAATGGATTTTCATTGGAAGCCACTGTCATATTTTCATTTGAATAAGCGGCCTGTTCAATATTTACAAGACCTTTTGACAATGCATTACTAATCCAAACACTGCTGTTTAATAAACTTGTATCATCAGGCAATATCTTTTTACCGTCTTTTGCTTCTCGAATTCCATCACTTATATTAAATGAAGAATAATTTTTAGAACCTGTGTTGTCGGTTGACTGACCATTTATTCTGTACCAAAGATTTGTGTACCACTGTGCTTTTGTAGGATCATCATACTGATATGCCTGATTTGCGGACAATCCGAGTTCATTTAGTTCATCTTGGTATTGCGCTAATGCGCTTTTGTATAACTGGTATCCTTCATATAATTCCTTGTATGAAATTGAGATTGGATTTCCATTTTCATCAATACCAACAGTAAGACTTGCAGAATTGTCATTTGCATTTATATAATTAAGAGCCGTATCAGTTAATTTTGATTCTTTTGCAGAAACATAAGATACTAATTTGGTAAATTCCTCACGTTTTGTTTCCATATCAATCAAATGCGTATTAAGGTCAGTCTTTGAAACTTCCTCTCCCGCAGATTGACGGCTAATGAGCGTGTTATATTTAGCCAAAGAGTCAAGATAATTACCTTGTGCCACTAATTTATCAGATGCCCAAGTACTTTGTTCATAATTGTAATGCTCTACTGCATAATTCCAATACTGTGCATATTTGTTCAAATCCTTATGGACTTTAGTCCATGTTGATTCCAAATTTACTGTCTTAAAAGCTCTTTTAATTCCGTATTTGTCAAGGAAAGATTCTAAATTAGGAGAACTTTCATAATTTTTTATGTCTTTATTTGTTAATAACACTTTGCCTGAATTATTTGTTAATACATACTGATTTTTACCATCAGCGTACTCATACATTGTAGCAACAGTCAACGGAGTTTTAATAGAATCACCCGTTGAATCGAAAGAAATAAACGAGTATTGAATATCATTTAACGCTGCAATATATGCCTCACTTGCTTCCTGAGACTGTGTTGCAAGACGCATTTTTGCATTAGAAATCTGTTGAGATTCATACTCATTAGAGGTAAGTCGCGCAGTAATTGATAATAATCTTGCCTGTGAAGATGCTAATCCCATGATAATTTATTCCTTTCAGAGTTACTCTTATCTGTTGTGACGGCATAGAGTCCCTGTTTCTTTAATATTTTTGGATAAATGTAAAGTTATGTAACAAAAAGTATATAAATTGAATATAAAAAGTCAATATTTTTTTAAGTGATGTTTTTATATATATGTAAGAGATAAATAAAGAAAAAAGAAAAATCGTTTAATTAAGAGTTTTAAGAAGAGAGGAACAAAACTATGGCAACTGTGCTGTTATTTTCTGATGCAATTTTAAATACATATAAAGATACTTCCGAAGGTTTGAAAGATATCAAATTAAACGAAAGCAGAAAAGTAAGAAAGACTTTAACACAAATGATGAAGCAGTCATTTTTTCAGGGCGCAAACAGATTCGGGACGAATTTTATTGCATAAGCTGTTGGATTATCAATTAAATGCAAATTGAGAGTACTTGCAAAAAGGAATAAGGATAAGGAAAACAAAGAATTAGGAATATATATTATAAGCCCTCAAAAGAGGGCTTTTATTTTATTTATTTTAATAATTTGTCAAGTCCATAAACAAAATCGTTTTCTTTTGCAACATGCTTAACTGCGAGCATAACACCATCCATATAACATTTTCTATCTGTTGAATCGTGATGAATTTTTAATAACTGACCGCTTGAGCCAAAAATAACCTCCTGCGAAGCCATAAAACCCGGCATTCTGACAGAATGTATCTGAATATCTGAATACGATGTTCCGCCTCTTGAACCTTGTATAGTTTCTGTTTCAGGACAATTACCTGTTTTAAAACTGTTTTTTGCCTCTGACATCATTAATGCCGTTTTTATTGCGGTACCAGACGGAGCATCTTTTTTTTGATTGTGATGGAGTTCAATAATTTCAGCATTATCAAAATATTTTGCAGCTATTTGTGCGAATTTCATCATCAATACTGCACCGGTAGAAAAATTCGGAGCAATCAGACATCCTGTACTGTTCTTTCTTGATAATTCCTCTAACTGTTCAATTTGATTATCTGACAATCCTGTTGTTCCGATAACAATTTTTATCCCATTATTAAGGCAAAATTTAGCATTTTCAAATACAGATGAAGGCTGTGTAAAATCTACCAATACATCGATTTTTTTAGATTTTGAAGCCTCATCAATTGAAGAATAAACATTATCTCCGCAAATATCAATTTTGGCTGCGAGTTCCGCACAATCATCACTTAAAACAGCCTGACAGACTTCTTTTCCCATTCTGCCATTAGCACCGCAAACTGCAACTTTTATCATTTTAGTACTCCCCATCACTCATAATCGGAGCATCATCTTCATCTTTTAATGCCGACAAATCATCCGCACATTCAGAATCAAAATCTTCAGGAAGCAGGTCATTATCAGGCCACTGAGTATCATTATCATATCTTGCAGACGAAAGATTTTCACATGATGATAAATCAGAATTTGATAAATCAGATTCCGCAAGAATACACCCTGCCATATCTGCTCCTGCAAAAGTGCAATATGTCATTTGCGCATAACTGCAATCTGCACCGGTCAAAATAGCATCCGTAAAATCACATTCAACTATATTTGCCCTTGTAAAATCAACCGATGTTAAATCGGCATCACTAAAATTAACCAAAGACAAATCACTGTCGGCAAAGGAACTTGAGTTCAAATCTACTCCGCTAAAATCAACATCTTTAAGCACAATACCTGAAAAATCGACTTCACTCAAATCAATATCATCTCTATCCTTTTTCCATTCGTTAAACTGTTCCGGGGTTTTTCCTATTAAAGACAATAACTCATCTTTTGTATAATCTAACATTATTTTCTCCTTAAAATAAATATTTCATGTACTTATACGGAATTTATAATAAAACATCAATATATATATAGTCAAGAGTTTTATACTATTTTGTACTTTAAAGCCTTTAAAGCAGCCTGAAGTCTGTCATCTACCTCTAATTTTTGTAAAATATTTGCAACATGCGCTTTAGTGGTATTAACGCTTATAACAAGATGCTGGGCAATTTCCATATTACTGTAACCCTCAGTCATAAGTTTTAAAATCTGCGCTTCTCTTGTTGTTAAATCATAATCTTTATAATTAGTATCTTTGTCATCAATTTTGGTTGAAGAAGTAGCCTGAAGAACGATATGCGCAATACTCGGGTCAAACCATGCCGCACCCTCAGAAACAGACTGAACAACCTGAACAAGTCGTTGAAGGTTTATTTCTTTTGAACAATAAGCATTTGCCCCGGCTTTTAAACTGTTTAATACTTCTTTTTCATCATTATGAGAAGTCAAAATAATTATTTTCGCATCAGGATTTATAGAGTGAATAGCCTGTGTAGTTTCAATACCGTTCATTTTAGGCAAACCCAAGTCCATAATAACCAAATCAATAGTATTATTTTTAAACACCTCAACAGCATCTTCTCCGCTTGATGCTTCATAAATAACATCGACATAGTCCACATCTTCAAATGTAGTCTTTAAGCCAAAGCGAGTTAGTTCATGGTCTTCAACAATCAATAAATTTTTCTTCATATATTTAATTCCTTTTTAGGTAAATCATAATCAGGATTCAATTTCAGACTGTGTTCAAAATTTTCTTTTGCTTCCGCACTCAGCCCACGGTCTTTTAAAATAAGACCTAAATAATAATAGTATCGATAATCAGAACTATCAATATATTTTGCAATTCTCAAATAAGAAATTGCCTTATCAATGTTATCTTTTTTGAGCGAAACCCTTGCCAAATCAATCCATGCATCCTTAAAATCAGGATTGATTGATATCGCTTTTTTCAGATACTCAAATTCTCTGTCAGGTTCTAACAATGCCATTTGATAATAAGCCATAAACGACTTTGAAGATACTTTTAAAATTTTGGAATAAATATCTTTTGCCTTTTGCACATCTTTCATTGTCAAATAAGTTTGAGCAAGCGCAAGTTCTGCAGAAAAATCACTGAATTTCCCCTGAATTTTTTTATAATACTTTAAGGCATTTTGATAATCTTTGTTACGATAGGAAATATTGCCCAAAACAAGCAGGCTTGACGAATTTTTTTTATCAATATCAAGAGTTTTAAGGGCATAATTTTGTGCCTTTTCAAACTCTTTCATATCATAATAAACTCTCGCGTAAAGAGCATAAACATCTTTATTAATGGACTTTTTACCTGATATTGATGTTTGAAGCACACCGATAGCCTTGTTATATTCCCCGTTATCGTAATAATAATGAGCAAGATGATATTTTTTCAGATAATCATTTTTAACCGACTTGTAAAGTACATATTCTTTTGAAGCATCAACTTCATCATCAAATATGACAGTTTTTAATCCGTAATGTTCAAAATCTTTTATCAAATTAACTGCATCTTTGGGATTAGTACTTTGTGCGATAATTTCAGCCTTTAATCTTTTATAATTAAGATTTTTGGGATTTTTATCAATAGCCTGATTTATATATTTATCCGCCTGTTTATAATCCCCACTTTTCATTGCCCCGAATGCTGCGACATAATTTGCATAATCAGAATCAGTTAAAAGAGCCGTTTGTTTTGACAGTTCAGCTGTTGCTTCTCTTGACTGGTCATTATAGCGTATATTTGAATATAATTCTGCAAGGTATAATTGATCTTTTTTAGTTAAATTACCTGCGGGGAAATAGAAAGCTTTTATATCATCTTCAATCTGCGAAGATAAACTGCCATCTTCAATTTTTGACATCGCAAGTTCAGATAAATTAAAGAATCCGATAGATGCCATTTCCTCCGAAAGGCGCATATACACATAATCGTTTGGAGTGATAGAATCGATCAAAACCTTAAAATCAGAATAAGATGAACGAATATTACTTTTAATAAACTTATCCATAGCAATAGCATATTGATTTTTTACGGCATTTTGGGTTAAAGTTGCTCTTTTAAGGGCAAAAGACGGTATAACAACTGTTTCTTTATAAGTATTCTGGTTGTAATCGAGGGGATTAACAGGAGTAATACCTTTCATGTCAAGTGAAAAGGCAGGTGAAGACAAGAATAACAAGGATAATATTAAGCCTATACTACGCTTCATTACTACCTCCTTCGGTATTCAGATAATACCTGTTAAATATGTCAAGAACCCTCTGTTCATTTTCACCGATTTGTTCTGACAGAGTATAACTCTTAATATTATACAAATTATGTGATTTCAAAACAGATACATCCTCATTCGAAATCCGAGTTTCAGAGTCGGATAACAACACGCCTGCAATCTTATCAAGTGAAATTTTTAAAAACATATCTACAATTTCAGGATCAAAATGGGAGCCTGCTCCGTCAGAGATTATACTTAACACATTTTTTATAGGCATCTTGTCACGATAATGTCTTTTTGATGTTATTGCATCGAATACATCCGCGACTGCAAGAATACGGCCGCCAAGAGTAATTTCTTCCCCCTTCAAATGTCTGTAATAGCCTGAGCCGTCATATTTTTCATGATGAGAAGATGCCATCTCCGTAATTATTCTAAAATCCGGCGACATATAAAGTTTGTTCAGAATATTGTGAGTTATTCTGACATGTTCCTGAATATGCTTGTATTCTTCATCGGTCAATTTACCTTCTTTTTGCAGAACAGAGTCCCTGATTCCGATTTTACCTATATCGTGCAAAGTGGCTGCTTTTTCTATAAGACTTTTTTCTTTCTGACTTAACCCAAGTTCCTCGGCAATAAGAGAAGAATAAAGTTTGACCCTTGTGGAATGACCTGCGGTAATTTTATCTCTCGCATCAACAGAAGTAGCAAGAGTATCAATAAAACTTTCAAACAAGAGTTTTTGCTCACGATACATCTGTAACTGCTGATCAAATAACTGAGCATTTTCTAACGCTATACTTGCACTGCCTCCGATTGCTATAAGCAAATCCTCATCATTTTTGGTGAAAATACCGTCAATTTTATTCAACACCTGAAATGCACCAATAATTTCGTGGTTATTATTCATAATAGGCATACAAAGAATTGTTTTTGTATGATATCCTGTATTTTTATCAACTTCAGGGTTAAATCTTGAATCTGAATAAGCATCTGTAATATTAAGAGTTTCACCTGTTTGAACCACATAACCCGCAAGTCCTTTATCTGCAGGGAATCTAATCTCTTTATTTTCGACTCCGAGCGCAACCTTTGACCACAACTCATTTGACTCTTTATCCCATAAGAAAACGGTGCATCTGTCAGCCTGCATAGCATTTCTTGTTTCTTCCGCTATAACCTTTAACAGTTCATCAATATCAGTCAAGGCTGTAATTGAACGACTGATTTTAACAAGTGATACCAGCGGATCTGTCTGAGTAGGTAAAGAATAATCCATACCGTTTTGCAACTGTTTTATTCTTGTGTTGATAAGATCTGAAAGGCAGTACTCATCCTTTACGGATGAAAGTTTTAAAGCATTATTGTAATGAATCAAAGCGACATCTTTATTATTTTCAGAAAAATTAATACTACCCTTGATTAACTCTGATATCAGTAATGCTGTTGTATCCTGAGATTGTTCCGCCATAAAAGATCCGTCCTGAATGCCTGACATTTCCTGTATGCCGCCTAATGAGTAATTCAAAAAAGCATTTAAACTCAAACATATTGATATAACTTCAGGTAAATTATTATCTTTGACCTGCGCATATATATTATTTACAAGTTCTTTTGCGCTTTGGTAATCTTTTTGACGAATATGATCAAGCGCACTATTTATATTATTTTTAATATCCTCTGATACGACTGTCATTTTAGTTTTCCTTTTTGTTATTTTACTACATTTTTCAAATAAATACAAAGAAATTTACAATATTAACCTAATATTAAAATTACTTAATATATTACGGATTAAAGATGTCTTGTGCTAAAATTGGAATATGGGATATGGAGAAGATAAAAAAGTAAAAAATGCCGAAAGAAACAGGCGTTGCAACAGCATAACAAATGTGCTTGATATTTTATACATATTTATAATTGTAATTTTACTTATTCATCTTTTGGTATTACAAATTATAGACCCGCGCCATTACAGAGAACGAGGTAAAATGCTCAGGGCAAGCCGTAACTTTGAACTGCGAGGTGATATCTTTGACAGAAACGGAATAAAACTTGCGACAGACAGAATTTACTATAATATTTATGCAAGACCCGTTGATTATTCAAAAAGAGAAACCCCTGAAAAAGTTGCGCATCAAATTGCTCCTATTTTGGGGCTGAATGAAAAAGTTTTATCAAAAAAAATATCAGACAGAAGTATTAAAGTACATTCCGTAAAGAAAAATGTTGACAGAGATACTGCTCAAAAATTGATAAAAATTATATCAAAGAATAATTTTCGCTCAATATCTCTTGATAAAAAGGATGTCAGGGAGTATCCGCAAGGTGTTTTTGCTTCGCATGTTTTGGGCTTCTACAATTTTGATGCGGATGTGTCAGATGGGGTTGAATATAGTGCAAAAGATAAACTTGAACATGTCGTAAAAGCAACAGGATACCAGCAAACCCGTGACGGCAAGATTATCTACAAATTTTCAACTGATCCGGTTGCGCCAACAATGACTCCCAAAGGTCTTGATGTTACTCTGACAATTGATGCCGCAATTCAGCATGTATGCGAAAAAGAGTTATTTAAAATGGTTAAAGAAAAAGGTGCATTACGAGGGGCTGCAATTGTAATGAATCCTAAGAACGGGGAAATTCTTGCTTATGCAGTTTACCCTACTTACGATCCTAACCATTTTCAAAAGGCTTCAAATACCGCAATAAGAAATTGGCCATTGGTTGATGTATATCCGCCAGGTTCAACATTCAAAATTATTACGGTAACAAGTGCCATGGAACTTGGCAAAATTAACGAAAATTCAATAATCCCGGACCAAGGTATAATGAAATATGGCAATTATACGATTAAAAATTATGACTACGAACAAAGAGGCGCCCCGGGCAGAATTAATCTTGTTTACCTTTTTGAACATTCAAGTAATGTCGGCTCTGTTAATGTCGGCAAACTTATGACTTATAAAGAATTTTATTCAATGCTTAAAAAGTTTGGCTATGGGGAAAAATCAGGAATTGATTTACCCGGAGAATCTTCAGGGCTTCTTGCCAATCCAAAGCATTGGGACGACGGGATAAGAATGACCATGTCATACGGTTACGGAACATCAGTTTCTATTATGCAGATGGTTTCAGCTGTTTCCGCTCTTGCAAATAACGGAGTGAGAGTAACACCTCACATAATCAAATATGCTCCTGAAGAGGAAGAAGAAAGAATAAAAAGAATCCCGACAATATCGCCTCAGACAGCAAAAACAATTACAAAATTGCTTGTTCAAAGCGTTAATAACGGAAAATCTACAATAAAATCAGATTTATACAACATAGCGGCAAAAACAGGAACATCAAGGAAACCTGCTGCAAACGGCAAAGGTTATTCAGGGGCAATGTACACCTCTACAATAGGGTATTTCCCTGCTAATGACCCACAGGTTCTTGTTTATGTCGTTGTTGACAGCGCATCAAAAGGTGCTGTATGGGGGAATACGGTTGCCGGTCCTGTATTTCACGAAATAACAGAACAAGTAGGCAGAATACTTGATATTAAACCTGATAAAGTACAAAAACAGACAACAAAACATTAAGAGGAATAAAATATGAAACTTGACGAACTAATTGAATACTTAAAATACAAAGACCTTATAAACTTTAAAAATGTAGAAATCTCAGGAATTTCTTATAATTCAAAAACGACAAAACAGGGTGATATATTTGTCTGTCTTATAGGAGAACATACAGACGGGCATGAATATGCTCAAATGGCAATTGATAGCGGTGCAGTTGCACTTTTGGTCGAAAGAAAAGTCGATGGAGTAAATGTTCCGCAGGTTCAGGTTGCATCAACCAAATATCAGATAGCAGATATAGCGGACAGATTTTATTCAAGTCCGTCGAAGGGTATAAATTTAATTGGCATTACAGGTACAAACGGAAAAACAACCGTTACACATCTTATTCAGAAAATATTGGAAGAAAATAATCAAAAATGTGCACTTATCGGAACTTTAGGATATAAATTATCATCAAAAAGCGAATACCGAAACGCAAAACACACAACTCCTCAGGCTCCGGAACTTCAGGCTACATTAAGAATGATTAAAGATATTGAAAAAATTGATAATGTAGTAATGGAAGTCAGTTCGCACGCATTAGAACAAAACAGAGTAGGCGGCTGCCGATTTAACGGTGCTGTATTCACTAATTTAACCCAAGACCATTTAGATTACCATATTACAATGGAAAATTATTTTAAAGCAAAAGCACTCTTATTCCAAAGACTTGAAGAAGGAAATTTTGCAATAATAAACATTGATGATGAATATGGCGAAAGATTTTTAAATGAAGTCCCTGATGGAGTTTTAAAATTAACATACGGGGTAAAAAACAGCGCAGATGTTATGGCTAAAAATATAAGTTTTTCTCCAAACGGCGCAGAATTTACTCTTACATATAAAAATGATGAATATAGCGTAAATCTTCACATGAACGGAATGTTTAGTGTTTATAATGTGCTTGCAGCTATTGCATCTTCTGTTGCAATGGGTATTGATATAAATATTGCGTTAAACGCATTACAAAATGTCCATGGCGTTGCAGGAAGATTTGAAGTTGTAAACAAAAAGCCGCTTGTTATTGTTGATTATGCACACACACCTGACGGGCTTGAAAATGTATTGAAAACGGCAAGGGAAATTACACCGTCAAATGGCAAACTTATCTGCGTTTTTGGATGCGGCGGAGACAGAGATGCAACAAAGCGTCCAAAAATGGGAGCAATTGCACAACAGTTATCGGATAGAATAATTATTACAAGTGACAACCCAAGAAGCGAAAATCCGCAACAAATTATAACAGACATTATTGCAGGTTTAAAATCTGTTGATCCCGAAACAGTTACGGTTGAACCCGACAGAAGAGAGGCTATCGGACTTTTGAAAACTATTGCTTCAAATAATGATGTCGTGATTATTGCAGGCAAAGGACATGAAGATTATCAAATTCTCAAAGACAAAACTATTCACTTTGATGATAGAGAAGAAGCAAGAAAAGTTTTTGCAGGGAGCGTAATTTAATAATATAAAATTTAAATTTACGATTTTTATATTGTGATGATAGAGGTTTAAATGATAACAAAATTGCTTATTGAACAGCATTTTCACGGAGCATACGGGGTCGATTTTAATAAGGCTAACGTAAATGATGTCCTTGAAGTTGCAAATAAAATTAAAAAAGACGGAGTTGGCGGAATTTTTCCTACTCTTGTCACTGACAGTATTGAAAATACTCAAAAACAAATAAAAGTGATAAAAGAGGCTTCTAAAAAACAAAAAGACGGAGCAAAGATATTTGGGGTTCATCTTGAGGGAATATTTTTAAATCCCGAAAAAAAAGGGATTCACAATCCTGTACATTTTTTAGAACCGACAATTGAAAATTTTAAGAAAATTGCAGATGATTTTATAAGAATTGTCACTTTGGCTCCGGAACTTTGTCGTACATACATGAAAAACGGCGAAAATTTAATAACTTATCTCAAAAATAAAGGAATTAAGGTTCAAGCAGGTCATTGTATCGGTGGAGATTTGGCAGGCTGTGACGGAGTTACACACATGTTCAACGCAATGAGCGGAATAAATCACAGAACAAAATCAACGGCTCTATCTGCATTGATAAATGATAGTTTATATGCGGAAGTTATTGCAGACGGATATCATGTAAATGATGATGCACTAAAACTACTTTTTAAATCTAAACCTGCGGATAAAATCTTGTTAATATCTGATTCACTTCCGTGTGCAAGAACAAATTTAAGCAGTTTTGTTTTTGCGGATGAAAAAGTTTATTTTGACGGAGAAAAAGCAACTTCCGCTCAGGGGACACTTGCCGGTAGTTCTAAACTTTTGGGGAATGCTATGATTAAAAACAATGTAAAAATAAATCCTGAGTTTATAAGTCACTATAACAATTTAAAATCTGCATGCTTCCGTTTTAATGCCGTAAAAGCTAAATATGGTCCAAATAGCAGTGAATATGTTAATGCTTTTAAAGAACGACAAATTGCTGAAACTTTATATGCAAATGCAAAAGGTCTGATTAGTGATAACAGCAGGAATGCGTTTAACGAAGATAGCGCCAAATCAATACTAAAATCATATACAAACAATGTGCATTCTTGGTACGCATAATTCGCAGTTATTTCTTAGATTTATCGGCGAGTTCTGAATCAACTCTTAAAAATACAGGAAAAATTTCTTCTTTTGTAATGAGTTTTCCTGCTTTAATATTCGTTGATGTTATGTCATCATATTTGGTTGTTATATCATAACTTAACTGTTTTGCCATATCATTTGCAATATTTGGGCAATATGGATAAATTAATGACGAAATTATGCACATAATCTCAAGCACCGTTGCCAATACCTGACCGCATTCAGTCATTTTTTCTTCTTTAGCCAAAGTCCACGGGGCATTATCAGTTACAAATTTATTTGTAGCATCAACAAGTGAAATAATTTCCTGCGCCGCTTCCTGAATTTCAAAATGATTAAAATGATTTTCAACAATTTTGACCGTCCCTAAAGCCGTTTTTAGTAAACTTTCGGCTTCACCTGAACGATTTTCAATAAATTCAGGTTTTATTTCGCCGTCAAAATATTTGACAAGCATTGATAAACTTCTGTTTAACAAATTGCCCATACTGTTTGCAAGGTGTGCATTAACTTTTTCTTTAAAATCCTGATCTGAATAATTGCCGTCACGACCGCAAGGCGCAGATGTTGCCATATAATATCTGAACGCATCAGGATATTTTAATTCAAAGTTTTCTAAAACAGAAGTCGGAGAAACAACATTGCCTAACGATTTTGACATTTTTGTTTCATCAATAGTAATCCAGCCGTGCGCAAATATGTGTTTAGGCAAAGGCAAATCTAATGCGAGTAAAATTGCCGGCCAATAAATAGCGTGGAATTTCAAAATATCTTTACCTATCACATGGACATCAACAGGCCATAAATTTTTGAATTGTTCACTTGAGCCGTCAGGGTCATATCCGATAGCGGTAATATAATTTGAAAGCGCATCTATCCATACATAAATTGACTGTTCTGGATCATCTAAAATATCAATTCCCCAGCCGACATTTTCTTTTGAGCGGGAAACAGAAATATCCTGTATATCTTCTAATTGATTTAAAACTTCATTCGCTCTGAAACTTGGTACGATAAAATCGGGATGTTCTTTTATGTGCTTAATAATAGCATCTTTATAATCCGTCAATTTAAAGAAATAATTTTCTTCTTTAACTACATCAGGTTTTTTGAGGTGATCAGGGCAAAGTCCGTCTTCTGTTAAATCTTTTGGATTAAGAAAACACTCACACCCCTGACAATACCAGCCTTCGTATTCGTGTTTATAAATTGCACCTTTGTCTTTTAATTTTTGGAATATCTTCTGAACAATTTGTTCATGGTCTTTGTCAGTTGTCCTGATAAATCTGTTATATTTAATATCCAATTTTGCCCATGCATCTTTGAACTTTTGAGAATTTTCATCACAAAGTTGTTTTGGTGTTATACCATGACTTGCTGCTGTTTTTTGAATTTTTATTCCATGTTCATCAGTTCCGGTTAAGAAAAACATATTATCGGTTCTTAACGAATAATGTCTTGCGATAATATCTGTCAAAATCTTTTCATACGCATGTCCGATATGCGGAGCACCGTTCACATAGTCAATCGCCGTAGTCAAATAATATTTATCAAGCATAGTATAATCTCCCTTTAACAGTTTGATAATAACACAAAAATACTGTTATGAAATAAATTAGAAAACAAACTGAAAATATTTATTTCTGATTGTTAAACTACTTTACATTTAGAAATAATTGTACTATAATAAAGGCGATGTTGGTTTACTAATAGTAGTAGAAAAGAAAGAGGAAGTAAAAAATGAAAAAATTATTAGCAGGCTTATTAGTAGCAGGTATGCTTTCAATTACTACGGCTCCTGTCTTTGCTGCAGCAAAGATTAAAGACGTAGATGCAAACTACTGGGCTAGAACAGAAATTGCAGAAGTTGTAGATGATTCTGTAATGTTTTTATCAAACGGTAAATTCAACCCTGAAGCAAAAATTTCAAGAGTTGATTTCGTTACCGCTTTATTAAAAGTTTTGGGTCAAAGCAACGCAGCAATTGTTACCGAAGTTCCTTATACTGACGTAGCAAAATCAGGTGCAGACCATGATGCAATTGCAAGATCTCAACAAATCGGTTTGGTTTACGGTTATCCTGACGGAACATTCAGACCAAACGGTTCAATTTTGAGAGATGAAGCACAGTCAGTTATATCTCACATTACAATTGACGGAACAGTTGATAATTCAATTGTTAATAAATTCTCTGATGCAAAGAAAATCCCTAACTGGGCAAAAAATGTTTATGCTAAAACATTGTCATACGGAATTTATGTAAATCATCCGAATGAAAATGAATTAAGACCTACCGAAGACTTAACAAGAGCAGAAGCTGCTGTATTATTATACAGATTAAGCAAAAAATTAGACCTTGTTAAATCTCAATACAAAGCAGAAACAATTTTGGGAACTGAACACTTAAATGTTTCTAAAAAAGCACCTTGCAACGAAGTTACAATTACTAACTTGAGAAATGTTGTTAAAGAAGGTAACATTTTAGAAATTGAATATACTGATAAATTCAAATCTAAATTAGCATCTGCAGGTGATACTGTTGTATTTACAAACCCACAAGATATCGTTACAGAAGAAGGAACATTATTATTCCCTGCAGGTTCTAAATTCTACGGAACAGTTTTGAATATCCAAGATCCGCAATGGTTCAACAAAAACGCAAGAGTTTACACTCAAATTACTAAAGTCGTAACTCCGAACGGAAAAACAGTTGATATGAACGCTAAACCATTCTACAAAGATTATGCTTTGAAAGAAGGTCCTTGGATGACAGCAGGTAAAGTTGCATTATACACTGTTGGTGGTACTGCAGTTGGTACAGGCGCAGGTGTTGGTTTCTCATTCATTCCTAACCCTGACAAAGTTGGTACCGGTGTTGCTATTGGTACTCCTGTCGGTGCAGGTGTTGGTTTAATCACAGGTTTGGTTACTCCTGGTTTGAACTATGTTGCACACGAAGGTGAAGAAATTCAAGTTATCTTGCTTGATGATGCAAGCATCTCTAAGTAATTTGATTTCTTAAAACATATAAAGAAGAGGTTCTGATTATTCAGAGCCTCTTTTATTATATTAATAGAAAATTTCGTTATTGCTGGGTTTCACCCAACCTACCAATTCCTTAATTGTCAAATCTAAACTTCATTAGACTTTACAACTCTTTTTTGAGTATCAATTAATTCTTCATACTCAGATTTGTATTTAGCATTGATTTTATTTCTTATTACTGATTTTAAATAATTAATGTATCCGTCTTTATACTTGGAATCAGACGATTTTAGTTTTTCTATTTCTTTTAATTCTTCTTGCACTAATAGATTTTCTTCTTTTAAATCACTTTCCGATTTCGGAGATGTTTTCTTAAACCCATGCTCTGCAAGTCGTTTATTCATTTTAGACGCATCACCATAGATGTCACGAGAATTATACAAACCTTCTAAATTTTTTAAACCAAAAGGTTTCCCCGAAATTATACCTTCTTTTCTTGCTATATCTACAATCATATCTCTAATTCCATTGTATTTTAAATCTTGTTCCCATCTTGGCAATTTGTAATAATTATTGCCTGTTGAATCTTCTACTTTTAAATAACTACTTCTGTTAAGACAGTCATCAAAAAAAGTATATGTGTTTTCTTTACCATCATTAAGCAGACCTTTATATGCTCTTAATAAAGTTCTATCAACTTTGGCTCTGCCATTTTCTAAAACCAGATATAACTCATTCAATGAAGTTTTACTGCCACCTCCACACTGGTTATAGTTAAATCTTATTTTTGAACCAAAATTTGTGTTGTTGTTTGAAATTCTTTGTACTTGCATTTTCATATCCTTTTCGAGTTTATATTTACCCCTGCGATATCATATTATAAAACCCGTAAAAATAAAATTTGTTAGCGGGAAATAAGAAGTGAATTTCATTACTTAAAAACTCCCTCTACCATCGGGAGAGGGAGCAGTTGTAGGCGAAGTATGAGCCGTACAAATGCGGGTGAGGGGTTAGTCTTTCTTGAAAATTGTTCTGTAAATAACTTCACAAGCACCCTCTAAATTATTATCAATTTCATTATTCCAAAACCTTAAAACTTTATAACCTTTACTTTCTAAAAAAGCTGTTCTTTGTTTATCTTTTTCTATGTTTTCAGGCTCATTGTGCTGACCTCAGTCAAGTTCTATTATCACATTATGTATTTCACAAACAAAGTCTGCTACATAATTTCCAATAGGGACTTGTCTGCGAAATTTAAGACCATAAAAACGGTTATTTCTCAAAATATTCCATAAAACTTTTTCTTGTTCGGTCATATTTTTACGAAGCATTTTTGCCTGATTTAGAGTCGTGCTTTTGTGTTTTATGTTTTTATTATATCATGATTAACCCCTCACCCATTTTTCTAAATTCGCTTACGCTCATTAAGAAAAATAACCCTCTCCCGATGGTAGAGGGTAAATAAAACTTTTTTAACTGACCCCTCACCCGAATTTGTAAACTCACTTCGTTCATTAACAAATTCTGCCCTCTCCCGACGGTAGAGGGCTAAAAAAGAGGAAGTGAAAAATCATCACTTCCTGTTTTGGTTAATTTATATATTACTTTTCTTCTTTTGGTGGAGGTGGAGGAGGGAAGATTCCTTTTTCCCCGCCTTTGAAGTCAGGACCAAACATTCCAAACGGTGGTCTTGGCGGATGTTTCTTTTCAAATCTTTTTCTGCCTTCAGATTTCATTTTTGCAAGTTCGTTTTTCTGCTCATCAGTTAAAATCTTTTCAAAATCTTTTCCGTTTTGTTTTCTGATTTGATGAGCCTTTTTGTCAAGTTTTCTCATTTCTTTGAACTTTTTGGATATTTGTTCGTGTTTTTTTGTTTCATCTAAATCAGATTTTTTAATTGTACCTATTTCTTTTTTTAGTTCAATCTTCTTATCCATCAAAGATTTCATTTGTTTTGCACCTTTTTGATGAATTTTCTTTGCTTTTGTCTTTTGTTCTTCCGTTAAATTCAGACGCTTTTCAAACGATTGTCTGACTTTCATTTGCTGTTCTTTTTGCGGTTTTTGAGGAATAGTATCGGCTGATTCATTTGCAAAAGCCTGCGCTGAACCAATTGTTAAAACTGCCGATAATAAAAGTACAGGTAGTAATTTTTTCATGGTGTTCTCCTTATAATAAGTCTTGTAACTGAATACTTAATTCTTTTTTTGCATTAAATATGCGTGATTTTATTGTACCTAACGGACATTTCAACTTTTGCGCGCACTCTTCGTATGAATATCCGTCAATTTCAGTCATAATTATCACTTCTTTTAGTTTTGGTTTTAAGCCTTCTATGGCTTTAATTATATGTTTTTGCCTTTCTAAATTTATTATCTTATCTTCAGGTGTAGATTTTTTATCTTTTACACTTTCTAATGTGTAGTCCTCATTGTCAGATGTATTAAATACTTTGTAATACGCAGATTTTAGATAATCTAATGACGCATTTTTGGTAATCATTGAAATCCAACTTTTCAATGAACCTTTTTCTTTGTATTTGTCTGAATTTTTCCAAATTTTAAGATAAACTTCCTGCTCTATATCTTCATTTTCTTCTTTAGTTATCAGACGAATTATATTTTTGATATTTTGTTTGTTACTTTCTATTATTTTGTTAAAATCCATCTACTCTACCATTATTAAGCCATACGAATCAACAGGCAATCCTAAATCTTCCGCACTTAAAGTCGTACCGTACCTCAATGTATCCGATATATCGGTATTAAAATTAATAATCCCGATTCCCGTAGCCAAAAAGACAAACAACAATAAAGAGCATGCAATTTTGAAAACTTTTGACGATTGACGCTTCTTTTTGTAATAAGGTGTTACTTCCTGAACCAAAGAAGAAATTTTTTGCATCTTTTCATGCTCTTTTCTGCAATCTTCACATTCTTCAAGATGTTTTTTGAAATCTTCTTCACTTGCAAAAGTAAAATATGCTTCGTATTTTGAACATTTTTCTGTCATAATTTTTATCCTTTACAATATTATAACGATTAGAAAATAAAAAAGTTCATTTTTTATAAAATTATTTACCAATTTATACATATAATCCTTTTGTATTATATAAAAATACTCCCAAAGAGTAGTGGTAATCTATACTAAAGAATGGTGCAACACAATGGCATGAAGGTTTATTATATTAATGTAAGTTCAATGCATCCAGGCACTTTTTCGGGGTTGCGATAAGATTTGTTTCTTTTCCGGTTTGGTTTAAAATGTTTTGAACTTACACTTTATCAGCAAATTTTTCATGTTTTATAACTTCCGGCTTGTTTTGCTTTCTTGCAAGGCAAGTCTTTTTATTTTATAATAGTGTGGTAAAAGTTTTAGAAGGAGTTTATATTATGACAGAAGTAAGAGCAAGCCATATTCTTGTTAAAACAGAACAGGAAGCAAAAGATTTATATGACGAAATCATTTCAGGCAAAATTGATTTTGCTGATGCGGCTATGGAAAAATCTATGTGTCCGTCCGGCAGAGCAGGTGGAGATTTGGGCTTCTTTGGGAAAGGCATGATGGTTAAACCGTTTGAAGATGCTTGTTTTTCTATGGAAGTCGGTGAAATTTCACAGCCTGTTGAAACTCAATTTGGCTGGCATTTAATTCAACTTACCGGAAAAGAAGATTAATTTATTCTGCAATTGCTGGGGGAAATATGAATATCAGAGATTTTATGCAGACTAATGGAGTACATTATCTGCTTGTCAATTCAACTAATGAATTTTTGGTTGAATATAATACTTTAGCGCAAAATTCACGCTACAAACTTACCGGCTTCACCGGTTCTACAGGTGAAGCGCTTGTTACTCCTCAAACAATTTATCTGTTTGTTGACGGAAGATATCACATTCAGGCTGAAAACGAGGTTGACCATAATATTGTGACAGTTGTAAAACTGCAAAGTTTAGAAAACCTTATTGAAGAAATTATTGCAAGAATACCTGAAAACGAAGTTTTAGGAGTATTTTCAAAGAAAATATCACAAAACAGAGCATTAAAATTAGGTGCAAAGCGTGAACTGAAATATTTTACTAAAGACCCGTTTGATGAAGATACAAACTATGATAACAACGGTGACATTTTGATTGACACAAAATACACAGGTTTATTATCAGAGGATAAAATTTCAAATATTTCCGCAAATTTGAGTAATGATGAAGCGCTATATATTACTGATTTAGATGAAGTGTCTTATCTTTTTAATATGAGGAATTTTACAAGACAGCCTTATAGCGCAAAAATTCAGGCAAAAGCAATTATAATGAAAGATAACGCAATATTGTTTTCGGGAGAAAAGTTAAAAACACTTGATGATTTTTTGACAAATGTGAAACATGATGTTTTTGTTGATAAAAACAATATTAATGCCTATGAGTATAATTTGCTTGGTGACAGAGCCTTTGATATGAAAATAATTCCTGTTAAACTGATGAAGGCGCAAAAAAATAATTTTGAAATTGATCACTTAAAAGATGCTTTTCAAAGGACTGATAACGCAGTAAAGGCGATAAGAGAATACATCAACAACAATGACAATTTATCCGAATTTGATATAGCGGTTCAACTTGCAAAAGAATTTAAAAATCAGGGAGCAACAGGATTAAGTTTTGCACCGATAGTTGCAAAAGACCAAAACAGCGCACTTGCGCACTACTCTAAATGTTCAAAAGACGAAATTATAACAGATGGGAGTCTTGTTTTAATCGACTGCGGCGGATATTTTGAGGGTGGACTTGCAACAGATATTACAAGGGTTTTTGTGAAAGGTGAACCGAAACCATTGCATAAAAAAGTCTATACGACAGTATTGAAAGCATTTTTGAATGCATACAACTACGGAAAAACACACAATAAAAGGCCTTTGTACGGACAAGAAATACATAATTTTGTAAAAGATTATTTTGCGAATATGGATTTGGAAGGATTTGTGTTTAATCACGGATTAGGTCACGGAATAGGTATAAATGTTCACGAATATCCGCCAAATTTGAGCGAAAGAGAAATTGCAAAAGTGCCGCTTCTTAATGGGGAATGCTTTTCAATTGAACCCGGACTTTATAAGCAGGGTGAATTTGGTGTAAGACTTGAAAATTCCTGCTATTATAAGGATAGTAATATTCATTCTTTTGTTAAAATGAATTATGAGAAAAAACTTATTGATTATGATATGCTAACAGATATTGAAAAAGAATGGCTAAGCGAATTTGAGGTAATATAGTGGAAATAACAAGCACTAATAATGAATTAATAAAAACTTGCGCAAAACTCCAGCAAAAAAAATACAGAAATGAATCGGGAAAATTTTTACTTGAAGGATATAAAGCCATACAAGAGGCATTTGACTGCGGTTTAGAAATAGAAAATGTTTTTGTTGATAAAGAACACCTTAAAGACTATCAGTTTTTAAAACAACTGATTATTGAAACAAATTCAGCGGTACTAAAAAAAATTTCATCAACAGAATCAGCCCCGCCTGCCGTAGCAGTTGCAAAACAAAAAAACTACGATATAAAAATTTTCAAAACTCTTAAAAAAGTCATACTGTTAGAAGGAATAAAAGATTTGGGGAATTTAGGTACAATAATTCGTTCTGCAGTTGCATTCGGATGCGAAGGTATTGTTCTTTACGGCGATTGCGCAGATATATATAACCCAAAATGCGTTCGTTCATCAGTCGGAAACCTTTGGAAAATACCAATTGTTCATATTGAAAAATTTGAACTTTTAAAAAATACCTTTGGGGATTTTTCAAGAATTGCCACCCTGCCTAAAAGTACAAATTATTTAAAGAATTTTTCGCTTAAAGGACCAGCACTTATTATGTTCGGAAGCGAAGCAGAAGGTCTTTCCCCCGAACTCCAAAAGTTTTCCTCTTACAATGTAAAAATTGAAATGAAAGAAAATGTGGAATCTTTAAATCTTGCATCTTCCGTTTCAATTATTATGTATGAATTATTTACTTAACAAGTTCTTTTAAATAATTTGGTAGCGCAAATCTTGCATAATGATAATCTTTGTTATACATCTTGCAAGTTGGTATAATTTCGTTTGCTCTTTCATCATTATAATATTTCAAAGGTTCTACATCAACGGAACAAAATGCCCAAGCCCAATAACCTCCGGGATAGGTTGGCATGTTTGAAGTGTATGTCGAAACAATCGGAAATACTCGATGTAATTGCTCATACATCTTTTTGATTTCGTTATGGTTTGTAACGGGGGATTCAGACTGAGCAGCCATTATACCGCCTTTTTTAAGAGAATTTTTTATATTTGTGTAGAATTCATCAGTAAATAAGCCTTCACCCGGTCCCATAGGATCTGTGGAATCGATTAAAATTATATCGTATTCGTCTTTTTTATCTTTTATAAATTCAATAGCATCTTCAACTCTTATTTCAACCTTAGGATTATCAAGTTCGCAGGCAACAGTCGGCAAGAATTTTTTTGATGCTTCAATAACCATACCATCTATTTCGCATAAAACTACTTTTTCAACAGTCTTGTGTTTTAGAACTTCTCTGACCGTACCGCCGTCACCACCGCCTATAACAAGAACAGATTTCGGACATGGATGCTGCATCATAGGAATATGTGATATCATCTCGTGATAATGGTATTCATCACCTTCCGTTACCATCATCAAATCGTCAAGGGTTAAAACTCTGCCTAACATTGAATCTGAGTCAAAAACTTCAACTTTTTGAAACGGAGAGTTACCTGAAAATAAAACTTCCTTTGCCTTAATTGCAAGTCCGAAACCCTGAGGTGTAATTTCATGATAATAACCGTTTTCTATACCATTTTTCATTATAATATTCCCTTTCATATACAAAACCTGCACATACATTGCGCAGGTTTTATTCTAACATATAAATATATTCATTCAATTATTTCTTCCCTAAGATATGTAAATGCAAATGAAATACTTCCTGTCCTGCCTCTTTTCCTGTATTAATTTGAGTTCTGTAAGATTTTAAACCAACTTTTTTTGTTACCTCTTGAACAGTTTGTAAAAGTTCTGCAAGCAAATCTTTATCATCAACATCATTCAAAGTTGCATAATGTTTTTTTGGACAAACAAGCATGTGAACAGGTGCTTTGGGGTTAATATCATTGAAAACAACGGTATTTTTGCTTTCATACACAAATTCTGTTCCAAAATCCCCATTTATAATCTTACAAAAAATACAATCTTCACTCATAATTTTCCCCCTTTAATTGTTTATAATATACAAAATTTTTGTCATTCTGAATTTATTTCAGAATCTTAAAAATTTTGCATTAACATCATTTAAAAGATCCTGAAACAAGTTCAGGATGACAATTACTGATTTTTTTTCCTAATGATAACCCTGCAGGTAAAGGCAGAACAACATTTTCATAATTCGGATTATTATTAATATCTTCTAAAAACGGCTGAACCTTTTGCGCATGCGAAATTACATTATCACATGCTATATATCCTCCGGCAATCAAATGCGGTTCAATCAGATGGAAAAAGTCAATATACTGCTTTTTACATGCATCAACAAATGCCAAATCAATCCTAAAATCAGCAGGCAAATATTCAAGGATTGTCGAAGCATCACCCTGCTTGATTTCAATAATATCGTCAACTTGGCATTTTTCAAAATTTTCTTTTGCAAGTACTATTCTTTTTTCATAAAATTCAATAGTCGTAAGTTTTCCGCCTGTTTTTTTTAGTGCTTTCCCAAGCCAAATACCTGAATAACCGTTAGATGTTCCGACTTCTATGACATTTTTTATTCCGCCGTCAACTATAAGATTATACAAAAATTCCGCAGTTGTCCTTGAAATATTCCAAAAATCATGCTGCGTCTTTTCAAGTTCTTTTAATACTTCTTGTGTTGTTTTATCGAATGTGTCTATAATCATCACTTAATCGTTTTTACTTTGTCCGTTACAACTATCGCTCTGACAGGTACATCAAGCGGGCTTGTTTTGATTATGTCCTTGGTTGCAGTATCAATAACCGAATACATCCCTGCTTTAGCATTTGTAACCATAATCAGTTCGGTATTATCAATCGGAGTGATATTTGTCGCAAATGACTCTGTATCAAGATACAATTTATCTGTAACCAAATCATCTTTTGTATCAATAATTTCAACTATATTATCATTTGCCCCGAGAATATACAAATCATCTCCGTGAGAATATAATCTTACAGGTTTTTCGCAGGTATAGAGTTCTTTTACGAGTTCCAACGTATTGTAATCAACAATTGCCATTCTGCTTCTTGTTCTGCTGACAGCATATACTTTGCCGTTTAAATAAGCGATATCCGATATATTTGGGAATGTCCCAAGATTATTCAATTTATAGTGATTGTCGAGTTCAATAGCCCAGATATCATTTTTATTCCTGTCTACATAAAAAATCTTTTTACCATTATCAGCCAAGATTAGTTTATCGCATTTACCGTTAATTTTTAACTGTCGTTTTTTAGTCATTGTTTGCAAATCAAAAACATAAATGCTTGAACTTGAACCTGAAGAAATATAAGCAATTTTGTTTTCTTTATCTATAACAATCTGCTCAGGAATTTCGTCAAATGATACATCTTTAATAATTTTTTCATCCATAAGCGAAATGACATTCATAACATGAGAATCAAAATAAGTTACAAGCAGAAATTTACCATCCCAACCTTTTATATCATTAATTACAGCATTCTGTTCAAGTGCATAGGCAGGGGCTTTTGAATTTGAACTTACAACCTGAATATTACGACTGACTCCGGGGGCTATATAAAATGTTTTATTTTCAAGTTCTACTATTGGAGTAGTCCGCTTTGCAGTTGAAAATCTCAGGTTATCAATTCTTAAACCTGTATCATCAGCAACATCGGCATCCAAATCACCTATAATTCCTTTCATAGATGTTGGAATAACAAGACCTTTTGGCAATAACAAATCTTGTGATAAGAGCCCAGATTGAATTTCATCCGGAAGATTTGCGATATTTAAAACAGTTTTCTTTCCGTTTATATTTATAACTTTTAACAGTGTATAACCGTTATTCAAAATGACCATATCAGGTTTGTTTTTCATAACCTGGCCGACTGGATAAACATTTTTTTCTTTTACCTGTTCAACAGTTTGAATTTTTGATGGGAATACAAGTAAATACATAGTATTATCAGGCAAAATTATCGCTCCGTCAAAACGAAAATCCGTTCCCGCAAAGTCCTTACTGATAAAATCTTTTACTTCCTGAGGAACTTCTGCACTCCAAACACTACCCGCAACAAATAAACACATCATTAAGGATAAGAATAACTTTTTCATATTACTTGAATACCCCTTTTACCTTTGACACAATAGACTTGTTATCTTTTGCCTCTTTACCAGTCTGCATCTGGTAAAGTTGTTTATAGAGATTTTTTTCAGGTTCGCTTAAATTTGTCGGTGTCTTTATCTTTAATATTACTATATGATCGCCTTTTTGGGAAGGTCTTGTAATAACAGGAATCCCTCCGCCCTTAATCTTTACTATATCACCAAATTGGGAACCGCACGGAATATCAATTTCATGTTCGCCGTATAAAGTTTTTATTTTGACCTTATCCCCAATTACTGCCTGAGCAGGAGAAATTTCAAGTTCTGTAATAACATTTATCCCGTCTCGTTTGTAATATTTTGAAGGTTCTACATGAATTACGACAAACAAATCACCGCTTGGACCACCGTTAATTCCGCAATCGCCCTCGCCTGACACACGCATTTTTGACATGTTATCAACACCTGCCGGAATTTTAATTGAAACTGTACGCTCTTTATTAACCTGACCTTGCCCCGAACAAGTTTTACAAGGGTTATCTATCACCTGACCTGAACCATGGCAACGCGGGCAAACAGAGATTTGAGAAAAACTGCCTAACGGAGTTCTTGCAACTGTCTGAACCTGACCTGCTCCGTTACATTGCGGACAAGTCTTTGGCCGAGAACCTTTTTGCGCTCCTGTGCCGTTACAATCAGGACAAACTTCGAGGTGCTGAAATTTTATTTCTTTATCAAGTCCAAAAACGGCATCTTCAAACTTTATTTTTACATCATATCTTAAATCATCACCTCTTTGCGGCGCATTAGGGTCTTGCATACCGCCAAAACCAAATCCACCGAAACCGCCAAAAAATGATTCAAATATATCGTTGAGATTGCCAAAGCCACCTGCAAAAGGACCACCGGTATCAAAACCGGCATTTTTTAAACCGTCTTCACCATAGCGATCATAAGTTGCTCTTTTGTTATCATCTGATAATGTTTCATAAGCCTTCCCAAGTTCCTTAAATTTTTCTTCTGCTTCCGGGGCTTTATTCACATCGGGGTGTAATTGTCTTGCGCGTCTTCTAAACGCTGATTTTATTTCGTCTTTAGAAGCATCTTTTGATACTCCAAGAATTTCATAATAGTCTGCCATAACTTTTTATATTATATATCCCTGTTTTTCTTGTACCCTCACCCGAATTTCAAAAATTCATATCTTGTTTTGAAATTCTATCCTCTCCGAAAGGCAGAGAGATGAGTTTAATATATTTATACTACAATTATTCTGCAGTGGCAACATTTACCATTGTCGGTCTTAAAACTTTGTCACCCATTTTGTAACCTTTTCTCAATTCGGCGATAACGGTGTGTTCTTTATGCTCACTTGTAGGAGTCTGCATAACCGCCTCGTGAAAATTAGGGTCAAATTCTTCACCGACAGCCTTAATTTCTTCTAAACCAAGTTTTGTTAAGGTTTCATAAACCTGTTTTTGAATTAAATCAAAACTTTCTTTAATTTTTGCACAGTCATCAACATTTTCCAAAGATTTTTGTCCTCTTTCAAAATTATCAAGAACCTCAATGAGTTTTGTTAATGCATTTTCCGTACCGAATTTTATCAGTGCTTCTTTTTCCTGTTCATGACGTTTTCTGAAATTGTCAAAATCCGCAGAAAGTCTTATATACTGATTATTTAACTGTTCATATTTTTCCTGCCAGTTATCTTTTTTAATTTCGGTTTCTTCTTGTTTTTCTTCATCTGTGGAATTTTCAATCGGCTCGTTTATATCTATTTCTTTATCTGTTTCTTCATTTTTGAACGGATTAGAATTGTTTTCTTCCATAATATTATCTCCCTTATAACTGATTCATAAAAATATTATACCCCTCAAAACAGGCATTTATGACAAAGTTTATTATTTTTTAATAATTCAATTAAAGTTTAAAAAGTGCGTCATAAATTCCTTCAGAATAAGTTGGATGCGGGAAACAAACCTCTTTTAACTTATCAACGGTAACACCATTTTGCATCGCAACATTAATCTGCTGAATTAATGAAGATGCTTCATTTGAAACAATATGCGCTCCGACTATTTTGTCATTTTGAGAAAGAATTTTTATAAATCCGTCAGTCTGACCGTCACAATGCGCTTTGCCAATTGCAGATAATAATACCAAAGATTTTTTATATGACTCTGGTTCTAAATCCTGTTCTCGTTTACCTACCCATGCAATTTCGGGAGTACCGTAAACAACACTTGGGGTAAGTTCTTTTTTAAATTTTATTCCGTCAATGTCTTCTATTGCCTGTTTTATTGCATAATGCGCAAGTTGAATTTCTCCCGTTACATCTCCGATATAAGTTACCCCCTCAATTTTATCAGTAATATTTGGGGTTCTGCCCACCGCAACAAGTACCATATCAGGTTCTAAAGTTTCTCCGTTTGATAAGTTAATTTTTTTATTATTTATTTCTTTTACGCAAGTTTGAGTATAAAACTTGATTTTTTCTGCTTTAAATATACGCTCTAACCTCTTTGAAACTTCGGTATCAGCAAGCGGAAGAAGATGCTGCGCGAGTTCAACAACAGTTGTTTCAACACCGAAATTATTAAATATTCTCGCCCATTCAACTCCGATTGCACCTGAGCCGACTATTAAAATACTTTTTGGTAAACTTGCAATATTTAAAATATCATCTGAAGATAACAAAAATTCATGGTCAAACTCTAAACCTTTTATAATCTTTGGACTTGAACCCGTAGAGCATACGATTTTTGAACAATAATATATCCCCTCTACCTCTGGGAGAGGGTTAAAATTTGGTTTGAGATTTGCATCGAGAGCCTGAATTTTGGGTGAGGGTTTTAAGCTTATCGTATTTTTGTCCTGAATTTGTGCTTCACCATGTATTACATTAACTTTGGCATTTTTCAGTGCAAGTTCTATTCCTTTGCGCAAAGTTTCAACAGTTTTATTTTTTCTCTCAATAACTTTTGAATAATCAAGAGTAACATTTTGAGCGGTTATACCAAAATTTTCACTATTTAAAGTCTGTTTATAGACTTCTGACGAATGAAGAATTGATTTTGTCGGAATACAGCCTTTATTTAAACAAACTCCGCCGATTTGGTCTTTTTCAAACAGTACAACGGATTTTCCTTGTGCCGATGCGTGTAGTGCATAAGTATATCCCGCAGGTCCGCCGCCAATTATCCCTATATCAAAATTGTCATTCATTTTTTTCTACTCCCTACCACTCGCCCTAAATGGCAGTGGTATAAATAATTATCTTGTATAAACTCTCGGCAGTCTGACTTTTAGACGGCAAGTAAGTTCATAATTTATTGTATTTAAGATATTTGCCCAAACATCTATTGATTTATTTTCATCAAGCAAAGTAACAACATCTCCGCATTTACAATCAACCCCTGTTACATCAAACATAATCTGATCCATTGTGATATTTCCGACCTGAGGGACTTCAACTCCATTCAGAGTTCCAGTTATTTTATTTGAAAGACCTCTTGGCAATCCGTCAGCATACCCTATCGGAACAGTCGCAATAGTTCTTTCGCCTTTTGCAGTATAAGTGTGACAGTAACTAATCCCTTCACCGTCTTTTGCTTTGTGTATATTTACTATTCTGCCTTTCAAAGAAATTAATTGTTTTAATTTCGGCATCCTGAAATTAACACCCTGTGGGAAATCAGGATACAAACCGTATAAAGAAATCCCTATTCTGCACATATTTGAATTTGGCTTTTTATAACAAATTGTTCCTGCTGTGTTTAAAATATGTAATAAAAGACCTTCCGTATCAATATTATCAATAACACTATCCCATTTTGCGAACTGTTCTTTTGTTTTATCAAGTTCTTCTGCTGCTGCAAGATGGGTAAAGACCCCTCTAAAATTGAGATAAGGTGCATTTTGTACTTCTTTTATAAAATCAATTGCTTCGTCTGCCCTGACACCTATTCTGTTCATCCCTGTATCGAGTTTTACATGAACTTTTGGTTTGACACCTGTTCTTTCATAAATCTCTTTGCAGGCTTTTAAGTGTTCGTGCGTAAAAATTGAGATACTTATATTATTCTGAATGGCAGTTTCTAATGCCCAAACAGGAACAGCACCAAGCACTAAAATCTCACATTTGATTTTTGCCTGTCTTAAATCAACCCCCTCATCAATTGATGCGACACCAAGCATATCAACTCCGCTTGCCAAAATTGTCGGCGCAAGCATAATAGAACCATGTCCGTATGCATCAGCCTTTACAACCCCTAACAGTTTCATATCCGGCGAAACATTTTTCCTGATTTCTTTAATATTATGCTCCAAATTGCCTACATTTATTTCAACCCAGGCATCTCTGTGAATATTTATATTTGTCTGTCTTGTATTGCTCATAATTCAATTATAAGACAAAATATGCAAATTTATAACAGTTTGCGCAATTCTTTTTCTACTTCATTAAACACACTTCCCCAATCGCCGTTTTGGGGTTGTCTGAATAGTTTTAAACTGTCATACCAATCTGATTTTGAAAGGTCATTATGCCAGCGCCAGTTATAAATATGAGGTAATAACACCCAGCATGACTTACACATTGCACCTGCAAGATGAGCCAAAGATGTATCGTTACAAATTATCAAATCCAAATTTTCAACCGCCCCCGCAGTCCAAGAAAAATCTTTAAAGGTAGGAGCAAGGTCAATTACATTATATTTATCTTTAATTTTTTCAAATTTTTCAGAACCCTCAAAAGTCTGGCAGGAATAAAATTGAGTATTGGGAAGTTCAAAAAGTCTGAAAAAATCCTCTACGCTCAAAATTCGTTCTTTATCATAATACGAATTTCCCTGCCATTTAATCCCGATTTTAAATTTATCATTATTAAAATAGTTCTCTTTGTAAAACTTTACCTTATCAGGATTAGCCTTGATATACCCGTCATCATGATGGATAAACATATCTTCGCCGGATTTAGCCAAAACATAAGGCAAACTCAAAAACGGCAGGTGATAATCAAAATTCATCTCTTTTTCGTTTTTAAACATTCCCATAATCTCTGCTCCATAGGAATTTTCCTCAAATAATGGTTTTAATTCCTCCTGAGGTTTAAAAATTACTCTTTTGCATTT
Organism: uncultured bacterium; assembly: GCA_902792085.1. Classification (GTDB taxonomy): domain Bacteria; phylum Cyanobacteriota; class Vampirovibrionia; order Gastranaerophilales; family Gastranaerophilaceae; genus Zag111. The sequence goes on along the minus strand of CADAYE010000006.1, from coordinate 48,907 downwards.
TGAAATAAGTTCCGGCATAAAACGGTAAATCATGATATTATCGCCAAATCCTGCTTCATAATAGGTATAAAGAGTTTTATCAGACAAATCTTCTTTTCCGGTCCAGATAGGCTTTTGCTTCATCAAATTCGGGTAAGTCTTTTCTTGCGAAACAATGGCACTTTGTTTACATAATCTTTGTTCAAAACATCTTAAGCCGTCTTTGTAATTTTTATCCTGCATATAGGCAAGTGAAAGGAAATATGTTGTTTCCCAATCATCAGGATTGATTTCAAGAACTTTTTTGTAACACTCTATCGCACCTTTTGTATCGTTTTCATTAAAACAAAGATATGCAAGATTAAAATACGATTCCGTACTTTTCGGGTTGAGTTCTATCGCCTTATAATAAGTTTCTTTAGCCTTGTCATACTGCGCATTGTTTTTATAAGCCATGGCAAGATTAAAAGTATTTTCATAATTGTTTGGATTATTTTTTATTAAAATTTCATATAGTTCAACGGCATTTTGAAAATCCTCTTTTTTGAAATACATCTTTGCAAGATTTTCAATATAAAAAGGCAAAGGCTTTAATTCAATTGCTTTTTGCAGACATTCAAGAGCATTGTCATACTTGCCAACTTGAGTATATAAAATTCCAAGCAAATTCCAAACTTCATGATTTTGTTTATCATCATTTAAAATCTGTTCATACAAATCTCTGGCATTTGTGAGTTGCCCTTTTTGATGATATTCAAAAGCCTGTTCAAATTTATTTAGCATGTAGATCCCCTCTACCAAACCCTTTTTCCCTCAAGGACGAGAGAATTTTAAATTCTACATTTTTACTCCGATTGTTTCAAATAAGTCGTTTATATTAAATACATTATATTGAAAGATTAAGCCTAAAATTGTACCAACCAAAACGAGTAAACCTAAGATTATTAAAGTATCTTTTTTATCACCGTTTTTACGCAGCAATACTAAAATTCCAAGTCCGCCTGAAGTGCAAAGTCCCGCAATCAATGAACCAAAACTGATTGTATTTTTGACAAACAACATTGTAAGCATCACAGATATTGCACAATTTGGAATTAGCCCGACAAGAGATACCAAAAACGGCTGCAGGGGAGAATTCATAAGGCAATATTTTGCCATAATTTCTTCTGAACCTGCTCTTGAAAGAACAAAAGCAAGCACAACCGATATTAAAAATATAAATACAAAAATATTTAATGTATGTCTCAACGGATGCAACCAAAAATCTCTTTTTCTTGATGCATGGATAAGATGATGATGGCAGCAACCCTCAATTTCATCCTCATGAACTTTTTCAATTACAGGCTCTTTAGCGTTGTATGTAACAAGCCAATCGACTATATAACCGACAACTATCGCAACCGCAATCTTTACAGCAATAATTGGCAAAATTAGCGGTGCTTTCTGCGGATAAGTCAATAAAACAGGAATTGCCTCATCTGACGTTGCCAAATAAACCGCAACCAATGTACCTCTTGAGAGTAACCGTCTTGTATAAACCGTACTTGCAATAACGGAAAAGCCGCATTGAGGTAAAGAAGCAAACAAACTGCCAAACAAAGGTCCTACTTTCTTAATCCAAAAAACAAACAAATGACGCTTTTTGGCATAATAGCGTTCTATAAATTCAATAAGAACAAAAATGATAAATAAAAACGGTATTAAACCCAAACTGTCAATCAATGCATCTTTCAAAAAATCAGGAATAAACTCTATAGGTTCAATCAGTTCTTCGGGCATATTCCATATAAAATTCAATACTTCGGTTATTGCGCTCATAATTATTCCTTACAACTTAAATCCTTTTTGAGTACAAAAATCATTCAGTTTTTCTTTTTCAAAAGTTACACAGTTCTTGATATACGGATTTTTGGTTTCTTTTACCACAAATTCCATCGCTTTTTCAAACATAACAGCAGACCCGCGCAAATATTCTATCTGATCTTGAGTTGCAATTTTACCTATATCATAATAGTATTTGCCGTACAAAAGATACAGTCTTGAAAGCATATCATACATTTTGCATTTTTTTGCAAGTTTCAAACCTTCTTCAATATTTATTTTTGCACTTGTATAATCCGCAATATTCATATATGCCTTACCAAGTACAAAACGGAGTTTGGCATTAAAGAAGCAGTTATCAATATTTGGATTGACTGATATTTCCAGTGCCTGAGATGCAATGTCAATTGCACTTTTTGAATTCTCTGTAACAATTGTTGCATCGGCAATCAGATACCATGCCAGCAAAGCCCCTAATGCCATTTTTTCTTTTGCAAAATATGTAACCTGTTCATTATAAATTTCAAGTGCCTGCTGAGCCTTGTTTTCATCTTTAAAAACCTTACCGAGTAATGTTTTCAAAATATTTTTGGTAAAATTGTCCCCTGTATTATTCGCAAATGTAACGGCTTCGAAAAGTTCTTCCCTTATGCCTTCATAATCTCTTGTCATAAATTTGTTGATAATATAGACAAGATTAAGTCTTGATACCGAAATTTCATCCATAAAGTTGTCACGGTAATGAGCATCAACATCCTGCAATATGTGCATTGATGCTTTTATATCACCCTTCATTGTATTTGCATAAGCCTGAACAGTTTTTGCTCTTGCAATCAGTTGTTTGTCATTTATTTTGTGTTTTTCAATGATGGTAAATAAATTTTTCAGGACATCAAAAGTTCTTTCATTACCCTGCAAAGCAAGAGCAGTTGCAAGGACAAGATAAACCTTTAGCCATGTATCAAATAACAAACCTAACGGGAACAATTTATTCAACCGGGGTTTTGCAAGATACTGATTTAGAATCGGCAATACATCATTATCAGCAAGAGAAATAACTTCTCCGCAATTGCCGATATCCAAAAGTGCAGATAATTTTGCACTTATAATCATTGCCCTTTCAAGTTCCTGCCCATCTTTTAATTTTCTCAAAACATTATCTACACATTCGACATTACCAAAATAATTACCGGTTTTCAGGCAACATTTGGCAAGATATCCCAAAAGTTCAATCTCTTTTACTTCATCATTATTTGCTCTTGCATTTGATATTGCATCAGGCAAAAATTCCAATGCTTCCTGAGGGTCGTATTCAGACAGCAGTTTCCCTAATTTTTCACTTATACTGTATCGGATATTTATTGTTTCATTTTCACTAAATTCATTCAGCAAAGCAAGACATTGTTTCTGCGCAATAACATATAAATTTATATCTCCGATATAAGATGCAAGACGGGTAGTCTTTGTCCAAATATCAAAAGCCATGCGCGTTTCTCTGAGGTTATGCGCAATCATAGCCATTGTTGCATTGGTATTAAGGTTGAATACACTTATTGCTTTGCCTATTTTGACATTTATATCATCAAATTCAGAATCCCTTGTTATATTTTTTAGAATAGTTTCCCAAAGCATCAGGTTGTTAAATTCGTAGCAAATACTGTCAAATCTTCTGACAAAATCCGACATTTCAAGGTAACTCAAAATCTCATTGAATTCTAATTCATTAAACCCGAAAATTTCTCTTATAAGAGTGATATTTATTTTATCACCTAAAATGGCAGAAGCACAAAGAATTTTATGAGCAATTTTATTTACCTTTTTAAGAGTTGCGAGTCTTTCTTTTATCAACTGCGAAAAATCATCCGGTAAAACAAACGCTTTGTCATTTATTTGACAGTCATAGACATAACTGTAAGCCTGTTGAATGTACGCAAGATTTCCGTTTGCCTTTTCATTTATAAGTTCTTTTTCTCTTTCGGATACATAACCTTCTGCATCTTTATTTATTATTACATCATTTGCAAGTTCTTCTTCTGTAACAGGTCTTAAGTTTATATCTTCAAATGAATTGATATTCTTGTTATCGAATCCGAAAAAACCGCATATTGGCTTTGGTTCATTATATATAGCAACGAATTTCAAATTGTTCCAATTTTTGTCTTTACGGAGTAGATTTGTAAAAAATTCCGCACTAAACCCGTCTATAAAATCAAAATTATCAACAACAAAAATAAATTTACCACTCGATATAAATGCATCAAATATTTTATTCAAAATTGAATAAGTTCGCATTTTGTTAATTATGATATCTTCGTAATTCCCGTCGTTAAAACTGTATATAAAATTGAACAAATCAGATACTTCAGGCGGTTGAAGAAATTTAAACTCTTTTGAGAAAAATTCATGGGCATTCTTTTTCAGTTCGGCATTATTTATACAAAAATTCGGCAGACTGAAAAGATTTAAGAGCATGTCCTGAACAACCCCACCGGGAGTTAATTGAGTCAGCGGAGTACATTTACCCATGCATACATTTCTGTCCTCAATTTTTTTTAATGCCGAATACAAAACAGAAGTTTTTCCGCAACCTTTTTCACCCGTTATAGAAATAACCTTTTTGTTTTTATCGGATAGAGCATTTGAAAGAATATCAATACCTTCTTTAAAAGAACATAGTTTAGGGCTAAACTGTAAAGGATTGGAAGGCTTGCCTGTCCGTTTTTTCTTTTTAGGCTCGCCAAATGATGCCCCGCACTTTCGGCATTTTACGGCACTGGGGAAATTTACACCGTTACATTTGGGGCAAATTTTCAAAAGTTCCTGACCGCAATTTGAGCACCTTAATTGTCCTGCAGAATTAACAGTCTTGCAGTTTGTGCATAATATACCCGTTCGTGTTTTGCAATACGGGCATTTTAAAGCGTCATGTGCTATATTATTTTTACAAACAGGACATTTCATAATACTTACTGTTCATCCAGAACTTTCTTAACTCTCTCGATCAAATCATAAATTCTTTTTGAAACTTCAGACTGAGAAATTCCGAGTTCTTCCGCCATTTGCCTTTGGGTAAGGCATTTATCATACCTTAGGATAAAAATATCCATAAATTTCTGCTCAGGTGCTTCTTCGTTTATTTGTTCCAGTGTATCAGCAATAAAATTGACAACTTCGTTGTGTATTGCATTATCCTCAGGGTTAAGAGGAATATTGATACTGTCATAACCGGGACTAAAAGATGAATAATCATATAAAGAGACAGGTTCTGCAGTAGGCGCAGCAGTCAAATCTTCAACCGGCATAACTGACTCAATCGGAATTTCTGTTGTCGTCATATAACCCGATTTTGAACGACGCAATCTCCCTGAATCTTTCAATACATTAATTATAGATGTAGTTACAACTTTGCGCAAATATGCTTCCAATGTGGACTGATTATCAATTGCACTTATAATAGAAGCCGAACGACGACACGCTTCATTCAGAAAATCATCAAACAAATCCTCATTATTTGGAAATTTGCGATCATTTTTTATGATTTTCGATATTAAGTCTATCTTCTCCTGTGTAATTTCCACAAACATATCCCTTCGTCATGGAAATTATAGCATATTTACAAATAAATTTTAAGTATTACGGTTGTGCTCTGGTCATTCCCCACACTATTCGGGGCTTTTAGAACTTTCAAAGTTTGGTTAACAGATTGTAACACAATATTGTCTACCTGTGCCGAACCGCTTGATAACAATATTTTTGCCTGACTGAAAGAACCATCTTTGTTGTAAAGAACACTCAGCCTAATCTGATCGGAATAAGTATAATCAGTAGCAAGAAGTAAATCACTTGACAAAGATGCTTTCAAACTCTTACCTGCAGACTGAAAATATTGTTTAAAGTTGGTATCAAAAGAAATATAATCCGGAACTTCCCAACTTAATTTTCTCACAGACAAGAATGAAGTTGCAGGAATAGGTTTAGCGGTCTGCTGTACATTTGAATTTTGAGCATTTTGGGCAGTATTTGCAGTCTGGGCAGGCTGTTGCGGAACTGTACTTTGCGACTGTGTATTATCATTCATTACAACATTACTGTTATCAGGATTTACAGTAGGCACATCATTACCAAGATTGTTATTCAAAGCCGTATTATCAGTAACCAACGGTTCATTGTCCTTTGGCATCGGGTTCATAAATTTCGATACTGATAGAATTATTATACTTGCAATCATTATGACAAGCGCAAGTCCTCCGACTCCAAGGACTATCGGAATTATTTTTCCTTTTTCATTCGTTGCACGGGCATCACTGTTAAGCCGGTTATCATCGGGGATGACAGTAGTATTCTTGTTATAAAGTTCTTCTAAGTGTTCATTACCTCCGGAAATATCAACTTTTGAAGTGTCTTTATTGATATCAATAAAAATTTCTCCGGGATTATGATTTTTATCTGTAATTACAAATGAATTCTCTTTTACAGTATTTGAATTGAGCAAAATATCCACGGCAGAAGCATCCTCGAAATAATCTATTTCCGAATTGCCATCAATAGGAGCAACCGTTTCAAAGTTAGCAAAGTCTTCTATATCAGCAAAACTTACTTCTGCGTTGTATGGTTCAGAAGTTGGAGCATCCGCCAAATCTGAAAAATTAACCAATCCATATTCATCGGAAACTGTATTTTCTTCAACCTGTTCTGTTGGTAATTCATCAAAATCATGAGAATCATCATTATATTCCGTAAGAGCAGAAATTTTTTTATCGGAAACATATTTCGGGAGTTCAAGTCCTATACCATTTGAGATATCCTCAAGGTCGGCTTTAAACTTCTCGTTTTCATTAGCAAAAGTATCTAATACGGATTTACTATCATCTATAATCAAATCATCATCTCCTGATTCAATATCATCTGAAAGTGAAGATAAATCTTCATCAGAAATTTTAACATCGTTATCATTTTCAGAAGCATATTCATCCGTTGCAGAATTCTCAACATCTTTGGGTTCAGTATTTGTATCATCCTTTTCAAAATCAATTGCATCAAAATTAAGCGGTTCATCAGGTACTTCTCCCGTTGGTACTTCAGAAATTACACCAATATCAAAATCGCTACTGTCATCAGAGCCTGATATATCGGCAAATCCACTACTTTCTATATCAAGAGATTCTCCTATATCAAATAATTCTTTGGTTTCAGAGTCAGAATTTTCATCCGAAACATTTTTATCTTCATCGCTTATAATTGTTTCTTCATCAGTTTTTAATGTATTTTTAATTGGCTCATCCTCATATATAACAGTATTTTCTGCATCTTCAGACAAATCCGGTTCCATAATTAAAGACTTCGTTTCAGAAATATCTGTATCATCTGACAACACAACATCACCTTGAATATCATCATTTAATTCTGTGTTCTCACTGACAGCAATCTCACTTTCAGACGGTTCTTCAGTGATAAAATCCTCAAATTCGTCTAAATTCAAATCTGTATCAAAACTATCTAAATTTAATTCTTCTACATTCAAAGTCAAATCATCTGAATCAAATGTTTGTTCAGGCTCTAAAGTTTGTTCATCTTTATCAAATTGGTTTTCTGAGACTTCTTTGGTTTTGGATAATTCATCAGATTTATCTTCAACTTTAGAAACCGATTCATCTAAAATTTGTTGTTCCGGCTCATTACTCTCATCAATAATATTTTCAGCGAGTGAATCATTCGTTTTATTTTCTTGTTCAAATATTTCACCATCAGAAGGCAGGTCTTCTTTGTGTGCAGCAGAAGTATCTTCAGATATTTCATCAAGAGTTAAATCTTCTTCTGCCAAATCAAAGTTCGGAAAATCAGAGATATCTTCCCCGAAAATATTATCTTCTGCCACAATATTTTCGGAATCCTCAATATTTTGTTCATCATTTGATTGTAAATCTGTTTTTTTACTTTCGTGAACATAAGGCTCTTCAACAGTTTTGATATCTTCAATTGTTTCATTATAAGTTAAATCAGTATTTTCGGAATCGATAGAATTATCTTTTTCCGATAACTCAATATTATCTTCTAAAACTTCTGTCTCCTCAATATTATCTGATATACCATCATCAAGCAATTCTTCTGCGGCATCAGCAACTACATCACCTGCCATACCTGCAAGTTCTATCGCTTCATCAGAAACGGCTTTTGTTCCAAACGCTTCGACGCCTTCGACTGCACTTGCGACTGTGGTTATTGCACCCACAGCACTTTCAACAACTTTCACCCCGTCATCATCAAGCAAACTATCGCCGTTTAAATCTTGCGGATTTTCATCTTTAGTATCATTTACAGATTCCAAATCATGCACCTCATTAACAGGGGGATCTGTCACATTTACGAAATCATCAAAATCTACAACTTCATTCTTCGCAAGACTTGATTTTGATACTTGTAAAGCAATTGCAACCTTTGAAGCAAGAGTTTCAAAATTATCATATTCAAGCACCGAACTTCTTAAATCCCTGCTTTTTAACAATAAAGAAATAAATTCATTAAATTCAGCATTCGTAACATCATGATCTGCTACTGCAACAGAAAGTTCACGACCTCGCAACATTTGCGTATCACTAATATTTTTATCGGTTGAACCATTATAAGCATTGATAAAATCAATCATTTCAAACGGAGATTTAAGTTTTTCAGGTTCAAGAAAATAGTATTCACTATTACAATTATTTAAATTAATCACAGACGGTTCAAAAAATCCGATAAAATTGATTCGCTGAAAACTTTTGTCATATTTTAGAACAGCATAAATATCAGGAACAATACCTATATCATAATGAGATTTTGGAACAAAAATTTCATATTCGTTAAAAACTACTCTTACATCTATATGGATATTCTTTAATATAACATCTGCAATATCAACTTTTTCAACTATTCTTTTGATAGAATGAATACTTGCTATGTCATCAGTATCTATACCGAATTTTTCAAGATATGAAATAATAGCCTCTGCCCCAATTACATTAAAAAATATTCTGTTCTGAACGGATACATCTATAAAATTAGAAGCCATAAACTGTGCTTCTGCCAAATTATCCTTTGTAATTTCAACTAATTCTGTTTCTAAATTCATGCTTAATCTCCCCTTCTACACACATAGATGACATATGAATCAAAAATATTCCAAAATTATTGTAAATTTTTGTAAAGATATTGGTAAAATAAGCGATATTTTGTCAAAATCATAATGTCAGTTGTTTTTATATGTCTGTGAAGTAAATGTGTTTAAGGAGGTTTTCTCATGTCTTTAAGTGTTAATCCTATCTCAAATGTAAGTTTTCGTGCTCAAGAAGCAGTTCAGCCAAGCGCGGAAGATATTTTAAGTCGTCCGGGGGCTTTTACAAAACCTGAACCGACATATACCCAGCCAGCCAAGAAAAAACATACTTTCCTAAAATATGTAGCAGGTGCACTGATTACAGCAGGAGTATTAGCAGGAGCATTATACGGTCTTAAAAAAGGTTTTCCGGAAGTATTTAAAGTTACGGAAAATATAAAGGACTTGAAAGGTTTTGAAAAATTGAAAGCATATGCAACAACAGGCATTGCAAAAGGAGCTGAATATGTAGAAAAAGGCGCTGATAAAGTTGTTGAATATTCTACAAAGGGGTGGGATAAATTAAAAGGTTTATTTAAAGGTTCAAAACCTGATGCATAGTTTTAAACGAATAAATATAAAAAAGACTCTTATAAAAGAGTCTTTTTTACTGTTGGAGAATATTTAAGTATATGATATAATAGAATTGTAATTCGTTTTAAGCACTTATAAAGTTCTGAAAGAAAGGACTTTATGAGTTATACAATACCCTATACTTTTGTCCCCGGTACTAAAGCAAGAGCGCAGGAAGTAAATGCCGATTTTTCGGCTATAATTGATGCTCTTGACGATACCGATACAAGAAAAGTAAACACCGATTTTTCAAATATATCATCAGAAGCAATAGATATTATAAAAAATAATTCTTCTATTCGTAATCTTGGAGAACTTGTTTTTTCTCCTATTCCTTTAACAGATTCATGTCTGCATCTGCTTGATGGTAGCATACTAGATCGAACAGGGATATATGGAGATTTTGTAAGTTATCTTGCAAATAAATATAATACTGATATTTCATATAATTCAGATACGTATTCAGTTATTGGCTCTCCGGCAATAACCCATGATGGTATCGCAAGCTCTTTCAGTATGAATAATTATGTAAAAATTGAAAGTTCAATAACTTTGGGGGAAGATTTTGAACTGTATCTGCCATTTACACCTGTTGATAATACTGGAACAACAGAAATTTACAGAGCAATGACAAACAGTACTTTCCGTTTTTTGTTAAGTCAGTCATCAGGTTCGGTAATATTTAACATGAACGACGGAACAAATTCATTAGGCACACCTGTTGTAATCAATAAAGATAATATTATACCCGGAAATACTTATGTTTTAGTTGTAAAACAGAAAAACCAAACATGCACATACGGATATATTCATGACGGATTATATACACAAACAGGAACAAAAACTAATTATCCTTTAAACATGACAAGTTTAAATAATATCATGATTGGACGAGGAGGAAACGACAAATTTAATGGAACAATAGATTTAAAACAAATTAGAATTATTGTTAACGGCGAAGAAATCATAAACGGAAGCCGAATCAACAATTACTTTACTGATGAAGAAACATGGCAACAAAATGTAAGTAAATACGGAGAATGTGCAAAATTTGTCTATAATCCTACAAATAACACAGTCAGACTACCTAAAATAAAAGGTTTAATCGAATACACCACATCATCATTAGACCTTGGGGAATTAACAGCTGCAGGTCTGCCAAATATTACAGGTTTTATAGACGAAATGTGTACCTACAGTTCATCATCGCCTACGGGAGCATTTTACCAAACAAGTAGTGAAGTCTGGAGAAAATCAGGAGTTGATCAAACATTATACGAAAAAGATATACATTTTGACGCTTCTCGTTCTTCATCTATTTATGGAAAATCTTCAACAGTACAACCTCAGACAGTAAAATATCTTGTTTATATAGTAGTTGCAACCACCCCTAAAACTTCTATTCAGGTTGATATAGATAAAATAGCGACAGATTTAAATGAAAAACTTGACAAAGATTTGAGTAATATAGAAGTATCAAATATTCGTAATTTTGATGGACAGTGGACCTATAAAAACACTCTAATCAACAATTCGAATGTAAGTGCCGGTAAATATGATGTTGACTTGTCTTCGTATCTTCCAAATGACCAAAACAAATATGAAGTAATTGTGAACATCCATGCCAATCAACATTCAAGTACAACAAACTCATTTGTTATTTTATCTTCGAGTCTGATACAAGAACCAGGAACAACTGTATCTTATGCACAAATCGTAGTAAATTCCAATTGTGTAATAGCAGGGACACAAACAATATTTCCGGTCGGGAATAACAGAATTTTATCATACAGGCTTGGCGGACAAAATTTTGATTCAATATACATACGTTTATATGGTTATAGGCGAATAGGTACAAATAATTAGGAGGTATTTTTATGTATTATGCATTAATTAAAAATAATGAAATTTTTGGAACAAGCGAATGTCCATACACAAATGAAGATATAGAAAATATCGAAATCAGCGAAGAAATTTTTAACGAAATTGAAAAATATACATATTTTGAAGACGAAATTATTCCAGATATTCATTATGAAGAAAAACAAAAACAGAAAGAACAAGAGCGAATTAATGCCCTTTCAATGACTCGTTCAGATTTTTTCGACGGCACGATAAAAGCATTTGGGGCCGATGGCAATGACCTTCTTGTTGTTATAGAAAACATCCTGAATACACTTGAAATTGACACAATTGAGAAAAAAATTGCGATAAATAACTACCGCAATGCACTGAATTTTTACAGAAATCATAGCCTTTTCACATTGTTAAGTAATATTCCTATAAAGATATCAGAAGATTTGACAATAACTATTACGGAAGAACAGTGGGATAAATTCTTTGACGAAACAAATAAAAAGAATCCTGAAGCTTATAAAGAACTTTTATAGAGAGTTACGTGTATTTGTTGGCCATCTGCAAAACAGATGGTCTTTTTTTTTAATAATTCTTAATATAAAAATTAATGTCAAACATTCGTTAGAAACGGCATTTTTAGATATATACAAGTTCAAAAATTTCAAGAATTTTATCAAATAAATTGACAAAAAATATAAAAAATAATATTATTACTACATAAGTAGTAAATATATTTGGAAAGTATTATGAGAGTTGACAGTATAAAAAGTACGGTAACATTTGGTAACAGAACAAACGGAATGGTTATACCATCTGATATAGGTAAGATGATAAAAACTTCAAGCGGGGACAATTATTCGCCTGTATTTGGCGGTTTGGGTTTAAAACCGGTAGCGGTTCCGATTTGTGACACATTTGTTCATGTATTTAAATAGAAATTCTTATATAATATCCTTCTTATAACTACTATATGCACAAGGCCTCTTCCCAATTTGAGGTCTTTTATTTTGTGTTGTTCTTGATTTTAAAAAGTTATTATGTTAATATTAGTGTGCAGATGCGGAAGTAACTCAGTGGTAGAGTTCCTGCCTTCCAAGCAGGCTGTCGCGAGTTCGAGTCTCGTCTTCCGCTAATTAAAACAGATGGACATTTGTTCATCTGTTTTAATTTGTTGTATGACAGAGGTAAGAATTCTTTTTGAGTTCGAGCGACCTGCGAGCAGAGGGCGAAGCAGATTTTGCTTGTGGCGTTAAGCCACTAAAAGCAAAATGCGTAGTCCCATTTATTGCGAGCAGGTCAAGACAGTCTCGTCTTCCGCTAATTAAAACAGATGGACATTTGTTCATCTGTTTTAATTTGTTTTAGCGCTTTTACTTGATAAATTATTAGGTAACTACATAGAAGTTACCACCAAAATAAGTTAAAATCAGCACCCACCCCAACCCTCCCTTGTAAGGGAGGGAGAAATTTCAAATTGAACAGAATGTGAAATTTAGAAATTTGGGTGGGTGATTCCCCGTCAGGGATATTCGTTTTGCTAAAATTTTGTGGTAAATAATATATAATTGCCAATTATTAATATACAAAACTTCAAAAACAAGACTTTAGCATAATGTTTATGCTATCATGTTACCTATACTATGGATAAGTAAATGCAAGGAGTTGGAATGACTGTGACTTTAGATAAAACAGATTCGGTTCAATTATTAAAGGACAAGGATTGTGCAATCCGCACTGTTGATATGGAAGTAGATACACTTGAAAAACTTAAAAACAGTATAGGAACAGAATTGACAGATGCTCTTGATGTAATGCAGAGCGCAAGAGGAAGAATTATCATAACAGGTATGGGCAAATCAGGACATATCGGTAAAAAAATTGCGGCATCTCTTGCTTCAACAGGTACACCCTCATTTTTTGTTCACCCTGCAGAAGCAAGTCACGGCGATTTGGGTATGATTACAGAAGATGATGTTGTACTTGCAATCTCTAACAGCGGAGAATCTAAAGAACTTGTCGATATTTTGAATTACTGCAAAAGATTTGGAATTAAACTTATTTCAATAACAAAAAATCCGCAAAGTTCATTAGGCAAAGCAGGGGATATCGTTTTACAACTACCAAACAACGGTGAAGCATGTCCGTTAGGACTTGCTCCGACAAGTTCTACTACTGCTACACTTGTATTAGGAGATATTTTGACAACTTGTTTAATAGAAAGAAAAGGATTTACGAAAGAAGATTTTAATAACAGACACCCCGGCGGGAAGTTGGGTTCTATATTACAAAAGGTTTCAGACCTTATGCATACAGGGGAAGAAATGCCTATTTTGAATGAAAAATCAGGTATGAGAGAGGCTCTTTTAGAAATGACAACAAAGCGTCTTGGTTGCGTCGGATTTATTAATTCAGTAGGGGAATTAACAGGAATATTAACCGATGGGGACTTGAGAAGATGCTTATCTCCTCAGGTGCTTGAAAGAAGGGCAGTTGAACTTATGACTAAGAATCCCAAAACTATTTCAAAAGATGCTATGGCATCATCGGCAATGAAAATTATGCATGACAAAAAGATTACCAATTTGTTTGTACTTGAAAACAAAAAACCTGTCGGAATTATTCATATTCACGATTTATTAAATAATGGAGTTATATAAATAGATATTAAGGGATAGAGATACATGAAACTTGACTCAACAACGGCAAAAAATTCATTCAAATACGGCTGGTTATTAGCAAGAATATGGCCATATATTAAACCATATTGGTTTAGAATACTTTTAGGATTTGCAGTTGCAATACCTTTAGGTTTGTTAGACGGGGTTACGGCATTTGCACTAAAACCATATATGGATTATGTAATTGGAGGACAAAACCTTGAATTTAGTGCATTTAAGCATGCTTTTGTGATTACAAGTGTTCAAATGGCATATATCTTACCGTTTGCCGTTGTTGTTTTTGCCGGAGTTCAGGGGTTGCTGCGATATTTAAACGGATACCTTTCTACTTGGACATCACAAAGAATTACAAATGATGTAAAATTTGATTTGTTTAAAAAATTGATTTATATGCACCCGCAATTTTTTGATGAAAATTCTTCGGGTGTAATAATTCAAAGATACATGAACGACCCTCAGACTGCTTCAACAGGAATAATAGACCAGATAAAAAGTATAACGACAAGTTTATTCGGAGCATTAGGTTTAGTCGCAGTAATGCTTTACAGTTCCTGGAAACTTGCAATTATCGGAGTTGTTGTATTGTGTGCAGCATTTATACCCGTTGCACTTATAAGAAAAAGAATAAAAAGTGCATCAAACAAGAATATGGTTATCGGGGGGAATATAACAACCAACATAAATGAAACATATTCGGGTAACAAAGTAATGGCTGCATATCAACTTCAGGAAAGACAAGATAAATATTTTAGGGAACAGACATGGGATGCGTTTAATGTAAACATGTCTTTATATAAAAGAGCAGGCTGGATGTCCCCTATAATGTATTTGATTGCTTCATTTGGAATTGCAACTGTTTTAGGATTTGGGACATATTTAATAAATTCCGGTCAAATGACTGCAGGAAGTTTCGCATCATTTGTAACCTCTTTATTATTACTATACAAACCAGTCAAGACTTTAGGTAATACATTGACAAATATTCAAACCTTATTTGTTGCATTAGGTCGTGTATTTGAATTATTTGATTTAAAAGCAGAAATCAAAGATCTGCCAAATGCAAAAGAACTCAAAGGGCTTAATGAATCGATAAAATTTGAGAATGTAAATTTCGAATATATTCCTGATAAACCTGTGTTAAAAGACTTTAATTTGACAGTAGGCAAAAATGAAACACTTGCTATCGTTGGTAATTCAGGAGGGGGAAAATCTACACTTGTAAATCTTATCCCTCGTTTTTACGATATCAAGTCAGGTTCAATAAAATTTGACAATGTTGATATAAGAGAATTTACACTTGACTCGTTGAGAAAAAATATTTCAATGGTATTTCAGGACAACTTCTTATATACAGGAACGATAAGAGAAAATATTATGATGGGTAATTTTGATGCTACTGAAGAAGAACTCAGAATGGCAATTGAATCAGCGCATCTTGAAGAAATGATTGCAGATTTACCGTCAGGTCTTGATACAATGCTTGGAGAAAGAGGTTTGACACTCTCAGGCGGGCAAAGGCAAAGAGTCGCAATTGCAAGAGCAATGTTAAGAAATGCACCAATTGTAATTCTTGATGAAGCGACATCAGCGCTTGACAATGAATCGGAAGCAATTGTTCAAAAAGCAATGGATAATCTTATGAAAGACCGTACCGTATTTATTATCGCACACAGACTTTCTACCATTAAAAATGCAGACAGAATTGCGGTAATAAATGAGGGTGAACTTGTTGAACTCGGAACTCACGAAGAACTCATGAATATTGAAAATGGTCAGTATAAGGCTTTATATGATATGCAATTTAAAAAGCAGGAAGGTGAAAATTTAGAACAGGCATTATGTTAAGGCGATTAAATGTTAAGAAAAGTCTCATTTTTCTTAACATATTGCATGTTTTTCAATTCCATATATAATAATCATGTTTAGTTAAGAAAGGAGATTTGTTATGAACAAAGAAGAATTAGTTGCTGAAATCGCTAAAGGCGCAAAAGTTTCTAAAAAAGATGCTGCATCTGTATTGGCTGCAACCATCGAAACTATTGAAAAAACAGTAAAAAAAGGTGACAAGGTTACATTAGTTGGCTTTGGTACTTTTGAAGCTCGCAAAAGAGCAGCAAGAACCGGCAGAAACCCACAAACAGGTAAAGAAATTAAAATCGCTGCAAAAACAGTTCCTGCATTCTCAGCTGGTAAAAAATTCAAAGAATTAGTAAAATAGTTCTTTATAAGAATTTAAAAAAAGACCGTTTGGCATTTGTCAAACGGTCTTTTTTATTAGATTAAAAACACTCGCGAAGTAATCCGAACATTGCGTTGAGCAGGTAAGATTTTAAACCTATATATTCGACCAACAATACCGTTTACCTGCGTTTTTGTTCCCCAATACGCTTCTGCCTGTATCCGTACAGGGCATATATTAAAAATCCGACCGCCAACCAAATAATAAAGTAGTTCGAAGATGTTTTTAAGGTATTTAATGAGAAAAATATCAAAACAAGACATATCAATATACCAATAACAGGCAATACAGGTGAAAATGGAACTTTAAACGGTCTATTCGTATCAGGATTTGTCTTTCTCAAAATTAATACCGCAAGACAAATTATTACAAAAGATGTAAATGTTCCGTAATTACACAAATCAGCAGATATTTTCAAATCCATAAACAATCCGCAAATAATTACTACAATACCGGAAATCCAAGTCATCACATGCGGAGTTTTGAATTTTTTATGAATCATTCTCCACGAACGAGGCAAAAATCTGTCACGGCTAATTGCGTATAAAATTCTTGTTGTCCCAAGTTGATATACAAGTAAAACAGTAGTCAAAGCGCACAATGCACCTATTGAAATAAGTCCTGCAAACCAGTCTTTACCCACGAACTTCATCGCATGCGCTATTGGCGCAAGGGAATCAATCTGCGGTAACGGTACAATTCCTGTCAATACAAGAGCGACACATACATAAAGAACAGTACATATCACAAGTGTTCCTAAAATTGCAACAGGCAAATCTCTTTGCGGTTTTTCTGTTTCTTCTGCTGCTGTAGAAATGGCATCAAATCCGATATATGCAAAAAATATTGTAAATGTTCCCATCAAAATTCCGCTAATAGGGTCAACAGGCAAAAACGGATGCCAATTTTCAGGTTTAACATAATGAGAACCTATTATGATAAAGGAAAGAATCATAAATAAATTCACCCCAACCATAATACTTGCAACCTTTGTCGATTCTTTAACACCCTTTATAAGTAATAATGTCAGCACCAAAACAATTACAACCGCAGGCAAATTTACTGCAACAGGAATTTTATCGAATATAAACGGAATCTTGTCGTGAATATCCCAACCGTATTTATCGCACATTGAATATAATGCTCTGTAATCATATCTGAGCCAAAGAGGAAAATTCAAAACAAAATCGGGTAAATACGCTCTAAACCCTTTTAAAAACTGCATGAAATACCCCGACCACGCACTTGCAACAGTAATGTTGCCGATTGCGTACTCAAGCATCAGAATCCAGCCGACCATCCAAGCCATAAATTCACCCATCGTAGCATAAGTGTAAGTATAAGCACTACCCGCAACAGGAATCATAGATGCGATTTCACTGTAGCAAAGTGCCGGAACTATGCAAGCAACAGCAGCCAAAACCATTGAAATTACAATTGCATGACCTGCGCCGGCGCTTTCCGAGTTGCCGGTAATAGCAGCCCCCACAATTGCAAAAATTCCCGTTCCGACAACCGCACCAATACCGATTACAATAAGGTCAAAAACATTCAAAGTCTTTTTTAATTCAGTCTTTTTACTTGTCTGAATTAAATCATCAATACTTCTTTTTTTGAATATATTTCGGCAAATATTTTTTAATAATTCCATCGGCTAACTATTTTCACTTTCTTCATCTTTTAGAAAACCTCTGACAAGTTCTCTGTGAACTCTGTTTTCGTTATCACGGTTTCTGATAAACCCGTAGAGCAGATAAATTATTGCTCCGACACCGAGCCATACAGGGAATAATAATGCTGAACTTCCTGCTTCCATAGACTTATAAACCATCAATCCACCGCAGCACAAAATACCCAATATCGGTAAAAGCGGAGAGAAAGGAACTTTAAACGGTCTTGGTCTGTTCGGGTCTGTATGCCTTAAAATTAAAACTGCTAAACATACGATTATAAATGATGTAAATGTTCCGTAATTACAAAGTTCTGCGGCAACACTTAAATTTAATGTTAAAATACCCAAAACAGCAAGTCCTCCGACTGTCCATGTTAAAAGAGCAGGAGTTTTAAATTTCGGGTGAATTTTTTGAAATCTTTTTGATATAAAATGATCACGACTCATAGCATACAAAATTCTTGTTGCAGCCATTTCCAAAACAAGCAATACAGATGTTAAACCCGCCAAAGAACCAATTGAAATCAAACCGGCTGCCCAATTTTGTTTTGCAAGCATCATACAATAAGCCATCGGGGCTTTAAGGAAATCGGCACTGACAGGAACGCTTGTATCAACCATACCTGTCAAAACAAGTGCAACAAGCACATAAACAATAGTCGTAACAATCAAAGAGCCAATAATACCAACGGGCAAATCTTTTTGCGGATTTTTACATTCTTCAGCCGCAGTAGCCAAAGCATCAAATCCGATATATGCAAAGAAAATTAAAAATGCTCCTGCAAAAATACCTGCGGCACCATTTGGTGCAAACGGAGTCCAATTTTCAGGTCTTACAAAAAATGCACCTGCAATAACAAATAACGCAATAACTGCAAGTTTTATTACAACCATCACCCCTGCCATTTTAGCAGAATCTTTAGTACCCTTAACCAAAATAGCAGTCATTAAAAGTACAATAAAAATTGCAGGAATATTTATACAAACAGGAATACCAAAAAATGTCGGAACAGTAATATCAGGATTTTCTGCCACCATTTTTGATACAGTAAATACATCATTAGTCATCCAAACAGGCGGATGACTAATCCACTCAGGCAACCCCGGAAATCCTTGCAAAAATTGCATCAAATGGTTTGACCAAGCACAAGCAACCGCAATAAATCCGATAGCATATTCAAGCATCAAAACCCAACCGACCATCCACGCTGCAAATTCACCCAAAGTTGCAAATGTATAGGTATAAGCCCCACCTGCAACAGGAATCATTGTAGCAAATTCACTGTAACATAATGCTGAAAATACACAGGCAATTGCAGCAATTATCATTGAAACAACAAGTCCCGGACCTGCACCTAATGATGAACCGTTGCCTGCGGCAGCAATACCGACAATCGCAAAAATCCCCGAGCCGATAATTGCACCGACCCCAAGTATAATTAAATCCCAAACTCCAAGCGTCTTTTCAAGGTTGCTGTTTTTAGCGTCAGCAAGCATTTCGTCAGGATTTTTAATTCTTGTGATATTTTTCAAAAAATTGCGAGTAAATGTCGCTCTGTTAAATTTTTCAGCCATTTCGTTCCTTTTTAATTATTGTCGGGCACATATGCCAAAACTACATTCTATTGTGTATCTCTCCCCTTTTGGGAAACTTCTGAAATACTCCGTTTGAAATTACTATATAATTTAATCGGGGTGAGACTCTGAAACAAGATCAGGGTGACAACAAAGCAGTCATTTCAGAATGATAAAATTATTATTTGCACAACGGGAATCCCATTTCTTCACGCTGTGCTACATAGAGTTTTGCAACAGCAGAAGCCATAGTTCTGACCCTGCCGATAAAGTTGTTACGCTCATCTTTACTTATTACCCCTCTTGCATCCAAAAGGTTAAAAGTGTGGGAACATTTCAAAACATAATCATAGGCAGGCAAAACAAGTTTTGCACTGACGCAATTATCCACTTCTTTTTGATAAATATCAAAACTTTTGAATAAATCATCTGAATTTGAAACCTCAAAATTATATTTTGACTGTTCAACTTCGTTTTGGTGGTAAACTTCGCCATAAGTAATATTATCATTCCACATAATATCAAATACCGAAGATTTGTTTTGCAAATACATTGCAATTCTTTCCAAACCGTATGTAAGTTCTAATGCAACAGGTTTAATTTCAAGTCCGCCAACCTGCTGGAAGTATGTAAACTGTGTAACTTCCATACCGTCAAGCCAAACTTCCCAGCCTACACCTGCAGCACCGAGAGTTGGAGACTCCCAGTTATCTTCGACAAAACGAACATCATGTTCTTTCAAATCAATACCCATAGCCTCAAGACTGCGCAAATAGAGTTCCTGCGCATCATCAGGACAAGGTTTCAGGATAACCTGAAACTGAAAATAATGTCCAAGACGATTAGGATTTTCACCGTATCTTGCATCTGTCGGACGTCTGCAAGGTTCAATCATAGCGGTTGACCAAGGCTCAGGACCCAATACTCTTAAAAAAGTTGCGGGGTTCATTGTAGATGCCCCTTTTTCAATGTCATAAGGCTGTTCAATTATACATCCGTAATCAGCCCAAAATTTTTGTAAGTTTAAAACTAAGTTTTGAAAATTTAATGCCATAACATATTCCAATATTGTATAGTGTACACTCGTCCAATAACGATATTACAAATATAGCACAAAAACAATATTATATTAATTAAATGATACAAAAAAAAACGGGAAAAATTTCCCGCTATAAAGTAAGTTAAGATTTTAGTGCCAATTTCAATATTTCATGGTTTTGATGCATTTTTTTTGATTTTTCAACTTTAAATTTTGGAATTTTATTTTGAAATGTTACATTATTATTTTCAAACATCGTATGCTTATACACATTTGACAGTTTATTATAAGAATTATCAAGCATTATAACTTTTTTATTTAATAAACTTGCAACAATAGCAACATGCAATCTGTCAGTAATTATCACATCCCCAGTATCAATTGCGGCAAAGAAGAGTCTTGTACAGAACTCGATATATTGTGTAGATGAGTATTCATCACCATAACAAAGAGCCGATATATCTATATCCGTTTTCACATCTTTATTTACACTTTCAATATCAGATCTAAGGTATTTTATAACCGTTTTAGGGGAAGGTATACAATATAGGAATCTCTGTAAGGCAATATATTCGTCAATATTATTAACCTTTAACTTCCCATTGACTGATTTATTTTCCAACCTAAAAGCCATATCATGATCTAAAATAATTGTTGCTTTTGTATTTTGCTTTTTAAGATATTTATAACTCTGCTCTTCCCTACAAAAAATTGTAAACCGCTCATCAAGAATATTGACAAGATCGGGACAACTATTAAATGAACTTGGTAAAATAACCACTTGTTTTGCAGTTTTAAATAAAGGCAGCCATTTTTTCCATGAAGAATAATATTCATTTATCCATGCACCACCCCCACCATATACAATGCATTCAGGGTTTTTAATGTTTGTTTTATACATTGTATAATTTAATTTATTTTTATTAAAAAAATCAAGAGAAGCCTTGGCAATAACCATATCACCTAAATTCCCGGAATTTGGTATAAATACAAAATGACCAATTTCCCTAAGAATATTAAGAATTTTATGGTTATCAATATTATAATTATAGAATTTTTTAAATTTTAAATTTTTATTAAATTTGCTAAATTCTCCTATTTTAATAAAACAAAATAAATATAATTTATCATTTTTAATCTTAATAATTGGAATGTTAAACAATGATATAATTGTTTTATTTTGTATACAAGATTTTAACTTTAATATTGGTATTATATTAAATAACTTTAACTCCTTATTTACTAAATTATGGTTGTTGACCAAATTAAATATTTCCTTCTGATAGTAAGAATTATAGGAGATTCGTTCTAATAAAATTTTCCGTATCATCATTTTATTATATTCTTGAAGATTTTTATTTCTATTTGATTCAGAATCTTTATGAACCCTGTACTTTATCAATACGTCACTTAAGTTTCTCAATTTAGTGTATTTTAGTAACTGTGTCCATAACTCATAATCTTCAACTAAATAATAATTTGAATTATATTTAATATTATATTTATCTAATATAGATTTTCTTATCATTACGCTTGGATGATAAAAACTAACATCTTTGAGCAATTCAATAATATCAACATATTTGGGCGAATAATTTATTTTATTATTTTCTCCAAAATTTTGACCTGCTCCTCCTAAAAGTCCTACATCTTTATTTTCATCCAAATATGCAATTTGTTTTTGAAATCTATCTGTTAATGATATATCATCGGCATCCATTCTGGCAATATATTCCCCTTTTGCAATATCAATACCCTCATTTAAAGAATATATTAAACCTTTATTTTCGCTGTGATTAATAATTTTGATTCGGGAATCAACTTTTGCATATTTATTTATTATTTCAGAAGTAGAGTCATGTGAACCGTCATTTATTATAATAAATTCAAAATTTGTATATGTTTGATTCAATATACTCTCTATTGCATCAGAAACATAATTTTCACAATTATAAACAGGCATTAAAACTGATATCTTTATCATAATGCATTTCCCCTTGCAATTCTAAATTTGTAGAATAATAATGTTACTATCTTGAACTTTTTATTTATTGAATTTTTAATCGAAAAAATATTTTCAAAAAAATTATTTTTAGCGCTGGAATTTTGACATAAATCATATTTTTTATCTATAACCTCAACAGGATAAATATGTTTATTCTCTAAAAAGAAAATAATTTCCGGTTTAATCCAGCTTGCACCAAACCAGTGTATAGAATATGTATCCTCTTTTATACACTTCGGAACAAACTTTTCTCCGTAACGGAATGGAATAAAGTACCTTTCGGGATATATTGTTAACGAATTATATCTTACAATTTCTTGTTCTTCTCGTGGTCGGTTGACAAAATTTCCAAAATTAATTTTTATAAAATGTCCGAAAATTTGGGGCATATTATAAATAGGCAAAGACCATATATCCTGACTATAAAAGTCTTTAATCTGTCCTAAAAATTCATTACCTTTTTGAGCGCCCAAAATAGCCGGCTCGACAATATCATGTGTAATATCTTTATCAGACTGTAAACCGACAAAGGCAGGCTCATTCAAAAAAGGTTCGAATGATTTTATGGTTGTAACATCAGTATCCAGATATATCCCACCATTGTCATATAAGGTTTTTATTCTTACATAGTCAGATACATAAGCATACATTTTTCGTTCATAAACAGTTTTAAACCACTTATTTTCTTCTAATTCTTTCTGAAAATTGAAATATTCTGTACTTTCTTCATTTATTTCTATAATTTCATAATCAGGCATTGCATATTGCCATGTTTTAATGCACAAGTTAACATCAGTTCTCTTTGGTTCCTTAGCCCCCCATACATAAAATATTCTTTTAGGTATACTCATATTCAACTCCTACACATCAGTTACCCAATTAAATGTGTTAAGCAAAACATTTTTGCATTTGTCCTTTTTTCGAACTTTTTTAAAAAGAGTTATCCCGCAAAATTTGTATTTTTGGATAACTGTAGCAACTTGTTCAAAATTTATACCATGCACTTTGAAAAAAGATTGTATTGCTAAATCTCCATTTTGACGATCTGTCTCTGCATTGACATTTTTTGTCTTCATTATGCTGTCCTTACGCTTTCTGTAAAAATAATTTACCCCACATACAGATACCAATTTCCCCATATAATACAAAACTTTATGTGTATAATATAAATCTTCATACAATTTTCCCGGAGGAAAAATTATACCGGTTGCAATCAAAGTTTCACGTTTATACAATTTATTCCACACATAATTTGAATCAGGAACATCGCAAATAAGAAGTTTATCTTCGTATTCTGTCGCGACTTCCTCTTTCTCAATCTTCAAAATTCTATAAGATTTCTTATTATTTCCGCGAATAATTCCGGCTACCGCAATATCAGCATTATATTTTTCACACGCATTGTACAATTTTTCCAAGTAATCATTATTCAAAAGATAATCGTCAGAATCTATAAAAGCAATATAATCACCACTTGCCGAATTCAATCCGTTATTTCTTGCGACAGATAATCCCTGATTATTCTGATTAACAATAACAAATCTGTCATCATTCGAACAATATTCATTCAAAATATCTGATGAACCATCTGTTGATCCGTCATTTACACAAATTATCTCAATATCTTTCATGGTCTGATGGATAACACTATCAAGACACTCTCTAAGATATTTTTCTACATTATAAACAGGTATTATTACTGAAATTTTTGGCATTTTGTTCTCTTATTATTTACAATTATTTTAAGCATAAAATTATATGTAGTCAATAGGGCTACAAGATTTAAAATTAATTTACTTCAGCAAGTATATAAATATTATCATCTGCGCAACATGAATATAATTAGACTATAGTATAATTTTAAACTATACAATATTAAAAAAGTATAATTCAGTTCTTAATAATAATTCAATATACAAATGGGCTAAAACATAGTTCTCATAAGGACTACAGCAAAATGCTATAAAATAATTTAGTATTAAATTATGGACAATAAGGCTACAAAAATTTATTCTCTGGGTAGAAATATTTTTGAAAAAAGACGTGAATGCGGGTATTCGCAGAATAAACTTGCTGACATACTTGATATTTCAAGGGAACATTTGGCAAAAATTGAAACAGCAAAAAGAACATTGAGTCTTGATTTACTAATAAATATTGCAGATGCACTTAATGTAAAAGTTCGTGATTTAATTGATTTTTGAATAATATCCCTATATAATTAGTTTGTTATGGCAAATAAAATTATTATTTTTTCAGGGAAACAATATAGCGGAAAAGATACAGCAGCAAAGATTATGCTTGATTTGATGCCCGATTTTCACCGCTGCGCCATGGGAGACATTATAAAACTCACTTACGGCAAAGAAAAAGGGTTAACTTACGAAGAAATCGAAAAAAATAAACCGCTTTACAGACAGGATTTGATTAATTTAGGGAATTGGGGCAGAGAACAGCACCCAGACTATTGGCTAAAAAAAATTCTTGAACAAGACGGAAATATTATGGTAACTGATGTTCGTGTTCAGCATGAATATGAGGTTTTTAAAGCCGCAGGTGCAATTACGATAAGGGTCGAAGCGTCAAGACAAACCCGTTTATCAAGAGGCGGTTCACTTACAGGAGAAAATGATGTAACTGAAACCGGCTTAGACCATATTAAAAATTGGGATTATATTATAGATAATAATTCGGATTATGATAATTTGAAAAAACAGGTTTCATGGATAGTTGAGGAGTTAAAAAACAAGTAATGAGTGAATTTCCGTTTGAACTTGATGATTTTCAAAAGGAAGCGTGTGAAATTATAGATAAAGGAGAAAGTGTTGTAGTATGTGCACCGACAGGTGCAGGCAAAACTGTTATAGCGCAGCATGCAATAAATAATGCCCTGAAAGAGAATGTGCGAATATTTTACACTACGCCATTAAAAGCACTCTCAAATCAAAAGTTCTATGATTTTTGCGAACAATACGGGCAAGACAATGTCGGGCTTTTAACAGGTGACACAACTATCAATCGTAATGCACAAATTGTCATTATGACAACCGAAGTTTTTCGTAACATGCTATACGGAACAAATTTTGGTGCGGTTGCTGATAACTTAAAAAATGTAAAATATGTTGTTTTAGACGAAGTTCACTATATGAATGACGAACAAAGAGGAACAGTCTGGGAAGAAAGTATTATTTACTGTCCTACAAATATTCAGATTATTGCGTTGTCTGCTACGGTTGCAAACGGTCAGGAACTTACAGACTGGATAAATACAGTTCACTCAAAAACAAAACTTGTTAATACGGATTTCCGTCCTGTACCATTGAGATACTACTATTTTGACAGTTCACAACCGCTTAAATTACTGCCTTTACTAACTCCGTCAGGACAGTTGAATACCAAAATCAGACCGGAAAAACCTCAATGGGCAAAAGGCGGTCGGGATAAGCGCAAAAAATCTTATGTAAAACAAATTATTTCAAATTTGTATAATCAGGACATGCTGCCTGCAATATTTTTTACATTTTCACGCAAAAAATGCGACGAACAGATGGAAAAATGTTCCGGCTTAGAACTCAATACTAAAGAAGAACAGCAAAAAATCCGAGAATTTATTGACGAATTTATAGCGGATAATCCGCATCTTTACGGAAACAAAAACATTGAATATTTAGTACAGGGGGTAGCATCACATCATGCCGGACTTTTGCCTGCGTGGAAAAATTTAGTAGAAAAACTCTTTCAGCAGGGCTTAATCAAGGTTGTTTTTGCAACCGAAACACTTGCGGCTGGGATAAACATGCCTGCGCGTTCAACCGTAATAAGTTCTGTAAGCAAACGAACGGATTCAGGTCACAGAATGCTTACGGCAAATGAATTTTTGCAAATGTCGGGCAGAGCAGGACGCAGAGGCATGGACGAAGTCGGCTATGTAACCGTTGTCGGGACATCATTCCAGTCGCCTGAAGAAGTCGCAAATCTTGTCCAAAGTGGCTCTAATCCGTTAGAGAGTAAGTTTTCTCCAAGTTATTCAATGGTTTTAAACTTATTGCAAAGATTTGATTTAGATGAATCAAAAGAACTGATTTTAAAAAGTTTTGGTTACTACTCATCAGATTACCGACTCAAACCAATTTTGGCAATGATGGATAATTATGACAGAGAACTTGAAGAAAGGTCATTTATTTGCCCGTATAAACAAACTGATGATGATTTGCTCAAATATGACCGGATCAGATTTTTATATGTTCAAAACAGACAGACTTATAAAAAAATTCTTGCGCAGGAGAAAAAACGCAAAAGACCTCTTTCGCCTGAAGTAATTGAATTCGGTCAGCGCAATAAAGATGAACTAAGGAAGATGCAGGCATTTGCGTGTGACAACTGCAAGTTCTACAAAAAACACACAAAAAATATTGAAGTAACAAAACGGATTGAATCAAAGAAAAATCAACTGCTCAAAGAAATTGAAAACCAGAAAGATATTTACTGGAACAAATTTTTATCACACCGCAAAGTTTTAGAAGAATACGGCTATCTCGTAAACGATTACCCGACAGAAAAAGGCAAAACAACCTCGCAAATACGAAGTGAAAACGAATTATATCTTGCAGAAATAATTTTTTCGGGACTATTGGAAGAACTAACGCCGGCTCAACTTGCAGGGGTGATTTGCGCTATTACGACCGAAGATTTGAGAATGGAAATACCTTATGTTCCGTTTTCCGAACAAGTCAGAAAAACATTAAATAAAATCAGAAATATTAAGCGTAAATTAGAAAAAATACAAAATTATTATAATATTGAAACTCCGTTGTATATAAACCCTTATTTCAGTTCAATGACAGAACTCTGGGTCGAGGGTGCAGAGTGGGAAACCATAACAGGTTCAATGCGAGATGTCGGAGAAGGCGATATTGTAAGAGCCTTCAAAAGAACTGTTGATGTTTTAAGACAATTAACGGTAATTGATAATATACCTGAAGTGCTTGTATTCACAGCAAGAGAAGCAATAGAAAAAATTATGCGCGAACCTGTTAATGTAGATTAAACAGGAATAATTAATTAACCCCCTGTTCTTCCATGACATATTGCGGATTAACAGCAAGCCACTTAAAGGTTTGTTGTTCGATTTCAGGAATATCTATAATAAATGTTCCGCCGTAACGACCTCTTGAAAATACAAGGTATCCTTCCTTTGCAAGATTATGAAATGCTTTACGGATTGTATTCGGGCTTAAATCAAGCATCTTTGACATTTCAATAATTGATGGTAATTTTTCTCCAATATCATATTCTTCCGCAATCATTCGCTTAATCTTATTTTGTGTTTTTTCATAATGATAAAATGCTGTATCTTTTGCCGAGGCAAAAATTGACATTTCAGGTTTGACTGACAATGTTTTATCATTAGGAATTTTTATGACTGTTGTACCATATTTACCGCGCCTTGGAAGTAAAATACCTCTGTCCGCTAAAATTTTAAGCGCATCATGAACAGTTTTTAAACTTGCTTTCAACTTTTGTGCAAGTTCACTATGCGGAGGGATCTTATCTCCTGCTTTTAGATTATTTGAAATATAATTTTCCAAATCATTAACAACCATATCTACCAAAGTCTTTGATTTTGTGGAAATCTCGGAACTAAAATCAAAATCAAGAGTTTTGATTACCCATCCGTATTCATTTGCATTCTTAAATTTATGCTCCAATATTCCCTGAGCACACAAATAATCAAGTGCAAGTCGAGTTGTATTTGCACTGTAACCGATTAATGCTGCAACTGTTCTTGATGATGGTAATGTCATGTCTTTTTTATAACTGTTAATCTGAATATATCTTTTAATTGCTTCCGATGCCAAATCTCTTTTTGAGGTAAGTTTTCTCATTGTAGTAACAGGCTTTTTGTAATCTCTTACGAGTGTTCCGATGCACTGTTTTGATTCTACATAACCCAAGTCCTCAATGTATCTGAAAGCATTTTGCATGGTTCCGATACTGACACCTAATTTATAGGCAAAATCAGCCTTTGATGGCATGATATTGTTTATTTGAATTTTATTAGATTTAAGAGATTTTTCAATATATTTCATAAGCCATTTCCCGATAACTACCGACTTAGATTCACTGATATTTTTTAAAGCAGGCAATTCAATATCGACATCAGAAATGCTTATAACCTTATAATCAGATTTTTTTGGAAAAATATATTCTTTGTTCATGCCTCTTGCCCTTATAAATTTTATTTTCTAATGATATACTATGTGTAAAAAAACATCAAGATTTTTTTTGCTACCTAATATATCATTTTAAAAATTATTTACATAAAACACATTATTGGTCGTAATCGAGAGATTAAAACTTTCTTAGTGCTCACCATTTTCCCGATAGATTTCTTTGGGCTATCAAAGAAATCTGTCATGGGGTTTTGTTGAACAAAAATTACTGATAATATTTTTGGTAACTATATACAATGTTACAGTAAATATGTCTGTCATTGCGAGTAGGAAATGGCTTTCCGACGAATTCGCCGACACATACAGGCTCACAAGGCTCATTATTATTTCGCCTGTTCGCTTTGTATCGCAATGACATGCTACTGTAAAATAGTATATAATTACCATATTTTTTATGTAAAGTTAAAAATTGTACTGTGGAATTTCAAACGGTTCATTATTTGCATCTTTATCAACAAATGCAAGATAATATTCCATCGCAAGTTTTTTGCAGTTTTTGTAAAGTTCTTCTGATATCAGTTCTTTATGCAGTTGTGTTCTTTCGCCTGAATAATTGCCTAAAATCGTGGCATATTTCTGAATATCGTCTTTATTTAACCCTCCGCCGTAGGCTTTTGTTTTAGCATCAGTTCCTGATGGTCTGATTTCAATATATTTATCTGCAAATTCTAAATATGTTCCATCTCCGACAAATTTAACAGACTTTAGATTATTAAAAGTTAAACCCTCATTGTTAAATTTGTTATTTAAGATATCTTTTATGCCGTCAAGAGTTATTTTGCCTTTTTTGAGCGCAATAGCCATTGAAAGATAAAAAGTATCGTTTAGTGTGCGTTTTTCTTCTCCTGCGATTTTATCAAGTTTTAATTTGTTAATATCCGGTTCTGATTCGTTGTAATATGCAATATCTACCCTTGTGTCAAATCTTCCGATAATCTTATTTTCTTGAAATACATCTGATAGATATTGAGATAAAGATTTTTCTTTTAGTTTTGAAATTAAGGCTGATGCAACAACTATTGCTTCAGTTGCACTTTTTTCTCTCATAGCAACTGCAAGCCTGCCATGCTCGGATTTAATAAGTTCTTCAGTTCCCATAATCATTCCGCCCGATTCTTCACCCGCAAAGACTAATCTGGGGTTAATGCCTAAATCTATCGTGTTGCCAAAAACATCATCAATAATGACTTCATCATTAGGATTTGTTTTCAGTTTAAGTTCAACTTTTTTCATTATATTTGCAATCTCTTTAAACCCGACAGGTACATTAACGACATTTACACTGTTATTTTTACCCCATTCATCCCAGGAAAGCGCAGATGCTGTGGTTTTAATCATAAATCGTGGGTGTGTATTCCATGCACCTTTTGATTTTAACTGTTTTGTCCAAAAATCCATTATCATTAAAAATGCCTGATTTGCTGTAAATACTGTTAAAACTCTATCATTATCAAGTTTTACATAATCTATACCGAGGGCATTAAGGGCACCAATTGCATTAACCCCTTCAATTTGCGTTACGGTAAGTCTGTCATGATCAGGGTCTGTAATTAATACTGCTGTTCCAATTGGGTAATCTTTTAACTTTTTATCATAACCCATGGTTTCAATTACAGGGAAAAACTTTGTTCCGTCTGATTTTTTTGCAACAACTGTTGCATCAACCGAGTAATCATAAAACGCCTTTTCTCCTTTAGGAGTGTAATCATATTTGCCAATTCCGTGGAAAAACGGTGTTTCTTCTGTGTTAAACCACGCAAATTTATCTAAAATTCCCAATTTGTCCAAAACTCTTGATAAAGTTCTGTAAGCGCTTCCCCCAACACATTCAACAACAATTTTTGACTCATAATTTTTGATTAAGTCAAGGTTAATATCCTGAGCAACTCCTGATTTGAGATATTCAACATAAAGATTAACTCCGTCTTGAATATTTGCCATTGCTTTTTCATTAATAAGCGGGTTATTTTTTGCCGAAATTTTAATTTCATAAGAGCCGTTTTTATTTGTTTCGTCAAATATTTGCTGAATTTTATCTACAAATTCCATTGATTCTTCAGGTAAATATTGACTTCCCTGACAATTCAAGTCTTTTGTTGCGTTTTTTACAGAAATACCATGACTTGATGTAATGTATTCTCCTCCGAGCAAATCAAGTTTAAATGCCAAAAATGAAGCAAGCCAAATAGGAATGGTTTTTCTGTCTTGCGGTACAAGTGTTTCAATTCCTTGTGCTGCTTGTATTCTTGCTATTGCATCAAGAAACAGTTGTGAATTATAACGAACTTCACACCCTGCGACTTTTACAATTCGCTTGTTAGGGTATTTTTCTTTCGCAACAAGTGCTTTTGCTAAGGTTGCAAGAACTATACCTACCAAATTGATAGGAAATCTTGTATCCTGCGGATTTAAAATATTTTGAGGTCCTCTTATCCCTGCAGTTGAGACCTTGGCTTCTTTTGCATATCCTGCAAACCATTCTTCAAGATTAAGTCCTTGCGGATTTATTTTTTCATCATAAGGTTTTAAATGTTCTTTTTTTAAAGTAAATGTAAATTCTCCCTTATTTGAAAAATTCATTAAATTAAGATTTTTAATATAGTCAGGTGTTTTTTCATATACACTTTTAAATAATTCATTTTCCAATTTATTGTCTGATTGTTTTAACATATATAATAACTCCCTTATTGTCTTTTCAATTTGATAATACACTAAAAAAGTTTTAATGGTGGAATGTTAAGTAATTTTTATGTATAATATTTTTGTTGATTAGGAGAGAGGTATGGCTAAAAAAGAATATTCAAAGAGAAAATCTTCTCAGTTTAACTGGTTTAGGGCCATGTGGCAGTTTATAGTTTGTAAAATTATTTACATGATACGGTTAAAATTGATATACAGAATAGAAGTCTATGGGTATGAGAATATACCAAAAGATAACAGATATCTTATTTGTCCGAATCATTTATCTACCCTTGATCCTCCTATGATGGTTGCTGTCATGCCAAGGAATGTCGCTTTTATGGCTAAAAAAGAGTTGTTTAATATAAGGCTTTTGAGATGGTGGCTCGATTGGCTGGGAGCATTCGCAGTAGATAGAGAAAATCTCGGTCCTTCAACGGTCAAAACGGTAGAAGCAATTTATGACAGTAAATGGGTTCTTGGTATTTTTCCTCAGGGTACAAGAGGTGTTCCGGGAGAAATTAAAGGTGTTACAAAAGGTTTTGCCGGTCTTGCAAGGCTTACTAAATGTGATATTTTGCCTGTTGGTATTACCGGTACAAATGAAGCAAAATGGAAACCTTTTTCGGGGAAAATTATTATAAAAATTGGTAAGATAATACCTTATAATAAAGACTTAGAACTTGTTAAATCTCAATGGATTGAGCAAATTCAGGAATTAACCGGATTCAAATATATTGATGAAGCATCTGATAATGGGAGTAAAGAATAAATGGCAAAAGAAGTAAGAAATTTTAACAGAAGATTTGCAAAAGAATATCATTGGTTTAGAACATTATTTTACATGTCATTTTTATATTTTGTTGTTTATCCAATTTATAATATATACTATGATTACAAAGTTTTGGGCAGAGAAAATCTTCCGCCTAAGATGGCAAAAAGGGGTAAATATATATATGCAGCAAATCATGTTTCGCAATTAGACCCTCCTATGGTTGTAATGGGGGCACATTGTCCGATTGCTTTTATGGCAAAGAAAGAATTATTTGAACCTGATTGCAAAATTAAATGGCTTGTTGCAAGATTAGGAGCTTTTGCTGTTGACAGAACAAAGCCGGAAATTGCTACATTTAAAACTGTAAGAGATGTTTTGACAACATCATGGTCTTTAGGCATTTTCCCGCAGGGAACTGTTAAACCTTACGGAAAGTTGGAAGGAATTAAAAAAGGTTTTGCAGAAATTGCTAAAGTCGCCAAAGCTGATATTGTTCCGGTTGCTATTGCGGAGTGGACAGGTTATTTGAAGGTTTGGCCGATTTTCCCTTTTAAAAGACAGCATGTAATTATAAAAATCGGTAAACCGATTTCTTATAAACTTTCTCATGAAGAAATAATTTATCAGTGGGCTCAACAAATATCGGAAATGGCAGATTATGAAAACTGTGTTCCAAAACCGGGAGCTATAAAATCTGAAGAAACTGCAAATGTATAATAAAAAGCCCCTTACAAAGGGGCTTTTTGAAGAAAGGAAATTTATAAATCAGTGCGTTTCCTACGCTACCTTATCTAATTTATCAAGAGCGGCCTGTGCTGCATTTGCAACGCTTGCATCTTGGTCGTTTTTAGCAACCGTGAATAAAGTTGTTAGGTCTTTTTTGTATTCAGGTTCCTGAATGTAACTTAATGCTTCAATTGCTGATTCTCTAACCATTGGGTTAGGGTTGTCTTTTAATTGATTTACAACATTAACGGCACTTGGTAAATCTGTTAAAGGAACTGTGTTATTAGATAATTTTTTGATTTCCTGAGCGTAAACTTTGTCTAATAATGCTATTGAGAACAAAGCATAACTTTTGTTTCTTTCTGCCATTTCTTTCGGAGAATAAGCGTTTGCTAATTTTTCATCTTCAGCACTTACTTTTTCTCCCTGAACTAATTTTTGTCTGATTTCAATTTGCTTTTGTGAAGGACCTTCTACTTTTGAAGAATCAAAAGAGATAATGTCGTTTAATGCTTTGAATACTTGCTTATCAACTAACTCAGATGCTTTTTCTGGCTGTTTGTTTACTACATCTGCAATATCTTCCATTGCTGCAGCCTGTCCTTCAAAATCAGGATTTGCTAATCTTGAGATAAATCCGTTGAGATCAAGGGATGGTTCAACAGGTTGAGGTGCTTCAACTACAGGAGCATTTGAAACCTGCGGAGCAGGGACCGGCTGCGGAGATTGCGCCGGAGCTGGCATAGGTTGAACCTGCGGCGGATAATTTACATTTTGTTGATCAATAACTGCCGGAGCCTGGGGATAAGTTACAGGAGGCTGAGCCAACGGTTGTCCCGGATAATATACCGGAGCCTGAGTTGTTACCTGATCTGTCGGCATAGGCACAGGGCAGGGGCAATAAATTGGCGCCTGCGGATAATTATAAATCGGTGCATTAACCGGAGCATATTGAGGTTGATACATAGGTTGAGGCTGAGCCATGCCCGGTGTTCCTACTGATGGGTTATGTATATCTATTTTAACCGCATTGTAATTTGGTTGTTGGGGTAGTGCATAGTTTGCACCCTGCACCGGATATATCGGCTGCATAATTGGTACTTGATTCATAAATTCTTCCTTTCCTACATAAAAATTGGGTCTACTACCATTCTACCTATTAAATGTTCGTGAACATAAATAATTGCTAAATTTATATACGATTTTAATAAAACTTTACAAAATTATCTCAAAAGTCTGTAATAATGTGTTTTTTTTTATGAAACATTATTCATAATAGTAATATCATGGAAAGATAATTTTTTTTGTGCTACCATAATTGTATGAAGGGGATAAATATTCTGTATACGCAGAGTATTAAAGGTTTAGGATGAATATAGATAAAGATAAAACTCAATCTGTGCGTAAGGTTTTTGGTAAAACTTTAGCTTATATGGGTGAATTAAATGAAAATATAGTAGTGCTTGATGCTGACTTGTCATGCTCTACTCAAACGAAAATGTTTGCTGATAAATTTCCTGAAAGGTTTTTTAATTGCGGAATAGCAGAACAAAATATGATTGCAACTGCGGCAGGTCTTGCATCACAAGGAAAGATTCCTTTTGCGTCAACATTTGCAATGTTTGCAACCGGCAGAACTTATGATCAGATTAGAAACGGTGTTTGTTATGCTGATTTGAATGTTAAAATTGTCGGAACGCATGGCGGTATAACAGTAGGAGAAGATGGTGCAACTCATCAGGCATTGGAAGATGTTGCACTTATGCGTGAAATTCCTCACATGACTGTTATAGTTCCTGCAGATGCAAAAGAATGTGAAGAAGTTATTAAATATGCGGCTTTACATCAAGGACCTATGTATATAAGGCTATCAAGATGTAATTTGCCGGATGTGTTTGATGAAAATTATCATTTTAATATACATAAGGCTGTTGTTGTTGAAGAAGGTTCTGATGTTACTTTGCTTACAAACGGGGAATTACTTAGTGAATGTATTTTAGCGGCTGAAGAATTAAAAAAAGAAGGCATTTCTGTCAGAGTTGTAAATGTACCGGTTGTAAAACCTATTGATAAGACAACAATAATTGATTGTGCAAAGGAAACCAAATTTCTTGTTACCGTGGAAAATCATTCTACAACCGGCGGTTTAGGGTCTGCAGTTTGCGAAGTAGTTTGCGGAAATTATCCGACCAAAGTATTCAGAATTGGTATTCATGACGAATTTGGTCAAAGCGGCAAATCTGATGAACTTGTCAAATATTACGGCTTGGATTCAGTGAATCTTGTAAAAAGAATCAAAAGCATGTATGAAAAGGAAGTTGATTAATGATAAAACTGAAAAATGTTACAAAAAAATATAAAAATGACCATTATGCACTCAAAAATGTTAATTTGGAGATAAATTCAGGTGAATTTGTTTTCGTAGTTGGTTCTTCAGGCGCGGGCAAATCTACATTGATGAAACTTTTGTATAGTGAAGAAAAACCTACAAGCGGCATTGTTTCTATAGGCGGTATTAATATAGCAAATATTAAAAGCAACAAAATCCCAAATTTAAGACGCTGTATGGGTATTGTATTTCAGGATTACAAATTGCTTCAAAATCAGACAGTTTTTGATAATGTTGCTTATGTAATCAGAACTTTAGGTATTAGCAGCAAAGAAATAAATGCCAGAGTTCATGGAGCATTAAAAATTGTCGGATTATATGAAAAAATGAATGCAACTCCTTCTGAACTGTCAGGCGGGGAACAGCAAAGAGTCGGTATAGCAAGAGCAATTGTAAACGGACCGCCATTGCTTATCGCAGATGAACCGACAGGGAATTTAGATCCTCAAAATTCTATGGAAATTATGCAAATTCTTGATCAAATTAATCAAAGAGGCATAACCGTAATAGTATCAACACACGATAATAATATGGTTGATTACTTTAGAAAAAGGGTAATCAAACTTGACCATGGTGAAATTGTTAAAGATATGCAGGCAGGTACTTATGAATAATAATTTAAAATCTAATGTAAAGAAACATATACCTAAAGATTGGCTTTGCGAACTGCGTATTTTATACAGACTCGGAGTGCAGACTGTCAGTGATATCAAAAGAACCGGGCTTGTAAATATTGTAATTATTACTACAATGGCGGCTATTTTGATGATTTTTGGCGCATGCTTCCGTACAGCATTATCCATATCTTCTTTCTCAAAGGAATTAGGAAGTGCATTAGAGATTTCCGTGTATCTAAAAAGTTCTACCGATATGAGAGTAGCGAAGTCCGAAATTGCACGTTTTGAACATGTTGAAGAAATTACTGCTATACCAAAAAGTGTATCTTGGGGTAAATTAAGAAATGAAATGAAATTGCCAAATATTGACAATCCTTTGCCTGATACTTTGCATGTAAAAGTTGATAATCCTGAAAATCTTGAATCGGTTTTTGAAAATATCAAGTCAATTAATTCTGTTGAAGATATGAGTTATGCAAAAGATTTGGCAAAGAAGATTGAACTTGTTAATCATGTTGTTAAAACAATTACATTGGTTGTAATTATTATAATGGGCTTATTAACGGTTACTATTATCAATAATACTATTCAACTAGTTATACAATCTCGAAAAGAAGAAATAGAAATTATGCGTCTTATGGGGGTAAACAATTGGTATATACGCTTTCCGTTCATTATGCAGGGGGCATTTTACGGGTTTACGGGTTCATTAATTGCAACATTTCCGTTGAATTATGTTCAAAACGGATTACTCAATATCCATAAATTCTTTATGGTTCCGTCTCCATTGTATGCACAGAATTTGGTTATTCTTGTAATGTTTACAATGAGTATTTTATTCGGTTCTGTCGGCAGTTATTGGTGTATTAAAAAGCACTTGCAGGTATAATTTGATGGCAGGTAATATCTTATTTATAACTGAAGATAAATCAAATTTTGAGTTCTTGTTTTCAAATGTGTCAGTATTGAGAAGAAGTGAAACTGCTGATATTGTATCTATAACTCATATAAAGCGTGCAATTAATCCAAGTGTGCGATTGATTGTAATGAAAGATAACGAATATTTTGAAAGTGAAATTTTTAAAACTATTGAAATGATAAAAAGAGTTGCACCTCAAACTTGCATTATCGTTACAATTTCACAGAATAATGAACAATTTATGCAAAAGTGTCAGCAATCAGGGGTATATGATTTTATCCGTACCGATTCATGTCCGAGTGAATTTAACACAAGATTTTTGAATTGTTTAAAATCAATATCTTTATCAAAATATGCGGATATTTTATCCCTGTTTATAAATAATACGCAGTTAATTAATGCAAAAACAGGATTATATACACACAAAGCATTAAAAGAAAATTTTTATTACGTAAGTGAATATCCGTTGTTTAAAACAGGTGTTTATATGGTTTTAACGATTGATGATTCGGTAAAAACAAGAGTTTCTATGAATCGTTTGGGATTGAATTTAAAAAAATGTTTAAGACAAACTGATATTGTTGCTCAAGGTTCAGGTAAATTTTATCTGCTTTTGCCTGAAACGGATTTACAGGGGGCAAAATATGTTGCAGAAAAAATTGCATCTGTTATGGGAAAAGATATAAAACTGCATTGCGGAATTTCAATTTTAGGTTCAAAAAGTTTTGACGAACTTGAAAAAGATGCAAATGACGGACTAAAATCTGCGGTTATAAATGATGAATTGTATTTTTATCTTGGTGGTAATATCACACCTGATGATTCTGATAGTGTAATCAAAGAAAAACATTTTAAATTATTCAAAAAGGCATTTGAAACAAAATTATCTTCTCTTATTGAACCCTTATTTTTCCGTTTTCAAAAAGAATTTGAATCAAAAGGTGAAGATGTCGCAATCAGTCAGTATGCAAATAAAATTGAGTGTGTTTTTAGTTTAAAAAAGGATAAAAGACACAGTGAATTGATTATTCGCTACGACGGATTTACAAAACTTAATTTCAAAATAGTACACAAAGGTTTGGATACAAGTGAAAATACAGATGAGAATATTTCCCTGAATATTCTTGACGAAAAGTTATTGACAAAATATATAAATAAATTGTATTCAGAATTTATGGAAGGCTTGGTTTAATGTTAGATTCTGATAATACATTATTATTAATGATTGATTTTCAGGAGAAATTAATAAAATCGGTTTTTAAAGGTGAAGTTGCGCTTGAAAATTCAATAAAAATTGCTAATATCGCCAAATCCTTAAATATTCCTGTTGTTGTTACCGAACAATATCCAAAAGGTTTGGGAACAACTGAAAATACATTAAAAAATAATATTCTTGGTGCAAAATATTTTGAAAAGGTCTCATTTTCTGCATTATTGAACGAAGAATTGAAAAATTATTTATTTAATATCGCTAAAAAGCAAATTATTTTGTGCGGAATTGAGTTGCATATTTGCGTTTTGCAAACGGCTTTAGACTTACTCAAAAACGGTTTTGAAGTATTTATAATTAGTGATGCGTGTGCAAGCCGTAATCAATCGGAATATAATACCGGAATAGAACTGTTAAAACAGTACGGAGCAAAAATTGTTACTGTTGAAATTGCATTGTTTGGGTTGCTGAAAACATCTGCTCACGAAAAATTTAAACAATTACAGGCTTTAATAAAATAATTACGGGCTTAGTATTATCATTTCGCACTTGTCACACTCAAATTTTAAAGGATATTTTTTACCCTGTTCATCCTGAAGATATAGTTTCTTGCCAAATTTAACTTTCTTTGAACATAAATTGCAGGCATAGCGCAAACAATGTTTGCATCGCATAAGTTCAAATTCTGTCGGTATTATATTTTTATCTTCTAATGCTTTGTCACAAACTGTGCAGCCGCAATTTTCATAAAAACTTTTTGCTTCGTCATTAAAAATGTTGAATTTTGAATCTAAATTTTTAACACCAAAAGATGCGTAACAGATAGATTTTTGTACTAATTTAGGATAATTTTTAATTCTTTCATTCATTAAGTTTTGTAAAGTTAATCTGCGAATTTTATTAATTTCTGATACGGGCAAAAACGGTATATCATCTGACTTTATTTCTGCTTTTATAACATAAAAGTCGCTGTCACCAGTCTTTAGCAGTTGTTTTAGTATTGTATCTTTTGCTCTGTCAGGGTTTTGTGCTTTTTGTAAGTTTTCAAATATGGTTGTAACCCTATTTAAATCAGTATCTTCTGCCACGATTTTATCATCAAAAATTTGAAATTTTACCCCGATTTTTCTTGTTGTTTTTGTTCTTGATAATATTTTTTCAAACTCATTGTCATAATTTCTGTATAATTTTGTTCCGATTTCTATTTGTGGCATGTTGTTTGGAAAGATTTTGTTATTTTCTGCTTTATTTATCTTAAATCCGTAAAATTCGTCTTTGTGTTCAAAGCAAATGCCATCTTGCGCATTTAATTTTATGTTTGAATCTGCTTCAATATAATTTTTGCCGATTTTTGTTACTTTTCCTATGTATTCGCCCATTGATTTTGGGGTTAAAAAATTGTAACAATTTGTTCTTTCATTTAAGAAATAATCAGTATATGAACGGTTAAATGTTTTGTTTACATCTGGTTCAAAGTCAGTAAAAACCTTTCCTGATGAGGTTCTTTGTGCGTATTTATTAATCAGGTTGTTATAATATAAAGTTACATTTTTAACATAATTTTCGTCTTTTAATCTTCCCTCTATTTTAAAAGATTTAACCCCTGAATTTATAAGTTTTTCTATATATTTAGAGGCATTAAAATCTTTTAAGGATAACAAATATTTGTCTTTCAGATAAACTTTTCCGTCTTCATCAATGAGAGTATATTTTTTTCGGCATGGCTGTGCGCATTGCCCTTTGTTTGCGCTTCTTCCGCCATTTGCATAAGACATGTAGCATTGTCCGCTGTATGATACGCATAAAGCCCCGTGTATAAATGTTTCAATCTCGCAATTTGTATTTTTACAAATGTTATAAATATCTTCCAATGAAAGTTCTCTTGCAAGTATTACTCTTGAAACTCCTATTTTGTCGAAAAACTTTACTTTCTCTAATGCCCTGTTATTACACTGAGTACTTGCATGAATTTGAATCGGCGGAATTTTTCCGTCAATTGCGGTTTTAATTAGTCCCATATCCTGAACTATAATAGCGTCAACACCAATAGAATATAGGGTTTTCACAAGTTCTATTGCTTGTTGAAGTTCATCATTATTAAGAATTGTATTAATGGTTACATGAACTCTGACATAAAATTTGTGAGCGTAATTTACAAGTTTTTCAATACTTTCCAGCGAATTTGAAGCATTAACTCTTGCTCCAAAATCATTCGCTCCGATATAAATTGCATCTGCACCACTATTTATAGCCGCTATAGCAACTTCAAAATTTTTTGCAGGAGATAACAATTCTACTTTTTTCATAGAGATATATTACTACAAAATTATAAATATATCGTAATATTTAAAGGGAAAAAATCTTTTAATGTTAAAATAGATTTATGAAGATTGCGTTAATAAACCATGGTTGTGCAAAAAATCTTGTAGATTCCGAACTAATGCTTGGCGCACTTGCTAAACATGGCTATGAACTTACTTTGGACGAAACTGAGGCTGATATTGTCATTATCAATACATGTTCATTTATACATGATGCCGAAAAAGAGTCTGTCGATAGTATTTTGCAAATGGTTGATGCCGGTAAAAGGGTTATTGTTGCAGGTTGTTTACCCCAAAAGCACAAAAAAGAACTAAAAAATGCGATACCTGAAATTGAAGCAATGTTGGGGGCGACAACTCCCGAACAAATTGTCAATATCATAGAAAGTATCTCTAAAGACGAAAGCAGAGATATTATTCAGGATACTCCAAAATTTGTTTATCCTGAAGATGTCCAAAGACAACAAATTACAGTCGGGGCAAGTTCTTATATAAAAATCGGCGACGGTTGCAATTATGAATGCGGATATTGCATCATTCCAAAATTGCGCGGTAAATATGTATCAAGACCGATAGAAAATATCGTAAAAGAAGCAAAGCAACTTGCAGATAAAGGTGTGACAGAAATAGTTTTAATTGCGCAGGATACTTCATCTTATGGTATTGATTTATACGGTAAACAGGCTTTACCTCACCTTCTTGAAGAATTAAACAAAATTGACAATTTAAGTTGGATTAGGATTATGTATGCTTATCCGACACAAATGACCAATGAACTTATAAATGCCATAGCAAAACTTGAAAAAGTTGTAAAATATATTGATATACCACTTCAGCACTCACATCCGAGAGTTTTAAAATCAATGAAGCGACCTGTCATGGATTATGAGGAACTTGTTGCAAAATTTCGCAAAATGATTCCTGATGTTACTGTCAGAACTTCTTTGATTGTCGGTTACCCGGGAGAAACAGAAGAAGAATTTGAACATCTTTATAATTTTGTTAAGAATGTTAAGTTCGACAGAATGGGGGCATTTGAATATTCAAGGGAAAAAGGTACTTATTCTGATACTCTAAAACCACAAATTAGTGCAAAAATTAAACATCGAAGGTATAAAAAAATAATGGAATTGCAAAGAGAAATTTCATTAAATAATAACAGAAAATATATAGATACAACCCTAAAATGTATCGTAGAGGGATATAGTGATGACGGAACGGTAATTCTTCGTTCCGAGCATGATGCTCCTGAGGTTGACGGTTTGGTTTATGCCGTTTCACAACGTGATGTTGTTCCGGGAGATATAGAAGAAGTTAAAATTACTAATGCTGACGAATACGATTTGTACGGCGAAATAATATAAAGGAAATTAAGATGGAATATGTAGTAAATAAGGAATTGGAAGAAAAAGAAACGAGGGCGATATTTACCGATATGCTTAAATATGCGCCGTCTAAATTGTGCGGAATGTTTGGTAATGCTATTACTTTACCGATATATACAAACCTGTTTTCAACAGAACAATACGGTTTATATACCGTATCCATAGCTATGTTATCGTTTTTGTGTATTATATTTTCTGATTGGGTAGGTCTTGCAGGACTCCGATTTTTCAGAATTCATCAATTAGAACAGGATTTACCAAAATATCTTACAATGATTGTTTCTATTTTAACGATAAACATGCTCTTGATGTTTGGCTTGTCATTTCTGCTTAGGGATGCAATGTTTTCGTTTTTTCATGTTCCGTTTAAGTATTTCATGGCGGTGCTTGTACTTATTATTCCTGTTGCATTAAGGGCATTGTTGCAACAAATTCTAAGGGCTCAGTTAAAATCTGTTTCTTACTCATTTACCACTATTTTGAATCAATTTATAACGATTGGTTTAACTGTATTTTTTGCAAAATTCTTCAATTTAGGCGCAGCATCTATTCTTTTAGGTATGGGTGTTGCAATTTCTTTGATTGATATTTTGTTGTTATACCAATGCGATATAATAAAGGTATTTCGTTTTAAAAAAGTTGAATTTAACTTCGTTATACCTATTATAAAATACGGTTTACCAGTAATGGCGACCTCTTTGAGCGCATGGATTATAACTCAGAGTAATAAAATCATCATGGGTGGAATAAGTGGTTTTACAAAAGCAGCATTTGTAGGTGTAGGTTACGGCTTGACCCTTCCTATTTTAATGCCTTTGTTTGCTATGCTTACTGTCGCTGTTATACCAAGAGTAATCAATATGTATGAGGCAAAAATTGATGTAAGACCTATAATTACAAAATTTATGGGTTACTATATTTTGCTTGCACTTCCCTTGATTGCAATAATTTCTGCTTATAGTTCTGATTATACTGTTTTATTAAAAACAAACCAAAAGTTTTATGAAGCGAGTGTACTTGTTCCGTATTTTTCCTTCGGAGTATTTTTCTTAGGGCTGACCGACTATACAACTTTGCAGTATCACCTTGCAAATAAAACTCATCTTGAGTTTATAATCAAATTGATTTCAGGTATTATTGGAGTAATTTTGAATATAATTCTTATTCCAAAGATGGGATTAATCGGGGTCGGTATTGCTACTTTCAGTGCTAACTTCCTGTACTTCCTGCTTTCTGCAATTGTTGTACTTCCTGATTTTCACTTGAAAGTTCCTAAAAATACATTGTTTAGAA
The DNA here is from genome assembly GCA_902792085.1 of uncultured bacterium. Taxonomy (GTDB): domain Bacteria; phylum Cyanobacteriota; class Vampirovibrionia; order Gastranaerophilales; family Gastranaerophilaceae; genus Zag111. The sequence goes on along the minus strand of CADAYE010000006.1, from coordinate 5,790 downwards.
TATTGTTCGCAGGGATTCCTACTGCGGCTCTGTATTTGATTTTCAAATTCGGATTTGTTAATTTGGCAGGTTCAATTCAATTTTTCTGTGTACTTGCCACATTCTACGGACTGTATGCAGGTATAAAGTTTTTTGCTTATAAAACATCTGATTAATAAATCTTAATATTTGTATTTTAAATAGCAAAATAAAATATTGATGAACTTAAAATGCATGTTTCAATGGCATGATTGTGCTTAAAAAACGGTAACATTTTAAGTTTTTCAATTTTGCTCTTGATAAAATGGGATATATAAACAGATTTATAAAAATATATATGAAAGGATAAATACTATGAATAGCCGAAAAAGAACCCAAAAACTTGTATCTGCGGCATTAACATCATTGTTCTTACTTCACCAGACCATGATGATATCTGCATTTGCGACAAGTATAACCAATCCAAACGGGAGTCCCGTAGCTGGTCAAAATGGTGCATATACAATCAATCCTACAGCGATTATAAAAAATACCGATATAGGTTTGAGAAAGTATCTTGATTTCGATTTAAGCAAGGGCGATACCGCAAATCTTATTTTTAAGTACGGAACAAAAGATGTTAATACATTTGTTAACCTTGTAGATAGTAAAATCAATATAAATGGTGTCGTAAACACTATGCGAGACGGTAATTTCTATAATGGAAGAGCGGTTTTTGTGTCTCCTAACGGTTTTGTAGTTGGTTCTTCAGGTGTTTTAAATGTAGGTTCTTTAGGGGTATATACTCCAAACCAATCAACTTATGAACATTATAAAAATAACCCGGGTAAAGATTTATCTGCGTTAGAATCAGCTTCAAATGCAGGTAGCGGTGCAGTCAGAATTGATGGTAAGGTTCTTGCGGCTAAGGATATAGATATTGTTTCTTCAAATATCAATATCCCTGGTAAAATGGTTGCCACCGGTACAGGTACTGTAAATGCATTTGACGGTGCTTTATTCGAACAGTTAGTTAATACAAGTACAATGAAATCTGCAAAATCTTTATCAAAAAATAATGGTGCAATAACACTTACATCTGTTAATGGAACAAATGTTTCAGGCGATGTAATTAACCACGGTACAGGAGTTACCTCTGTTAACAATATAAACACAAGTGGTATTATTTTAAGCGGGAATATGGGTTCAAACGGAAATGTAGTACTTACAAACAAAGGTAGTGATGGTATAAAAATTGCATCTTCCGGCAGAGTCGTTTCAAATCATGATGTTTTAATGAATGATGTATCCAAATCAGGAATTGCACATCTTGGTGTAACAAATGCTGATGATAATGTATTTATTAAAGCAGATGGCGGTGATGTCGTTATTGGTGACAGAACTTCTAATAATAATTATGTATCGGCAGGAAAAAATATTGATATAAATGTTAAAAACGGTAGTATTTTAAACTATGAAGGACAGCAGGCTGATGCAAAACTTATGAAAATTACAGATGCAAAAACTCTTTTAAAAGCAGACGGCGATTTGAATATGGAAGTAACAAACGGTACAATCGGTCTTAATGTTGGTGACAACTGCACGGGCGGATATTGCACAGGTATTTCAAACGCTTCTACTACAAGAGATTATGCAAAATCTGTTAACGCAAATATTCGTGGAACTGTTACTGCAAGTACTACTGATACAACGTCAGTTAAACAAAATAATTATGTAATTAATTACGCTGCAATAAATTCAAACATGAATATAGATGCAATTGATGCTGACGGCAGAGTTATTCTTACTACTGATTATAATCAAGATGATGGTGTAACAAGATATAGCATGCTTAATGCATCTAAAAATGTTGCAAAGCCAAATGTTGAAGGCTATGGATTATCTTTGATTGCAAGTAAAGACATAGGTTCTTCAAGTGCACCTTTAACATTCAATCAAACAAAACCGGGAGTTTTGGCTACTAAGTATAACACAACTCCATCAGGCGGTTATGGCATGGATGTTTTAGCAAATGAAGATATATATATTAAAGGATTAGATGATAAATATGCCGTAAACAATGTTTGTTCAATGATTTCAAGAGAAGGCGAATTGAATGCCGAATTTGCAGGTAATGTTTATATTGATGAAGTCACTGCTGAAGATGACTTGAAAATAATTGCAAGAGGAAAATCTATTGAAATTAATCATTTAGGTACAGTACCAAGAACTCCTGTTGATTACTTTGGACCGCGAACTAACGGATTGGCTGATAATCCTACTTTACCTGGTGGCGGTTATACAGGAGTCGGAGAAAAAGATTCTATTCCTAACAATGCTGTTGTAAAAGCATTAGATATTAATAAAACTGTAAGACCAAATGGAACTTATGTTGATAATGGTCATTACGGCTATGCTGATTCTGTTGTAAGAATCAATGACGGTAGGCTTGATAATGGAAAATTAGATGTAGTTGCAGATAATATATACGCAAATGGTGTAGCAACTCATTTAGGCAAAGATGGATTTTCAAAGAATCCTGATCCTTCGACATCAAAAATTGAAGGTTCTGATGGTATCCCGACAGGTCATGCAGTAAGACCTGATGATGTAACAGGAATTGGCAGAGATGAAAAAGAAAGAAATTATTACTATAATCCGGGTGATGGCGATGGTACTTTTGACGGTGTTCCATCTCATGTAGATGATGATGACGGAATAGTTGATGCAACTCCGTTAGATATGCCTGATGTTCCAACAGATGAACCGACCGGTACACCTACAGATAATCCAACAGATATGCCAACAGATGGTCCTACTGATATCCCAACAGATGAACCGACCGGTACACCTACAGATAATCCAACAGATATGCCAACAGATGGACCAACAGATATGCCGACAGATGGTCCTACTGATATCCCAACAGATACACCGACAGATGAGCCAACAGATGCGCCGACAGATGCACCTACTGACATCCCGACTGATGCACCGACAGATGCACCGACAGATGCACCGACAGATGCACCAACAGATGCACCAACAGATGCACCAACAGATGCACCGACTGATGCACCGACTGATGCACCGACTGATGCACCGACAGATGCTCCAACAGATGCACCGACAGACGCTCCGACAGATGCACCAACAGACGCTCCGACAGATATGCCGACAGATGAACCAACAGATGCACCAACAGATGCACCAACGGATGCACCGACAGATGAACCGACAATAGATCCAAATCCTCCAACACCTGTTCCTACAGATGTTCCATCAGAAGGACCTACAGATATTCCTACGGATGGGCCTACTGATAATCCTCCGACGGATGATCCAACGGATCCTGTATCGGAAGATGATAGTTTGAAACAGTTATATAATAATCGTATTGCAGACTATAATTTAGATACTATAGATAAACGCCAATATGTAAGATACTCGGTTGCAAACAATAGAAATCCAATTTCACTTGAAAAAACAACAGGTATAGATGCTTTACTTGATGTTTCAAGAGGTGGGGTGTCTGTAAGACATGAGAACAACCTTAAGGTTGGGGATATTATTCCTGTTCACATGAAATACGGTTCACTTGACATAAAAGCAAATGCAAAAGTCGTTTCTGCTACGACTTCAAGAGCGGGAGCGCAATTTGTAAATCTCGATCAGGCAACTGCTAATCAATTATTATATATGAATATGATGCTTGATGAAGCAAGCAGAGTTTCGGTAAGATAGTCCGAAAATCTATATAAATCTTTAAATAGAGGTTATTATTAATAATAACTTCTATTTTTTTTGTAAATTTTTATTAACATTTCTCTAATTTTAGTAAATATTTATATTAAAAAATTCGTTTATATAAATATAAAGAAAAATCATGACATGACTATGACTGTGTGTGCTGTCAAAAGCATAGTCAGATAACTTTATGATGTAATACATGTATTTATAAAATGAAAGGACTAAAGCATGATGAGAAAGAGTAGAAAGACTCAAAGAAGAATAATTGCATCTCTCATGACGGGTGTATTTATGCTTCAACAAACGATGGCGCTGAGCGTTGTAGCCAGCGAAATCTCAGGATTTAATCAAACAAGTGGGGTATTTAACATTGACCCTACAAAAATTGATGGAGGTACAGGTTTCCGTCAGTACCAAAAATTTGATTTAAGCAAGGGTGATGTCGCAAATTTGAATTTTGCAGACATCAATACTTTTGTAAACCTTGTTGATAATCAGATTAATATTAATGGTATTGTAAATTCTGTCAGAGGTAATGGTTTTTATAATGGCAGAGCGGTATTCATTTCTCCAAATGGTATGGTCGTTGGGGCTTCTGGGGTTTTGAATGTCGGTTCATTGGGCGTTTATTCTCCGGACTCATACAATTATGCACAAATAAAGAAAAATCAGACCGCAAGCGGACTTGCAGATCTTGAAGCAAATGATATGAATGTTGGTGGAGCAATTAAAATTAATGGTAAAATTGTAACATCCGGCGATGTAGAATTGAAAGCTTCATCAGTTGATATTGCAAAAGATGCTGTTGTCATTGGCGGTGTCAATGCAAACAAAATGCAAAAATTTGATTCGGAAAGTGCTGCACAAAATTTATTTAACAACTTAGTAAATACTGATAATTTGAATACTGCAAATTCATTCGCAAGTGACGGTAACGGTCATATTGTTATTTCCGCAGAAGGTAGCGGAACCGGTTCTCCTAATGATAATGGTATTAATATTGCAGGCACGGTTAAAAACTTTGCTGTAGGAACCGGCAGTTCTCTTGAAATCAGAAATTATGATGATGCTGCAAGAGGTTTAAATATTAGCGGTAATGTTGCTAATGCAAAAGGCAGGTTATTAATTAATAATAACGAAGGCGATTTGGATATTTCCGGTAATGTTAAAAACGGTGGCAATACTGATATATTCAATATCCCAATGCAGGGCAGTACCGAAACAAAATTAAAAGTTACAGGTAATGTTGATACTAAGGGTGATTTAACCATTCGTAACAAAGGTAAAAACGGTATGGAACTTGGAGGTACTTTTAATACTTCAGGTAACTCTTATGTAGAAAACGGTTATCCGTCAAATCCAAAAAATAATACAGCAGGGATGTATATTAGCGGTACATTTAATACAACGGGTGATGCTGAATTTTATAATACTGCGTCAAGTCCTGAAGGTATGAATATTTCCGGTACAGTAAATATTCTTGGCTCTGGTAAATTCACTAATGATGGTGCAGGCGGATTAAATGTCAGTGGATCCGTTACTACCAAAAGTATGGGAACATTTACAAATTCCGGACAAGGTGGATTAAATATTACATCTACTGGTAATGTTAAAACATATCGTATGGAAATGACCAACTCCGGCTACAATGGTATAAATATTGATGGTAATGTCTCAAATACTGCTTATTCCACAATTACCAATACTGAAGGTGGAGTAAAAGGTATCAATATATCGGGTACTGTTACGAATAGAGATAATGCTGTTTCTGGCTACATTGCTGATGTTCCAGATGATCAACGTATGTATTATCAAAATCATTTAATTATTGACAATGCTGGAGCCGAAGGAATAAATATTGCATCAAGCGGTCGTATAAATGGTGTAAATTTAGTAGAAATCAATGATAACTCTGTTGGTGGTACAAATATTCAAGGTCTAATCAATGCAAAAGATGTAAATATTACTCAAAAAGGTGGCGGTAATGTTGTTATTGGGGATAACACTTCTAATGATAACTATGTTACAGCCGGTAAAGATATCGCAATTACTGTCGATAACGGAAGCATATTAAATTACGGA
>CADAYE010000005.1 GCA_902792085.1 uncultured bacterium | reverse complement strand
GTAGTTCATTTCGGCATACTTTATCTCTAAGGCTCATACTTCGCCAAGAGCTAAAGTATAGTTGCCAGCACCTAATTTAGAAAAAAGAGATTTAGAACAAAAGTTCAAATCTCTTTTTTAGTTATTGGTACAAAAAATCGCATTTTGCTACTGATTAATAAATTACAAATATGTATCTAAATTATTTAATTTTTCATTTGCGTTTGGTAAATATCCCAAATCATCTGTTTTGTTTAAAAATGTTAAGCCGGAGCCTTTTTCTGCATACACCACGTTATGATCTACTGCCCATTTACGCATTTGTTTCAGCGTTAGATTATCAAAACTATCAAGTTGTGGTTCAATCTCCTGAGGGACAGGTAATCCAAGATTATTATAGTATGTTTTTCTAACAATTATACGACCTCTTGAATCAATATCATCTTCATTTGAATAACATCTTCTTTTAATTTTCCCATCCTCAAAGTATTTATCTTGGATGTAACCATCTTTTGATATCTTAGTTACAAATTTTTCGTTATCGGTTTTTTCTATATCCCTAATTCCAAAAGTGCTTTTATTTTGGTCGTAAACTTTGTCATGTTGGAGTATCCTAACTTTACTTGAGTCTTGTTCAACTTTTTTTGTAGTAATAACACTTTTATTTCCAACATTTGTTCTTACTATTTGTTTTACACGTTGTTTTGCTAACTGACCACCTTTTGTATAAAAATTTGTAAAAATTTTATCTCCCACTGTTTCGGTTACAACCCTGCCTAATTTAGTATCGCGAATTAATTTCGCCCCGATAGAAATAATACTCATGATTTTCCCCTTTCTTTTCTAAATAATGTATTTTGTCGAAAAAACGTTTTTCCCCTGTACTTTTATTAAAAATTTATGTTTGCAATAATTGCTAAAATTTATGAAATAAAACATCTAAAAATTTAAATATAGATATAATGTCGCATTACAGGTTTACAAAAGTTTATATAAAATACATTTGAGTACAAAATAAATTAATTTTATGAAATTATGGGTATAAAAAAAGAACTTGGAATAAAAATTAAGCGTATGCGGATAAATAGAGGCTTAACTCAGGAGCAGTTAGCCGAAATGGTTGATGTATCTCAGCGTACTATGAGCGGCATTGAAATTGGTGAAAATTTCGTTACGGCTGAAACTCTTGATAAAATTATTAAGGCTTTAAATACTACATCTGAAGAACTTTTTGCAACAGATCACTTAAAAGATTCTGACATATTGATTAAAGAAATTCAAGATTATATAAAATTAATAAGTAATAATTCTCAAAAACTTGAAACTCTTTATAATATAGTCAAATCTTTAAAAAAAGAATAATTTAAAAAGCGATTATTCTGATGTTTTGTTTGCGCTGTATTGGGTTATTTCTTCAAGTAATTCTTTATGTTCGATTAAATAAAGCAAAATGTTTACTTTACCACGCACTTCAAATTTTTCTGAAATTTGTGCAATATAGTGCTTTATCGTTGAAACCGTTATATACAGTGTTCTTGATATTTCAGGGTAAGTTTTGCCTAATAGCAGTTCTTTCAATATTGATTTTTCTCGCTCTGTTAAATTTATGTCCATAATTATTCCTCCCTTTTCTTAGTTATGAAATAATTATAAACTACCTATAAAGCAAATTGCTTAATAATATTTCCAGTCTATTTAATATTTACAAAACTTTACAAAAATCAAAATTTATATGTTACCCGTTGAACTGTTTCGGTCATCCTCAAGTTGTCTGATATCAATGTTTTGGTCATCATCGCTATAATTATTTATTGCAGTCGGGTTAGCATCAATTTCGACATTGACTTCCGCATCAACAATTTCTATATCTTCTTTATTGAACTCTTTAGTTTTTCCGTCTTCCATCTTGACTGCAACCTTACCGCTCATAAATTGTAAGTAGCAAACTTTACCTAAGCCGTCTGTTGTCATTACAGACGAACCGATAGGAGGCATACCTTTTGCTGCTTCGATGTAGTTTGAATATTCATAAGTCAGACAGCAAAGCAATCTGCCGCAGGTTCCGGAAATTTTCCCAGGTGCGATAGGCATTCCCTGATCCTTTGCTAATTTAATATTAATAGTTGCGAATTTTCGCAAAAATCCGCCACAACAAAATGGCTGACCGCAAATTCCCACACCGTCAAGAATTGAAGTTTCATCTCTTACTCCTATGTGGCGCAAATCAATTCGTACTCTTGGAAATGTCTGAGTTAAATCTTTTAATAGCGCTCTAAAATCAACTCTTTCAGGAGCCGTATAATAAAAAGTGATTTTTCTTCTGTCAAACGTTATTCGGCATTGAACCAAATTCATTTGAAGTTTGTGCTGTTTTACAAGTTCCTGACATTTGAAATATGCTTTGACTTCTTCTTTTTTTATTTCATCTAATGTCTGCAAATCTCTTTGAGTCATTACTTTCAGAAGTGGAAGTGCATCAGGTTTTTGTTTTGCTTTTTCCCATATTTCTTTTATTTGAGAATTTACAATAAAAACTTTAAGTGCTTCTTCTCCTTTTTCTGTCCGGACAATTACCATTTGTCCGTCTTCAAGTTGAATGTTGTCTGCAACATCAAGCGGATAAAATGTATTTTTTAAGTATCTTACTGCATATTTCATTTAAACGTATCTTTCTTCTTCTTTCAGTTTTCTGTTCATAAGTTTTGATAAGAGTTCTTTTGGTGTAATATCTGTGTAAACTGCTTCATATATTGCATTTGAAACAGGTACTTCAATATCAAGTTTTTTTGCAAGTTCACATATTGCTTTTGAAGTTTTTACACCTTCTGCAACCGAGCCAAGTTCTGATAAAATGTCGTTAATTTTTTTTCCCTTTGCAAGCATTGCTCCTACAGTATAGTTCCTTGATAAAGGTGATGAACAGGTCGCAATTAAATCGCCCATACCTGAAAGGCCATACAGTGTTGAGGGATTTGCGCCAAGTTGAATACTTACTCTTACAATTTCAGCCATTCCTCTTGTCAAAAGAGAACCTGAACAATTGTCGCCTAATCCCATTTCGTGGGCAAATCCGGATGCAATTGCGATTACATTTTTTAAACTGCCGCCAAGTTCAACACCGATTACATCTGTATTTGTGTATAATCTGAATCTGTCTGTTACATTCATTGCTCTTTGAACAAAAGTTGCCGTTTCAATATCTTCGCAGGCTACACAAGCGGCTGTCGGTTTTCCCGCAAGAACCTCTCTTGCAAGTGTCGGACCTGACAAAATGACAAGTTTTTGTTCAGGTAATACATCTTTTATAACTTCTGACATTCGCATCAATGAAGGTAATTCTATACCTTTAGAAGCATTTACTAATATTTGTTCAGATCTTATACATGCTTTTTTAAGGTTCTCGCAGACATCTCTTGTCCCTGATGTTGCAATAACCGATAAAATAATATCAGCATTTTCAATTGCCTGTGCTAAATCTGATGTGATTTCAACCTTATTATCAAGTTGTACCTCTAAAGGTTTTGATGTGTGTTTATTGATTTTTAAATCATCACTGAGGTCTTGTTCCCTTCCCCAAACTGTAATTTGGTCAAAGTTATCGGTCAAAAGCCACGCTAAAGTTAATCCCCAGCATCCTGCTCCCAAAACAGCTAATTTCATTCATTATCCTCCTTAATGAAGTTCCTACACCGCACTTTCGGCATTTATAAGTCTTCTTAATACTCCGCCGTATTTTTTTAATTCTTTTCTTGCTTCATCTGCATCACAATCCATTTTTAGCATTATAATTGATGTTTTTATTTCCCAGTTCGATTTTAACAATGATGCTAATGCATCGCTGTTTGAAACATTTGCAATTTGTGAAACAATTCTTATAGCACGGTCTTTTAATTTTTCGTTTACGGCTTTTAAATCTATCATAAAGTTTTCGTAGGTTTTACCTATTTTTATCATAGAACCGGTTGAAAGCATGTTAAGTACCATTTTTTGTGCTGTTCCGGCTTTTAATCTGCTTGAACCTGCAATTACTTCAGGACCTACTTCCGTACAGATTACATGTCCTGCTTCCTGTGCAATTCTGCCTTTTGAATTGCAGGTTATACCTATTGTTGCACAACCAATTTCATCAGCTTTTTCAAGTACTCCGAGTAAATATTTCGGGTTCCCGCTTGCCGAAATTACAACACACACATCTTTATCTGTTAAGACTTTTGCATCTTCAAGACCTTGTTCAAAATTATCTTCTGCTCCTTCAACGGCTTTTAACATAGCATCTTGTCCGCCTGCAATTCTTGCCTGAACCATTGAAGGATCAATACTGAATGTAGGAGGACATTCTGAAGCATCCAAAACTCCTAATCTGCCTGAAGTTCCTGCTCCAAAGTAAAATAATCTCCCGCCTTTTAAAAACGCTTTTGCTATCATATCTATTGCTATTGCAATATCAGGTGCGACATCACCAACTACTTTTGCCACAATCTGATCTTCTTCATTCATTTTTCTGACCATATCAATTGTTGATAATAAGTCGATGTCTTTGGTATTTTCATTTCTGTATTCAGTGATTACTTCGCTCATATTCTTGCTCCTTATATATATGTCAGACGGTTGTTCTTTATTTAAACCTTGGAATGATATTGTTTGCTTTGCTTTTGCTTGGTAAGTATTATTGAATCTGATAGACTTATTATATTTGCAATTATTGTCAAAATTTATTATGTTTAAATTTATCATCTTAGACCAATTTAATTAAATTTGCCATTTCAATTGCTGTTCTTGCAGCATCAGAACCTTTGTTTCCTGCTTTTGTTCCTGCTCTTTCAATTGCTTGTTCAATATTATCGGTTGTCAATACGCCGAATGTAACAGGAACCCCCGTATTTAAACTTACCTGTGCAACACCTTTTGCAACTTCATTTGAAACATAGTCAAAATGTGGAGTAGCCCCTTTAATTACCGCACCTAAAGTTATTATTGCATTGTATTTTTTGGTAGAAGCAAATTTTTGTGCAATAACAGGAATTTCAAATGCCCCAGGAACTCTTACTATATCAATGTTTTCTTCTTTTGCTCCGTGTCTTTTTAATTCATCTATTGCGCCGGATAACAATTTCGCACCGATAAAATCGTTAAAACGCGCTAATATTATACAAAATTTGTCACTTTCGGATGCGACTAATTTTCCTTCATACGTTGTCATTTCTACTTTCTCCTAATCAATCTGATATATGGTCATGATACAACAATTAAGCCGTTTTTACAAGGATTTACATCATAATTTTTCTAATAATTAACCATTGTTCATAAAACTTAATAATTGATAAAAACTAAAAAATGACTTATATTGTACTATACAGACTTTGACCGTAATTTTTTTTATTTATTACTGTCAAAAAAAAGTTTTTTATATTATTATTTTATAGTTGTTAAATATACATTTATTTGAAGTAAGGAGAAAACAAATTGAAAACATATTCACATTTAGATTTATTCAATGACTCAATTCCAAAGGCAGACGAAGATGTTCACCTCGGTCGTCATGTGCTTGCTGAATTTTTTGAATGTGACCCGAATACTTTAAATAGTATTGATAAAGTTGAAAAATATATGATGGAAGCCGCTTTAGAATGTGGCGCAACTATTGTTCAAAAATGTTTCCACATGTTTAGCCCGTATGGTGTTTCAGGGGTTGTTATTATTTCTGAAAGTCATTTGGCTATACATACTTGGCCTGAACTTGGTTATGCTGCAGTTGATTTATTTACCTGCGGTTCAAAATGTGACCCAAAGGTTGCTTACGAATTTTTGAAAAATAAATTTTGTTCAAAAAATGCAAGTTTTACAGAACTTAAAAGAGGAATTATTTCCCCTGATGCTATGAAAGTTGCAGAAAAACCTTTTGAGATCATGCAACAATTCCAAAATTAAGTAGCAAAAAATATTTTTACGTATTTTTAATAGTCTGAGTGAAGTGTAAAAAATACACCCGGTCAGGCTATTTTTTATTAGTCTGTTAAGTGATAGAAATATGTAAAGGAGAAAAATAATGAACGGACCAAAAGTTTATGCCCGGTTATCATCAGTTGCAAAGGATTTTTTGGCAAAAGAATACAAAGTTGACAGACCTAAATTTATCCTACCTTATGAGTATTTGGGAACTGGTGCTAATCTTACTGCAAAAGCATCTGAAGAAGAAATTGCTGATATTCATAGATATCTTAGCCCGAGTGCGCTGAAAAAAGATGTCGTTGAAGAATTCGGAAACGCTGATTCTTTCGGTAAATCATTAGATTTAGTAGGCTAATTTTGTACAAATTTAATCGCATCAGGAATAAAACTTATCAAATCCTCCGGTAATACAGAGTATTGGGTAAGTTTTTCCTTTGCCAAATCACCGCAAAGTCCGTGTAAATATACCCCAAGGCAACTTGCTTCAAATATTTCCATTCCTTGAGCAATCAAACCTGAAATCATTCCTGTCAATACATCCCCGGACCCTGCTTTTGCCATTGCGTTGTTGCCTGTAGTATTTGTGTATTCTCTGCCGTCAGGGGCACAAATATATGTCCGGTGCATTTTTAAAACCGTTACACAATTAAATTTTTTTGTTATATCTCTTGCGCTTTGCTCAATATTATTTAATACCTGCTCAAGTTCAATTCCTAAAAGTCTTGAGGCTTCTTTGGGGTGAGGGGTAAAAACGAGTTTTTCAAATTTTTTGTTAGTGAAATCATAAATTTGGTCAAAGTCATTTTGTGCAAGTATATTAAGAGCATCTGCATCAACTACAATCGGAGTGGATGTATATGCATTATCAAGCACTTTTGAAAACATTTTGACTGCGTTCATATCGGTGCCCAAACCACAACCGATTTCTATTACATCAACATTATTTATCTGCTCGCAAACTCTGTTTTGCTGTAAAAATACAACGCTTGGAGTTAAAACGGAAACGGAATTTATAACCTTTTCGGTTGAACACAAAAAACAATACCCGCAACCGATTTTAAGTGCCGAAATACTTGATAAATATCCTGCACCTCTCATGTAATCAGAACCTGCGATATTTAAAACTTTGCCATAGGTTGATTTATTTGAATTTTCTGTTCTTTGCGGTAATTTATATTCCATTTTGTCTTATAGCCTCATAAGCAACAATAGCAACCGAATTAGAAAGGTTTAAACTTCTTTGTCCCTCTTTCATTGGGATTGTTCTTGCGTTATCATCTTTGACATATTTTTCGGGCAAACCTCTTGTTTCAGGTCCGAAAACTATGAAATCTCCGTCTTTAAATTTTATATCTGTGTATAACTTATCTGTTTTTGTTGTCAGATAATAAAATGTACCATCAGGAAACATTTTATACAATTCTTCCATAGAATCAATTTTGTGCAAATCAACACTGTCCCAATAATCAAGTCCTGCTCGTTTTGTGTATTTGCTTGAAAGTGAAAAACCTAACTTGCCGACAAGATACAGTGAAGCTCCGCAACATGCACAAAGTCTTGCTATATTACCTGTATTTTGAGGAATTTCAGGCTCATATAATACGATATTTAATTTACTTTGATTCATCAAATAACTTTCCGCATTCTGCAACTACAGGTATTGCTCTGACTACGCAGAATATAATTGCAATCCATGCCAAAATAAGACCGACTGTTTCCGAAGTTTTTGCAATGTATTGTGGTAATTCAGGTGTGTGTGCAAAAATCAAAATTATATATGCAGCAACTTTTGCCACTGCATAAGTCGTTTTCATAAATTTTGATGCACAGATAAATTTGCCCCATGAAGTTGTCTGCATTCCAAACGGAGTCATTCCTTTGGTGAGAGCAATACTTCTTATATTATCCGTAACAAAAGCCCTTGTAACACATATTATAGGGAATATTACACTTAACCAGCCTAATGTTGCAAAGACAATCCAATAGATTGCTTCTACTATTCTGTCGCCCATAATGTCAAGAACTGCTCCAAGTTGTGAAGCCTGACCGAATTTTCTTGCCAAATAACCGTCAACGGCATCCATTGAAAATGCGATTCCTGCCAAAATTATTGCCCAAATGTATGCATTTGTTGTATTTATAAAAAGTAATCCAACAGATGCAAATGCTATAAAAATTCTTGATACTGATACTATATTTGCGCTGTTTTTCTTTATATCCATTTTTCTATCCCTATGTATTTGTATTTATATCTTTTTGCTTCTTGATAGTGCAAAGTTTACATTATCAAGATTTTTTGCTCTGTCGCCAAGCATAATTTTTTCCGCTTCTTCTAAAATGCTTACGACAATAAAACCGTTTTCCCCGTCTGAACGTGCTTTTTTACCTGTTTCACAACAATTTATAAAGTGCTGACATTCAAGTTTTAATGGCTCAATTTCAAGGTAATCGGATTGAACAACTTCGCTGCTTCCTGCTTTAAAGTTATCAAAAATTGTAAGTTTATTTTCTGCAACTGTGTCATCCATAATTGCGGTTTTCTTTGTTCCTCTGACAAGAAGTTGAACATGTTTTTTAGGTGTAATCCAACTGTCCGCTATTTGTGCTGTTGCTCCTCCTTCCATTTCAAGAGTAATGTGAGTAATATCCATTATATCGTTTTTGTCTGATGAGCACCCGACTGCAGATACTACGCGCTTTGGATTTTTGCCTAAAACATAGCAAATCATTGAAACATCATGGGGTGCCAAATCCCACATTACGCTTCTGTCATTTTTGAAATAATTTATATTCAGACGATCGCTTTGTGCGTAAACTATATCGCCAAGTTCCCCGTCTTCAATAAGCATTTTTAATCTGTTTACAGCCGGATGATATAAAAGCAGGTGACCGACCATTAAAACAAGTCCTTTGCTTTCCGCTAAATCCGCTAAATCTCTTGCTTCTTGTGCTACTGTTGAAATAGGTTTTTCAACATAAACATGTTTACCTGCTTCCAGCAGGGCTTTTACAAATCTGAAATGTGTATGACTTGGGGTTACAACAACTGTTCCCATTATTTCGTCATTATTTAAAATATCATTAAAATCTTTTGTTGTTTTTACTCCGGGGTATTCGGCCTTTACTTTTGCAAGGTTTTCATCATCCAAATCGCAGACCATACCAAGAGCATTAAGATTATAAAAATTCCTTACAACATTTCTTCCCCAAAGTCCGCAACCAAGTACGGCTATTTTTTTCTCACTCATATTTCCTGACCTTCTTAAAAAATACTATACTAATCTTATTATAAAACAGCAATATTTTTTTGCAATTACTGACCTCTTTGTTGTCTTTCCTGTTCCCTCATTGCTTGTGCGTTTTGTTTTCTAAATTCATACATCTGCTCATAGCGTTCATAGAAAATTTCCTGTTCATCTTCAGAAAAACATTTTGCTAATCTGTCAAGTAGCGGTTTTGGAATTTCTGCAATATTTACCATTCTGTCAACAATATTTTCAGTCATAGGGTACAAATTTCTGTAATTTTTATGAAAAATGTGGCTGCATTCTGCCTGAATTTGAGTTGGATGTTTGAGAGAATTTTCACTCATTTTGTAGGTTACGATGCAACTTTCAAAAAATACACCCTTAAACTTGTTAAGAAACAGTTTTATCATCAAGTCATAATCAGCAAAAAGTCTGAATTTTGAATCAAAATTCCCCAGTTTTGCCAAAGACTCTTTATTGAAAATTGCAGCTTGTCTTGAAAACGGCATAACCTGAAATACATTATACGGAGATGGATTATATAAAAATGCGCTGTTGTCAGGCTGAACACAATAGGCCGGGAAATAACAAAAATCTGCCTGTTCTTCTTCCATATAATTAACTACATATTCAAGCCCCATAATATCATGATAAAAATCGTCGCAACTCAAAAAAGCAACATATTTGCCTTTTGCTCTCAATAAGCCCTTATTCATTGCATCAAATTTACCGTTGTCAGGGGCAGAGTAAAATTCTATATATCCTGAATTTTTGTAGTCTTTGAGCAGTGTTGTTGTTTCATCTGTTGAAGCATTATCCATAATAAGATGTTCTACATAAGGATATGTTTGTCTGTTCAGCAGATTTAACAGTAAAGTAAAATCATCTGCTTTTCCTGCATCTACAATGTTATGAGTCGGTGTTATAATTGTTACTTCAGGTTCGTACATACTATCTTCCTCTTAATTCATCATATAAACTTGTCGTAATATCTGTTCTTCAATATTTTTTTTGTCCGCTTCGGAAGTTTTTGCATCCTGAATCATTATGTTAAATACATAAATTTTTCCTCTACGTGTGGTAATGTAACCTGTTATTGCGCTTGTATCAGATAATGTACCTGTTTTGGCGCGCATGTTATCTTTAAAATATAACATTCTGTTTTTTAATGTTCCTTCTCCCGGAGTCGGAATACATTGCTCTATTATTTCAAAATCCTCACTATTGTATAGTTTTACAAGAAATTCTGTCATAAAGTCTGAGGTCATAAGATTATTTTTTGAAACACCGCTTCCGTCAACAATTTTGATATCTTCAGAATTGAGGTTTAGTTTTTCAAAGTAATTTTCAAGCATTGCATAAGAATTTTGCGCACTTCCGGTACTTTTGGTATATTCAGCCCCTGCAAGTTTGAAAAGTGTTTCTGCGATAAGATTATTACTGTTTTTTAAAGTTTGTTTAAGCGCAGGTTCTATATCATTTGTTATACTATCAACAAGATATATATTTTCTTCAGGTAATTTTGCTATCTTAAGCGGATTGTAATATTCAAGTTTTCTATTTCTTATTGTTTCTTCGAGCCTTAAATCAAAATATAATTGCTGATTCAGTACAGGTATTTTAAAAACTCTCGGCTTTGTTATAAAGCCTTTAGCACTTATTATATTAGGGGCGATTATGTTGTTCCGTTCAAATACTATATTTGTGTAGTCTCCGTTTTTAATCAGATTCATAATATTTATTGGATAGAAGGGCTTAACTACTATCGTTGGTGCAGAATTTTTTTTAGGTGTAATTTCAATATCAAGCAGATTACCGTCAAGATTATATGCGCTGAACTTTGGCATATAAGGGTTTAATTCGTCATCCCATTGCCAGCCTTCCCCCCATTCTGTTGCATCAAAAATTGAGTTATCTATATAAAAAGTTTTTGGTGCAATATTTTTACTTTTTGCCGTTGAAATAAGTTGTTTCAAATCACCTGATTTTAAGAATGGATCTGCCCCGAGTTTAAGGTACAGGTCATTGTTTGTACTTTTATATAATGCGGTTGTAAATTGATAATCTTTCCCTAAGGTATTAACGGATGCGGATGTTGTAATAATTTTCAATGTAGATGCCGGTTGACGAGGAGTTTTGTCGTTAAGAGAATATATTTTTTGACCTGTTTTAGCGTCTTTAATTGATATTGACACTATTCCGTGATTAATATGTTGTTTAGATAGCATTTTATCTATATTATCAGCATAAGCAGGCATTGAAATTAATACTAAAGTCAAAATAGCAGTGATTATCTTTCGCATAATATTTTTACCTCATAATTATCTTTTATATCATTTAATATAGTACACTTATTTCTGAATTCATACATTTCATTTAAATAAATTTTACATGATGAAATTCCTTCAATTTTTTTAATAAACGCTATTTCTTCCCCTTTATAATCAATAATTCTTGATTCTCCGAGATTGTATTCATTTTCTTTTATGTGTCCGCATTGAGTCAGTGCAACCATATAGCATTGATTTTCAATCGCTCTTGATTTTGTCATCATCTCCCAAGGTATAGGTTTATTTGAACCCCATGCCGCACAGTTTATTAAAACATCCGCACCTGCTTTGCGGTATGCTCTGTATATTTCAGGAAATCTTATATCATAACATATAGTCAGACCGTAATTTACACCGTCTAAATTTACCATAACCGGATTGTCCCCTTTTGTTATGTATTTCCCTTCGTCACAGCCGTAATATGAATACAAATGATTTTTTGAATATGTTGTAACAAGTTTGCCGTTTCGATTTATGACTGGGCATGTATTAAAATATTTTCCGTCTTTTTTTTCAATAAAACTTCCACCGATAATATTCATTTGGTAATCTTTTGCAGTCTCGGACAGAAATTTTATAACTGCTCCGTCAAGATTTTGTGCTGTTTGAATGAAGTTATCGCATGACCATCCGCAAGTCCATACTTCAGGCAGAACAAGTACATCTGTATCAATTGGCAGATTGTTTTTTATGATATTTTCTGCTTTTTCAATATTTGCTTCAACATCCCCGATCTCGGATGACATTTGAAGCATCGCAATTTTTATTTCTTTTTCCATAATCCCAAATCTAATGCTTCTTTGTATTTTTGCGGTGAATTTTGCTCAAGTTGTAACAGGGCATCTTTTACTTCGGTTATCAATTCTTCTTCGGTTTTGTTTTCGGGATAAATCGGTTTTCCGTAAAGATTCATTATCTTACAAATTCCAAGTGGAAATTTCATTTTATCCCAAGAATTGATTTCTCTGAATGTTCTATCTTCAGAGTACCAATTAACAGGCACAATCGGTACCCCTGTTTCCATAGAAAGCGCTATTGCCCCTTTTTTTACTTCATGGTAGGGACCTCTTGGCCCATCGACCATGATTGCTATGCTTTCACCATTTATCAGTTCATCATGGAGTTGTTTTGTTGCTGTAATAGAGCCTTTTCTTCCTGATGACCCCCGTTTAACTTTGAACCCCCAATTTTGTGCAACATAAGACACTATATCACCGTCTAAAGAATTGCTAATCAAAATACTTGTCTTGTTTTTGTCTCTAAAACCATGAACCAAAAACTGGTTAGAGTGCCACATTGCATATATACACTGTTTTGTATCAGGATAATCAACATTTTTTAAAAAGGTCATTTTTTCCTGAATTTTAAGCAGTTTATAAATTCCCCATGAAAAATATTTAATATTTTCTTTGTTTATTATTCTGACCATATTCAAATAATAACATAGAAACAGGCTTTGTCATAAATATTAAATTTCTTAAATATTGATTGTCTTGACGAAAGAAAATATTTATTATAATATAGTTTTACAAGATATTGCAATTATTTTTTGCAGTATTTATCCCTCGGGATGTAGCACTCTGCCGAGAAAAAATGATTAAATATCATTTTTTTGAGAGGGGTAGCGCACACAACAAAACGAAAGTTTTGTTGGTGATAAAATTAAATATATCGGGATGTAGCACTCTGCCGAACAAAAAGTTGACTAAATGTCAAGTTTTTGTGTGAGGGGTAGCGTACCCACCGAAACGACAGTTTCGTGGTAAAATATAAAAAAAAAGATCCTGAAACAAGTTCAGGATGACAATATCGGGACAAAACGAAAGTTTTGTTGGTGATAAAATTAAATATATCGGGATGTAGCGCAGCTTGGTAGCGCACCTCGCTTGGGACGAGGGGGTCGCATGTTCGAATCATGTCATCCCGACCATAAACAAGACTAATGCAAGTTAGGCTTGTTTATTTTATATCTTATTTTTTTTGTGCTATAATATGTTTATTGAGATGTAGCACTCTTCATATATTACTCTTCGCCCACAGTGTCATTAGGGTGGGAGAGGGAAGAAAATCAAAACGAGGTACGAGTTTATGATTTTCGGGTGAGGGAATGAGAGGGGTAGCGTACACGACAAAACGAAAGTTTTGTTGGTGATAAAATTAAATATATCGGGATGTAGCACTCTGCCGAACAAAAAGTTGACTAAATGTCAAGTTTTTGTTCGAGGGGTAGCGCACACAACAAAACGAAAGTTTTGTTGGTGATAAAATTAAATATATCGGGATGTAGCGCAGTTTGGTAGCGCACTATCATGGGGTGGTAGGGGCCGCTGGTTCGAATCCAGTCATCCCGATTTTTTAATTGATTGTTTTAAATATTTTTTTTTAGAGTTCTTGAAGATATTATTTTTTAATTGTATTTTCTTGACTTGTCCTTATGTTTGTAATACATTTACCCAAGAGAGATTTTACACTATAAGAGGATTAGGGAATTGGATTTTATATCATTAACTATATTATTTTTAAAGACATTGGCAAAGTTTGTAGGCGGTTACGGAATTGCGATTATTGTTTTAACAATTATTGTAAGACTTGCGCTCTGGAGTTTGAATGTAAAGCAGCAGCGTTCTATGAAGATGATGCAGACGCTTCAGCCAAAACTAAAGGCAATTCAGGACAGATACAAAAGCAATCCGCAAATGATGCAGCAAAAAATGATGGAATTTTACAAAGAACATAAGTTCAATCCTATGAGCGGATGTTTGCCTTTGTTAATCCAGATGCCGATATTTATTCTTTTATATTCGGCTTTGATTAGTCCGCAATTTATTTCAGAAGCAGGAAATCAAAAATTTCTGTTTATTGACAGTTTGGCAACAACATTGAGAGCAACTGCCGGTATTTCAAACGACGGGAAACTTGGTGCGTCCGTTGGTGACAAATTTATTCTCGGACCGAACGCAAATGTTTATATAGGTGATATTGTAAAATCTGCAAAAATTAAAGATGGAGCGCAGGCACTTCATATTGTAGGTGATTTAACGCCCGGTAAAGATGTAGATTTGTCATTCAGTCTTGACAATTTCGTACTTGATAAAAACTTAAAATTCAGTGAACTTGCAAAGGTTGATAAAGCAAAAGTAACGGTTACAAACTCTAATATCAGAGAAAATGAAGAAATACTATTTACAAGAAATTCTGATGATTATATGGAAGCAACTGTTCCTACAGTTCCTATCAATAAGTCTTGGCATTGGGATGTAATTATTTTAATCGTTTTGTTTGCAGTTACAATGTTTATTTCTCAAAAAATTATGATGGCAATGACAAAATCCGACAATCAGGACCCTGCTCAGGCTGCGTTACAAAAATCAATGGGTACTTTTATGCCTCTTATGATACTTGCAACATTTATTGTAATTCCTATTCCTGCAGGGGTATTGCTCTATTTAATTACAAGTAATATTATTCAGATAATTCAGACTGTTATGATAAACAAGCAGATTGATGCAGAATTAAATGCAAAAAAAGAATCTGTTGATGATACTGAATTGAATAATGCTAAAAAGATTAATTAACTATGAATATTTCAGAATTTGATTACGAACTGCCGTTGGATTTGATTGCTCAAATGCCGGCTGATAAAAGAGAAAATTCACGAATGATGGTCTTAGATAGACAAAATCATTCTGTTACTCATAAGCATTTTTTTGACATAGTTGATTATTTAGATGAAAATGATTTGCTTGTTCTGAATGATACAAAGGTTATACCTGCAAGACTTTTCGGTGTAAAAGAAGAAACAGGCGCAAAAATTGAGGTGTTTTTGCTAAATGAGTCAAAACTCTCTCAAAAATTTCTGTCTTGTGATAATGTTTCAATACGAAATTGTACTATTTGGGATGTTTTGATTAAGCCTTCAAAAAGGATCAAAAGCGGTACTGTTATAAAAATTTGTGATGATTTAACTGTTATACCGATTAAAAAACTTGAAGATGCTGGAGAATGGCAAGTTGAACTTCATTATAACGGTAATTTATATCAAATTTTGAATAAGGTGGGTAATATTCCGCTTCCGCCTTATATAGAAAGAAAAAGTCAGACAGAAGAGTTAAAAGAGTTTGACAAGGTTCGTTATCAGACTGTTTATGCGCATAATGAGGGCTCTGTTGCTGCACCGACTGCCGGATTACATTTTACTTCGCAAATATTACAGAAGTTGAAAGATAAAGGTGTTGATATTGCTTATGTTACCCTAAATGTTGGTTTGGGGACTTTTCGTCCTGTAAAATGCGAAAATATTTTGGACCACAAAATGCATTCAGAAACTTTTGAAATATCAAAAGAGGCTTCTGATAAAATTAATAAGGCTATATCTGATGGTAAAAATATTGTTGCCGTTGGTACTACTTCTGTCCGTACACTTGAAACGGCTTTTCAAAAGTTTGGATGTATAAAACCTTGTCATGATTCATCAGAACTTTTTATTTATCCGCCTTATGAATTTAAAGTTGTTGATAAACTCATAACAAATTTTCATTTGCCAAAATCGACACTTTTGATGCTTGTTAGTGCGTTTGCAGGTAAAAATTTTATTTTTGAGGGCTATAAACAGGCAGTTGAGCAAAAATATCGTTTTTTTAGTTATGGCGATTGTATGTTTATAAAATAAATTCCATTTGCCATTGACTTTTATTTTTAAATCATTAAATCATTTGGTGGATACATTTACACAATATTTTTAGTAAAATTATTGTGTACTTGGGAGGTAGTAGTTACATGTTCTCACAAATGATTCAAAGTTTGTTGAATTCCGGCGGAAAGAGTGCGGCTATGCAAAGAGCGGCGCAGTTAAATTCTTATGTAAATAATATGTCAAGAGCAATGAATCCGTCTCAGCCTAAGTCAAATCCGCTTGATACAATTTACCCTGGCGACGGAAAAAATGTTCAGTCTTTTGAAAAAGTTTTGTCAAAAACAAAACAGACAAATTTTGGTTCATTACTTTTAAATCCTGAGGTTTTAAAAAATACTAATATAGGTAGTCCTGCGTCTTTGAATGTCAACGGGAGTATATACGGTTCTGATGATATTGATACAAGCAGTATGACAAACAGTATTTTGCAAAAAGCTATACAGGAAGTAAATGATGCACGCAGAGATTATTCAAAGCCTGAAATAAGGACATCAAACAGTCAAATTCTTGATATGGTGAATACTGTTGCAAGAAAACACGGTGTTGATGAAAAACTTGTTCAGGCAGTAATTAAACAGGAATCAGGATTTAACCCGAAAGCAAAATCAAAAGTCGGTGCTATGGGTTTGATGCAACTTATGCCGTCAACTGCAAAATCTCTCGGTGTAAAAGACCCCTTTAATCCTCAGCAAAATGTTGAGGGAGGTGTAAAATATTTAAAATCAATGCTTAATAAATATAACGGAAATGTAATTCTTGCGCTTGCAGCGTACAATGCAGGTCCAAATGCCGTTGATAAATACTCAGGTGTTCCGCCATATAAAGAAACTCAAAACTATGTAAAGAAAATTTTGGCTAATTATCTGTAATGTTTATTCCACTTCTTTTACCTTTTTCCATATGTTAAGATATGGTCTATTCCTCATTCTTATTGGTACAAATCCGTTTTCAAGTAGTCCTTTGCTTACAAAATGCATGTTCATATGTTGTTTGTTTTCTGTTTCTCCCATTATAAATAGACCTTCTTTGTGGAGTGTTTTGTTTATATCTTTAAATATTTTATCAAGGATTATTTTGACTCTTTGGTGTGAGATGCTTTCTCTATGATAGTTGTCATTGTCTGTAATGAGATGATATAATGCATTTTTGAAACTAAATAAATGAACACATTGCTCTTGAGAAATAATTTTATCAAGTTCTTCTATATTCCCTTGAACAAATTTACAGTTTTTATCTATTTCTTTGCATTTAAAATGTTGTTTGTCAAATTCTACAAATGCTATATCAAAGATTTTTCGCAATCTTTCGGACACCCTGTACATTAATTTGGTTTTAATTTCTGTTTTTTCAAAAGTTTTACTGAAAATTTCTTTAAGAAATTGTTGTTTTTTGCTTATATTTTCATCATCCTTTGCGAGGAATGAATCTTTATATGTGTCCATATCTATAATTTTCGTATAATATTCTGAATTTTTATCTGTTGGTATATTTAATTCTATAATTCCTGATTTTGCCTGTTTTATTGTATTCTTACCAATATCAAATCCTGTAATATTATATGACTCTCCATGCATTAGCATCTTAATAGAATAAACTTCTTCTCCTGTTGAGCAGGCTCCAACTACAATATTTTTTTGAGTATTCTTAAAAACGCTCTTAATGTATTTTGTTGCAAAATCTATCGTTTCAAAATCTCTAAATAATCTTGTTTCTGTTGTAACTCCTTTTGTTAAACCTACATAAAATGGTAGTTTCTCAAAACCAGAATGCCCCGTAAATTTAGGTTTATTTTTAGAATATCCAGTTCTAATGTTGTAATTATATAAAATTTGCATATATGAATTATAAATTCAAACATAAAATAATTTGCCACAAAACTATAATTTGCAAAGTGCCTGTTCAAGTTTATCAAGTTTTTTATTGTCTGTACCTATACCGCAAAGCAGCATGGTTGATTTTTCGTTCGTTCTTTCATCTTCAATATCAAAATCATCATAGAGTATTTGTGAAAGTTCATAACCTGATAAACCGCCAACTTTGATTAAAAGTTTTGTCGGATCATCTCCGAAAAATTGGCAACCGGTGGCTTTTTCTCTTATTCTGTCCAATCTTGTTATAAGATTTTCAATTTCTTTCCTGCCTTCTTTAGAATCAAGATATGCGATATTTTCCTCAATTGACGCTAATAAAGGATAAGATGGTGATGTCGTCATGAACATATCAAGCGCGGGTTTAACATCTATTTCGCAGTTGCAATGCAAAAGTGCTGTCGGGTTAAGCCCACCTGCGGTTTTGTGTAATGATTGGACCGTAAAATCTGCAATATTTACTGCTGACAATGGAAGGTTGTCAGAAAACGGATACAATGCTCCGTGTGCTTCATCGACAATTAAAAACGCATTATTTCTTTCGCAAATTGTTTTTATTTCTTCTATATCCGATATAATTCCTTCATAAGTCGGAGAGGTTATTATAACTGTTTTTATATCGTATCTGTTGAGGTAACTTTCTATAATTTCAGGTTTTGTTTCTAACGGTACCCCCCATTCAGGGTCAATGTCGAGGTCATAGGTCAATGCTCTTGCACCTGCAAGTTTTACTGCATTAAAATGACATGGGTGTGCATTTGAGGCAATAAGCACCTTATCTCCGACTCTTGTGCAGGATAATACTGCTGCAATAATACCGCTTGTAGAGCCGTTTGTCAGAAACGTTGTTGAGTAAGTCTGATAAACAGACCTTGCCCATAACTGTACTCTTGTAAGTTCTTCTTGCGGGTTATAGCAGTCAGTTTCCGATATGTCTATTTTATACATACTTGACAAAGGCGGATATAATCCGTTCTTTTGTCCATGTGAAGGTGTGGTAAAAAGAATTTTCTTATTTTTTGATTCTAATAATCTGACAAGACTCATTAATTTAATTCCCCGATTATTTATTTTTTATTTCAACATTTCTTTTTGCACAGAATTGCGTAAGAATCATCTTGTCACGGCTTGTTTTATAAGCAAACTGACCTGAAACAGTAAATCCTCCCTCTTTCGCTTTTTCTATTCTGATAGGCTGAAATGTGCAATCTACACTTTTGGTTTCTGATATAGGTACAGAAATTTCGTAATTCCCTTCTATATCAATTTTATTATCACTGTGAATTTTCATACCGCCTGCTGATACATCAAGTGTTTTGATATCATAAGTGTTGCCGTTATATATCATATTAAGATTGTTTACAAACTTAATACGCGTATATTGTCGTCTTTGTAAAAATTTATGTTTCGCAGGACTTGCAATAACAAGTGTTTTTCTATTAATTGATTTTGCAAAAGAATCAAAATACAATTTGCCATGCTTTGTTTGGGTATAAAATTCGCAATACGTATTAAGCAAAATATGTTCCGGTTCTTTTTCAAGTTCAAGTGTAAAATCACCTGCTGTAACTGCAGTAACTGTACCTTTATTCGCATATTTGTAATCAGGTGGTATAATTATCGCTGTTTGACCTTCTGAAACTAATTCTCTCATATTTATCCTTTCTTTGTCAGGTATGAAATTCTTCGCTTTTGCCATTCTGTGGGCTTTGTCCGAAGAATCTCCATCTAATCACTCAGAATATTACTTACTCATTATACAATTTATTCAGTTTTTTGTCATTTTGTAAAGAAAGGAAAAGTCCTCATTTTTGCAATGAGGACTGCTGAGCAATCAGAAGAGTTGAGGATTTATATTAAAATCTTAAACTTTGAGATTCCCATTTTCATCAGACTTTTTGTTAATAAATGTTTAAAAAATATAGGTAATAAGTGCAAAATTTGATTTTAGCGTTAATAATATGTTAATATTATTACTGAGGTATCAGTTAAGGAGTTAATTATGAGAAAACTTTTATTAGCATTGTTAATTTTATCATTTTGCTCAGGTTGTGAAGTCTTTGCGTTTTCACCAACTTATTCAAATCCGTCAGAAAGTACAATGGATTTTTACCCGATGATGCGCAGACAGATGGAACATGATGTTACTCTTGATTTTGAAAATCATCCGGAACAGTACAAACAAAAACGTGAACAAAAAGATGCTGCTGCTGAATACAGAGCAGGTAACAAACACTTCAATCCGAGTTATGGCTCGTCAAAAGGTATTTTAAATTTCCGCAGAAACAAAAATATGAAATTTACTAAAGATTCAAACGGTAACATAATCATTAAAGATTCGGATTCGAGTGAAGATTAAGGGTCTAAATTATAATGATTAAACTGATAGTAAAATGGCTAATATTTGCTCTTGTAATTACAGGAACTTGTTATTTGCCTGGCATAAGTGTTGAAAATTTCGCATTTGCTATGCTCATTGCTTTGGTTTTGACAGTTGTGAATATTTTTATAAAACCGCTTTTAAAACTCATTGCGTTTCCAATAAATCTTGTATCTTTAGGATTGTTTAATCTTGTTATAAACTTCGGTATTTTATATGGGGTTTCTTATCTCATTCCGCAGTATCATCTTGAAGATGTTTTGAGCGCATTTATTGCATCTGTTGTTATTGCGGTTGCTTATTCTGTATTGAAAAGAGTTTAATATTAAATAATAAATTCATATAAATTAAAAAAAAACACCCTTAAAGGGTGTTTTTTTTATGCGATTCTTCTTCTTTTTGAATATTGAGCAATTCCGTGACCTCCTGTTCTGACAGCTCCAACACCACCGCCCTGGTTCATAACACCCATTTGTGATGCTGCTGTCATTGCGAAACTTCCGAATTGCATTGCTTTTTCCATCTTACTTGCAAATTTCTTTTCTGATTCTTCTGCAAATTTTGCGGCTGCCTTTTCTTTGCCGAGTTCCATATGATCTTTTGCCATGTTATTGAATTCAGTTTGATCTGCATGTTTGCTTGCTTTTGCCATGGCTTTATCAAATTGTTTCATGTTGTGATTATCTATTTTACCCTGAATGCCGTCTTTGAATTCTCCAATATTACCTGCTTTTTTATTTAATTCTCCGGCTTTATCGTTCAATGTCTGAATTTTATCGGCACTTCCGCCTTTTGCTGCTAATTCTGCAGCTTTATCGCTTGCTTCTTTTGCCTTATTCGCTGCTTTATTTTGTAATTTTTGTGCTGCTTTTGCGCCTTCTTTGTTTACGCTTTGGAATCCGCCGGCCATTTCTTTTGTACCTTTTACTGCTGATGCACCTGACATTACTGCTGAACCTGCGCTCATGACTGCGCCCATAATGTTGCCTTCTGCTGCGTAAACAGCAGTCTTTGTGATATTTGCAGCCATTTTACCATAGTTCCCGACTGTTTCAACACCGATACCTATTTTTTCTGTTACCATACCTGCGCTTATTAATGCCTGACCGCCTGTTATCATTGCTGAACCTAATGCAATCATGCCTTTACCAACATACTGAGTCATTTGACCTGATGTTGCAACATAACCTGAAATTTCATCTGCTTTATTTGCGATGTCAAGAATTTTACTCTGTTCTTGTTGTGATGCAGCGGCTGCTTTTTGGTTTTGAACCATTGTTCTTGTAAATTTTTGTGATGATTTTGTTAATCTTCTGATTGTTTGACCTGAAGAAGCCTGAAATTTCTTTATTGTAACGGCTTTTTTACCGATATTATTTTGGTTTGATTCTACGGTTTGACCTTTTGCGGTAATTTGTTGAGTTAATGATTCTATTTCGCTTTGGTCTGCATTTTCGCCAAGAGTTTCAATTTGACCGCTTAACCCTTCAATTTCTGCATTAATTTGTTCGTTTTGTTCTGATAATGTATTGATATCATTAGTCGCAGCCATCATTTTCTTTTCATTTGCATCAAGAAGTTTTTGACCTTTTGCCATATCTGACTTCATTTTCTTCTCAGCGGCTTTGGTATCCCTTGCCTGATCTTTCATGTCTGCACTTGTTTTATTGATGGTTGCAGTTCCTTGTTCTGTTTGTCTTGTTGCTGCTTTACCGTCGCTTGCTGATGCGGCAGAGTCTTTTTTAGCATCTTCATTTTGTTCTTCAATGCTTTTTTTCTGTTTTTCTTCTGCTTTTACATTATCTTCTGATAACTTATTCCCGTCTTGTTCGTTTCTGTTCTGAATTTCAGCGTTTACTTTGTCTAATTTTTGTTCAAAAGGTTTTATCAAGAATAACGGAACATCATTATTAAGAATATCTTTTAGTTGACCTTTAACTTCCTGAAGTTCACTTGTTGAAAGTGTACCAAGGTTGTCAAAATCAATATTCCCAATGTTTAATTCAGGTTTTTCCTGCTGTTGACCTTGAGTGCCTTCAGTTTTATCTGCCCCTTTTGTATTTTCAGCCTTTTTTATCCCGTCAATAGATTTTGCGGTATTAACATTTGCAACATTATCAGCGGTATTTGTCTGACCTGCTTTTGCAACAGTATTATTCTGACCGCTGACCATTTGAGCATTTTTGCTGAAAATAGATTCATTCATTGACATGCCCGGTGCTTTTTTAGCAGCTCCGGGTCGACCAGTCTTCCCGTTCATACGTAATTGTATCAACTTTTGAAGATCTATTTGGTTTGAATTTCCGTTTACGCCGATTGCCATGAATAATCTCTCTTATAAACTCTCTCTTTTATATAAAAAATTTAGAAAATGACTGATTTCACGACTTTCGGTTTTGTTTACAATTTGTTACATAAAAATTTCCTTATATTTTTTTGATATAATTTTTTATAAAGAGGGATAGAAATGAATAAGGGATTATTTATAACTTTCGAGGGAGCAGACGGATGTGGTAAAACTACGCAATTAAACCTATTAAAAGAGTATTTGATTAATAAAAATTTTGATGTTCTTGTTACAAGAGAACCCGGAGCAAGGGGACTTGGTGAAAAGTTAAGAGATATATTGCTGAATTATGACGGAGAGGTTTCTAATCGTTGTGAATCTTTTTTATTTTTAGCAGACAGAGCACAACATATTGATACAATTGTTAAACCTGCTCTTAAAAGAGGGCAGATTATTCTTTGCGACCGTCATACAGATAGTACTGTTGCGTATCAAGGCTACGGCAGAGGGATTGATATTGAGCAAATTAATAAATTAAATCATATCGCAACTGATGGTTTAAAACCTGATTTAACCTTAGTTTTTGATATTGATATAGATACTTCAATGTCTCGGGTAGGAGCAGAAAAAGACCGAATGGAAAGTGCCGGAAATGACTTTTTTAACAGAGTAAGAAACGGGTATCTTGAAATTGCAAAAAACGAACCTCAAAGGGTTAAGGTTATTGATGCGACCAAACCTATTGATAAAGTTTTTGAATCTGTTTTAAAAGAGTTTAATATTTTGGCACAATAAAAGTTGGTTTATTGATTTTAGGCTCATATTTTTTTATTTCGTATAAGTCAATCTTTGATTCAAGAAAATCAGAATTCGCACCGGTATTATCTTTTATTTGTTTTTTTGTAAATCCTCTTTCCGCCAGAAGTCTTGGTATATCCTGGGCGAATTTGTCTTTATTCTCTTTAGCATAAGGAATAAGAACATCATATATATTTAATGCGCCTTTATAATTTTTCATAAGATATAGCATGTATGCTTTATCAGACATTATGTAAAACTCATATTTTTTATTTTTATTGCTGCTGACAGATGTTAATAGATCATCATAATCATTTTCAACAAAATCCGACAACCCACTTGAGATACTGAACATTGATTTTATCCAGAGAAGTTTTATTTGCTGCTGAATGTTAGTTTTTTTCTTAGTTGTATATTCATTAAACAAATCTATTGCATTTTGGGAACCGCTTGATTTTTTTGCAATATAAAGCAGGTTAGCAAACTTTGTATAGTCTTTTTCTCTAAATTTTTTATCGTACATATCAAGTGCTTTGATATAATTTTTTTCTGCGTTTTCAAAATCTCCCGAAATGTAATCTTCCTGCGCTCTGATTTCATATATCATCGGAATTTCAGGATAAAATTTTGTATAAATTTCTGATATAATTTCTGCGTTGTTATAATTTGGCTTTGATTTGTTGACATTATATCTGATTAATCCCTGCAAAATAAATGAGAAACTCAAAAATATACCCAATAAGGCTGCTATAAATAAAACTTTCCACATGAAGTTTTTAAGATATTCTTTTTGTTTTTCCGGTGTAATATGCGGCTCAAAATCCGCAACCTCATATTGCCCGAAGGTTTTTAAAAGTCTTTGCTTATACAATTCGGAGCATTTGATTCTTACTGAAAAATATGAAATAATCCAAAGGATTTCGCAAAGCAAAAGCCCTTTGAAACTGTATAGAAGATGGATGAATATAAGATAGAGAAAAATTGTAATGAAAATTGTAAACAGTCTGATTTTCTTATTTAGTTTAATTCTATATTCAAGAATTTGTCCTGCATCTTTGACAGGGATAATTT
Source organism: uncultured bacterium (assembly GCA_902792085.1). GTDB lineage: Bacteria > Cyanobacteriota > Vampirovibrionia > Gastranaerophilales > Gastranaerophilaceae > Zag111. Next base: position 25,214 of record CADAYE010000005.1, on the reverse strand, counting down.
TATTGTACTTGTTCCCGTTATTTTTAAACAGACAAAAGTTTTTGAATACTGAAAAGCCTTCATTATCTACATAATACAATAAAGGATTTACCGCATTTTTAATAAACGGTTTCAAAAATGTTACGATTTTTTTTTTGTAGTCATTTATCCGCATTGACAAAAATCCTGTTCAAAATCAAAAATATCAGTTGAAATTCTTATATTTTTATTAATATCAATAACATTTAGTCCTTTAAATTCGTAGAGTGTGCGAATTTTTTCAGGATGAACTTCATTTTCTTTTGCTAAAATTGCCCCTAAAATTGCTTCCATGTGTGACATAGGCATCATATTTGACGGCAGGCTATCAAAACCCCACTCATTTTTTAGGGCAAGTTGTAAGAACTTACAATCTTGAGGTGAGCGGTCTTTGTAGCAAGAATTTAAGTGCATACTTTGTCTTGTCATATAAACATCAAACCTTGATACTGTTATTCCTCTTTGTGTTAGTTCTCTGAAGTAATCAGAACCTCTTGTGCTGTGGCGTTGTGTCCAGTTATCTCTGTTTGGAATATTTTTATTTGTCGCAACGGGAAGGTAAGGTTTTGCCAAAATTCGCCATTTGCCCTCAAGCATTGTTCTGTCGTAAGGAACTGATGCGCATATCTTGGAGTTATTCAGTGACGGAAAGTTCTCAAAAAAGTATATTACATCATTCATTTTGTATAGTTTATCAAGTTTTATAAGATTATTGTTTTCATCAATCACTGCAACCCCTGAGTCCATTCCTGAACTTGATGCAAGTGATAATCCTATATAGTAATTCATTTTAGTTCCTTTCCTTCTCCAGAAAATCTAAAACTTATTCGTAATTTTGATTTTCTGCCCTCGCCAACAAAAGTGTGTTTTGAAAGAGGAAAAATTAGGTTTATAATTTTGTTGTAATAATCGGTCCGTCGTCTGTTGCGATTACTGTATGTTCAAAGTGGGCTGACGGTTTTCCGTCAACTGTTGAAACAAGCCATTCATCTTCGCCGACAAAAACATCATCTCCGCCTAAGTTAAGCATTGGTTCTATTGCAATTGCATAGCCGGATTTAATAAGAGTTTTATCTCCGACGCTGTAATTGTATAAAAACGGGTCTTCGTGCATAACATGCCCGACTCCGTGTCCGCCGTATTGTCTTACTATTCCGTAGCCTTCCCTGTTTGCAACGGCTTCAATTGCTTTAGAAATATCATCTAAAGTGTTGCCCGGTTTCATTTGTTCAATACCCGCAAACAGTGATTCTTTAGTTGTTTCCATTAATTTGTGAACGTCAGGGCTGACTTTGCCTACTTCATAAGACCAAGCACTATCTCCAACCATTCCGCCATAGGTAGCACCTACATCAATAGCAATTATGTCTCCTTCTTTTACTATCGCATTCTCTGACGGAATCCCGTGGACAACCTGTTCATTAATAGATGTGCAAATACTTGCAGGAAATCCGTTATATCCTAAAAATGTCGGAATCGCCCTGTTTTCTTTGATAACTTTCATTGCATAGTTATCAAGTTCTTTTGTAGAAATTCCCGGTTCTAAGACTTCTTTCATTTTTTCATGCACTAACGCTACAATATGCCCTGCATGAATCATTTTTTTTATTTCGTCTCGTGATTTTCTGTTTATCATATCCCTATCCTCTGTATTTAATATAACACAAATTAACATTTGTTTGCAATTATTGTAATCTTGTGAAAAAATCTCTTTATGGCATTATATTTAGACGCAGGAACTACTTATTCAAAAATTATTTCAACCGGTGAAACAGTTGATGAACTTTCTCCTGTAAAAATCAGAAATAATATGAATTATTATTTGTTAGAATCAAAACGATTAAAAGATTTTGGCCTGAAAATAAAATCTGCCTGCGGTCACATGACAGGTTCTGCTACGCATGAAAATGAGATTATTGCGCTTGCAAAAGGTGCTAAAAAATATATTGATGATAATGCAACCGTTCTTGATTTGGGCAGTCGTGATGCAAAATGGATAAGTTTTAAAGACGGAAAATTTCATGATATGGATTGGAATACCTCTTGCGCAAGTTCGACAGGTGCTACCGTTGAAATGCTTTTGAAGTTTTATGATTTGGGGGTAAATGATTTAGAATTTAATTCTGAAAAATTTAATATCACCTGTGGCATATTCGGGTTAGAAAAAATTATGGATTCAATATCAAAGGGTGAAAATTCTGCCGTTGCGGTTTCTAAATTTGTACATGGGCTTGCGTATAATGCGTGGAATTTTGCAAAAAAGCCTGAAAAACTTTATCTATCTGGTGGTTTTTGCGAAAATAAATGTCTTGTAGATTCGTTAAAATATTATTGCGACGTGGTTATTTTAGGCAGGTTTGTACTTTGCGAGGGGTTAATTGATGAATAACCGTGAATTTGGTGCAAAAGGCGAAGATTTGGCCTGTGAATATCTTAAAAAGAACGGGTATGAGATATTAGAACGCAATAAACATTTTTCAAAACTCTGTGAAGTTGACATTATCGCAAAATATAAAAATAAAATTGTATTTGTCGAAGTAAAAACCCGTAAAACAGATGCTTATGGCTCACCGTTGGAGGCGATTACAAAAGCAAAATATCAAAATATAAAAACAGGGGTCTTAACTTATATTAAGGAACATAATGTTTCTGTATTTCAAATTGATGTGATTGGAATTACTTTGTATCCAAAGTTGAAAATAGAACATGTTAAAAATGTGTAATTTATTTTATCTGATACTCAGATAAAACAAAATTACAGATAAAATAAATTATGTAAAGATAATGAAAAATTTACTTGATTTAATAAATTGTTATGATATTATAGGCATACAACCGCAGACCGTTAGTGTCGAAAGACTTAATTGTTGCACACTGCTAACCGAGGTTATACCGAAAGTAAATAGTAGTTCAAAAGAACATATAGACTTTAGTATAAGATTTTGCGGTTAACACTGTAAAAGCAAAATCTTTTTTAGTGTTAAACAAAGGTCGATACAAAACAAAGTCGGGTTTATCCCGCAAACAAAAGGAGCAAAAATGTCAACAAAAGCATTTAAATCAGAAAAAATTGACGAAATCAAATCCAAAATTGAAAAGGCTCAGGTTGCTATTATCACAGATTATAAAGGTATGACAGTTGAAGAAATAACCAATTTAAGACGTGATATTCAAAAAGACGGTGGCGATTATATGGTTACCAAAAACACTTTGGCAAAAATTGCAGTAAAAGGTACCGAATATGAAGCATTGACTGAAAAATTGTCAGGACCCGTTGCATTGGCATTTGGTTTTGAAGATCCTGTTGCACCTGCAAAAGCCGTAAAAGCATTTATTGAAAAGGCTAAAAAAGGCGAAATTTTAGGTGCGGTATTAGACGGGAAATTATTATCCGTTGAAGAAACAAAAGCGCTTGCAAATCTTCCTTCAAAAGAAGAACTGTTTGCAAAAATGCTTGGTTCAATCAATTCACCTGCTTCAGGTATTGTTGGTTGCGTCAACGGAGTTATGGCATCTCTTACTCGTGCTATTGCAGCAGTTAGAGATCAAAAAGCGGCTTAGTTTTATTATGCCGTTATTCTGAACTTGTTTCAGAATCTCATATAAAAAATGAGAAAATATTTGTAACACTCAATAAAAATTAAAAGGAGAAATAAAAATGAGTAATGTAGAAACTATTTTAGAATCAATTGAAAAATTAACTTTATTAGAAGCTGCGGAATTAGTAAAAGCAATGGAAGAAAAATTTGGCGTATCTGCTGCTGCACCTGTTGCAGTTGCTGCTGCTCCTGCTGCAGGCGCTGCTGCTCCTGCAGATGATCCTGATGCTGAAGTATCAGTTATCTTGGCTTCAGTTCCTGCAGATAAGAAAATCGCAGTTTTGAAAGAAGTTAGAAACATCACAGGTTTAGGTTTGAAAGAAGCTAAAGACTTAGTTGAAGCAGCACCTAAAGCAGTTAAAGAAAACATCAAAAAAGCTGAAGCTGAAGAAATCAAGAAAACTCTTGAAGCAGCAGGCGCTGGTGTTGAAATCAAGTAGTTTGATTTTTAAACAAAAAAATGTTAGAATAATCGGGCAATCTTTAAAAGGTTGTCCGTTTTATTTTAAGGAGACATATGAATATACCAATATTATTAGGACTCGGTATTTTTACATTTATAATAATTCTTATAACAAGGAAGAAAGACAAAAATCTTATAAATGAACCCAAAAATGAGCCATTAGAAAACGAGCCTCAAGTAAAATTATATGATGAGTCAGAACTTGCTTCGGTCCATTTAGTATCTGCAGGAAATAATAAACTTAAAATTTTAAAAGAAATAAGAGAAATAACTAAAATAGGACTTAGAGAAGGTAAAGAAATAATTGAAAATACCCCTTCATTAATAACATCTCAAATTCTATTAACAGAAGCAGAAGTAATAAAAAATACTCTTGAAAAATATGGAGCAATTGTAGAAATAAGAAAATAAAAACGGAGAATATATGTTAGATGAAAGATTTTTATATGGTGCAATAGCACTGATGTTGATTATCATTTTAAATGAGTATGTATTTAAAAAGTTTTTCAAATTTGATATGGATAAGTTTGATGTTTTGAAATTCATTAAAAACCTAAAAAGAATGTGCCTGATTTATAATAAAAAATTTTTTGGACCCAAAGACTTTGTAATAAAGAAAAATACAGGCAAAAACAGTCTTGCGTTAGTTGATATCGGCGAAAATAAGGCAACAGTAATGGCTACATTAAGACAAATTACGGGAATAACTTATGACCATGCAAAATGGATAGCAGAAGCGGCACCTGCAATATTTATGACCGATATTTCAGATGAAGAAGCGGATTTAACTAAAAAAGCACTTGAATTTGTCGGTGCAAAAGTAGAAATTAAATAAAAAAAACGAACCATTTGGTTCGTTTTTTAATTATACACATATCATTTTAAATTATAGAGACAGAATAAATCCGCCTTTATCGGCATTTTGCAATGCTTCACCGTCGATTTTTGCTCTCAAGTTTTTAATATACTTGTAAACATAATCTCTCGGTAATTCAAGTAAGTCAGCAAGATCTTTAGCATAAACGATTTCGTTTCTGTGAGAAGCAAAATAATCAAAGACTCTTTGTTCTCTGTCTGTTAATGCTTTTTTAAATACTACTCTGACTTCATCCCTAACAACATCACCTGTTTTAACCTCATTTACGATATCTTTTTTCGCTTTTCCAACAACTTTTTGTGATTTTTTCGTTTCTGCTTTTTTAGTAGCAGGTTCAACTTTTGTCTGAACTTTTTTTGTTTCTTTTTTGGCAACTTTTGTTCCTTCTTTTTTATCTGTCTGTAAATTCTTTACAGAGAAAGGAGAAACATATAATTCTTTTTCTTTTTCGTATGCTCTGTTTGCAATAGAACTGAGCCTTTCAGTCGTTGTATTCCATTCTGCTTCATTTGATACAACTGGTTTACCGTGAAGAACTATATCAACCAAATCATTTGTTTCTTTTTTTTGTTCTATCTTTTTACCCAATCTTGCAGCAAATTCCTCTAATGTAATTTTTTCTAATGAACTTCTCCACTGTTTAATCTCTTCCTTACTCAGATATTCAGCCATTCATTATCTCCTTACTAAACTATTCCTTACTCCCTTAATCTATCATAAAGCATGCCCAGTGACACAAAATGTTTCTAAAAGTAAATTTTTATTTATTTTGTTAAGATTTTTTAGTTTTGCACTTGATTTTTCTGCATTTAAAGGGAAATGTATATCTGCATTGATTTATGGTAATATTTTAAAGGGAGTTATTCGTGTTTACCAAAAAAGAAATAATTGAAATATTAAAAGACGATACTAAAAACGAATGGTTGTTCTCTCTTGCAGACAAAACAAGAAAAGAAAATGTTGGTGACGGCATTCATTTAAGGGGACTTGTCGAATTTTCAAATATTTGTAAATGCAACTGTAAATACTGCGGATTGAGAAAAGATAACAACAACGCAGACAGATACAGAATACTAAAAGATGAGATTATCAAAATCGTAAAACATGCATCAGATATGGGCTATAAAACTATAGTACTTCAATCTGGGGAAGACGGATATTACACGACAGACAAAATGGTTGAAATTATAAAATCAATAAAAGAATTTGATGTTGCTCTTACATTAAGTATTGGCGAACGCTCTTATGAGGATTACAAAGCATTTAAAGATGCAGGAGCGGACAGATATTTGATAAGGATAGAAACAACGGACAAAAATTTGTATAAACAAATGCATCCGAATATGGATTTTGATAATCGTTTGAGATGTTTAAAGGATTTAAAAACTTTAGGATATGAAGTCGGAACAGGTTGTCTTGTTGGCTTGCCAAATCAAACAACAGAATCACTTGCGGATGATATATTGTTTTTTAGAGAAATACAAGCAGATATGGTTGGAATCGGTCCTTTTATTCCTCACCCTGATACACCGCTGAATAATGCAGATAAAGGTAGTTTTACTCTTGCGCTGAAAGTAATGGCATTAACTCGAATTATGCTTCCTGATATAAATATACCTGCAACTACTGCGATGGAAACTCTGCATCCTAACGGAAGAATTATTGCCCTAAAAAGTGGAGCAAATGTTGTTATGCCTAATATTACCACGCAACAATATCGCGCAAAATATGAAATTTATCCTGATAAAATTTGTGTTAATGATAATCCGGATAAATGCAGAAATTGTATCGGCGCAAAGATTAAATCAATTGGCAGATTTGTTGCAGAGAATTATGGTTTCAGCCATAACAAAGGTTAAGATTTTGCAAAGTTTAAAATAATATTATATAATCAAAATGGTCGTAAGGTTAGTTATATTAATAAGGAGGATTATTTATGAATGAATGTTTAAAAAAATACCTGGTTGAGTTTATAGGCACATTTTTCCTTGTATTCACAATCGGAGCGACTGTAGCATGGGGTGGAGAAACCTGCATAGCACCTATTGCAATTGGTTTTGTTTTAATGGTAATGGTTTATGCCGGCGGATACATCTCAGGCGGGCACTACAACCCTGCTGTTTCACTTGCCTGTGCAATCAGAGGGGCTTTAGAATGGAAACAATGGATTCCTTATGCAGTTGCTCAAATTTTGGGCGGTTCTTGTGCTGCTTTAGCAATCAATTTGTTATCAGGCGGACTTGATGCACCAGCAAAAGTTTCATTCAATATTGCAACAATAATTATTGCTGAATTTTTATTTACATTTGCACTTTGCTATGTTGTATTACACACCGCAACAGCAAGCAAAACCGCAGGAAATTCTTATTACGGTTTTGCTATCGGTTCAACCGTAACCGCAGGTGCATTCGCAGTAGGAAGTGTTTGTATGGCAGCATTTAACCCTGCAGTGGCTATTTCTGCAACAATAATGGGTTGTGTATGCTGTCCTTGTATTGCACTTGTTACAATAGGTGCAAACCTTCTTGGCGGTGCCTGCGCAGGACTTGTTTATAAAATTACAAATATTGAAGAATAAAAAATATCATATTCTTATTAAAAATCCGAAAATTTTAGGATTCTGAATCAAGTTCAGAATGACAAAGTTTTCGGATTTTCTTTATGATATAATATGAACAGAAGGGAAGTGTATAATGAGTGAACTGAAAATATTTTTAGATAAAGACATTAATCAAAATTTAATCAAAACAAAAAAAATTGCAGTTATCGGCTTTGGTTCTCAAGGCTACGGTCAATCTATGAATTTAAAAGATTCCGGTTGTAATGTTGTATTAGGTTTAAGACTTGGCGGAGCATCCGATATTAAAGCAAAAAATTACGGATTTAAAACGATGTCAATTGAGGATGCCGTAAAATGGGCAGATGTGATTCAGGTTTTAATTCCTGATGAGGTTCAGGCAGAAGTTTATGAAAAGCAGATTAAGCCTAATATGAGAGCAGGGCAGTATTTGATGTTTGCTCACGGGTTTAATATTCATTTCAAAAAAATTGTACCGCCAGATGATATAAATGTCATAATGGTAGCGCCAAAAGGTCCTGGGCATACGGTAAGAAGCCAATATACGGAAGGTAAAGGGGTTCCGAGCCTAATCGCAGTATATCAAAATCCATCAGGTGACGGTAAAGAAGTTGCTCTCTCTTATGCAAGCGCAATAGGTGCAGGTAGGGCCGGAATTATAGAAACAACATTCAGAGAAGAAACAGAGACAGATTTATTTGGTGAACAAACCGTAATATGCGGTGGTGTTTCCGCTTTAATGAAAGCAGGGTTTGAAGTTTTGACAGAGGCAGGATATTCACCTTATATGGCATATTTTGAAGTCCTGCATGAAATGAAACTTATTGTAGATTTAGTTAATCAGGGCGGACTTGCTGATATGCGCTATTCAATTTCTAATACGGCTGAATACGGTGATATGACCAGAGGTCCAAAGATTATTGGCGAAGCATCTAAAAATGCAATGCGAGAAATTTTAAAAGATATTCAATCAGGTGCTTTTGCTGATGAATTTACCAACGAAATGAAAACAGGTCACAAATATTTTGACAAACTAAGAGAAGAAAACAGAAATCACCCTATAGAAAAAATCGGTGAAGAAATCCGTTCGTCTTTTGTTTGGGGCAGAAAAGAAAATATTATTGACAGAGAAAAAAATTAAGGAGTAAAAATGTTTAATACAGAAGATACTTACGAAGTAATTATATTTTCAATCGGCGACACAAAAGCCGGTACAAAAATGGGGAAATTACAACTAAAAAATACAAAAGATGACAGTGTTTTGAATTGCATTTTGTGGGAAGAAACCCTAAATCGTTTTGATGCAAAAATATTCAGAACAGGAAATCTTGTACGCATAGTATCAGCAACTTTTAATGAAAAATATAATAATTGTCTTGTTTCCGCACTTGAACTTCTAAAAGAAGCAAAATTAGGGCTTGAGCCTGATGAAATTGAACAATATTGGGCAAAATTACAGTCTTTTGTAAATCTGATAGAAAAAGAAGAACTAAGAAATTTTGTATCTAAACTCTTTGAAGATAATGCCGATAAATTTAAGATTATGCCTGCCGCAAAACTTATGCACCATAATTTTATCGGCGGATTGCTTGTTCATACTGTTGAATGTGTAGAATTTGCACTATTAAATATTGAACATTTTGCATCAAAGGTTAATAAAGATAATATCATTGCTGCCTGCTTGTTACATGATTTCGGTAAAATTTTTGAATATACAATTGATACGGAAACCGGCTTAATTGATTATGCCCCGGGTTTTAGAGAAACTTGGATTACTCACTCTCAATGGGGGTTTAGCACTTGTATGAATGCAGGTTTTGTAAGAGTAGCAAGAATGATTGCGGCACACCACGGCAGAGCAGATTGGGGTGCAATTATTGATTTGGATTCAAAAGATGCGCTTGAACCGGAATTATACCTTATCCACCTTATTGACAACCTTTCGGCAAAATTTGGTAAAATAAATACTCATCTTTTGGAAAAATAAGTTTGGTAACTATATACAATGTTACAGCAATGACATGCTTCTGTAAAATAGAATCTAATTACCATAAGTTATTTATTAATTAATTCCGCATTATTAATTTCTTCAGACAATCTGAAACCAAAAGTGCAAGTTCCGTCTGGGGTGCTGTTTGCATAAATTTCCCAGCCATGTTTGTTTATAATTTGCTTTGATGCATATAAACCAAGGCCTGTTGATACATTATTACGCCTTGAGTTTACTGTTTTGGAATACATTTTAAAAATATTTTTCAATTCTTTTTGAGGAATAAAATAACTTTTATTTGAAACAGAAAAATTTAAAGATCCTGAAATATGTTTTAAATTTACAATTATATCTGTGTTTTCAAAACCGTAAGTAATTGCGTTGGTAAGTAAGTTTACTAAAACTCTTTCTATCTGTAGTTTATCCCCGTTTACCAAACAATACGGAGCATCATAATAAAATATTAAATTCATATTTTTATCAGATATCATGAATTCATTTTGCTTAATTACCGAATTTATAAGGCTAACTAAGTCAAAATTCGATTTTGATAATACAATTGAATTTGAACTGTATTTATACCCTGCTAATACCGTACCCACGAGATTAGACATATATTTAGCAGATGAGCATGTCATTTTAAGCATTTCGTATTGTTTCGGATTCAATGCGCCAAAATGACCGTTTAAAAGTAAATTAAGCATATTAATTTGTGCTCTGGCAGGGGATTTTAAATCATGAGTAAGTGTTGCAACATAAGACATCTCATCTTTATTAAGATTCTTATATTTTTTTATTAAATACATCTGATAACCCATCATTAGAATAAATAATAAAGATAATACTAATAACATAACAATATCATATTAAAACCCGAAAAATTATTTCATATTACCCAATAGTCTATAAAATAGGGAACTTTATAAAAAATTAATTTGCAATTATATTACAAAAATAGTAAAAATAAAAAGGTAGTTATGAAAAAGGGAGAAGTCATGAATAGTTATATTGAAAGAGTTATAAAAGAAACAGAAATGAGAAACGATAATCAACCGGAATTTATTCAGGCGCTAAAAGAAGTTTTAACAACATTAGAGCCTATTATCAGTTCAAGTGATAAATATGAAAAAAATGCAATTCTTGAAAGAATGACAGAACCTGAGAGAATTATAATGTTCAGGGTTCCATGGGTGGATGATAACGGCAAAATTCAGATTAACAGAGGCTACAGGGTACAGTTCAGTTCTCTTATCGGTCCTTATAAGGGCGGTTTGAGATTTCATCCGAGCGTTAATCTTAGCGTAATGAAATTTTTAGGCTTTGAACAAATATTTAAAAATGCTCTTACAGGTTTGCCTATAGGCGGAGCAAAGGGTGGAAGTGATTTTGACCCAAAAGGCAAGTCTGATAACGAAGTAATGAGGTTTTGTCAAAGTTTTATGACTGAATTATACAGACATATCGGGCATGATGTTGATGTTCCTGCAGGAGATATCGGTGTAGGCGGACGAGAAGTCGGCTATTTATTCGGACAGTATAAAAGAATTAAAAATGCCTATGAAGGCGGAGTTTTAACAGGTAAAGCCATCAGTTACGGCGGTTCATTGGCAAGAACAGAAGCAACAGGATACGGCTTACTGTTCTATATGAGAGAAATGCTTAAAGAACACGGCAACTCAATGAGCGGGAAAACAGTAACAATCTCAGGTTCAGGTAATGTTGCAATATATGCTGCTCAAAAAGCGGCGGCAATGGGGGCTAAAGTTGTTGCTATGAGCGACTCAAATGGTTGTATTTATGATGAAGACGGAATAAATTTAGATTACATAAAAGAAATAAAAGAAGTAAAAAGAGGAAGAATCAAAGAATATCTCGAATGTAATCCAAATGCAAAATATATTGAAAAAATAGGCGCTAACTCCCCTATTTGGGGCATCAAAACTGATATTGCTCTCCCTTGTGCTACCCAAAACGAATTAACTCTTGAAGATGCAAAAACGCTTGTCGCAAACGGTGTTATTGCAGTTGGTGAAGGTGCAAATATGCCTTCGACAACCGAAGCAATTGATTATTTCTTGGCTAATAAAGTTCTTTTTGCCCCAGCAAAAGCTGCTAACGCAGGAGGAGTCGCAACATCTGCAATTGAAATGACACAAAACAGTATTAGATATTACTATACATTTGAAGAAGTTGAACAAAAACTCGATACAATAATGACAAATATTTTCAAAGCATGCAAGAAAGCCGCCGATGAAGCAGGTATAAGCGGGAATTATGTCGCAGGTGCAAATATTGCAGCATTCAAAAAATTATCCGAAGCAATGATTGCTCAGGGGCTTGTTTAAAAATCAAAAGAAATAATAAATTACAAGTGCTCGTTTCAGGAATGTATCTGGAACGGGCATTTTGTACAATGCGCTTTAGGATGCAAAATCAAATTGTCTTCCAAATCATACATTTTTGCTATACGAGTAACCAAAGGGGCCCCACATTTTGGACATTTCAAGCCTCCTGCGCCATTTAAAATCAATTCTTTTAAACTTCCTATAATTTCATCTGATATAATATTTTCACTAATATCCTTTTCAAGAGTTTTAATTTCCTCCGGTTCACATTTTAGAACCTTTGCAAGAGCCTGTCGTCTTGTAACCGATAAAAACAGAGTTTTACCTTCTTCAATTCCTTCTATCTCATTCAAAGGAATATTTGATGCTACAGCAAGTCCTTTTTGAGTTAATCCCAATTCTTCTCTTTTTTCGTGTATAAATTTTGCAAGTGTTTTCATATCCCAAATAATAACATAAACCATATAAAATAATCATATATTAAGAAATGTTACAACAGAAATATTAAGCAAAACGCAATCACTGCTTGCATTTAAAAAAAATGACAAATATATTTCTGCCTAAAAAGGCAATTTTTAAATAACAAAATTGTTTATATAAGTACAGGGGACAAAAACAAAAAACGGGGAAACAAATATGTTTGGATTAGGAATGAGTTGTAACGGGAATTTAACAAACGCATCAATGGCTTATCTTCCATTTATGTCATATAATCCATTTGGGATAACAAACTTCGGTGGTGACATCCAGATTTTCCCTGTGGATAATTATCAGCAATCACAAATTGGCTTGGCATTCAATCAGGTTGCTCAGGCATCAGGATGGCCTATGGGTATATTCGGCGGATATCCAATGACACCGCAAATCAATACTCAGGCTGTAATTTGTCAGGCATCCGCTATGGCGGCACAATCATTGAATCAGTTGGCAAGTCAAGAAATTAATACTGGAATGCAGACAATTGCAGGTCAGAAAGCAAAAATTCAGGCACAACTTCAAGCACAAGACTTAAAAGCAGAAGACAAAACAAAACTTGAAGAACAACTTAAAAAGTTAGAAGAATATGAAAAACAAATTGAAGCACTTAAAACAAGCGGAATGGATCCGCAAAGTGCATATTTAAAAGCAAATGAATTGAAAGTTGCTGTAAATGACTTGATTGCAGGGAAACCTGAAGAAACAACAACTCAGGGTTCTCAACCAAGTTCATCATCTTCTTCACCTTCATCATCTTCTTCATCACCAAGTCCTTCAAGTTCAGCAAACGGAGCCAGTTCCGTTTCATCATCAGTAATACCTGAAAATTTTGCAACATGGGTAGATGCATTTCACGACGCAACATTTAAACCGGGAACAGATGATGAAATGTTCAACGCTTGCTGTGATGAAATTTCAAAAGACGATGTAATTGAAAGAATGATTCAATGGAATCAATCTTATCCGGGTGAATCATTCATGGAAGTATTTATGGCAGATGCTAACAGCGATCAAAAATTAAAATATGGAAGGCTAATTCAAAGGGCTCTACGAGATAAGGCTCAAGAATTGGGTATTGACTTAAGCAAGGATGCTGATTATCAGGCAATCACTAAAGAACTAAACAGCATTTTATACATTGATAACGGTGTAGCAGACAACTTTAATGCACTAATCAAAAAATTAGCGGCAAAAATGGGCTATCAGTATGATTATAAAGAATACTCAATGTTTTAATAAAAAGTTTGTTTCATAAATTAAGGTTAGGTAGTTAGTGTAGATTTTAAACCCACTGATATTGTGGGTTTTCTTTTGTTAAGGTTTGTAAAAATAAATATAAAAAGAGTTATTTTCGCTGTAATAACGGGAATATTACTAATGATAACCATTTTTCTTTTTCTTTATTTTCTCCTACATTAACCTTTTACCTAAAAGCCGTCCCCTATGCAACGGCTATTTTTATGTCCTAATAATGTTGAAAAATGCTCTTATTTTTGCTAAAATTAGCATATAAATAAGGGATATTAGTAAAAGAAGGGATATAAGATTATGTCAGGACATTCAAAATGGGCAAACATAAAAAATAAAAAAGCAAAAACAGACGGGCAAAAAGCCGTTGTATTTCAGAAGTATTCAAGAGAAATTATTGTAGCCGCAAGACTTGGCGGGCCTGACCCTGCTGGGAATTTCCGTTTGAGAACTGCTATTGAAAAAGCAAAAGCATCAGGTTTGCCAAATGATAACATTAAAAGAGCAATTGACAAAGGTGCCGGAGGAGGCGCAAGCGACAATTACGAAGAAATTACATACGAGGGCTACGGAGCAGGTGGTGTTGCAGTAGTTGTTGAATGTATGACTGACAACCGTAACCGAACAGCAGGAGATGTTCGCAGTTTATTTTCAAAATTCGGAGGAAATCTCGGTGAAACAAATTGCGTAAGTTATATGTTTGATAAAAAAGGCTCTATAACATTTAATGCAGATGAAACTGATTTTGAAAAACTGTTTGAAACAGCAATCAATTTTGATGCGGAAGATGTTGAAGAGGACGAAGAAGAATACAGAGTAATCACTTCTGTTGAAACATTCCAAAGCGTTGTTGAAGGACTTGAAAAAGAAGGCTTTAAGAGTTCTAATGCCGAATTGACAAGAATCCCTAAAAATACAATAGAAATAACGGATGTTAAAACTGCAACTTCAGTTATGCGCTTAATTGAACGCCTTGAAGAACTTGATGATGTTCAAAATGTTTATGCAAACTGCGATATATCTGATGAAGTTGCACAACAGGCAGAAGCGTAAAAGCAAGTTCAGAATGACAAAATGTTAGATAAAATTGAAAAACTTTCCGATATTTTAAATGAGAGTTACAGCCAAAAGTCGCTTAACTCTGCTTTGGATATGTTTTTTAAAGATAATTTTGGAATAAAAGAATTTGCACTTAATCTTGAAAATTCAAAAGAACAAAAGACTTTAACTCATAGCATTCCGATATATAAACACAAAAAATGTTTAGGAAGTCTTGAATTTTCACAGACAAATCCGAATTTATCACAATTCTTGGAAATCTGTTCAGGCTTTATATCACTGAAAATTCAAAATATTCTGCTAAATGAAAAAATGCAGAAGGATGTAAATTATCACGATACAATGAAAAATATTGCAAAAATAATTGAAACGCAATATGAATTAAAATACATCATCCCAATTATCGGAGAAATGCTTGACAAGTTCTTTGAAAATTATCTTGTTTATATCTTTCTGCGGGATGAAAGCACAGGAATAAATGTTTTATCTTACCCAAATGACTGCAAAGACGAGAAAATTCTTGATGCAATAAAAGAGCACAATGAAACAAAACTTTTATCAGATGGAAAAATTTATGCAGTGCCATTGATTTGCGAAAACAAAAATGTCGGTTCGCTTGTTGCTAAAAGCACAGAAGATGAAATAAATCTTAAAGACAGAGAATACATGGAGCAATTGGCAAACCAGATGGCTATTACAATTAACAGAGCAAATGTTTATGCTGAAATATTAAAACATGCCACTTTGGATGCTCTGACGGGTTTTTATAACAGGCATCAGTTGGAAGTTCGTATCAAGCAGGAAGTTTCTAACGCAAAACGTCAGCACGCACCACTATGCGGTATTATGACTGATATTGATTATTTTAAGCATGTAAATGATACATACGGACATGCAGCCGGGGATTTGGTTTTAAAAACTATTGCAAAAGTAATCAGAGGGCAACTTCGTGAATACGATATAGCAGGCCGTTACGGAGGCGAGGAATTTTCTATTCTTTTACCGTTTACCAAAATCAATGAAGCACAAATGGTTGCGGAGCGTTTAAGACAGACAGTTGAAAATAAAGTTATAGATATTTCAAAAGTCGCACCTGACTGTGAAGAAAAAAATATTAAAATCACTTTGAGTCTCGGAATATACGAGATTAAAGAAAATGACAGTGATGATGATTTAATGAAAAAAGCGGATAAAGCGCTTTATCAGGCAAAAAATACAGGAAGAAATAAGGTTGTAATTAATAATGACTAAAACTTACGAAAAAATATGCAAAACCCTAAATGACACAAAAGAACTTGCATTTCGTTTTGCCAAACTTATTGAAAATGACGGATGTTTTATAAATTTGTACGGGGAAATTGGTGCAGGTAAAACCGCTTTTGTAAAACAAGTTGCAGATGCCATCGGTATAACTGAAAAAGTTACAAGTCCGAGTTTTGTAATTTTAAATGAATATCACAGTGCAAAAATACCTGTTTATCATTTTGATTTATATAGGCTTGAAAATGAAGGAATAAAAACAATTTTTGACGAACTTCAGGAATATTCTGAAGGGAAGCAGATTACATTTGTTGAATGGGCTGAGTTTGGTCAAAATCAGGTACCTTTTGACCATATAAAAATAAATGTGACTTATGAAGATGATGATTCAAGAAAATATTCATTTGAAGGTTTTGGAGATAATTGTATAAAGATTGTAGAGGAATTAAGCAGGTGAAAATATTAGTTTTTGATACATGTTTAGACAAAATGTATGTAACATTAGCCGACAATGAAAAAATATTATCCTCAAAAATAGTAACAAATAAGGATAACAAATATCATTCGGCATTTTTGATTTCAACAATAAAATCCGTATTAAAAGAAAACAGTTTAACCCCTCAGGATTTGGACGCAATCGGTACTAATATCGGACCGGGGAGTTTTACCGGAATAAGAGCATGTACAACGGTTGCAAGAACCATGGCGCAACAGTTAAACCTGCCTGCTGTCGGAATTTCATCACTTGAGATTTTAGAACGAATTTCCAAAGGTAAAAATACTGCAGTAGCCCTTGATGCAAGAAAAAATTGCGCATATTTTCTTATAAATGGTGAAATAAAAGGTGCAATTCAACTTGAAGAAGTTGAACAAATTCTTCAAAATGGTGATTACACACTTATAACAGATGATAAATTGCAGCAAAGACTTGGCGGAACATCTTATCAGCAGGAACAATACCCTCTTGGTGATATTTTAGCAAAACTTGCTTATGAAAAACTTAAATCTAACGAATGTAAATGGCAGGAATTAAAGCCATTATATATTCAACCGCCACCTATGGGTTAGAGAGTCTGAATATAGTCTTTTGCGCTGAATTCTTTACCGGTCAGTTGTTTAATAAGGTCGTATTCTTCCACAGATGCACCTTTTGAAAAAATATTGTCTTTTAAATATTTTGATGTTTGAGTATTTTCGGTTATATTACCCAAGACCTTTTGTAAATAATTATAAATTTGCGCTTTCATTAAAGATGCTCTGAAATAATTTTGATAATACCCCGGATGCGACAGATAATGCGGAATTGTTGCCCATTCGTTATTCGGGGCGTGATTTTGGTTTCGGTATTTTAAGCGTAAATCTGCCCAAAGTTTTGCGGGATTTTGATTAGGATTTTTATATAACTCCCTTTCAAAATCAATAATCAAAAGACTTTTTGATACAAAATTTGCTTCGTCCTCTGATATAGATTTTTTAAACGGGATAAGTATTTTTTCTGGAACGATATCTTTTAAAATATTTTCCTTCTTCGGTAAGTCACCCATCATCATTGCAATTGCTTCTGTGAAAGCAGAAGATGACGGCGCTCTGTCAATAACTGTCAGATCTCTTGAGATGCCCAAATCGTAAACGCAGTGTCCCATTTCATGATTTAATGTATCAAGACTGAGAGTATCATTTCTTAAATTAGCTAAAATTCTTGAATCTTTCCCCGGATCAATTCCAAAACAAAAACCGTGTGTGTTTTTACCTTTACGTGGGTATAAATCAAGAGTCAATTTACCTTCTGATATCATCTTATCAACATCATAGCCCATCCCTGCGTATGCTTTTTTAGAGATGTCTTCTATTGAGTAATTTTCAAGAATTTTATTGACAGCCTTAGCAGGATTTGAATCTGTTAAAAGACCGTAATGATAGCCTTGCAAATTATCTGTTCCAAAAATTTGTCTTAATTCTGCATAAGATTTTTCCTGAATTGCTTTGATTTTGTCTTTTGCACCCGAATATACCTGTTCTATCAGTTTATTCAAAAACGGAGATTCAACATCAAATTCTTCTTTTAACTGATAATCAAAGAAATTGTCATAGCCTTTTGTTTTAGCAAATTCATTACGCATTTTGACAAATTCTATCATATCATCGGCGATTAAATCTCCGCCTTTAATCAATGCGTCATAAGCCTTTTGTCTTAATTCAGGATTGCTTTCTGTCTGAATAATTCTTGATATTTCAGGTTTTGAAACTTCTTTACCGTCAATTTTCGGGACATAAGAATTATATTTTTGTGCTATTTCATTTTCTTTTTTCTCTAATGCTTTATACATTTTGCCGGTATTTATTCGTTTGTCAAACATTTTAAGTAAATCTTTTAGTTGCTTTTGTTCGTGTTTAGGAAGTTTTGACAAGTTAATTGATGAAAAACTTTCATAAGTTCTTTTGTTGCTGAAAAGTTGTGAAAATTCTTCCTGTGCATTTTCGTATGCTTTCATCGTTTCAGGATTAGAATTTATATAAAAATCCCATGCTGTTCTTTCTTCATTACGCAAAACTTTATCAAGCGCAGGAGAAAAATCCTCTCTCAACTTTATAAACTTTTCTGTTTCATTCATAACATTCTTGCTCTCGATATTTAATTCTGCAATTATTTTAGCACAAGCATTATTCATTGCGTTAAACATAATTTCGGGATAAACAGTTTTGGTAATTGTTTTGGGAGTTAAAGCACAAAAAGATACTTTATGCGAATAGTTATTTTTATTGGTTCTAACACCATAATCAGAAATAATTTTCATTTATACACCTCACAAAAGTAATAAAAGCAGTAAAAATATTTTTTGCGCATAAAAAGGTACGGAAAGAACATTTATTCTATCCGTACCGTTAGGTTAATTAGGGTTAGGTATTTATTTAGGGTTATTTTTATAGAAAATCTTTTATGCTATTGCATTAAACGGCATTTGTTGCATCATTATATCGTTTGCATAAGGCATACTTTGAAGTTTGTATTGATTATAGTCAAACGGATTTGACATATTGCCGCTAAAACTTGGTTGTTGCGGCTGAACCTGCGCAGTTTGATTATTCAACCAATACGGGTTAGGATTGTGTGGCTGTTGAGTTTGTTCAACCTGTTGTTGCGCATTAGGATCTTGTCCTGTCAATTCTTTTATTAATTGTTCTTTTTCTTCTTTTTGTTCAGTATAAGATTTACCAACGATACGAGATGCAATCCATTCACCTGCCATCCAACCGATTAAACTCCCGAATGGAATTGGTAAAGCCGCACCAATAGCAGAACCAAGACCTGCAGTGGTCATTCTTGCACCAAATTTTAATACTTCTTTAGCACCTTGAAATACACCTTTTTCTTTTACAGCGGTGTAAATATTAGGTAACTCAAAAAGCATCCAGGATGCCGACATTATAAACGGCATTTTAGAGCCTAAATTTTTAAATAAACCTTTAAAACCGCCTTTTAAGCCTGAAGCAGAACCGGCTTTAAATGCTTTAACTGCATCAGGAATAAAACTTTTACAATTTCCTAAAAATCTTTTAAAGAAACTTCCTGAGCCTGCTTTTTCTAATGCATGCCAACCTGCCTGCGCTTTATTAAATACAGAACCTTTAGTTGCTTTCATTGCAGCCCCTGCTGCTTCACTTGCACTGCCAAATGCCAATTCAGGTGCAACTTCTAAAGCACGCTTGCCATAGCGCCACATTGTTTGTAAACCTGATGAAATTGCTGATACACTAACCATAAAAATTCCTACCTTTAATCAATTAAAACTAACCTACATTTTTATAAAAAAAATTTTTCTAAGAAAATTGCCTTTTTGTAACAAAACTTTAACAAATCTAAAAAAATACTAAAGATTTAAAGAAAATATGCCGTCAAACACATTGTACGAAAATTTGCAAGAAAGGATAAACCGTTCAACTATGGGAATGGCAGCATCACAAGGCAGATTATTATTTATGACCGCTCGGATTTCGAACAACGAATTTGAGCAGCAATGTGTTGCTTATTCAAAACAAAGACTTGCAGATGATTCTCAAACTGCTAACGATCAATACTTGGAAGCTTTACAGGCTACTCAGTATCAAATTTTAACAGGTTACAATGGTGATACTCCTAATTATGAACCGGTAACTTATAATCAACTTACAGCAATGAATGCAGTTGCGACAAGAAAACAATATATCGTATCTGATAATAAAGGTCAAATTCTTGTTACTCAAGATATTGCAAATGCATTTGGAGATGGTCATAATGATTTCAATACTTTCTTAAAAAAAGTCGGCAATTTTACACAAGTGGAGAAAGCGACTGTATCTGAAGCAGATGTTCACGACGCTTGGGATAAATATTTTGCAGCAATAAATAAAGGTCATGCTGATGGCATTTATTATGACGAATCATCAAAATTAAAAGGCAGTCATGTTTTAGGATTTACTTTCCACGAATCAAGCGCAGGTACAGGAAATGTAGTCTATGCAACATACCAATCAGGATACAAAACAGGTACGGCTGGAAATCAAATATTTGTACAGGAAGGTGTTTCAGGCGGTTCTGCATATTTCTATTATGACAATATTCCTGTTGAAGTTGAATCATATCTTAAAGATGACGGAACAACCGGATATGCCGCAAAATTCATGGCAAAAGATTATCTTGGCGGTAATAATATGATGGATGATGACGGATATGTTTATCTGACCGGACTAAAAATTACAAGCAACGGTTCAAACGGATACACATTTGAAAAAGAAGATGGCTCTGATTTTACATACAAGGATAAAGACGGGAATACCCAATCTTCAAAAACAATGACTTCCCTTTTTATTAATCAGGATTTTGGCAGTTACTCATCACCTAATTTATCAAATTCTGATACAATTAAAACAACGAGCGTCACAAATACAGATAATACTATTTTCTATGAAGGCACAACAGCAGAACAACGTGATTTATACGATTACGCGATGGCTGTAACCGAAAAATACGCGACAGGCAAGCAATATGAATATGATGCTGATGCAGTTCAGTATTATAAAAATATATACAATGAGATGATTACCAAAGGATATACAACATTTAATAAAATGCTTGATGAAAAATATATCAATACGATAACCTATGATAATGGTGGATCAACGCTTGCCGTCGCAGATGAAAAGCAGGCATACTTAAATGAAAATTGGTTAATTAATCAACTCAAAACCGGCAAATTGTATATTTCATATTACAGTACGACTGATAAAGATTTTGTTAAAACAACTCTGGATGATGATGAATCTATCGTAGAGAAAGAAAACAAGAAAAAAATGGCTATCGCAGAACAAATATATCAAAATCACATGGATAAAATTGAAAGTGAGGACAAACGATTTGATATGCAACTAACTAAACTTGAATCGGAACATACCGCACTTACAACCGAATATGAATCAGTAGCCAAAGTAATATCCAAAAATGTAGAAAAATCATTCAATATTTTCAACGCATAAAATATTCATTCCCAATATAATTTTCGTAAATTTTCCCCTTGCCGCATAGAACGACCTGTGCGGTTTTTCCTTATTTCAAAGCATACAAAGAGTCATTCACTTTATCAAGAATATAATTTACTATCTCATCCTGAAGATTGCACCCAAAATGCGAATTTATTTCTTTTATAAAGTAGCACGGGCTTGTTACATTTATTTCAATAATTTTTCCGTCAATGACGTCTAATCCTGCCATATATATTCCCATTGAATTTAACTTTTTGGCTACAGGCTTAAATTTTTCAATTTCTTCATCAGATAAAACTGCTTTTTTAATATTAGAATCACAGTGTTCGCAGAATTTGAAATCATTGTTACTCGGTACTTTTTGAACACAATATGGCAAAATGTTTTCACCTAAAAACAAAACTCTTTTATCACCATAAACAGCCTTATCAATATATTTCTGAACCATAACTGCTTTTGAACCGTTATTTGTCATCTGATTAATAATAACAGCCGTATTTTTATCTCCCTCTTTTAAATACATCACTCCCCCGCCAAAGCACTGATTTAACGGTTTTATAATAATTTCATTTTTATCTTTCAAAAAACTCAAAATATCATTAAAAGATGAAGTAACAATATTTTCAGGCATCAAATTATTAAACATTACGGCATGAAGTTTCTCATTAAAATTACGGACAGAAACAGTATCATTCATTATAAAAGTTTTATTTTTATCAACAAAGTCAAGAATATATGTCGCATTAATGTAATCCAAATCAACAGGAGGATCAGGGCGAAACATTACAAGGTCAAAATCATTTACACAAAATTCCTGCAAATTGTCTTTTTCAAAGAAAATATTATCATCTTTTTCAAAAGCCCTGTAACAATCTGAATATGCCTTTGCTGATTTTAGTTTTAACATATCAATAGTCGATATAAAAACCTCGCAACCTCTTTCTAAAAAAACTTTGATTAACCAAAAATTTGTTACTAATTTATTAAATTCAAAATATTTTAGTTCAACTCTGTCAATAACAAATAAAATTTTCATAAAAATACCTCATCTGAAAAAATATTAACACATAAATAGCAAAAAAATAGCCTTAAAGCAGATACTTTAAGGCTATTTTTCAAAACATTTATATTATTGAACAGTATTAGGATCAAGAATTTGACAATTTGTATTGCCAACCGCAATAAGTTGTGCAAACCTTTGCAAATCCGCCTCAATCTCAGGGAAAGTGCCATAATGCATAGGAATAACTGTTCTTACCCCGAGCCACTTTGCAGCCATTGCGGCATGGTCAACATCCATAGTATAAGTGCCCCCGATAGGCAAAAGCGCAATCTGAGGAGCATAAAGTTCTTTAATTGTTTTCATTTCACCTGTCAGGCAGGTATCACCGGCATGGAAAATACGAACTCCATCAATATCAAGAATTATACTTGCGGCACATCCGCCATAATTACCGTTTGGCAAAGAATTTGAATGAAAAGCAGGAACAAATACCGCTCTGCCCCATGAATAATTAATCCAAGCACCTAATCCGATAGATTTAGCCTTTACTCCGCCTTTTTTTTCTAAATATGCGGCAGTTTCCGCAACCGCAGTAATTTCAATTTCTTTTTCTTTTGCAATTTCTATAGCATTTCCTAAGTGGTCGCTATGCGCATGTGTAAGCAAAATATCTGTAATCGGTTCATCATGCCAATTAAATTTTTCATTTTTTTCTACCCAGGGGTCAATTATTACAGCCTTATCATTGTTTTTGATGATAAATGCACTATGCCCGATATATTTTAAATCAACCATTTTTCTCTCCTTATAATAACTCCTACGCTATAAATTTAACATAATTTCTGCTAAAATACAAATATGAATAATTATGAGAATTTAATGAAAAAATGCATTAAACTTGCAAAAAAAGGACTTGGCAAAACATCCCCAAACCCAATGGTCGGATGCATAATAATTGATAAAGATGAAAATGAGATTGCAACAGGTTATCACAAAAAATACGGAGAATTTCATGCAGAAAGAGATGCTCTGAATAAACTTGATAATGCTAATAATTGCACTCTGATAGTAAACCTTGAACCTTGTTGTCATCACGGCAAAACTCCGCCCTGCACAGATATTATCATCGAAAAAGGGATAAAAAGAGTTGTTTACGGAATGAAAGACCCAAACCCGATTGTCGCAGGGAAAGGACTACAAATTCTTAAAGATAATGGTATTGAAGTCATTGGTCCTATTTTGGAAAAAAAATGCCAAAAACTAAATGAAGTCTTTATAAAGAACAAGACAAAAAACATGCCTTTCGTAGCCATAAAAACCGCAACAACTCTTGACGGAAAAATTGCAACATACAATGGTGATTCAAAATGGATTACCTCAGAAAAAGCAAGAAACAAAGGCCGCAAACTAAGAAAACTATATGATGCAATAATGACTTCATCTTCCACCGTTATTGCTGACAATCCGCAAATGAAACACAAAAATAAAATTATTCTGGATAGAGAATTAAAAACAAATATAAATTCTCAAATATACAAAGACGGTAATATTTATGTTTTTTGCGAAGAACCAAAAACAGACCGCTTAAATAACATTACTTACATAAAAACCCCCGTTATAAATGACAAACTTGATATTGAATTTATACTAAAAAAAATCTATGAATTCGGAATTACAAGCGTTTTTACGGAAGCAGGCGGAAAATTGTGCGGAAGTTTATTGCCATTTACTGATAAGATATATCACTTTATCGCACCCAAAATACTTGCTGACAAAAACGGAAAATCATGCTTTGAAGGTTTTGATAAAGAAAAAATAGACCAATGTTATAACTTTAGCATTGAAAAAACAGAAATATTATTGCCGGATATCCTTAATACTTACATTAAAAACTGAAATATTAGTGGCTTTTGAAGAATATTAAGAAATATTACAAAAATATATATATTATAGGTAAAATTTAGCAATTTTTTATCGAATTAATACTTTATATTAATGTCAGGGGAATTCAATAGGGAAAAATAAAGGAGAAATAAAATGGCAAGAGTATTAATTTCAATGCCCGAAAAATTTTTAGATGAAATTGATTTAGTAGCGAACAATGAAAACAGAACAAGATCAGAATTAATCAGGGAAGCATTAAGAACTTACATGTATAGAAATCAGGTAAGAAATTCAAGCAAATCTGTTTCTAATGCAGAATTATTAGACGCATTACTTGGTTAAAAATTCTAAAGACAGGGCAAGGAAAATGAAAAATTATCAAATGATAACAGTAAACAAATATGTTGAACTGCTTGATAATAGTTTGACTCAGAAAGAAAAAACAATAAAATCAGCAGTTGAAAGATATTTGTACAGAGTAAAGAAATCAAGAGCTAACGCAGAATTACTTGAAGACTTGTTAGCATAAAAGGACTTCTTAGGGACAAATATTATTCTCAGGGTAAAACGGTTATTAGAAAGTATAAAAAGACTTGAACAAAAGTTCAGGTCTTTTTTATATGAAATCACTATTTTCACACCATAATGTATATTGTGTATTCTCTTTAAATTTGTTCACTTTCCTTTTTGATTATGATGCAAAAAGGAAAGTGAACCGAAAGGAAAAACACATTTTTTACTGCAATGCCTGACGGCATCGCTCAGCGCATAAGATATAAGTATAAAATGTTCATTCGTTTTGTCCTTACGGACAAAAATCAATCAGGCGCCTAAAACTACGGCGCCTTTGATATCACCCTCACCCGCAGTTGTATGGTTCATAAATTCACCTACAA
>CADAYE010000004.1 GCA_902792085.1 uncultured bacterium | reverse complement strand
TTATACTCAAATATTTTTCTAAATATATTTGCTACTTTCATAAATATTTATACGGCAAAATATAATAAAACTTTAAATTAAATTACGAATATATTTTGCTACGGCTTCGCCCATAGAAAAACAACTTGACTGAACTCTTAGTGCTCCTTGAGCCATTTCATCCGCACTTAAACCTCTGCCTGCGACAAATAAATTGTCGTAATCCGCACTCATAAGACTTTCTATCGGCAGTTGATATTCGCCCGTCATTTCAAGTGTTGAGGTGTTTTTATCTTTAGAATGAACATCAACAGGATAATTTGAAATCAAAACAGGATTATCAAATTTCTTGCCGTTTCTTAAATCGTCTATTGTATAAACATATTTTCCTTTAATTCTGCGATATGCCCTTATTCCAACCATATCTGCAATATTTGTCACATAAGCATTTTCAAACCCGGGTAAATAAATATTACAAAATTTTGCAATACGCCCAATTGCACACGCACCGTCAGTTTTTGCCTTTTCAATATCTTTTTTATCCTCTAAATTATAATTTTCTAAAAGCCTTGGGCAGTTAAAAGCCACAGATTGAGGGCTTCCTGCTATGCTAAACATCTGGAAATAGTTTCTATCAGTGTTTTTTAAGATATTTTTTATAACAGCGTCATCAAATAACGGGGCTAAAGCCCAGTGTTTATTACTATCCCAAGTGTATGCTGTTGAAAAATACGGTTCATTATCTATATATTCAACTGTTGTAACATCCCTGTCCTTGTCATATTCACTTAACCATTGTGCAAATTTTTTGTTGTCTATTCCGCTCATTATAAATCTGAAACTTATCGGCGGAATTTCTTTTTTATTTTCTAAAAATTCACAATTAATATTTTTTGAAAAATCTAAATTCCCGCTCGCATCTACAACATAGTGCGCTCCGATACATACCGATAACATATCTTTGTGAGTAATAATATTATTTGTATGTATCGTATCGTGATATACTGATAATATTTTATTGTTTTTAACTTCTGCATGAGTTGCGGATGAATTAAATTTTATATCAACTTTTGCATTTTTAAGTATTTCGTATAATACATCTTTTAAAATAATCGGATTAAACCAGCCGGGATTATCTTGATATGTAATCTGCGCTTTTCTTTTCGCCATTTCATTAATTAGCAATTTATAAAAATCAGTGTTGATTTGGTTTTCACCTGACTTCATAACCGGTACAACAAGTCCGCCGGTCATCGTACCGCCAAGATATGATTCTTTCTCAAGCAGAAGGGTTTTTAAGCCGAGTTTTGCACAGTTATATGCGCAGGAACATCCGGCAGTACCGCCACCAATTACTATAACATCATAATTCATTTTTCCTCCTTGCTTTGAGATATTGCGAACTTGATATTCGGTCACTGTTTTCAACCTCTGTTTTATGAACCGCTATAATCGCCTCATTTTGAGCCGTAAAATTCTCATCACGATAAAATATACCTGCACGAGTTTTTAAAAGCCCAAAATCGGCTTCAGAAATCGGATGATTTATAAGTGCTTTATTTTTTACAGCAACAGTTCCTTGAAATTTATTTAATCGGTTGTTATAAATATTACCGATTTCAAATCCTGCTTCAATCATTGCTGAACGAACCTGCGACGAAGAAGAATATGTAAATAACATTCCGTCTTGTTCCATGATTTCATAAAGGCGCTTAAAAAATTCATATGTCCAAAGGCATGGACACTTTGAAGGTGTAAATGCATCTAAAAATATCAAATTATATAAATTTTTATCTTCTTTTATAACATTTCTTGCATCATCAATTTTTATGTTAAAATCAAAATCTTGTATTTTATACCTTTTTAGCCCTCTTTTATAACTATACGATAGATACCTATAATATATATTATGTAAAATAGAGAGTTTATTGTGGTTAGGTCTATTTGTAAGTATGTATTTTAATAAACCTTTGAAATCGCTTTTAAAATACTTACTATATTCTTTATCGGCTAAAATTGAGAGTATTAAAGGGTTTTTAAGTATTTTAGGACAATTTTGGGCTATTTTTGTCAAAATTTGAAAATTTATAAAATCATTAATTTTAGGAAATTTTTTGTTTCTGTGATTCAGATACTTATTTATGTCGTGTTTATGTAAAATATCAGAATTATTCTTAAAATTTTTCACACCTGTTTTTATAAAAGGGGATAATTCAAATAAAATTTCATCTTTGTCAATTGCTGTTACAGAAATTTTATTAAAAATATTATCTGTATGTATCGTATCGTTATAAACGTAGAGTTTTTTAGTATTATTGTTATTGGTATGTATCGCTTCGTAGTAGATTGAGTTATTCAAATTTTTGTTTTTTATATTTTTTTTTAAATTAATTAATTTTTTTTTGTTTTCAAAAATAAAATTTAGAAAACTTTTTGTGTTATACCCGATACCATAACATATATCAAGAATTTTTATATCGTCATGATTAAGCAATACTTCCCAATTTATCGGGTAAATAAATTTTTCATAGGCTTCTGTTAAGGCCCCAGATGCGCTATGATAGATATCGTCAAAGTCCTGGCTATATAAGCCAACAGAACCGTCATTTGTAAAATATGGTTGAAATTCACTCATATCAATATTTTACGCAATAATTATTCAAGTTTCAATTTGTGTATTTTTGTAAATAAGACATTTATAATAAGTGTTTTTTGGTTAATTTGGCATATTTTTGATATAATAAGTGAAAGAAGGAAGTTATTATGAAAGTAAGTGTAAAAGTGCCTGCAACAACGGCAAATATTGGCCCCGGATTTGATACTTTGGGTATGGCTTTGCCTTTATATAACACCGTAACTATTGAAGAAACCGTTTTACCGGGTACAGGTGTGGAAATAAATGTCATATCAGATGGCATTTCAATAGATGAATTTGCACTTGAACACATTCCGCATGATGAAAACAGTATTGTTTATAAGGCGGTAGAACTTTTATATAACTCAATCGGACAATCTCCAAGCGAATTAAAAATTACAATAAAATCAGGTATTCCTGTTTCAAGAGGATTAGGCAGCAGTGCATCTGTTATTGTTGGGGCTTTAATTGCCGCAAATGAACTTCTTGGACATCCTGCTGACGATTTGGCTCTGTTATCTATTGCCTCAGAACTTGAGGGACATCCAGATAATATTACCCCTGCTTTTGTAGGCGGGCTTGTTATATCATCACAAGAAGATGACGGTTCTGTTGTTTACAGAAAACTTGACTGGCCATCAGAATGGGCAATTACTGTTTGTGTTCCAGATTTTGAACTTTCAACAGATATTGCTCGATCAGTTCTTCCTAAAGATGTTCCGCTTAAAGATGCAGTATTTAATGCGCAACGACTTGCAATGTTTGTTGAAGCAGTACATACTAAAGATGCGGAACTTATGCGCCTTGCTCTAAAAGACAGGCTTCACCAACCTTACAGAATGAAACTTATTCAGGGCTTAGATGAAATTATGGACAGTTTCAAGCATAACGAAGATGTTTTAGGTTGCGTGATAAGTGGCGCCGGTTCATCAATTCTTATTATTTCAAAGAAAAATAATCTTGATAAAATTCACAGTACAGTAAGAGATATTTGGACAAGTCTTAATATTAAATCTGAAATTAAGACGCTTAATGTTGAGCCTGAAGGCGCAAAAATTGTTGAAGAATAAGAATATTTGTTATTTTATTCTCAATTATTCTTTAATTTTTGCTGTAACTAATGATGCTAAAAGTAAACAACCTGCTCCAATGTAGAAGGTCAGTTCATAGTGGTGATTTAACCCGCCATTCATAACAGATATATTAATTAACCAGCCGACCAAAGTACACACAAAAACTTGCGGGCCTGCGATAAATATGTTAAATATACCCATTACCGAACCTTCAGTTCCGGGTTTGATAAAGCGTGACAACATTGCAAACGGAAGTGCGCAAACACTTGCCCAGCCGATGCCTGAAAGTCCCATAAAAAACAATACCGCAGCCTGATTATGTCTGAAAAATGCAAGACCTAAATAAGCCAACACCATTGACAGCATTGATATTATATGAACTTTTTTATTACCGAATTTGTTTGCCATATTTGCAAGCGGAATTGCAATTAAAAAGCATACTAAATTAAATACTGCAAGGCAAATAAGCGCATAATTCTGTGCAGTTTGTTCTAACGCCTTATCAACAGTCGCTCCTGCCAAATCAGGAATGTTATAAACAGTATGAATAGCAAACGGTGTTATATAAATTAAAAGACACATCATACCTATCCAGGTAAAAAACTGCATAAGACATATCTTTTTAACCTCGGGAGAAAGTAAGAAAAATTCTTTTAAATTTTGCCAAAAACCGGTCTGATTGTCATTCTGAACTTGTTTCAGAATCTCCTTATTATCAAATGTAGATTTTTCTTTTATAGTTAAACAAGTCCAAATCATAGCAAGAGTAAACGCTATACCTGCCATTAAGAATTGTGCTTCAATCGGCATCTGATAATTAAATGCAAATTTTAGTAAAGGTGCAACTATCATTGCAATAACTGAACCTAAACCTATTGCCAAACTTATGTATGAATTAGCATTTGCATGCTGTTCTTTTGGTACAACATCAGGAATTAAAGAGCGATATGGTCCCTGGGCAATATTAATACATGCATCAATTACCCAAATTAGAATTGCAGCAATAAGTAATCCGCCCCAAGCAGGCATATCTATATGAAATAAATTACTAATCATATCAGAAATTCCTGCAGAATGAGGAAATGCCCAAAGTGCAAGAGCGGTTATTATTGCGCCTCCCAATAAATATGGTCTGCGTCTGCCGAATTTTGATTTTGTATTATCACTTAAAACACCCACAATTGGCTGAACAACCATTCCGGAAAACGGACCTGCAAGCCAAATAAGACTATATAAAAACGGTGAAGCTCCCAAACTTGATGTAACAGGTTCAGCAAGCGCAATTCGCATTTGCCACGCAAATTGCAAACCTAAAAAACCAAGTGCCAAATTTAAAAAATTTATTGTCGTAAATCTTTTTAATTCCGTGTTTTCGTTCATTTAAACCCCTTATCCAATGTTTATTATCACAATATTTGAAAATTAAAACGGTAAATCGTCATCTTTATCTTCAGATGCCTGCCAATTTGTAGTATAATCTGTCCAACTCTCTTTATAATCATTACTCAAATAATTTGTTCTAAATATCTCCTTTAATAAATTTGAATACATCATTAGGTTTGACAGAGGCTTAGATTTCCAATACTTGCCGTTGTCTTTTTTTATACATTCTTCAAATTCATTATCTTTACTGTCAGGAGTAAGAACATATATATCGTCTTCCCAATGCTTTTGTGTTGCGACTATATCATCATTTGATAAAATAAAATTTTCGGTATTATCCCCGACATACTTTCTGTCAATTTTATATAATCCTTGAAAATATGTATTGCTTATAGGACTGACTTTCATTATTTTTTGCTCCTTTGTTTTAATGCGGCATCAATAAGCCCTTTAAACAACGGATGAGGTCTGTCAGGTCTTGATTTAAACTCAGGATGGAATTGACAGGCAACGAACCAGTCAAGTTTTGGCAATTCAACAATTTCGGCTAACATTCCGTCAGGTGACATTCCTGAAAATACCAAACCTGCTTTTGATAATCTGTCGATATATTCGTAATTGACTTCATATCTGTGTCTGTGACGTTCTGAAATTATGTCTTTTCCATAAGCCTTATGTGCAACAGTACCTTTTTTAAGATGACAGTCATACGCACCTAATCTCATTGTGCCACCATAACCTTTAACATGCTTTTGGTCTAACATCATATCAATTACAGGATTAGCAGGATTATCGTCAAATTCTTTAGAATTGGCATCTTCAAGTTTAAGAACATTTCTTGCGTACTCTATAACGGTACATTGCAAGCCTAAACACAATCCCAAGAATGGCAAGTTATTTTCTCTCGCATATCGAATGACATTGAGTTTACCCTCAATACCTCTTACACCAAAACCACCCGGTACAACTACAGCATCAATATCAATTAATGCCTTTTTGCAGCAATCGTAATCAACACAGTCTTCAGAGTTTATCCATTTTATTTCAACAGAAGCACTATCGGCATATCCGGCGTGTTTTAACGATTCTACTACTGATATATAAGCATCGGACAATTTTGTATATTTACCTGCAATACCGACTTTAATTGATTTAGTAGGATTTTTAATCTTTTCAACAAGTTTTTCCCATGATTTTAAATCAGGTCTTTTGTCTTTAACACCAAGCATTTTTAAAGCAACAGAGCAAAGTCCCTGTTCTTCAAGTGCAAGCGGTACTTCATAAATAGTTTTCATATCTCTGCATTCAATAACAGCATCCTTACTTAACGAGCAGAACAAAGCCAGTTTTTCTCTTTCTGTCTTCGGAATAGGTTTTTGAGTTCTGCAAACCAAAATTTCAGGCTGCAAACCGTAACTTCTCAATACATTTACGCTGTGTTGAGAAGGTTTTGTTTTTAATTCCCCTGAAGTCGGAAGATATGGTAACAAGGTACAATGAATAGAAATCGCATTGCCATAACCCATTTCGGCTTTGTATTGTCTTATGGCTTCAATAAACGGTAAGGACTCAATGTCACCGATTGTTCCGCCGATTTCTATAATATGAAAATCAGGGTTAAACTGTTTTGTCGCTCCGACAATTCTTGATTTTATTTCGTTTGTAATGTGCGGAATAACCTGGACTGTTGCACCTAAATAATCGCCTTTACGCTCTTTCTCAATGACTTTTTGATAAACACTGCCTGAAGTTACATTGTTATATTTTCCCAAATTTGTGTCCGTAAATCTTTCATAATGACCTAAATCAAGATCAGTTTCAGCCCCGTCATCAGTAACAAATACTTCGCCATGCTGAAACGGGCTCATTGTACCCGGGTCAACATTTATATACGGATCGAATTTTTGGTTAATAACGCTGTAACCTCTTGACCTTAATAATTTACCTAAAGATGCAGCAACGATACCTTTCCCCAATGAACTTACAACACCGCCTGTCACAAATATATACTTAGTCATAACTACCCCTTTTAATTTAAAACATATTCCTAAAATTTATTATTAACCGATTTTTGGAACTTTAAAAAATCCGTTTTCTTCGTCTGGAGCGTTTGACATCAACGCTTCTTTAGAGATTTCCTGGTTTGGAACATCTTCTCTTGTTACATTACAAAAATCAACCACCTGAGTCATCGGTTTAACATTTGTTGTATCAACTTCATTCATTTGATCAACATATTTTAAAACATCACCGAGTTGTTTTGTATATAATTCTTTTTCATCTTCCGTTAATTCAAGTCTTGCAAGTTTTGCAACATGTTCAACATCTTTTACTGTAATCATTTTCTCTCCTAATCAATTGCTTATATATAGATAATAACATAAACAAATTATTATAAACGACAAATTAATAATTATTTATGATATTATAATCATGTCAGGGGATAATGAGATATATAATATGAGTGATATTGAGCAATTGGAAGATAAAATATATTCTTTTAAATGTGAAAAAGATTTGAAAAAAAAGCATGTCCTTTATCTTAATCTTGTTGAAGATTCACTTAAACTTGTCTATAAAATTGTATCATCCGTATATCCTGTTCCTGTAAGTGTTACACGGGATGATTTAGTACAAGTCGGAGCAATCGGACTTTTAAAAGCAATTGAAACATATAAAATTCAGGATAAAGGCAGTTTTAAAACTTATGCATCTAAATTTATAAAGGGTAAGATTTTACAATATTTGAGAGATAAAGTAAATCTTGTTAAAACACCAAGGGAAACATCTGAAAACATAAATACAGTAAAAAATTATCTTGAAAACCTATCTCCTGATGCGAACCCAACTGTAAAAGATATTTCCTTGGCGTTGAATATACCAGAAAATCATGTTCAAGATATTCTAAATTTGGAAACTATAAAAAATATTATATCACTTGACCAAAAGGTATATTCATCTGACGGCGTTGAAACGCTTGCTGATCGTATTCAATCGGGTGATGATAAAGAACAAGAGCGTAATTATGAAAACAAAAAAGTGATTGAATTTGCGCTTGCAAAACTCCCTGATGATGAGAAGAAAGCGATTTATAATTATTATATAGCAGGAGATACAAAGAAAAATATTGCAAAAGAACTTGGTGTTTCTCAAACACAAGTTGCAAGACTTATAAAACGAGCATTGAATAAGATGTATGAAATTATCCATGAAGATTAGGAGGAATTATGACACCGTTTTTAATATTTATATTTATCACAGGACTTGTGATAGGCAGTTTTTTAAATGTGGTTATTTTGAGAACATTGAGTAATGAATCAATCGTATTTCCAGGTTCTAAATGTCCAAAATGCCAAAATCCTTTGAAATGGTGGCATAATATTCCTGTTTTTTCATATATATTTTTAAGAGGTAAATGTGCATTTTGCAAAGAAAAAATAAGTATTCAGTATCCGATAGTTGAACTTTTGACAGGGCTTATATTTACGGGATTTGGATATTTGTATCTGAACACAATATTTAATTCAAACGAATCAGTTCCTATACTTACTCTTATGTTTATTGTATCTGTCATTGCTTCGTCATTATTCATTGTAATATCAGGTACAGATTTTAAGGAAATGCTTGTTAGTGATATTCACACATATTCATTAATCGGACTTGGCATTATTTATAGTATAATAATTGGTTCATTTGCATTTTACGGAGATTTTAAATTTGGGATAACAACATGGAGCCTTTTATTTACACCAATTTTATATACAATTTGTGCTATCATTTTCGCATTTGTATTTGTTGAACTTATAAGACGATTTTGTAATTTTGTTATGAAAACAGAAACCTTTGGAGATGGGGATTCATATATATTTGCAGGGATTGCTGGGGTTGTAACATCAATGTTTGGTGCAGGTGATTTTCGCTATTTATGTGTTATGTTACTAATCATGTTCTTCATGAGTGTAATTTTATCGGTTTTAATTACATTTCCGTTTTATATGAAAAAACTTTTGCAGGAAAAGAATTGGTTTTTAACCGGTCTTATAAGCACTTTTATTATTTATACCGCGGGATATTTTACGGCATCATCATTAGGTATGCTCGAAAGTTCCGTTGCACTATGGATTTGTACAATAATACTTGTTCTGCTTGGAATCATATTATGCATTGAAATATTAAAAGGAATAAAAAATCATGGGCAAACAGGTACTATTATACCTTTTGGACCTTCACTTTGCTTGTCAGGTCTTATAGCACTTTTCATAATGCCAATACTTCTCGGTATAGTTTAAACAGACAAAATTTGAAGAGATTTTTTCAGTATTTCTTCAGCCGTTGAATTCTTGTCAATGGTTGCAGTTGCTTGCTTTATTGCAGTAGCAATTTCATTGTTTTCATAACCGAGCGATAAAAGTACCATTCTCGCATCTTCAATGTTTTGTCCGTTTAATTCCGAATCATCAGCAGATATTGCAGGAATATCAATGTCTTTTGATGAATTTAACTTCCCTTTTAGTTCAAGAATAATTTTTTGAGCAAGTTTTTGACCTACCCCTTTGGCACTTGTTAATGCTTTATAATTCTCATCAAGAACAAAACCAACCAAATCATTTACGGTAAATGAATTTATAAGCGCAAGAGCCATTTTTGAACCGACTCCGGAAACAGAAGTTAATATATTAAACATATCTCTTTCTTCACGCTTTAAAAAACCGCATAAGGACATTTTATCCTCTTTGTGAAGCAATACAGTAAACATTTTAACCTCAGCATTTTCATCATTTAGCAGGTTAAAATCTTTTTGCGTTACTTCATATAAATATCCGGTCAAATTAGACTCTATTGTAACAAAATAGCCTTTTGATGAAGCATTTTTATATGTAAATATTCCTTTTATATAATCGTACATTACTTAATCCTTTAATGACAACGTTATTTTATCAATAACTTGTTTCAAATCTACATCCGTCTTTATTTTTTCACCAATAACATCTCTGCAAGAATATATAATAGTGGAATGTTTCTTGTTAAAAAATTCTCCAATACTTTCATAACTCATTTTTAATATTTCCCTGCACAGGTAGAGAGCAATTTGACGCGCTTTTGCAACTTTTTGGTTTCTTGCACTACCTTTTAAATCTTTTACGCTTATATCAAAATACTGCGCTACTTTTTCTGCCAATACGTCAGGTGTTAATTCACGCTTTTTAATCTCAAGATTTAAAGCCTTTTGAGCAGTTTCTATATTAACATCAGTTTCAAATACTTCTGCATAGGCGCTAACCTTATTAAATGCACCCTTTAACTCTCTTACATTGTCTGTGAAATTTTGAGCAATATATTCAAAAACCTCATCTGTCGCATAAACATTCAGTTCTTGAGCATAAGCCTTTACAATTTTGAATCTTGTATCATAATCAGGAGAAACAATATTCACAACCAAGCCCATTTCAAAGCGTGTGCGCAATCTGTCATCAAGATTGGGTATATCTTTGGGCTGTCTGTCAGATGCAATTACTATTTGCTTGTTGTTCGTATATAAAGCCTGAAATGTGCTGAAAAAATCCTGCATTGTTTTTGCCTTAGACTCTATAAACTGAATATCATCCATCAAAAGAACATCAATATTTTCAAATTTTTGTCTGAATTTTCTCATTTGCAGATTATTGCAGTCGTTTCTGCGTCTACCGTTTGGAAGTTCGTTTAACTGAAAGCATTTAATCCATTCTTTGAAATATTCTTCCATTCTTACATAACGCACTTTTAATTTGGTATTAAATAAAATATAATGTCCTATTGCTTGCAACAAGTGTGTTTTCCCAAGACCGGATGCACCATATATAAAAAGCGGATTATATTTTTGCGCGGGACTTTTTGCAACCATAAGCGAAGCATTATATGCAAATTTTGAATTATCACCGACTACAAAATTGTCAAACTTCAGATTCAAATTCAGATTTGCTTCTGATTGCATTTGAGCAAGTGATTTTTTAACTTCCTGTTCTTTTATATCTTCCTGAGTTTGACCTGACAGAATTTTCGACTTTTGTTTTTTTCTTTTTTCTATATATTTTTTGCCAAGTTCAGCATCATAATTTAGCGAAAAAGATGAATTCTGCCCTATAACGGATGAAATTGCAGTTTTGAATACCCCATACCAAGAATTTTTTATTATATCAACTGACATCTGTTGGGGAGATAAAAGTACAAGCGTATTATTTTCAAGATCAACTGCTTCTAAAGGTGTTATCCATGTATTAAATACATGCTCAGGAACAATATTAATCAATTCCTGCTTAACTTTTGCCCATACTTCTTTTACTTCTGTAATATCCATACAAAAATATTACAATAAAGAATTTATCTTTTAAATAAAAAATAAACTTTTGTAATCATTAAGAAGGAATTTTTGAATTTTTAACAGCACTTTTAAATAGAGAATGAGCAAATTTCACACACGCTGCTCCGCCTGCGCTAAAAGCAGAACCTGCAGCAGCAAATGCCCCATCCACAACTTTTGCGGCAAAATGAATATGATGAATCGGATCAGATGCAGGAACACTTGATAACACTCCGCTACCTGATAATGATGTTCCAACACTTGATAAAATAACACCGTCACGAATGTCATTTTTGGCTGCTTTTGATATTTTTATTCTTGCTCCAAATGTTTGGTTATTTATATAATTTACTTGCATACATATTTCCCTTTTTATCCTCAATAAAACTTGTAAAAATATTTTTTGCTATTAACCAAGTAAAATTTATTTATTTTCTACCGAGACATAAACTTCAACAGGTTTACCGCCATTTTTGTTTTTAAAACGAATTTCATAAGCCTTTGGCTCTTTTTTACTTAAATCTTCTTTTTGATAGCCATATAAAAATTTCATAAATTCTTTGCTGTACATATTACTCCTTACACACTATCGCTAATGTAAATACACCACGCACATATATAATAAAACATATAAAATTTTAAATTTGCGCAACATTACAAATTTGTTACAATTATTATTAATACATAATCCTGTTTTTTTGGTATTATAATATTGTAATATTACAAGTTATAGAAAAATATTATGTCTGTTGAAGATAAAAAACTTAGAGAATATAAAGATTTAATTGAAATTATTGCAAAGGTGGAATATCAGAAATTTTCATCGTCACATCTTATTGAGTTACCTGAACTTGTGAATATTGGTACTCATGCACTTTACATATTATTTAAAAATAATGATCCGTCACATTATAATAATACCTATCTTTCTACCGCTATAAAATGGGCTATCAGAAATGAAGTCAGGCGAAGATACAAATGGTATACTCTTAAAAATAAAAAACAGGAAGAACCTGAGTTTGACAATGAGGATAAAATTGCTGACAATGATCCTGTTGAAATTAGGGCGGAAGTTTATAAAAATGTATTATCAATTGACGAATTGCAAGATGCTGAAGTTCCGACACAAATAAAATCAGAGGATAGAAATCCTGAAGAAAGTATAGTCTTTGGAGAACTGAAAACTGGCATACTTGAAGCAATGGAAAAACTTCCACCAAGAGAAAAAGAGTTTATAGAATGTAAGTTCTTTAAAGATAAAAAGTTAAGAGAAATTGCTGATGAATTTAATATTTCTCAATCAAGGATATCCAGAATAATTCAATCAGGATTAGACAGAATAAAAAAAGACTTGGCAAAACAAGGAATAATTTAGGGATGAAAACTATATTTGAAAAAAGTAATAACGCAGATGGTATAAATTTGGTAAACGAAACAAAAAAAATTGACTTTCTGCCCAATAATTTGTTGAGAAGCGGAAGAGTAAGTCTTCCTCAACTTTCTGAACTTGATGTAATGCGTCATTATAAAAAATTGTCAGATATGAATTTTTGTATTGAGAAAGGTTTTTATCCTTTAGGCTCCTGTACAATGAAGTATAACCCGAAGGTTAATGAATTTTTGTCATCTCTTGAAGGTTTTGATATTCATCCTGATACTGATGATGATTTTGCCCAAGGTTCGTTAAAACTTATGTATAACCTTGGGAATGCTTTAAAAGAAATTACAGGTATGGATGCGCTTACTTTACAGCCATCTGCTGGTGCGCATGGTGAACTTACGGGAATGATGATTGTAAAAAAATACTTTGATACAATCGGTGAAACCAGAACAAAAGTAATTATTCCTGACAGTGCACATGGAACAAACCCTGCAAGTGCCAAAATGGCAGGATTTGATATTGTTGAAATCAAGTCAAATGATAAAGGTCAGGTAGATATTGATTCACTAAAATCTGTTTTAGATGAAGATGTTGCGGCAATTATGATGACTAACCCCAATACTCTTGGTATATTTGAGGAAAATGTTAAAGAAATTTCAGATATAATGCATGCTAACGGTTCTTTACTTTATTATGACGGGGCTAATTTCAATGCAATCATGGGTTATACTAACCCAAAACTTATGGGATTTGATGTAGTTCACCTTAATTTACACAAAACATTTTCTACTCCGCATGGCGGTGGAGGACCGGGAGCAGGTGTTGTTGCAGTAGTTGATAAATTAAAAGATTATTTGCCAAAACCTGTCATTGATTTTGACGGTAATAAATATTTCAGAAATTACAATATAAAACATTCAATTGGCAGTGTAAAAGATTATTGCGGAAATTTCGGAGTTTTGGTAAGAGCGTATGCTTATATACTCATGATGGGCAAAAACCTGAAAAATGCCACCGAAAATGCTGTTCTAAATGCAAACTATCTTAAAGAAAAATTAAAAAAATACTATAATTTGCCTTATGATGAACCTTGTATGCATGAATTTGTCATAACAGGAGAAAACCAAAAGGAAGAAAACGGGGTTTCGACCCTGCATATTGCAAAAGCGTTAATGGACGGTAATACACACCCTCCGACAGTTTATTTCCCGTTAATTGTTCATGAGGCTATTATGATTGAACCTACAGAATCTGAAAATAAAGAGGTTCTTGATGAATTTGTAAATACAATGATTGAAATTGCAAATGAATGTAAAATCAATCCGCAAAAAGTTCTTGATGCTCCGCATACAACACCGGTCAAAAAAATTGATGAAGTTACAGCCGCACGGCATCCGGACTTGAATTTTAAAGGATAAATATGTCAGATAACAATACAAAAATTAAGAAAAAAGTATCGTTTCCTCACATGGGAACAGTAAGTTATGCGTGGTCAGCAGCGTTAAGAATTATAGGCTGTGAACCGTATGTTGAACCTTATACAAGTAAAAGAACATTGTCTTTAGGGACAAAACATTCTCCTGAAGCAATTTGTATTCCTTATAAACTTATTTTGGGTAATTTTATTGAAGCGATTGAAGGCGGTGCGGATTATGTTTCAATGATTACATCTCCGGGGTGTTGTCGTTTGGGCGAATATGGTAAATGTATTTCAAATGCCCTTAAAGATTTGGGTTATGAAGCAAAATATGTTGAAATGCAACTATATGACGGCATAAAAGGAATGTATAACTACTTAAAAACTGTCAGCGGTACTAATAATATGTTTCTGTTTACTCGAGCAATTTTGATTGCTATGATTAAAACATTTATGCTTGATAGTCTTGAAACTAAACTATCATACTGCAGAGCAAGAGAAATACATTTTGGAGATGCAGAAAAACATTACAAAAATGCTCTTAAAATTATTGATGAAAATGATACTATTGCAGGTTTAAATAAAGCAAGAAAACTTATCAATGAAGAAATGAAGAAGGTTGAAATTAATCCTAAAAAAGATGTGTTGTATGTTGATATAACCGGAGAAATTTATATTGTAAATGATGAGTTTTCGAACCAAAATATTGAAAGAGAATTAGGCAGAATGGGGGTACAAGTCAGAAGAAGCTTGACTTTGACAAGTTTTTTAAAAGATGCAATAATTCCAAAAATATTAAGAAAAGGTGAAACGCATTTGCAAAGGGCTTTTAGGCTTGCAAAACCATATCTTATGAGAGATATAGGCGGAGATTCTTTGGAATGTGTATCAGATGTTGTTTATGCACAAGAAAGAGGTGCTGATGGTATTATTCATCTAAGTCCCTTCACTTGTATGCCTGAAATTATGTCTCAAAATATTTTTCCTGCAATGAGAGAGGATTGTGATATTCCGATTTTAGCACTTATTATGGACGAACAAACAGGAAAAGCGGGATATGTTACAAGAATTGAGGCTTTTGTTGATTTAATGCGCAGAAGAAAGAGAAAACTTCAATCAGTATCTGCTGAACAAAATCAGACTGTTTTATAAAATTAGGAGTAAATTATAATGTTTAAATTTCTAATTGAAAATTTTAAACGGACAAATGATTGTATTATCCTTGCTACGCCTATGGTTTTATTTTTTATTGTGCTCCAATGGTATATTGAATCAAACCAATACAGTTTGTCATCAATTTCAAGTTATTTATTTTTCTATATAACGCTATGGGTCTTTATAAGCGGATGTTTTGCCGGATGGTTTTATATGGTTAAGAAAACACTGCAATTTTCAAAAAAGACCTTTCTGTTTGATACTGACAGGCTCACTGCTTTAACAAAATTATTTTCTTGCCTTATAAAAGGTATAGGAAAGTTCTTTTTGCCAATTTTGGTCGTTGTTGCAAGTTGTTTTGTATTCAATATTATTAAAATGATTTTATTATTTTATGCTTATACAAGCAAGATTAAAGACCAATATGATTTAATTTCAGTTATTAGTATTTTTGTCGTGTATGTAATAGGATACTTTTTCATATTTTGGATACCGGAAATTGTTTATTCCTATAAAAATCCTTTTATTTCTCTTTTAAATGCCGTAAAAAAAGCGTTTATAATTTGCCCTAAAATGGTTATTCCTTATATTTTAATTTGCAGTATTTTGTCACTAATTGATTTATTATTAGTGAATAGTCAAATATATCCTTTTTTATACTTCTTTTTACTCTTAAGCGCATATTATTTCATATTGTATTCAGTATTATTGGTATTTGGTTATTATGAAAAAAAATTCATCGATGAGAATTAAAGTTATCGCTGTTGTTGGACCTACAGCAAGTGGTAAAAGTGCTTATGGAGTAGAACTCGCAAAGGAAATAAATGGTGAAATTATATCAGCAGATTCAAGAATTGTTTACAAAGGTTTTGATATTGGTGCTGCAAAACCAACAAAAGATGAAATGCAGGGCATTCCTCACTATATGATTGATATAGTTGAACCTACATTTGATTATTCTGCAGGATTATTTAAAAAACAGGCCGCTGATATTATAAAGGATATTTCAAGTCGTGGCAAAGTTCCAATAATTCTCGGAGGAACCGGATTATACATTGATATATTACTAAAAGGCTTTGATTTACCCGATATGAATCCTGATAAAGAGTTAAGAATAAATTTAGAAAAACGTTCAACAGAAGAACTTTATGCCAAACTAAAAGAAATAGATTTAAAAGGGGCTGAAAGCATTGATTCTCATGATAAAAAGAAAATTATAAGAGCATTGGAAATTATATATTTAACCGGCAAAAATCTTGAGCTCACAAGAGGTAAATCTCAAAGTGAATATGAAGTTCAATGGATAGGTAAAAACTTTGAGCGTGAAGTCTTGTATCAGCGAATTAATAACAGGGTGGATAAAATGCTTGAAATGGGGCTTATTAATGAAACAAAATGTTTGCTGAATAAGTATGGCAGAGCATACAATATTATAAATACGATTGGATATAAAGAGATAACCGCATATCTTGATGGCACCCTTACTCTTGATGAAAGTATAGAACTTTTGAAAAAAAATACGAGAAATTATGCAAAACGCCAACTTACCTGGTTTAGAAAAAATCCGGAAATTAAATGGGATGTTTATCCGGAAAAATTAAAAAAATAATTAAACTTTAATTTTTATTACGACTTTTTTTACTTCTGATGGGCTTTCGTCACAAATTTGCGGCGCATGTGCCTCATGCGGAAACAACATAACAAAATTTGAACCGTCTAATTTTATATATGGATAATCATTTACGGCTTCAGAATAAAAGGTAATGTCTTTTTCTTCATTGTAATGCGTTTTAACGGTTAATATTGATTTGTCAGTATATGATATCAATTCATTCCCTTTTAAAATAATTTGAATATCTATATATTTATTATGTGCTTCAAATTGTGCATCTGCCGGCATTTTTGTTTTGTATGTTTCAATATTTACATAAATATCATTTGATAAATTTACACGCCCTAATTTAGCACTTTTGGTAAGACATTTTATAAAATCTTTTGCAGAATTTGGGATGTTACAATATATATCAATATTTTCAAGTTTATCTGTAATCACACAAACCTCACTATAAGAATTTAACCTTATTTTTAAGTTTTACAAAACACCTGTGCTTGTAACACGGGTTATCATCAGAATATATAAAATTATCAATAGGTGTATGACTGTCTCTGAATTTCGAACCAAGGTTTTGGCAGTACGGAGTAAAAGCACTTATTTCCATTGACAAACATAATGCTCTGGCATAAGGTATAGACGGATAAACATTTATTTTTTTTCTTTTACCATCAATTACATCATAGTAGAATACATCCGCACTCAAAGCCGAACTGTTGCCCCCTTGAAACAATGATGCGCTGTCTGACTTATCTGCACTTGCTTTTGCAGCGTTTAGAGGATATGCAGGATAAACATGCCCATTTGAACTTACATAAAACGGGAATACATCTTTCCATAGTGTACCACCTTTACCCATTTCATCATTATCTTTTGTGCCATTTATATCAATAAATACTGTAAAGCCATTAATTGCATATGTTCTTGAGTCTTTAAGATAACCTTTACCTTCATATAGGTTGACTAAATCAGAAAAATCGGCAGTTGAGCAGCAATTCCTTGAATCTTTGAGTTTTTGTGAACCGTTACCAGAGTCAACAGAAAAACATTTTTCATCATTTTTACAATAAAAGTCAGTTTCGGCTGAACATGATGTTTCGTCAGCATCTGCTTTATATCTGCATATATTAACTTTAGGCTCATAATCATCAGGATTGTATGATAAACCCGCAATTGAAGCAGACTTGTCCGATAATATCCACATTCTCAATCCGTTTGCAAAAATTATATTCGGCTCAACTTCATTAAAAGCACCGACAACAGCTTTTGAAGAAAGATATGGTGTGTTACTTTTCGTTATAGCTTTATATAAATCCTCATAATAAGCCACTCCGTCATCATCTTTGAATTTATCACAATTATGCGTTGAAACATTCCAGTTATACGAAACTAATTCGCAGAATCTTTTTGCACTAACAATTGGAGAATTAGTTATACAAGTATTATCGACAAGATGCGAACCTGCAGGGCATCTTGAATCGGAAATACTACAAATTGTATTATCATCATTTGGTGTATATCCCTCAGAGCATACGCATTTCCCTAATGAAGCGCTATATGTTGAATTTTGAGGGCAACATGTTCTTGTTTTTTCATTAAAAGCACCATAACTGCAATTCAGACAAGGAACATCCACAGAAGCATAATAAGGAAATTTGCCTTCTTCAGGTGTAGGACAACAAATATTGCTGTTATTTACTGCTCTAACAGGATAGTTTTGATCACACTGACAGAAAATTGCAGTACTTGTTGCATTATTAACCATGTTTGTAAACCCATACTGATTGCAAGTTATAAAGTTTGTAACTGTTTCATCACTTCCAACTTCCAGTATCGGTTGAGTGTAATCCAAGTCAGGATCATTTACACTTATTATACATTCCCCATATGAAGCAATATTAGAAGTTTGAGTTAAAAGTACTTCTTTATAACAATCTTTTTTGTCTGAATTACACATATATGCGCCTGTACAATTTTGAGCAAGCCACTTACAATAATCTTTAGCACTCATAGTTGTTTTTGAAAGCATATCTTTTATATCTGCAACAGACATATTAGAACACATAAATCTTTTTTTTATAAAATCATTAGTTCCAAATAAATTCTTACAAAGCGTTTCATTTTGAACAGATTGTATTTCAGTATCAGACCATGTATTACCTGCATAAACATCATAATCTTTTACAACATTCGGATTTCCAAGACAAACTCTTACATAATCGTACTCATAACTCGGAAATGATACGATTTCAGATGTTTGTATTGCTGCATGTGCTTTTGGAATAAAAAACTTTGATAAATCATTTTGT
Source organism: uncultured bacterium (assembly GCA_902792085.1). GTDB lineage: Bacteria > Cyanobacteriota > Vampirovibrionia > Gastranaerophilales > Gastranaerophilaceae > Zag111. Next base: position 57,522 of record CADAYE010000004.1, on the reverse strand, counting down.
AAGTTTGCAACATAATTTTTTGTTTTTAAAGGAGTATAAAGATTGTATGCACCTGCATCAGGGTCAATAACACCTTCAGGATCTCCAAACGCGACAATTTGAGACGCCATTTTTTCAACAGTCTTAAATGCCATATAATATGCAAATTCATCAGTCTTTTTAGTCTGATTTACAACAATAGGAATACACAACATTACTAAAATACTCACAATTAATAGACTTATGCCTATTTCCATAAGTGTAAAAGCATTTTTAAGTTTTTTAGTTATATCCCTCATTAAATACCCCCAGAAAGTATATAATTACTTAAGTTCTTCCATTGCTTTGAGATAATCAGGTTCTTTTGGTGCAGTACCATGCCAGCCCGGGTTATTTTCCATAAAACTTACACCTTTGCCTTTAATTGTGTTAGCAATTATTACAGAAGGTTTGTCTGACTTTTTTGCATTTTCGATTGTTTCATATATTTGTTCAATATCATGACCGTCAATTTCTATAACATTCCAACCAAAAGATGTTAATTTCGCTGATAAATCTCCAAGCGCCATAACATTTTCTGTATTACCATCAATTTGAAGCATGTTTCGGTCTATAATTGCCACAAGATTATTCAGATTTCTGTGAGCGCCCTGCATAAATGCTTCCCATACATTACCTTCCTGAGTTTCACCATCACCTAACAAAACAAACACATTTGCAGGATTATTATCAAGTTTTAAAGACATTGCAATTCCACATGCAAATGACAAACCCTGCCCCAATGAACCTGTCGGAATTTCAATTCCAGGCAAAACAGTTGTAGGATGCCCCTGAAGTCTTGTACCTAATTTACGAAAAGTTTTTAATTCTTCTCTATCTATATATCCGATTTGCGCCATAACGGAATATAATAAAGGTGATATATGTCCTTTTGAAAGAACAAATCTGTCTCTTGTTTCATAAGAAGGTGATTCTTTCCAATCCAAAACATTGTTCATGCACTTGTGAAACAAAACAGTCAAAAGTTCACATGATGAAAGCGAACCACCAATATGACCTGATTGAGCGGAATATACCATATCAATAATATTGCGTCTGCTTTCTTTGCAATAATTCTTTAATTCATTTATTTCTAATTCGGATAACATAATTATCTCCCAATCATCCTTTCTTTTACAACTTTTAACACAAAAAACGGTAACGAAGGAAAAATTCTTTTAATTCTTCTTGGTTCTGATATTGTACGATATAGCCACTCAAGACCAAGTTTTTGATATATTTTCGGGGCTCTGTTTACCATTCCTGCCCAAACATCAAAACTTCCGCCAAGACCTATCATAACAGCATTTGGTAACAGCCCTTTCAGTTCACTTATAAAAAATTCCTGCTTAGGCGAACCCAATGCGACAAGAACAAAATCAGGTTGTTTTTCCTGTAATTCGTTGATAATAACATTTGCATCTGAAAAATAACCGTCATGTTGATATACAATATTAAGATTAGGTAATTCTGATTTAATATTTATTACCGCATTTTCAATAACTTTAGGTTTTGCGCCTACAAAAGCGACTGATTTATTAAGATTATTTGCGCGAATTAAAAGTGCTTTTCCTAAATCAATACCGGGGATTCTTTTTACATTTTTGCCTAAAATCTTTAATCCCAACTGAATACCGATTCCGTCAGGTACAACCATTTCCGCATTGTTTATTATAGTTCTGAAATTATTGTCTTTGTCAGCACACTCAATCATTTCGGGGTTTATTGTTACAATTTGTCCATGATTATTAACGATATAATCCACTGCATTATCAAATGAAAAAGTATCGACTCCATATCCCAAAATATCAACTGTATTTCTTTCCATATAGATATTATACCACATCAGAGATAATTATGCTATAATTTTAATGTAATGAATAAGAAGATTATCAAACTTTTTTTTATATTTATTTTTCTTGTTTTTTCGGCATTAAAAGTGCATGCCGTTCAGTTTGATTTACTTGTTCTTCCGACTGACATAATGACAGTATGCGACAACTACTTTTGCTTTCCGGAAGCATCAAATATCGTGGCTGAAGATGTTATTTCAAATTTAAAAGAATATAAAAATATTAATGTGAAAACACTTTATGAGGTTCGCCACAAATTAAATTCGAATTATCAGCTGAAAGATAAAACATTAAAAGCCCTGAACGAATATAACCAAAAAGATAAAATTAATTTTACATCTTTTAACGATTTGGCAAAGGAATTTAATGTAAAATCAATACTTGTAATTGACACATATACAATAAATGATAAAACTCAGTTAAGACGAAATCTGTGGGACACTCTTGAAATTGCTACCGCTTTCAAAATCACATATCCGTTTGAACTTAAAACATCTGCAGTATTGTTAGACTGTGTAAATTCACTTGTAATGTGGAGCGGGAAATATAATAAAAATGTGTCTGACAGTTTTGGATATTATAGTGCAAACAATCAAACTCAAGCATTATCACAGTTAGAAAAAATTAAACAGTATTCGTATGAAATTATATCAAAAAACATCAGTCAAAATGTCTATATGCGCTTTTTCCCAAAAGATGTAAGAACATTTAACATTCCTAAAAATAAATCGGAAGATGCTCCGACAAAATTTGTTCCTAATGCATTGGAACATCTATCCGATCCGCACATACGCAAGGAATTAGATAATGATAATAATAAAAAGTTTAGAGATTTTGATTTAGATGATTTTGTCTTTTAATCTTTAATAAACTCTTTAAAATGCTTTGTTGCTGGATTTTGACGCATTTTAAGTAATGCAAGATTTTCAAGTTGTCTTATCCTCTCTTTTGAATATCCCAAATTATGTCCGACCTCAAGTAATGTTTTCGGTTTATCATTTTCTATGCCAAAACGCTGAATAATAATCTCTCTTTCCTTTGGAGTGAGAATATTTAACAAATCCCCCATACCTGAATATAAATATGAATTATTAACACACTCATCAGGCTGAAGATGGCTGCTATCTTCAACAAAATCTCCTAAATTCAAATCATCTGTCACGGCAGTTTCAAGGCTTAATGGTTCTAAATTTATTGAATGTTTTATTTTTAGAAGTTGTTTTTCATTTATATCCATAAACTCGCACAGTTCCTCATCTGTTGGCGGTCTGTCAAACTTGTCATGTAAGTAACATTGTGCGAACTTAAGTTTTTTTATCTTATCAGACATGTGAACAGGGATTCTTATTGTTTTTGAATTATTCGCAATTGCTCTTGCGATAGCCTGTTTAATCCACCATGTTGCATAAGTTGAAAATTTAAAATTTTTTTTGTAATCAAATTTCTCAGCAGCCCTCATTAATCCTATCGACCCTTCTTGTACCAAATCCATAAAAAGAACACCGCGCCCTGTGTATTTTTTTGCTATACTCACTACAAGGCGCAGATTTGCCTGAACAAGTTTTTTCATCGCATTGTTGTCCTTTTGCTCTTTAATTAATCTTCCCAACTCCTTTTCCTGATTAGTTTTTAATAACTTGAATTTACTAATGTCTTTTAAATAATCCTGAAGAATATCATCCTCAAATACAACATTGTCAAAGTATTTATTCCCGTCATCATCAAGATTTAATTTTTCATACTCTTCCATAAGTTCTGTGGTCATAACCCTCTCCTCTACACTATTATCAAACTTCCAATTATATTGACGAACATTTATACAAAAAGTTCCATAACATTTATCGCTTGACAGCAAAAAATGTTTTTGCTACGATAAAACTTGTTAAAGGATTTAGCGTTTGCTGAAAAATAAATAGTCATAAGGGCGTTTAGCTCAGTTGGTAGAGCGTCTCCCTTACAAGGAGAGGGTCATAAGTTCGAGTCTTATAACGCCCACCACTTAAAAAGAACCATATAGGTTCTTTTTTTTGTGGGCAAAAGACTCGAATGTTAAAATTATTTGTTTAATTTAAAATATTTTGTTGCCGGCTTTTCAATAAAATGGTACCCAAATATTCCGACTGCTACTACTGTTATCATACTAATAATAACGCATAGAACTGGATGTCTGAATGTAATGTCAGGATGTTTATAAACAATATATTTGCAGAAATCACGAACTAATACATGAGTGATGTATATAGAATATGTATAACGACCTAAAAATTGGAATATTTTCTTATTTAATAAATTGGAGAGAAAGCCCTTTTTCATAAGAAATAAAATAATAATAAATAAAAAACTTAGGATTACTAATAAATGATTTCCAAAAGTGATGTTTCTATATAACAAATTAACTAAAATAAAAATGAATAATATAGTTTCTATAATTGTATATAATATTTTTTTTGAAGTTGGTATAATATCAGCTGCTGATTTTTTAGCAATACTTTGGTATAAAGTGTAAATAAAATAACCAGATCCAATACCTGCAAGACCACGAATTACACCATAATTAAATATATCAGCAGTATAAAACGGACTCTTATAATTTACTAAATATGAATTTACATAAAATATATAGCAAAAATAAACCATACACGCTGTTATAAAATTAAAAATTTTCTTATCTGTGATTTTATATAAATAAAAATAGAAACAAGAAACCCAAAATAAAACTGATACAAACCAAGTGTTTCCTAAGGTAATTATTTTTCTTGTAAATCCAACACATTGTAACATAAATAATATCCAAATATCATCAAAAATGAAAGTGAATGTTTGCTTATAAATACAATATCCAAGCAACGAAGGTATAGTTGCAAATATTACTAATGGGAGCAATCTTACTAATTTTTTTCTAATAAAATTAATGATTGTTTGTCCAAAATCTGTGGTCAAAAACATAAAAAATCCGCTAAGAACAAAAAAACAATCTACACAAAGAGAATTGCCCCTTATTTCTAATAAAATTTTATATACCATAATATTTTTAAAGTCAGGATTCAAAAGTAAAACCTTGCGAAAATGCACAATTAATACACTTATGCATAACATACATCTTAAAAAATCAATATTGTAATAGTATTTTTTCATGTTATATAATCCACTATTATAATAGTATAGAATAAACATGTATAATAGTATACCATCTCTGTATGGAAGATTATACAAATGTTTTAAGAAAAATAGGACATAATTTTCGTATAGAAAGAACTAAAAAAAGGCTTTCGCAAGAAGCATTTGCAGAACTTACCAATGTACATGTTAATTACATTGGGAAAATTGAACGAGGAGAACAAAATCTTACAATAAAAAAAATTGTAAACATCTGTAATTCATTAGGAATTACAATTAATGAAATTTTTAAGTAATGCACTAATTATTATTACCTATTCTTTTAAGAGTATCATGACGGTGAATACGCCTTGCAATATAAATTAAGAATAATATTCCTGCCAAGAACAGAAAACCTATAGCAAAACCGCTATATACAACATACTGAAGTTTAATCTCAATAGGTTTATCAGTATTCAAATTCCAAACATATACACCATTTTCAATTTTTTGCGCATTATTATAAGATGCAAAAGACGGCAATGTAATCGTGAATCTTGAACCAAGATTGTTTATATCAAATAACTTGTAGTCATCTTTAACTTCAATTTCTTCGGTTTTATAATTTTTAATTTCAGTGTCACTTATTAGATTTTGGTCAAAATTTTCTATAAAATCAGCCCTACTGGTATCAATATTCATACTATTCACCGGATTTTCTACACTGTCACCATATTTTTGCAAATATTCCGGTATCAAACCCAATGCATTTTTATTATTCTTTTTTATATCTTTGACATAAAGAACCTTATTTTTCTGACCTGCAAGGTTATAAACCATGTGAATATTGTATGAAGTAACAAAAAAGTTATGGTTAACATCAATAAACCTTCCTGACGGAAGTTTTGTAACAAAACCGAGTGATGATAAATCCAAATCCTGTTTTGTAAGGTTTTTAACTTTTTTAACCGCTGTTACTTTTATTTTTTTATAAGTAGATTCATCATTAATTGAGTAATCCTTATCAGTAAATCGCTTAATATTAGTGTTCATAGTTGCAATCTCAAGCGGTCGGGCATTTTTATCAGATGTCATACGCACTTCAAATTGTGCAGACTTATTATTATTTATTGTAAGATTAGAATCAATTTTTGCACATCCTGACATAAACGGTACCAAAAATAATAAAGTTATAAATAATTTTCTCATAAATACCCCTTAAAATTACATACATAATACCATGACTAAAAAATTTTGTTAATATTTATTCATGATAAAATTTTTGTATGAATACAGGTGAAATTTACGAAGTACATATTGAAAAACTGTCAAGTACAGGTTCAGGTATCGCACGAATTGACGGTTTTGTTGTGTTTGTACCTGATACCTGTCCGCAAGACAAAGTTAAAATAAAAATTGTTAAAGTAAATAAAAATTTTGCAAACGGAGAACTTATCGAAATTATTGAGCCCTCAAAACATCGTGTTACTCCGTTTTGCCCAATGCAAAAAATATGCGGCGCATGTCAGATTCAGTTTATAGATTACGATTACCAACTTGAAATTAAGAGTGAAATTGTAAAAGATGTCCTACACTCAATCGGCAATATTGATATTGAGGTACCCAAAGTAATACCAAGTCCTGATATTAAAAATTACAGACATAAAATTCAGTATCCTATTTCACAGACAAAAAATTCAAAAAGGATACTTGCAGGATATTATAAACCTTCAACCCACGATATTGTTAATATAAAATATTGTCCTATTCAACCGGAAATCTGTGATAAGATAATTGATTTTATAAGAAACAAAGCACAGGAATTAAAAATAAGCGGATACAATGAGAAAGAACACACAGGAATTTTAAGACATGTTGTTATACGCCATTCCGCAGAAAATCAAAATTGTCTTGTTACTCTTGTCCTAAACGGAGATTTAACGAAAAATATTGGTATTCTTGCTCAAAAATTATATGACAGTTTTGAACAGGTTGTCGGAGTTTGCGTGAACATCAATACAAAGCGCACAAATGTTATATTGGGAAACAAAACTCAATGTGTATGCGGTAAAAATTATATTGAAGAAAATATGTGTGGTAATACTTTTCATATCGGTGCCGAAACTTTTTTTCAAGTTAACCCAAAAAGTGCGCAAAATATTTTCAACTATATAAAAGATTTTATTAACGCAAATTACCATAAACCTGCTATATTAGATGCCTATGCAGGAATAAGCGCCATTGGTATTTGTTTGTCGGATGTAGCAAAAAAAGTTGTAAGTATTGAAGAAAATCTAAAATCAGTCGAACTTGCAAAAGACACCGCAGAAATGAATAATATATCAAATATTGATATTTATGGCGGTGATGCGGAAGATTTTTTTAAAAAACAAAAGCAGAAATTTGATATTGTTATTCTTGATCCGCCAAGAAAGGGCTGTACCCCTGACTCTTTATCATATGCAATGGAACTTTGCAAAGGGCATATTATTTATGTATCTTGCAATCCTGCCACTCTTGCAAGGGATTTAAAAATCCTTAAAGACAACGGTTGTACTATCAAATCAGTTCAACCGTTTGACATGTTTTGTCATACATATCACATTGAAAATGTTGTTATTATTGAAGTTTAGTCTTTAACGGCAAATTTATCTAAAGTTTGCCTTAAATCTTCCAATACTCCAACTATACGCTCAGTATCTTTTTCTTTCCAATCAATAAGTTTTGATTTTATTTCACTTTTTACTTCTTTGATTTCTTTTGGAGATATTGTTTTATCTTCTCTGAACTGATATGACGGAGAATTTTTAATAGATGCAATTACTTGTTCATCTTTGAGTAGTTCTTTTGTTATCTGTGTATAATAACTCGGAAGGGATTTTTGAATACTCTTTGCATAGTTAAGAATCAAATGAGAATATGCCTTACTTATTTCAACAGGTAATTTTTCTGCATCTTTAATTTTTAAATCTGCATTAAAAGCATTTACAAACAGGGGCTGAGAAATGAATTGCACAAGTCTTTTCTGAATTTCTTTAAAATTACTTGCAATCAGATTTCCTGCAGTTCCTTTTGGATGATGTTCAGGATCCATATCTACGTGGAGTTTTTTCATCTTTCTTATCGGTTCATAAACATATTTATGTTCAATTTCCTTTGCATCTTTATATTTTGGGCCATATAAGAAGATAACTTCACAGTCTTGGCGACCTTCTTTCATCCCTTTTTCTTTTGTCGAAATAAACCTCATTTGCCAATCAGCATAAGTTGATTCCCTTGGCCGTGAAATTTCAGCCCTTTGCATATATTCACCTAACGGCGCCAGCGATTCTGCAGTTATACCTTCTTGCCTTATTTCCAAATCAGGGAATTTTATAATGCTGCCATTTTTGTTTTTTACAAAATCACCGGTTTCTTTGTCAACTTTTCGGAGCGGTGCAAGAATCCAACCTTCGTCTTTCATTTCTTCAAGAAATTTTTTGAAAGCCATAACATCTTGCTGGTCTTGCCAATATAGCGTTCCACGAATTATATCTTGCGCATTTCCCTGCCTTTCATATTTATCAAGAACTGATTTTTTCTTTTTTAAAGGGCAAGCAGAATTATAAGACTCATCATACTCAAAACCAAACGCTTTAAGTTTCTCAACTACTTTTTTTAGAGAACCATGAAATTCTTTTGCTTTAGCAATCAGACTTGGCTCTGCACTATCATAGCCTCTGCCCAAAGCATCCATAAAAAATGAATTATCAAACTTTGGTGGTCTTGCACAAAATGAAACAGTGTCTGCACATAATTGAGGTTTTAAACGCAACTCGTTTCGTTGCGATTGCATGAGGTTATTATTATCATAATAATTTATTCGGGGTAAAGATGTAATTAACATATAAAATCCTTTATTTTACAAATCCTATAAATCATGAAAATATCAAAAATTGCCATTATAAAAAAAATAAAATCATTATTTTAACAATAATTTACATGTTTATTTTGTTAAAAGAGATTTTGCAAATTCAACGGATTGCTCGCTTATATCTCCGCCGGCAAGTTCAGCAATCGCTTTGACGCGGTTTTCACCTGTCAGAACATAGACTTCTACTTTTGTTTCATCTTGTTGAGATTTTCTTACGTAAAAATGTTTATCTGCTTTGGAAGCAATAATCGGTTGATGAGTAATAACAATAACCTGATGTGATTTTGAAAGTTGTTCGATTTCCTCAGCAACGCTTTGAGCAGCATGTCCCGAAATTCCTGTGTCAATTTCATCAAAAATTACCGTATCAATATCATCATTTTGGGCAAATATTGATTTTATAGCAAGCATTACTCTTGAAATTTCACCGCCTGAAGCTACTTTTGCAAGCGGTTTTAAATCCTCGGAAACATTAGTTGAAATCATGAATTCGACATTATCAATTCCGTCACTGCACAGAGGTTTTTCAGTTACAGAAATCAAAAATTTTGCTTTTGGCAATTCTAAAAGTATTAATTTTTCCTGTATAAGCGAAGATAACACTGCCGCATAGTTCTTTCTGTATTCGCTAATCTCATTTGCAATTTTATATAAATGCGCTCTCATTTGTTCTATTTCTGCTTCTAACTTCTCAATATTTTTTGTAGAATATTCAATTTTTGAAAGTTCCTCTGCTGCATTGTTATACGCAAGCAAAACACCTGCTAAATCGCCGCCGTATTTGCGTTTTAATTTATCAAGAAGAAAAAGTCTTTCCTGGATATCATTGAGTCTTTGAGTGTCATTATCAAGATTTTGTGAATAATCCCTTAAAAAAGATGAAATCTCTCTCAAATTTTCACTTACTCCGTTAAAATCAGAGCAAACTTCCTCAAGTTTCGAGTCAAAACCTGATGCTTTTGATAAATCAGTTTTAATTTTAGCTAATGTCTCCAAAATTGAACCATCGTCACCATTAATCGCCCAATATGCTCCACCTGTTAACTCTTTTAATTTTTCAGCATTATTTAATATTTCAAGTTCATTTTCGAGTTCTTTATCTTCAGTTTCAGAAGTTATTTGAGCCTGTTCAATTTCGTCAATTTGAAATTTTAAAAATTCAATTTGAGATTCAGTTGCATTAGCACTTGTTTTAGCAATTTCAAGTTGTTTTGTCAAATCATTATACTTATCAAAATCTTTCTTGTAATCCTGTAATATTTGCCCATAAAACTCTTTTGCGTAAGAATCAAGAAGATTTATGTGGTATTGCGGTTGTAAAAAGGTATAAGTTTGATGTTGAGAATGTATATCCACAATCAATGCGCGCAAATTCTTTAAAAGTTCCTGATTAACGAGTGTCCCGTTTATTCTTGAACGCACACCGTTTTGAGTTATTTCTTTTGAAATCTCAATTTCAGAGCCCAAATCATCAATACAGTTTTGAGAAAAAAGTTCTTTTAACAAATTGTGTGTACTCTCAAGTGTAACCTCAATTACGGCCTTATCACAACCTGTTTTAATTACTTCTTTTGAAACTCTGTTTGAAAAAACCAAATCAATTGCATTGAGTAAAATACTCTTGCCGGCACCTGTTTCACCTGTAATAACATTTAGGCCTTTATCAAAATTGGCGCTGAGTTCATCAATAAGTATATAATTTTTAAGTCGTAACTGTTTAATCATAGGGTTTTATAAATTTGCACCACAGCATTTTTTAAATTTTTTACCGCTGCCGCAAGGACAAGGGTCGTTTCTGCCTATTTTTTGAGATAAATCTATTTCAGGTTTATTTTCCTCTTCTTCAATAATACCAAGTGTACTTGAAAATGCATTAGAACGATATAACACAGTAGTAGATGACATAATTTTATTGGTCAAATACCTTCTTTTGTATTTACGCAATAAATCGTCTAATGACAAATTTTTACCTAAAACTGCATTTACTATTTCCATAAAGTTTTTGTGTTTTTCGGCAACAGTTCTTATCAAATTTGCGCTATATTTGTCGTTCCTTAAGAAATATTTTATACATTCATCGTAATTGGTAATTTTTGTATAGTCCTTAACTTCAAATATTTTATTGAATGTCCCGTAGAAAGGAACTGCATAAAGCCCCAATTCTTTATCGTAAATAATACCTACATCATATTCTTCCTGATGAGAAGAAAAACCGCCCAAAGAATTTTCCAAAAAATTGTCATATGAATTGTTAAATTCCTGAACATGAAAATATTTATACTCTTTTGGCTCGGTTATAAGTTTTTCGTAATCTGACTTTTTACCTTCTTCTGCAAAATCATTAAAAATACCAATTAATTCATCTGCATTTTTATTAGTTGTAACAATCTCTGTTTTACCGTCAAAGAATTCGATAAACTTGTCATATATATCCGCAACATCTTTTTCAATCTCTTTTTGTTTTTCGGGATTATCAAGATAAACAAGTTCTGGATTTTCTATTATTTTTGCGACTGCAAAACGATAAGCATCATTTTTTCTTGTTGACGGTAATACACCTGAAATTTCAAGTAAATAGTCATCACCATCAATTTTTACAATTCTTGCAATAATAAAACTGCCAACGCCTATACCTCTAAAGGCTGTCATTTTCATTAAAGAAGTAACCATATAGCGTTTTTCATTGACAATATTTAAAAAGTCAAATCCTGTTTTGGTAACTCTTTTAATTTCAAAAACCGAAGATATGGAATCCTGCATTGCTTCAACAATTTTTTTTGAGTCCTTATCAAGATTTTTATTGTTTTCCAAATACAACTCCGGAATACTTTTATAATCTTCACCTATGTTTCTTTCAAGAATATAACTAAAACATGCAGACTGAAAAGATATGCCGCTTGTTGAAGTTTGACCTATAGTACGCAAATACTCGTTAAAATCATCTTTTATATCCTGATGCACCTGAATAAATTCAGCAATATTTCTTATAACTGAATTTATAGATTCGGTTTTTTCCTGTATATTCATATTAGTCCCCTTTGTCTGTATAATTTTAGAATATATCTAATTTATTAAAATCACAAATATATTAAGAAATTAAAAAATTGATGTCAATTAGTCAGTCAGTTTGAAATCACCGTTTTTCTTAATATGTTCAACAAGTCCGCCATCATTAAGAAGTTTTATCATAACAGGCGGGAGCGGTTCAATCTGAATAATTGCGCCATTTGTTAAATCAGTAATAATACCTTTTTCAACATCAAGTTCAAGTTCATCACCGTCATCAATTGCATCAGTATCACACTCAATAGCCAAAAGTCCGATATTTATAGCATTGCGGTAAAAAATTCTGGCAAATGACTTTGCTAAAACAGCACCAACACCTGCAATTTTCATAATACGGGGAGCATGTTCTCTTGAAGAACCTAACCCAAAATTATTACCGGCAACAACAAAATCACCTTTACTCATTCTTGAAGCAAAGGTTTCATCTGCATCTTCAAGTACATGTTTTGCAAACTCATTTAAATCTGAACGCAAATGATACAATCTCCCCGGCGCAATATGATCTGTTGAAATGTTATCTCCGAATTTAAAAGCCTTACCCTTCATAAAATACTCCTTTTTCTTTATACTACCGCAAAAATAAAAACTATGCTATAATATTAAAATATTAAAAGAGGTAAATAATATGTATTTTAACAGAAGATGTAAAATTACATTTGTCAGCCATGGAGCGACAATATATTCTGAAGAAGGTAGATTTTCGGATAATCCGAATTATCCGCCTTTGTCGGATTTAGGTATTGAAGAAACAGAAAATGTAGTTCAGTATCTTAAAGACAGAGGTATAAAAAATGATGTGATATATACTTCCCCCTCTGTTAGAACTCAACAAACTGCAGAAATTGTTGCAAAACTTTTTAAGCAGGAATATGTAACAGTGGATGATTTAACATCTCGCAAATGCGGAGAGTGGAACGGATTAACATACTCTCAAATTTTAGATAGGTATCCTGACGGGGTATCACAGGTGCTTGCTAATCTTGAAAGCGGAGATGCTGGTGAAAGTACACCTGATTTTATAAAGAGAATTAAATCTGTTATTGATGATTTAGTTGAAAAAAATAACGGAAACAGAATTATAATTGTTACGCATCCTGATGTTATACAGGCTGCAATTTGCGGAGCATTGGATATATCTGCTGATAAATTACTAAAAATTTATATAAGAACAGGAAGCGTGACACAAATCAGTTACTTTGAAAATTGGGCAAGCCTTGTATATTGTGACCATGTCCCGTTGTAAATTTTAGTATTATTTTTATATATTACTAATCAAAAAACGGGCATGAAGATTTCACACCCGTTTTTTATTGCAGTATATCTACTACTATTCATTACAACCAAAGGCAATTGTTATGTGTTCTCTTGGGTTAACCGCAGAGATTTTGTAACCTCTCGGGTCTACAAGATATGCAAATTCATCGCCTGTTGTCTGGAATAAGCCCATTGTACCTGATACGGCAGTTCTTGTCACATCAACCGGTGCTTTGACTGTTTCATACAAGCCGTCGCCAAGACTTCTTGCTGCGGCACCAAATTGACCTGAAAAACCGTGACCTAATACATAACCGGCATCATTTGTGACATTTTCGGCTGCGTTACCGACATTAGTCAATATACCGCCTGCAGTTCTGCCTACAATACCGATAAGTGAGCCTGTCCAAGTAAACGGCATCTGAACTAATCTCGCAACAGGATTAAGGTTTTTCTGTTTATTTACCTGAGCCTGCAAAATTTGTTTTGGTAATTTAGTTTTACATTTGCCGTTTGTAATACTTGTAAATGCAAGTTTTAATGCACCTTTGTTACATCCTGACGGTCTGATAACTTCAACGACCTGACCTGTTACTGTTGAGCCGCAAGGATATTTAACACCGTTTATTGTCACATCTTCTAAAGTGTTTGCTCTGAAATATTGACCTACATGGGATGATTTTGCATTAACCTGGTCAATCATAGACAATTTTAATGTTGGAATTTTAACTATTTCTTCCTGTTCAAGTAATGCTTTTTTCTCTATCGGACATGCAGGACAAATGTTGTTTGCAGTCATAGGATTTTTATCATAGCCAAGTGCAACTCTTGTATTTTGCATCATTGAAGCAATTTCTGCCCTTGTTGCATCACGATTTGGCATAATCATATTTGGGTTAGGGCTATCGCTTAAAGCACCGTTTTGAAGCGATTTTGCAACAGGTATTCTTGCCCAGTTAGGAACTTTATTCCCGTCAGCGTATTTACTTAAAATTTGGTCTGCCTTGCAAGAATCTATATCACAAGTCATACCCTTTGAGATTGAAGTTAATGCTTCTACTCTTGTAACATGGTTGTGAGGTTTGAAGGTATGGTTTGGATAGCCTCTTAACAAGTCTTCGTCAACGGCTTTTGCGATAGCAGGATTTGCCCAATTACTTGTTGAAACATCAGAGAATTTTGAAGTTGTATGTCCGTCAGGACACATATTAAACCCTTTAACAAGCATAGTCGCAAATTCGGCACGAGAAATGTTTTTGTTTGGTTTGAACATTCCGTCAGGATAACCGACAACAACATTGTTAATCGCCAATTTATCAATATCGCAAGATGCCCAATAACCGTTTGGAACATCAGGGAACATACCGCCTGTGAATGCAGGAGCGGCTGCGCCTGTAATATTTTCTTTAATAGTATAAGGGACTAATGACTTTTTTACAGCATTAATTGAATTTGCTGATTTGAAATCAATCGGGCAGCCTTTATTTTCACCCATATTCACGCTTACACCGTTGTTACATCTCGGTAATTCGTTTAAGCATGGCATAGATGCAGCCGCACCAGTGATTTGACTTTCGGTTTGAGTTGAAATTGTAGTTCCTGAAATTTCAGAACTCAATCTTGATGCAGGGCAACCTTTCATTGCTGTTTCTGTTGAGAAAATTGAGTTTGCAGGTTCACCTACATAATTGTTAGTACCGTAAATTGCCTGAGGATAACCATAGACCTGTTTCATTTGAGAACTGTCAGGTTTTCCTGATTGAGGACACAATGCTGTTGACGGAACAGCAGGTTTGTCACAACTGATTTCGTCATTACATGGTGTTTTAACAGGACATGCCTTTTTCTTTTTGCAGCCGCAATCTGCTTTTGCGCGTTTGCATTTATTACATTGCGGTTTTGCACAATCAGACGGTCCTGTTACAACAGGCAAAGCCTCATTTTGTGTACACGGGCAGGCAGCCATTGCACTATTCAAGGAACATGTTGCTATTCCAACAGCAATCGCCGCTGCCGCAGTTAGTTTTTTAATTGACATTTTTAACCTCCTTGTGTTGTTCAAGTTTTTGCTTTATAAACAAAAACCTTTAAAAAACGAACTCATAGAAGATTATTTATATTTGATTGCATTAAAACATTAGCAATTTATACAGTCTGATAGGGTAGTTTGTTTAATACCTTATTTCTAATACTCCGTCATTAAATTGCCCAATAGCGCCTATCGGAACGGTAACTTTTGTTTTGGCATGAGTGATTTGATAGCCGCCATAAACAGGAATATTTAGTTCCTGCGCAATTTCATTAAATAAAATATCAAGTTGTTCTTTGTATTCGTCTATACCTAAAAAGTCGCCCAATACAATGGCACAAACATTTTGCTTAAATTTATCAATATTCAAAAGTTGTCTGAATGAGCGGTCGATTTTATAAACAGGTTCATTTAAATCTTCCGCAAAAAATATAAAATTTTCATCTGGAATAAAATCTAATCCGCATAACGAACAAACAGTTGCAAGATTTCCGCCCCAAATAATCCCTCTTGCATCACCGCATTTATAAGTTTTTAGTTCAGGCGCAGTTATTTTTATATCACAATTTTCGAGAGTGCTCCAAAAATTTGAAACCGTAAATTCATCAAGTTTTTCAGGCTGAAAATCACCTTTTGGCATTGGAGCAGAAAAAGTTATCAGCCCTGACCTTTTGAAAAACATCAGCGATAATGCCGTAATATCAGAATATCCACAGAAAATTTTTGGATTATTTCTTATTAGTTCATAATTAATTTTATTGATTAATCTTATTGTGCCATAGCCGCCTCTTGCACAAAATATTGCATTTACTTCTTTATCTTCAAAGGCATTATGTAAATCGTCAAGTCGCTCATTGTCGCTCCCTGCAAGGTATCTGTCAGATTTGAAAATATTTTTCCCTAACCTGATTTTATATCCCAAACTTTTAAAATATTTGATAGAATTTAGGATTTTATCTTCTTCAACATTCCCCGCAGGCGCAATTATTGCTATTGTATCATCTTTTTTGAGTTTATTTGGTTTAATTATGTACATTAAAACCCCCTTTGCCTTCGGCATTTCCCCCTATAAGAGGGCAAAATTATTTTGAGATTTATTGTATAAATTATTTTGCTTTGTTATAATAACATTATCATGAATAAAAGTTATGTACCTTTATACAGAAAATACAGACCGCAAAAATTGGAAGAAATAGTCGGACAATCTCATGTCAAAAAGGCTTTGACCAATGCTATTGAATCTGACAGAATTTCTCATGCGTATCTTTTTACGGGTCCTCGTGGTACAGGTAAAACTTCTACTGCTCGTATTTTTGCAAAATCATTAAACTGCGAAAAAGGTCCTACAATTTCACCCTGTAACGAATGCGAGAATTGCACAAACATAACAAAATCTATTCCGATTGATGTAATTGAAATTGACGCTGCAAGTAACCGTTCTGTTAGCGATGCTGAAGAAATTATCCAAAATGTAGCGATGGCACCTGTTCACAGCCGTTATAAAATCTATATTATAGACGAAGTTCATATGCTTACTCCGACTGCGTTCAATGCTTTGCTAAAGACTCTTGAAGAACCGCCTGCAAATGTTATTTTTATTCTTGCTACAACGGAAGTGCATAAAGTTCTTGATACCATAAAAAGCCGCTGCCAAAGATTTGATTTTAAGCGCATTACAACAGATGATATTTCTAAACATTTAAGATTTATTTCTGACAGTGAAAAAATTAATATAACAGATGATGCACTTAATTATATTGCTTCAAATTCTGCAGGCGGAATGAGAGATTCTATCGCATTGTTAGATCAGTTAAGTGTTCTGAATTCATCAAAAGAAGCAATCGATGTTGATGATATTAACAGACTTTTGGGCAGATTATCTTTTGATGATTTGACCAAATTATTTGAATGTGTAATTAAATCCGATTCAAATTCTTCTCTTGAAGTTTTGAATAATATTTATAATCAGGGTAATGAACCGAGTCAGATATTATCAAATTTTTTGGAATATTTAAGAAATGCGTTAATTATGAAATCCGCTGATTCAAAATTATTCACGGGAGTTATTCAGTTAAATGAGGAACAGATTAAAAAATTGTCCGGCTGTTTAAACGATATTGAAACTCATCAAATTGTGTCATTAATTGATAAATGTGCTTCTTATATAAGAGAATTAAAATTGACTACAAACCCAAAATTGTGGCTTGATGTTGCAATTTTGGATATGGCAAATTTGACAGAAAATACAAAACTCGAAGATATACAAACAAGGTTGCAACAACTTGAATCAGGACAGGCGGTAAAACCTGCACATGTGTATAATACTCCTCCAATGCCTGTTAATAAAATGGCAGAGAAAAAAGAGGAAGTAAAACCTGCAAAACAAGAGCCTATCATGCAGATAACTATCCCACCTAAAGAGAAAACCGAAATAACTCAACCCGTTAAAAATGTTTCCTCAAAATCAGATAATGCGGAATTAAAAAACTTATGGATTAAATTTTTGGATAATATTCAGACTTTTGCATCAAGAGCAATTTTAAAACAGTATGCAAAACCTGTTAAACTAACTCCAGAAGAAGTAATTATCGCAATAAAAAGTGACAGTTGGTTAAATCGTTTCAGGGATGAAGCGGACAGAATGTCTCTTTTAGAATCTGCTTCCGCTGCGGTTTTTGGCTCAAAACCTAAAATTGTTTTGCGCAAACCAAATGCAGATGATGACAAACTATCAGCAGAAAGTTTGCCCTCCGAATCTGAGCCTGAACCTGCAACTAAAAAAAAATTGATACCTGAAATAAATGAACCGGAAGAAGTTGTAAAAGATGCAATTGAACAATCAAAAGAAGCCACTTCTGATATAAATACATCAACAGAAAAAGTTTCACCGAATCATTCTGCACAAAGGGAAGATGCCGGTTTTCATTCCGATAATGTAAATATGGTTATTGACCTTTTTGACGGCAAAATTATTGAATAATTAGTTATAAATCTTTCTGTTTAGGTCTGCTTTGCGAAGTCTGATATTTTCAGGCGTAATTTCTACAAGTTCGTCGTCAGTGATATATTCTAACGCTTCTTCAAGAGATAAAATTCTTGGAGCCTGCAATGTAACCATAACATCCGCCGTAGAACTTCTCATGTTCGTTAATTTTTTGGTTTTGCAGATATTTACGACAATATCCTGAGGTCTGTTGCCCTCGCCGATAATCATTCCGCGATAAACTTTTGTTTTAGGAGTTACGAAAAATACCCCTCTGTCCTCAAATTGAGCAAGAGCATAAGGTATTGCCTCTCCCTGTTCATGGGCAATTATTGAACCGCACCTCTGACGGCTTATATCACCTGCGTAAGGCCTGTAATGAAGGAATGTATGGTACATTATACCTTCACCTCTTGTCATTCTTATAAATTCATTTCTGAACCCGATTAAACCCCTTGCAGGTATGTGAAATGTCAAATGCGTTCTACCTTTTGCAGACTTCATATCT
The DNA here is from genome assembly GCA_902792085.1 of uncultured bacterium. Lineage (GTDB taxonomy): Bacteria > Cyanobacteriota > Vampirovibrionia > Gastranaerophilales > Gastranaerophilaceae > Zag111. The sequence continues at coordinate 38,802 of CADAYE010000004.1, read as the reverse complement.
TTCATTTCACCTTTACGATTTGAAAGTCTTTCAATTGCAGAACCTGCATATTCATCAGGGACATCTACTATTAAATTTTCATAAGGTTCGCATTGTTCACCGTTTATAGTTTTAAAAATTACTTCAGGTTTAGATACTGCAAATTCATACCCCTCACGGCGCATAGTTTCGATAAGAATACTCAAATGAAGTTCTCCTCGTCCGGAAACTTTGAAGCAGTCTGTTGAATCTGTATCTTCAACCCTCAAACTTACATTTTTTTCAAGTTCGGTGTAAAGTCTTTTTCTTAATTGTCTTGAAGTAACAAACTTACCTTCCTGCCCTGCAAATGGGCTGTCATTTACAGAAAAATTCATCTGTAAAGTTGGTTCATCAACCTTAATTAACGGCAAAGCCTGAGGATTTTCGCTATCGCATAATGTTTCCCCAATTTGAATATCACTAAATCCTGCAATTCCGACAATATCCCCCGCTTTTGCTTCCTGAATTTCAACCCTGCCTAAGTCATGAAAACCGAAAAGTTTTGTAATTTTTCCTTTTGATTGAGTTCCGTCAGCCTGAATCCAACAAACAGTATCCTGACTGCGAACAACCCCTTGAGCAATTCTGCCGATTACTATTCTGCCAACATATTCGTTATAATCTAATGTTGTTGCTCTGAATTGAAATGGTTTTGTTGAATCCCCTTCGGGTGCGGAGATATTTTCTAATATACAGTCTAAAAGCGGAACCATGTCTTTTGGTTCGTCTTCAAGTTCTTTTATTGCAAAACCGTTTAAACTGCTTGCGAAAATAAACGGAAAATCAATCAAATCTGCTCTGTCAGTTAATTCTGTGAATAAATCAAATACCTTATCTAATGCTGTTAACGGTTCAGCGGCAGGTTTATCTATTTTATTTATTACAACAATAATTTTTAATCCTAATTCAAGCGCTTTAGAAAGTACAAATCTTGTTTGCGGCATAGGACCTTCCGCAGCATCAACGATTAAAAGTGCACCGTCAACCATACCCAAAACTCGTTCAACTTCACCGCCGAAGTCGGCGTGCCCCGGAGTATCAACAACATTGATTTTTGTGTCTTTGTAATCAATTGCAATGTTTTTGGAAAGGATTGTAATACCTCTTTCTCTTTCCAAATCATTTGAATCTAAAACTCGTTCTTCAACATGCTGATTTTCTCTAAATACTCCTGCCTGTTTCAACAGACAATCAACAAGTGTTGTTTTGCCATGGTCAACATGCGCGATTATTGCTATATTTCTAATATTATTTTCTGTCATAATTTCCGCCATTCATAAATTGTTTAGTGTAAATTTTACACTTATATAATAATATGGTAAATTTAAATTTTCAATATATTTTATGAATTTGATGCTTTACTGTCGTGATATGCAATAATAGAACAAGAAAGACAAATTATACCAAACAAAATACCAAACAGCATAGTAGTGTGATAAGACTGTAAAAATGCATTTTGTTCTCCATTTATTGCAAAGTGATTCCTAAAACTTTCAAATAGGGTAATTGTTATCGCAACGCCTAATATGTTTCCCAAATTTCTTGCAAGTGATAAAATACCACTTGCAACGCCGAGTTCATTTGTTTTAACACTTGTGATAATAGCATTATTAGACGGGGATTGAAAAAGTCCGTTGCCAATGCCCATTATGACAGATGCCAAAACAATTTGCCACATTTGAGTTTTTAGTCCGAAAGTTGTAAAAATTAAAAGTGCAAATATATAAACGGACGGACCGATTCTTGTCAATATTTTGCTTCCATGAAGTCCCGAATATGCACCGGCAAAAGGTGCAACAGTTGCCGATGCAACAGAATAAGGCAAAATTAAAAGACCTGTTGTAAATGCGTCATATTTTAATATCCCCTGCAAAAATAACGGCAATAATATTGCATTGGTAAACATTGTCATATATGACATCATCACTGCGATATTTCCAAATGTGAACGGCTTTATTTTAAACATCTTAAAATTAATCATCGGATAAGATATTTTTTTATCTCTAAAGTAGAATAATCCGCCGAATAGAAGTGTTAAAATACCAAGCATAATTATCTGAAGAGATTTCCAGCCCCAACTGTGCCCCTGCGAAATGGCAAGTAAAAGCGACAGTAGTGATATTCCGAAGTATAAAAATCCTTTGTAATCAAATTTTAGTTCTTTTCGTCTTATGTAGGAAGGTACCATTTTTAGTGCAAAATAGCCGCAAACTAACGAAACAGGAATGGACGGAACAAATATAGTGCGCCAGCCGAAATAATTTATCATCAAACCTCCGACCGCCGGTCCTAACATTCCTCCTATTGCAACAAGTGAACCATTTATACCTAATGCTTTTCCTCTGTTTTTCCCGTGAAATAATGTTGCTATAACCGCAGGTCCGTTAGCCATCATAATTGATGCCCCTAAAGCCTCAATACATCTTGATATGATTATCAGACCAAAATTGGGAGAAATTGTGCATAATATTGCGCCGAGAGCAAATGTAAAAAATCCTGTCGCATAAACCTTATTTTTAGGGTAAAGGTCACCTATTTTGCCAAAGAAAGGCAAAAATACTGTCATAACAAGCATATAAGCAATAATTATCCATTGAACCTCTGTCAGAGTAATATTAAGTCCTCGCGAAATCGGATAGAGTGCAAGTTGAACAGTTGTTGAATCCAACATCCCTAAAAAATTTCCCAAGATAATTATTATGCAAATAAACCATTTTACTGAAATGTTTTTCATGACTATTAAAATAATATCACAAATTGTTAATTATATTGAATGATTATTGCTAATGTGTTATAATATTATGTATAAGTATAGGCATTTTTTGGAGTTATTTTTGAGGATGAAAACAGGGATAAGGGCATTTTCTTTAACAGAGTTATTAATAGTACTCGTTGTTATTGCTCTTTTATTTGCCGCAATGGCTCCTATTGTAACCAAAAGACATATAGCAGAAACTCACGAAACAGAATCTATTTGGAATTTTGTAGCGGGTGACGCTGAAAAAAATGCTTATTTTGACCCCGGAAACGAAACATGGACTTCAAGCGTCTATATGGGTATGGTTCCGACGACCGCAGATGACAATGCAGGAAAACTTGTTGTTGCTTCAGGCACAGATCCGTATGACTATCAGCCACAGATGCAGTTTAGATATTCTAAAAGTCCTAAAGAACAAGGAAGGGGGGTAAATGCCGCAAATTTGTATGTGGGTACATCAAATCTTATATTTGGTACGGATATAACTCCTTATGAAAATGGAAATTCAACAATATATGGTCTTTCTAATTTATTATTAAAAGGTACCCATGCCAATTTCTTTTCTGTATTAGGCAGTGGCGCTATGAGACTTGCTGAGTCTAACTCGATACAAGTAACTGCTGTTGGACATAATGCATCTCAAAAAGGTTCTGAGTATGGTATTTTTGTCGGTTCAAATGCAGGTAGCGGAACAAAAACTAAGAATAATGTTGTTATTGGATACAATGCGATGAATAAAGAAGGTTCTGAGGGTTCTCACAATGTATTTTTAGGTGCATACACAGGAAACGGCTTCAATTCAGCATCTGCGTCTTATAACACAATTGTCGGTTCTGTTTTCCCCGGGGCAACTGCTTCATATAACACGATTGTCGGTTACGGGGTATATACAAAAGGTGACACTGCCGTAAAAGCAATGACTGCAATAGGTTACGGTGCGTGTAGCTCGATATCAGGGGCAAATGACGGTTCAAGAGTATGTATCGGGTATAATTCCGGAGTATCAACAAATAATACTCCGTCTGTTTTTAATACAGATTCAGACGAACACATTTTTATAGGCGGTAAACCTCAATCAAACAATACAAGAGGTTTTTCAGGTCGTTCGATACTTGAGGTACATAACAATACAATAGATTCTCAAACCTACGGAAATGTTGTTATAAATTCAAATCTTGTTGTAAGAGGTAATTTTTATCCGTCTGATGAAAACGGCAGAGTTTCTTATAATGTCTTTACTGATACCCAAACCGGCGGTGCGGAAACAGCATATTACCGTTGCAGTAATGATGCATATCAAAGTATCTTAAACTATAATAATTATGTATGTAAAGAACTGACCCGATCTAACCCAAAATCTGTTAATATGCTGATAAAAGGCGGTAATTGTTCTACTTCTGACGGGTATCCGAACGGTAACGGGTGTGCAAATGTAGTATCGTCTGACAGACGATTGAAAACTGCAATAACTCTGAACAATGACGGGCTTAACAAAATATTAAAACTCAGACCATATAATTATACTTATAAAAATGATGAAAAAACTCCTCAGGTCGGTGTTATTGCTCAAGACCTTCAAAAAGTATTTCCTGATGCGGTATCAAAAGATAAAAAAGGGTATTTAAAAATCAGAATTGAAGATATGTTTTATGCTCTTATCAATGCCGTAAAAGAACTTGCGCAAAAACTTGAAGATATATCGTCAAAAATTGTAAAAGCGAACAAAGATATTTTAGGTATAAAGAAAGAGCATCAGGATATAAATAAACAAATTTTGGTGTTAGAAAAACGAATAAAAAAACTTGAAAGGAAATAGGAATAAATGAAAGCGGTAAAAACTAAACTGATAACCGCATTTACACTTGCGGAACTTATGGTCATAATGGCAGTTATGACTGTTGTTCTTGCTGCTGTCGCTCCTATTTTCACATCAAGATATTCAAATATTGCGCTTGATAATGTTTGGGGATCTGTAGGCGCAAGTAATACGAATGATATTTATACTGATGCTCCGATTCGTTCTATGCTCCAACAAACTCTTATTGGTATCACTCCAATTGATTTGGAAGATATCAGAAGGACTTATCAGCCGTATTCAAAACTTATTATTCGTTCGGGAAATAAAATTAACGGCAATAAACTTCAAAAACAGATTGAGTTTAGATATGACGGAGATAAAAAAGGGTATCTCTTTGCGGGCAATACAAATTTGTTGTTGGGAGGAAATTATGACAACTTAAGTTTTACTTATGTTCAGCCTAATTTGAATGATATTACCGCAATGCAAATAGGTAGCGGGGCTATGGGAAATACCGCTTTAGGCAGAGATGCTTTAGATTCTGTTACTTCCGGTATATACAATACTGCATTTGGGTATAATACACTGAAAAGTTTAACAACGGGTAGTGCAAATACTGCGGTTGGTGTCAGTGCGGGGGCAAGTCTTACGACAGGTAATGGTAATGTTTTTGTTGGGTACAATTCTTATAATGCTGCAACAGGGAATTATAATACTGTAATAGGTAATAATACTTCGTCAAAATCAAGTGTAAGTAATTATACAACCGCAGTAGGCAATAATATCAATGTTAAAGGCGATTATAATGTTGCAATAGGGGACAGCTCCAATGCCGGAGGAGATTATAACACCGCAATAGGTTACGGAGCATTGCTTTCAGCAAACCCGGCCGATGATTCTTATTCAAATTTCAAATACAATACCGCAATCGGTTATAATGCTTGCAAAGGTATAGGTCCATCATCTAAATATACAACATGCATTGGCGGTTATGGTGTTGATACCACAAATATGAGCTCAACAGCACAATCATTTTTTACTGATACAAAAGAACGAGTTCTTATCGGCAGACCAACTTCTGCTTTTGGAGGTGCCGCAACTTTAGAGGTTCATAATCTTACAACTTCGAACAGTAAATATCCATACCCGAACGATATCAGTGGAGCACCCAAATTAGGGGATTCATCAGTTGTGGTAAACGGCAATTTGATTGTCAGAGGTCAGACATATATGGTTGGGCGTTCCCCATTTCCTATGAGACCTAATGCATCTGTAGACACTTATGCAAATACAATATCTTTAATGGGTTATAAGTTGTACAAAGAATCTGCTTTGGCGCATAAACCATTGATAGGCTATGACGGAAGCGAATTTACCCAAAGAATTAAAAATGATGATAATTATATGCGTGAAGCCTATACCGGTAGGGAGCACTGTATTTGCAATTATTCCTGTTCAACTTCTTCAAATTCAGGACGAGATTCTTATGATTGGTCATATTTGGCATTTAAAAATTACAACAATATTTTAGATAATTCTTTTGGCGGGTACAATTATTTTTGGGGGCACTCGCCGCACATATGCGGTTCTTCTTATAACGATACAGCATATACATCCGCAAATATTGAACTTGATGGCGCTCGTAATCTTACTGAAGGTGGTACAGATTCAGTTGTTACGCAGTTGATTACGGGTGGTTCATGTTGTCCTATACTTACACCTACCGGGATAAGGAGAACAGATAATTTGTCCAACGGGGTGACAAGTGATTTAAGGCTTAAAAACGTCGGTCAGCCATTTGAAAAAGGATTAGAATTTTTATCAAAACTTAAAATTTATAATTTTACTTTTAAAAATGATAAACAAAAAGTTCATCAGGTTGGCGTTATTGCTCAAGACTTGAAACGAATATTCCCTGATGCCGTTTCAAAAGACGATAAGGGATATTATAAAATACGCAGAGATGAAATGTTTTATTCTGCCATAAATTCTGTTAAAGAATTGTATGAAAAGATTTCAGATTTAGCAAAAAGAGTTAAAACTGATATTGAACGAATTGTAATTTTGAAAAAAGAAAATAAAATCTTGAAAGATAAATTGATTATTTTATCAAAAGAACTTGATAAATTAGAGAAGTAAAATGCAGTTTAATACACACTCTTACATTAAAGTTTATGAGTTTATATTTCATAACAAAAAAAAGCGAAATGGTTATAAGTCATTTCGCTTTTTTTTAAATATAAATTATATTTATTATATGCAGCCTAAACCGCAGGATGTTGCTTTCTGTTTAAGTTCATCCGCTTTGTCTGTCAATTCCCAAGGAACATTTATATCTGTTCTGCCCATGTGACCATACGCTGCAAGTAATTGGTAGAATTTTCCGCCATTTTTCTTTGGCAGATTTCTCAAATCAAATTTATTGATAATCCCGGCAGGAGTTAGGTCAAATGTTTTTGAGACAAGCGCAGACAGTTCTTCATCAGAAACTTTGCCTGTTCCAAATGTATCAACCATAATAGACAAAGGCTCTGCAACACCGATTGCATAGGCAAGTTCTATTTCGCATTTTTCAGCCAAACCGGATGCGACAATATTTTTAGCCACATAACGAGATGCATAAGCAGCAGAACGATCAACTTTTGTTGGGTCTTTCCCGGAAAATGCCCCACCGCCGTGTCTTGAATATCCGCCATAAGTATCGACGATAATTTTTCTTCCTGTTAATCCTGAATCTCCTTGTGGTCCGCCGATTACAAATCTTCCTGATGGATTGATTAAAATGATTGTATCTGCATCAGGTTTTATATTACATGATTCAAATACATAGTCAATAACGAGTCTTTTAAGGTCGTTTTTAATTATTTCCTGCACTTTTTCATTGTCAGCAATTCCGTTTATGCTTGGATTATGCTGGGTTGAAAGAAGAACAGTATGTATTCTGTACGGTTTGCCGTTTTTGTATTCAACAGTTACCTGAGATTTCCCGTCAGGTCTTAAATAATCCACAAGTCCTTGTTTTCTGACCTGAGCAAGTCTGTATGATAATTTATGAGCCAAACTGATTGGCAAAGGCATAAGTTCAGGTGTTTCGTTACAAGCATAACCAAACATAATCCCTTGGTCACCGGCTCCAAGTTCTTCAGTTTCAATAATGGATGTATCTGCATTGTTTGAGCGTGATTCAAATGCTTTATTGACTCCGTTTCCGATATCTGTCGATTGTTCATCAATGCTTGTTAATACTGCACAAGTATCTGCATCAAATCCGCCGGAACAAGTTCCTGTATAACCGATATTTCTGATAGTGTTTCTTACAACTTCAGGAATATCTACATAGCAATCTGCAGTAATTTCCCCGCAAATTAAAGCCATACCCGTTGTTACTGTAGTTTCTGCCGCTACTCTTGAACGGTTATCTTTAGATAAAAATTCGTCTAAAATCGCATCCGAAATCTGATCGCATACTTTGTCAGGGTGTCCTTCTGTTACGGACTCTGAGGTAAATAAAAAGTTTTTTCCACTCATTTTTCATTCTCCTTAATTTCTATTTCGCCGGTAAGGTTTTTAATTCCGACCCGGCACTACGCTACTTTGTATATAGTGTAAACTAAACGCTTAATTTATTCAAATAAATTTAGCATTATTACAAAGTTTTATTACAAATAAAGTTATTTATTTTTCAATTTGTTTACTCTTGTTGTCAGCAACTCAACCTGTGATTTAAGTTTAGCATTCTCTTTTTCGGTGTCTGTTATCTCTTTTTCAAGTGAAACAACACTTTTTACCAATGAAACAATCCTATCGTTTAACTCTTTAATTGAATTAATTACAGCATAAAACATTTCATCGAGTTTAATTTTAAGAAAACCGTCGTCACCTTCAAAGACCGAATTAGGAAAAACTTTTTCCAAATCTTGTGCTATTACTCCGACATGACGCTTTTGTTTTTTGTCATTTTTAAATTTGTAGTTATAAACTTTTAATTGTTTTATTTTATCTAATCCGTTAGTATTTTTTGATAAGATATTTTTTAATCTTCTGTCACTTGTTATAGGTTCAAGTGTTGCACATTCTCCGGCATTAGAAAAATTATAAGTAACTTGATTTGCGGCACAATTTACATCTTTATTTGTTCCGAAAATATTATTCTGATAGTAGAACGGGTAAAGTATATTGCCCATTGTCAGATAAGTTTTTCCTCTCACAATGAGGTTTCCGTTAATTATTGTTGTTGCATTCGACTGAATTACAGGGTTGTTAATCAGTTTGTTATTTCCATAGCCCCCGGAATTATGAATTTCTAAAACAGCATCTCCGCCGTATCTTCCTGAAGATTTCCAAGTACTGTCAGTCAAAAAGTTATTTTTATTATTAAGATTAGGATTAGAACCTATATATGTTCTGGGGGTTGCATCATTTTGGTCAAATGCAAGTTCTCTATTTACAGGAGTATCTGAAGCAGGTCCTGAATTTGCACCGATGCATGTTTTGTATGACTGCCCTGTAATACCTGCGCATGCATTGTATCCTATTGCAGTATTGTAGCTCCCTGTTGTAAGAGCACCTAATGCCCCGGAGCCGATTGCAACATTATATTTGCCGGATGTTAGACTACTTAATGCTTTATACCCTGCAGCAACATTATATTGAAAATCAGAAGTGCTATCTTCAAGCAATCCCCCAACATTTCCCGTATTAGCCCCTACAAAAGTATTGTAACTTCCTACTTGCGCTTGGGATGAGTAACCGACCAAAGTATTGTAATTTGACTCTGTTTTAGTTCCGCTATCATATCCAATAAATGTATTTCCAATTCCTGCAAGGTTTGAATATCCGGTTCTGGCACCAATTGCTGTATTATCATCACCGAATGTATTTGGTAACGAATCATTACCAAAAGCAGTGTTGTTATCTGCTTTTGAATTAATATTTTTATAATCTTTTATACCATTCATTGCATTAAAACCAAATGCAACATTGTTACTCGGATATGTTTCATCGCTTTCTTTTTTTTGAAGCATAGGGAAATTAGCACCAAATAACAAATTTGTATTATCGGCAATAAATGTTGCTGCCAACTGCCCAGGATCTTCATAGTTATTTCTTCCGTATCTTAGTTGTAGTTGTCTTTGTATAGTGTTATTTGCAATATATCCGGAACGAATAACAAGTTTAGATATCGGAGTATAAGATGAATTAATATCATTTTCCGAATCGGGAGTTGTACCTATATATATGCCGCCTGAATAATTATCAGAAATCGGTTTGTAGTATGTATTCATTGGTCCGGCCATATAGTTACGGCTTGACCACATCCAAAACTCTTGTTTTGAAGCAGCATTTCTTCTTCTTTTTGTTACAAAAGGAGCAAAAGCGGCAAATAATATAGTAAGTACCAAAAGTACAATCATAACTTCTGCAAGTGTAAATGCAGTTTTTTTATTTGTTTGTGTCATCCGTAATCCCATATCCGCTGTGTTTATTTAATTATAACATATTTTTTTTTCTATTTCAATTACTTCAATAATGCGTAACATATTTTATTTTTGTGATAATCTTTTAATATAAACAATTAAAAGAGGAAAAGATATGACTACAACAATTCAGGATTTACCTACTGTTTACAATGCCAAAGAAACAGAAGAAAGTATTTATAAATTTTGGGAAGACAATGGATTTTTTAAAGCAGATGCTCACAGTCAAAAAGAACCTTACTCTATTGTAATTCCACCTCCAAATGTAACAGGGGTGTTACACATGGGGCACGCATTAGATGAAACATTACAGGATATTCTTGTTCGTTATCACAGAATGAGCGGTTTTGAAACACTTTGGGTCCCCGGAACCGACCATGCAGGGATTGCAACTCAAAATGTTGTTGAAAAACAATTAAGAGAGCAGGGACTTTCAAGGTATGATTTAGGACGTGATAAGTTTTTAGAAAAAACTTGGGAATGGGCAAATGCACACAAATCAAGAATTTTAGATCAATGCAAACGACTTGGCGCATCTTTTGACAGAACAAGAGAAAGATTCACATTTGATGAAGGTTGTTCTGATGCTGTTAAAGAGGTATTTGTCCGCCTTTATGAAAAAGGATTGATATATAAAGGTAAATACATTGTAAATTGGTGTCCTCGCTGCCGCAGTGCAATTTCTGATGTAGAAACAGAATATGCAACAGAACAAGGACATTTATGGGAAATTTCTTATCCTTTAAAAAATGAATCAGGAGCAATAATTGTTGCAACGACAAGACCTGAAACAATTTTTGGAGATGTTGCAATAGCAGTTCATCCTGATGATAAAAAGTATTCGGAACTTGTCGGTAAAACGGTTGTTGTTCCGCTTTCAGGCAGAGAAATTCCGATTATAGCAGATGAATATGTTGACAGAAACTTTGGTACCGGTGCGGTAAAAATTACTCCTGCTCATGACCCTAACGACTATGAAGTAGGTAAACGACACGGGTTAAAGCCTATTTGGGTTATAGATGAAGAAGCAAAAATGATTGCCTGCGGTGAAGTACCTCATAAATATCACGGGCTTGACAGATATGAGGCAAGAAAAGCGATAATTGGTGATTTATCATATCAAAATTTCTTGTTAAGAACAAAAGACCATGAACATAATGTCGGGAAATGTCAGCGTTGCGGAACTACTATTGAACCACTACTTTCGGAACAATGGTTTGTAAAAATGAAACCTTTAGCGCAAGAAGCAATTAAGGCAGTTCATGACGGCAGAATAAAATTTATACCTGAAAGATGGGAAAAGAACTATTTAGGCTGGATGGAAAATATCAGAGATTGGTGTATTTCCCGTCAATTGTGGTGGGGGCATCAAATTCCTGCATATCACAATAAAAAGACAGGTGAAATGATTGTAGCAAAAGAAAATCCAAACCCCGAACTTTGGGAGCAGGAAACAGATGTTCTTGATACTTGGTTTTCATCCGGTTTGTGGCCGTTTAGTACAATGGGGTGGCCAAATACCGACAGTGATGATTTTAAAAAATTCTACCCGACAACAACTCTTGTAACCGGTTTTGATATTATTTTCTTCTGGGTTGCAAGAATGATTACAATGGGACTTGAATTTACAGGCAAAGCACCGTTTTCTACCGTATATATACACGGCTTAATTCGTGATGAAAAAGGGCAAAAGATGTCAAAATCAAAAGGCAACACAATTGATCCTGTTGTAATTATTGATAAATACGGGTGTGATGCATTGAGATTTACAATGACTTCTCTTTGTACTTACGGCGGTCAGGATATAAAAATAAGTGATGAACGCTTTGAGTACGGCAGAAATTTTGCAAATAAAATTTGGAATGCGTCAAGATTTGTCTTAATGAATCTTGAGGGTGTTGATAACAACGAAATTGATTTTAATAACTTGACTATTGCTGATAAATGGATATTAGACAAATTAAACAGTGTTGCAAAAGAAGTCAATGAAGATATCAAAAATTACAGAATCGGTGAAACTGCTCATGTTCTTTATGATTTCTTCTGGAATTCATATTGTGACTGGTATGTTGAGATTGCCAAAATTCAGTTGCAAAATTCTGAACTTAAACTTAATACACAAAGAGTTTTAAGATATGTTCTTGATATGTCATTGAGACTTTTACATCCTATTATGCCGCATATTACGGAAAAAGTATGGCAATTAATTCCGAAATCTACGGATATAAAGGCTATTATGCTTGCACCTTATCCTGTTTATGATGAATCCTTGGCATATCCTAAAGAAGCAAAAGAGATGGAACTTGTATTTGAAACGATTTCGTCTTTAAGAAATGTAAGACAAAGTTTCAATATTCCGCTTTCATTAAATTTTGATATTGAAATACATGCTTCTGCTGATGAAAAGCCGATATTCAAAGAAATTGAAAGTTATGTAAAGCGTATGGCAAAGGTTGAAAATATTACCTATGTTGACGGAGAAGTTAACGCTAAAAAATCTGCAAGTGCAGTTGTTTCTGCTTCAAAAATAGTTATTCCGCTTGAAAATCTCATTGATTTTGAACAGGAAATTGCGCGTCAAAATAAAAAACTTGAAAAACTTGCAGGTGAAAGAAAATCATTAGAAGGCAGAATAAATAATCCTAAATTTGTTTCAAATGCTCCGGCAGAACTTGTTGAACAAACAAATGCGAGAATTGCAGAAATAAAAATGCAGGAAGAATCTATAAATGAACTCATTTCGTCTTTAAAAGGCTAATTGTGTTTTTGTTACTAACAAAAAGAAACAGGTATAACTGCCTGTTTCTTTTCTATTTCTAAATTTTATTTTATCCGTTTTGGTCGAATTTCATTGTCCTTTCTATATTCTTTTTCATTACATCTTTAATTACATCGTATTCGGTCTGCAGCGCGGAATGTTCAGTATCAATATTTTTTAGTTGAAGGTCAAACATACCGTCTTTTTGTTTAATATCATTCATTGCTCTGTTATATTTTGCTTCGGCTTTTGATACCTTAGCAGAGTTATCTGTTTCTTCATAAATGTTAGAGCAGGATTTGTAATCCATTGAAATCCAATTGCGAGAAAGGTCAACCTGTTCCATAGATACAAGACCGCTTTCAAATGCATATTCAAGCCATTCTTGAGATTTCGCAAGCCCGTTTTCTAAAACTTTGTAACCTTTTTGCATCCTGTTGAATAAGTTTGTCAGCCACTGAGCTTTTGCATCAGCATTACCAACATTTGCAGGATCATTTTTATCAACCCATGCATATTTCGGCTCCCCGAGAACATCAAGCATCAAATCCGCCATATATGAATCCAATACACTTTTCATGTATGCGTTTACGCCGTTTCTTGTCAACCCTTGAACCTTTACCATTTCATTGAAATCAATAAGACAATTTGCTTGATCCGGGATAGAAACTGAAACACCGTAAACACTAAAGTCTGCCATTGCATTATTATAGCCTTGTAACGTGAGAGCATCAGTGTTCCCAGCGGCATAATTATAGTAGTTAAATGCGGCTTCGGTATCAAGTACACATTCAAGATACCATGCTGCTAATTGTTTGTAAACAGATTCTTTTGTTGCACTCGCACCAATAGGAACCTTGCATACATAATACTCAGGAGTGTGGCTTGGGTCATCTTCATATATATTTACATATCTGTATTCAGTAACTCCTACGCCTATTTCTTCTTTATATATTTGATTTATAATATTACTTCGTACTGTATGATCTTCAAAATTTGTTTTACGTTCATCACCAGTACTTGTTGTAATACGAAGCCCGGATACAACAGGGAGTGTATAGTTGGGGTCACTACAGGTTATACTATTTGTCGGACTACTTACCTCTTCATAAGCGACTCCACTATTCGGATCTCCCGGAGTATTATAAACGGTATTTGTTATTTCCTGAGCGCCTACAATAATAGTGAAAGTAGGGTCAGAACCAAATGTATATTGAATACCCTGATCGTAATAGCCTACATCTCCCCCTGGTTTTTTATATTCTTTTTGACCTAAATCTTCCTTTACAATCTGTGTTGTTTCTGTGGCGAAACCCGCATTCCCGGGGATTCGGGTACTATCTGTTAATGAAACTACGGTTTTTCGGAGTTTATCTTCGTAACCATTGTTTAAATAGTTTTGTCCTGAAGGATTATTTCCCGTAAGATAATTCAATGCAAATTTTGCACCGCCATCTATGTCATTATCTATTATACCATCATTTATTTCTTTATTACCGCCAAGTAATTCTCTTTTTACCCATGATGATGTTGTTCCATCTGAATCCGGAGCATGATTTCTCAATCCTGCTATTGCATTTGCGATATTTTCTTCATTAATATCACTGTTTGTAGGGTCTAAAATTTCCTGACGTAATTCAGGTGCAGCATTTTTATATAGAGAAAGCACTTCAGTATAGTAATTTCGCGCTGCTTTTTGATAGTTAAGTTTTTCAATAGAAGATTTTTCGCTTAAAGAATCAAGATACAGTTGTTTCATCTCTTCATTTGACATTCCACTGAACAAATTTCCAAGATACTGATAAGAGCCTGTACCGTAGAAATCCTGAATTTTTTTTGCTAAATTGCCGCTTGTTTCATCGAAAAATGTTGTTTCCCATTCAAGACCATGTGCTTTCAAAAATTCTTCAAGATTATTACTTGTATTTTTAAATATTGCAGCATCTTCTTCGCTGACCATAATCATTCCTGCAGAATTCACGATGCCATATTGAGTATTGTATTGACTGTATTGTGTTAACGCGTTAAATGTCAATGCCTGTTTTTGTGTTAAACCGTCTGTTCCTACATTAGAAAACATCATTTGGGCATTATTTAAGGCCGAAACATATTCATCACTTGCTTGCGCACTTTGGGTTGCAAGGCGCATTTTAGCATTATTAATGGTCTGCGAGCGCAATTCATTGTCTGCGAGTCTTGCAGTTATGGTCAATAATCTTGCTTGTGATGCTGCCAATCCCATTGTAATACAGTCCTTTCAATTTTCCTTATAGTTTTATTATTCTTTTTGTCGGCTTATTTTTATTAAATCTTTAATAATTTATATCCTTTGTTAATATATCGTTACAATTATTATTTAATTTTGTATCAGTTGAATGATGACAAATTACAATATTTCATTAAAAATATTTATATGAAGAAATTATTTGTACTATTTTTCCTGTTATTTTTTGGAGTTTGTAATACCATGGCGCAGCAACCAACCTTGTTAACAGGTTCTGTTACAATGGTTCCAAAATCTTTTTACGGGACATGGAGAGTTACATCACAAAGAGTTGATAAAAATTCTGATATTTTTAAAGAAAAAAGTTTAGATATGTGGAACTTGTCATGCACAGGCAACGTCATAACTTTATATAACATGTTCAATGGCGCAAAAGCAGAGATTAATGTTGAGGATTCTGACCAAAGGCATGTTATCTTTACCAAAAACGGAAATTACGGTAAGAAAAAACTGACGGATAAAGCCGATATATATATTGACGGCGATTATTTTGAAGGTTACGATTACATTAAAATAGATACTTATGTTGGTGGTAAAATAGTAAAAACCGAATCCGCAAAGTATAAAATTAAAGGAGAAAAAATCGGAGGCGGTATAGTACAAGATTAGGGGAAGTGAGGACTATATATAATGGAAACTTATGATTTTGATGTAGTGATTTTAGGGGGAGGCCCTGCGGGTTTCAGTGCCGCATTATACAGTGCAAGAGGGGCAGCAAGCACAGCGATAATTGATGTAAGCATGTTAGGCGGTCAGCCGTCAAATTATCTTGAACTTGAAAATTATCCCGGGATGAAAAAAATTGGCGGATTTGATTTGATGGAAAAATTTGAAGAGCATGCAGATATGTTCGGGGTTCAAAAATTTCCTATGCAGGAAATTGAGTCTGTTGATTTAGTTTCAAATCCAAAAGTTATAACTACAAAGGAAGGTATTTTTAAGGCTAAATCCGTTATTATTGCAACGGGAGCAAAACCAATGAAACTTGGTGTTAAAGGTGAAATTGAATACATTGGCAGGGGGGTTAGTTACTGTGCTGTTTGTGATGGTTCATTTTATCAAGACAAAGTTGTCGCTGTTGTCGGTGGTGGGAATTCTGCGGTTGAAGAAGCTATGTATCTTACTAAATTTGCATCAAAAGTTTATATTATCCACCGTAGAAACGAACTTCGCGCAGATAAAATCATTCAGGAAAGAGCATTTAAAAACGACAAAATCGAATTTGTCTGGGATAGTGTTGTAGAAGAAGTTTGCGGAGAAGATTTGGTTACTCACCTTGTTATTAAAAATGTAAAAACAAATAATGTTACAAATTTAAAAACTGACGGTGTCTTCCCATATATCGGAATGTTACCCAATGTAGATAATATTAACGGTCAAATCGAACAGGATGCAAGAGGATTTATCTTGACTGACGAAACTATGAAAACATCTTTAGAAGGTGTTTATGCTGTCGGAGATGTTCGTAATACTCCGTTAAGACAGGTTATTACTGCAGCATCTGACGGGGCAATTGGTGCGGTTTATGCAACAAAGTATGTTCAGGCACTAAAAGAAGTTACAGTATAGATATAAATTAATAATAAACGAATTTTGTCATTCTGAATTTACTTCAGAATCTTAAAATTCGTTTATTTTATTTATCTTTACTTAATTCCGTTATCAACAATGACTTTTGCTAAAATTCCGTTGACAAATGATGCCGAATCGTCTGTTGAATATTTTTTTGCAAGTTCAACTGCCTCATCTACAACAACTTTCATCGGAGATTCTTTTATAAACAAAAGTTCGCAAATTGAAATACGCAAAATGTCTTTGTCCATTTTTACTAATCTGTCAAAATCCCAGCCTTTTGCATAATCCCTGATAATTTGATCAATTTTTTGATTGTTATCTCTGTAAGTCTGTGCAATTTTTACCGCAAAATCTTTAACTTCCGGCTGAGAATCAAGTGCTGTAAATTCAGCAATCTCAAGGCCTAAAATGGCTTTTTCCGCAACATCAATCATTGAATCAATTTTTTCTACCATTTCAGATGTCATTACAATCGGAACTGCAATGTTTGATGCGCCCATCGGTCTGTTCAGATTAGTATCGTGTTCAGCTTCGTAGTCTTCGATTCTGTTTTTCATATCAATAAGTGCGCCTAAAGATGTTTTCAATTCTTCATTTGAACTGCTTATTAAAAGTCTTATTGATTTAATTATAATGTCATCCATATTTTCTTTTGTGTAATTTGAAATTTTTTCATCAAACTGTGAAAATAATATGAATGCTAATTCTCTTGCTGCTCTGCGGGCTTGCATAATTTTTACCTCTTTCTGTCATACCTGTCATTGCGAGCCTGATAGGGCGTAGCAATAATCCAGCCTTTTATTATATACATCAAATCATATCACAAACAAAATAAACTTTAAACTTTTCATGTTATAATTATTTGTAATTATATACTATACAGTAGCATGTCATTGCGATACAAAGCGAACAGGCGAAATAATAATGAGCCTTGTGAGCCTGTATGTGTCGGCGAAGCCGTTAACTGCCCGTTAGGGCAAAGCAATCCAGCCGTTTAATTTGTTGATAACAATGAAATAACCGGATTACTTTATCGGCAAGCCATTGCCTCCTCGCAACGACAATATATACCGTAATATTGTATATAATTATTTTGCAATTTTTGGAGTCTGAATTTGAACAATCCGTCTGAAAAATTTTTATACGAGCGAAATATAAATAAAAATTACGATTTTAATATGTGGTTTGTTTTCCCCGGACCTGAGTCGTTTGCACTGTCGTCATTGGGTTATTTGTGGCTTTATCGTGCGATTGACATGATGAATGATGTTAATATTGAGCGGGTTTATTCGGATTCAAAAACCACACAAATTATGCGTGAAAAAGTTGATTTAATTGGCTTTTCTTTTACTTTTGATATGGATTTTATTCATATATTATCTTTTCTTGATAAAAATAAATTTCCTTTCAAATCATCTGACAGAAGCGAAAATGTACCTTTAATTTTTGCAGGAGGTCCTGTTGTTACATCAAACCCTGAACCGTATAAAAATATTTTTGATTTTTTGGTAATTGGGGATGGTGAAGATATAAATCTTGATGTTGTCAGATTTTGCGTTGAAAATAAAAATCTTACAAAATCGCAAAAACTTGAACAACTTTCAAAGATTAACGGCATATATGTTCCCAAAATAAATGATAAGGTTGTTAAGGTGACAAAAAAACTTTCTGAATGTATTTATACTCCGATAATCAGTGAAAATGCGTTTTTCAAAAATACATTTATACTCGAAGTCGAAAGAGGTTGCGCAAATCGGTGCGGTTTTTGTCTTGCATCGTATATGAATATGCCGATTCGCTTTGTGGACTATAAAAAAATTATTGAAACCATAGATTTAGGTTTAAAATATACAAATAAAATTGCCCTGTTAGGCGCACAAATCACTGCACATCCTGATTTTAACAAAATTTGCGGTTATGTCGGAGAAAAAATTAAAAACGGTGAAAAAATTGAAATGGGAATTTCATCTTTAAGAGTGGATTCTTTTACTCCTGAAATAGTCCAAACTCTTGTTAATGCGGGACAAAATAACCTTACTCTTGCAATTGAAGCAGGAAGCGAAAGGTTAAGACGGGTAATAAATAAACACTTAACGGAGGAACAAATATTTAAAGCCCTTGAGGTTGCCCAAAATTGCGGGCTGAAAGGGATAAAATTTTACGGAATGATTGGTCTGCCAACTGAAACATGGGAAGATATTGAAGAACTTGTGAATTTATCAAAGCGAATTAAAGAAAAGTTTAAAGGTTTTAATATTTCGTTTGGCTTTTCAACATTTGTGCCAAAGGCAAATACTCCGTTTCAGTGGTTTGGCAGAGAGGATGAAAAAACACTTGAGAAAAAATCTGACTATTTACGTAAACAGTTGCATAAACTTGGAATTCAGGCGGTAATATCAAGCGCAAAATGGGATTATTGGCAGGCTTTGCTTTCTCGTGGGGATGAAAATTTAACAGATTTTATAATTGAAGTTTACAAACAGGGCGGAAAACTCGGCGCATTCAAAAAAAGTGCTAAAGATTTGAAAATTGATACAGATTATTATGTTACCCAAAATTATGATTATAACAAGATTTTACCGTGGGATTTTATTGAAACAATGCCCGGTAAAGATTTTTTAATAAAAGAGTGCGAACGGCTGATTAATTTATAATTAAACCTGTCATGCTGAACTTGTTTCAGCATCTTTTCAATTTGATAATAAAATGACCCTGAACTAAATTCATGGTGACAAACACCACAAACAGTCATCATGACCTTGTTTCAGCATCTTTTCAATTAATCAACATATCATTTTATAAAAATAAATAATAAACAACAAAGTAGCAAAAAAAATAATTTTGTGTTTTATAATCTTATGGTCAGGATATCGTAAAGATATATGAAATTTGTATATACTAATTTACAAATTTCAAAACGACTGATATAATTTATAGTTGTCATTCTGAACTGGTTTCAGAATCTATCAATAATAAGACCCTGAACTGAATTCAGGGTGACAGAAAAAACAAAAATGTCATTCTGAACTTGTTTCAGAATCTTATCAATAAAAGACCCTGAACTAAATTCAGGGTGACAGAAAAAACAAAAATGTCATTCTGAACTCGATTCAGAATCTATCAATTTAATAATACAAGCCTGAAACATCAGGATAATTAAATAAAATGGGGTGAAAAAGATGAAAGTAGAAGCGGTCAGTAATTTAGGTTTTAGAAGTAATAACTTTTCGTTTGGCGAAAAGCAAAGAGTGCATGAAAATGTGCCTGCAGTGAGTTCAAACAGAGCATCTGATTTGGCAAAAGTGCCTGTAATAGTGTTACTTGCGATGAATCCTGCGACATTGAACAGTAAAATTCCTACAATGCCTGAAACGGATAGTCCGAATCAGATTGTAATGATTATGCCTGAAACAAATTCAGCCGAAAAGTTGAGTTATATTGTTAGCCCGGAGATACAGCAGCCCAAGCAGGACACTCCGCCATTTGGCTGGGCAAGCTTGAATTTCTATGATATCAAAAAGGTAATACATGGAACAATGCCTTTGGCTGAGTTTGACATGCTCTTTGCTACAACAAAAAATGCCGGTTATGATTACCAACGTGATGTAACTCATGTTTTTCTCATTCAAAAGGGTGGTAAAGTTGCAAAAAGCAAGTATACAGAGCCTCCTAAAATAGAGCAGTTAATTTATCATAACACCGGTGATGGGAAAGAATTTTATACAATAAGAGTATATGAGACATTGTTGGATAATGATGGGAACGAAACCAGAGCAATGAGAAGTGAAATGCGAATTGATGATAAAAGTGCGCAAGAATTGCAAAAACTTTTGGATAATAATAGTTCTTGGAATAATGCAACTTTAATCCCTTTTACTGAAACAAATAATAGAACCAGAATGAAAACTATTTTCTATTAATAAATGTAACAATTTTGTGAGTAATTGAAAAAAAATATTAATTGACGTTTTTCAATAATTATACGTATGAATTATTTGAAAGCAAGTGTAAAATGAGCGGACCAGAAGAAATACAAAGAAAGCATATAACTCCGCCGGTGCAGTCAACAGTTTCTGTGCCACCTACACCTGCGCAGACTCAAGCTCCTAATTCTGTATTCACTTCCGGTGCTGCAGAGCCTGTTGCAAGTTCGTCTTCTGCATCAGGCTCAGTTTCAGTCAAACCTGCAACCGATGCTTCAGAGGTTTCTCAGCAATCTCAAGGTACTGATGCAACGAAAGCAAAGCAAGTTTTAGATGAATATATTGAAAATAATAATGACCAATTAGCTGAATTGTCCCGAAAAGAGCAATTAGATGCAATAAGAGGAATGCTAAGCAGAAAAGGTGATTTAACTCAGGAAGAACAACTAATTTTATCTCTTGCGGAAGCAGAATTAAATTCTTATGAGAAGCCCTCCGATGCTGCTGCCGCTGACGCTTCTGATGTTTCTAAAAATACTGTAGATGCAAGTATCAAAAAAGTTAAAACGGAGTCAGAAATCAGAGCTGAGCAGAAGCAAAAAGAATATCAAGACATCTACTCTCAGGAAGGAACTGCATATGAAAAGAATTCAAGAGTGATCGATAAATATTTAATGGAAAATGATTCAAAATATGCAAATTTAAAATCAGAGAAAGCTAAAAAACAGTATAGAGATAATCTTATAAAAAGTTTTAGGGAGCAAATGGGGCTAGACTCAAATATTACTCCGGCTCAACGCGCAGTTATGCATATGAATATTGCAAAATTAATAATAAATGCAGGTTCTGATGGCTCTATGATTATAACTCCAAGTTCAAATGGCAATCCTAAATGTAACCTTAAGAAAGATGAAATTGATAAAAAACTGTCACAAATAACCGATACAAAGTTAAGTAAGCTATTAAACAATATTGAAATTGACCCTAGTAAGCCTCCAAAAGAACAATTACACAATATTATAGATAAAATTCTTACAGAAACTGACCCTAATTATAAAAAATTAGAAAGCGAAGATGAAAAAAAATCATATATACAAAAAAAATTAGGTGAATATACACAAAAGATGTTTGCTGTCGATATTACAAAATTGGAAGATAGTGAAAAAGAATCACTTGAACTTTTGGCATTGGCAGCATTTAAAGAAGTTAAAAGTTCGGGTACTTCTATTGATGCACTATTGAACACAGATAAGCAACAGGCTTTTATTGCAAAAGTTCTCACCAAAAATAAAAAGTTATTAGATAAAATAAATGATGAGACGACTAAGCTTGCATTTGAGCGTGCTCTGCAAAAAGCGGAAATTTATAATACAATACGCGAGAATAATCCAAATAAAAAAATCCATGAGAAGGATATACTTACCGTATTAGAGCAAATGAAAAAAGACGGTAAAATTGATGGTAATAAAGCACTAGAGCAACTATACGAGTTTTACTCAAATGCTAAAAAAATGGATGAAGGCTTGCCTGATGGTAAAAAAATGCTTGACCAAGAAGCTAATACAACAAGTTTAGTTGGTGTTGCAAGCCTTTTAGGGATGACGCCTGAAAAATTCATATCGAAACAACTGATGGATGATAAAGGGCATTTGTTACCTAAAGAAAAGTTGATAGAAAATTTAAGTAATCCCGCACTTAGAAGCATTCTTGGCGATGGTAGGGATGATGTTGGTGTAAAATTAATTCAAGACTACTTATTAAAGCAAGGCTGTAGCAAAAAAGAAATAGCAGAAATATTATCAAAAGCCGGTTTGTTCAATCGTAATACCCTCATTAATTCACTAAACCGCAGGGAGTCTAAATTTGCGGCGGATGTAACAAACGGAATCACTGAATATGGGACAGAGGAAGAACTTGCAGACGTTAAGGGAATAGCAGGAGTTTCAACTAAGATATTAACTCCGGAAGACGGCAAAGCATATACACTTGCCCTTAATGATAATGCTTACAATTTAATTGCAGATGATTTTAACCGTGGTATACATACAAATTGGTCTCAACAGCAGCAGGACACGTATCGTAACAGCATGGTAACAGATATTAATGTTCCACAAGAGCGTAAGTCAGCATTTACAAGATCTTATATTGTTACCGGTACTGCAGAACAGCAATTGCACGATGTTCAATATTTATCGAAAATAAATGACTCTGCCGTTACTGAGGGGTTAGCAGCTGCAGAACAATTTGTTGATGCATCAGTAAAAAGTCAATATAGCAGCTATCTTGATAATGCTATAAAAAATAACGGTTACAGTGCTGATGAGGTAAAAAATATCAATACTGCGCGTGAAACAGGTCAAACTTCTTATGAAAGAAATTCATCTTCAACCGACAGCACAAATTCTTCATCAAGAACTTCTCAACCAACAACAACAACAACTAATCCGGTAAATAATAATTCAAGTTCAACAAGCAAAACTTCGACTGCTTCATCATCAGGCGGTTCTGCACAAACCAAACCGTCTGCTTCATCTGCAAGCAGTACAAAAGTCAATATCTCTCCTGCAAATTCAAATACTGTTTCTCAGTTGAGGACACAACTTGCCCAACTTCAGTATGAACATTCTATCGCATTGAGAGATAAGGCACTTGATGGGTTACAGCATATAATTGATAAAATTCAAAATGACCAGCAGGTCAGAGCGCAAAAACAGGCTGAACTTGCTGCAAAAGAAGCAAAAACAGACGCCGAGATTTCTCAGGCTATAAAAGAAGCAGAAACAAAAAGTGCGCAAGAACAGAAAAAAGCAGAAGAACAAGTTGCAAAAGAAACTCTTGCTCAAATAGAAGAACAGGAACAACTTGAAAAGAAATATAATATTCCTATCGAAAAAATTAACAAACTCAAAAGTGCTGCTCGCAACGGCGATTTAGCGACGATTTATACTGAGTTAGGCACAATAAGTGCTGATGCTCAAAAACATTTTGTTCAGTATCTTTCAAGAAAAGATACCGCAACTATAATCGGTTTTATCCGCAACCGTTCTACAGATAAATCTTTGATAAAAGAGTTATGCCGTCTGAACCCCGGACTTATCAAATCTCTTGATTCAAATATGCTCCTGGATTGTGGGATTGCAAAGGCAGATATAATTAAATATTCAGACTCTCATCAATTAGCCGTTTTAATGTATGATTTGGCAAAAGTCGGAAATACTCGTGAACTTAATTTGTTCTATGAAGCATTGGGCGATGATGCTCCTACAGTTGCAGCAAACATGTCGCAACCTGTTCCGGGAGATGACAGATATTTTGCGAACTTGTATCGTAATATGAGCACGGCAAGCAACAAAGTTGCAATGAGATATGATATTGATAAAAGAGTTCCACGAGAACTTTGGGGCTAATTACTTGATTTTATAATTCTTTTATGGTGTAATCTTTATACAGGGCGGAAGATTTTTAATATTTACCCCCGAGTCCACTTGAAAGAAGCCAATTTAATTGACTATTACAAAAGAAATAACATTAGCGAAATATGCGGGTTTTTGTTATGGTGTAAAACGCGCTGTTGATACTGTTAAAAAGATTAAAACAGAAAATCCGGATAAAAATGTTTATGTGTTAGGCGAACTTATACACAATTCTCATGTTATTGAGGAATTAAAGTCTTTTGGCATAATTTCGCTTGATAATTTGCCTGAAAAAGGTGAAGGTATCTGTGTTATCCGCAGTCATGGTGAAAGCCCCGAAACATTTGAATATATTAAAAATGCAGGTTTTGAATTATATGATTTGACATGTCCTGATGTAAAAAAAGTTCAGCAAAAAGCAATTGAACTTGTAAAAGAAGGGTATTATCTTGTAATTGTCGGTAAAGAAGAACATCCTGAAGTCAGCGCAATAAAAGAAAATGCTTTGATTTACGGGAATAAGGTTATTGTAGCAGATAGCGTTAAACAATTAAATAAATACGAATCAGAATTGAAAGAACATAAAAATATAGGAGTTGTTGTTCAGACAACTCAAACTTTGGCAACTCTAAATCCTATTATTGGATATTTAACATCAATTTCTAAAGAGTTAAAAATTGCAAATACGATTTGTCCAAGCACCTCAAGGCGTCAGGCAGAGGCAAAAGAACTAGCACAAAATAATGATTTAATGATTGTTGTCGGTTCAAAAAACAGTGCAAATACAACTCATTTAGCAGATATTGCAAAAGAATTTACAACGACAATTCATATTGAAACGGCAGATGAACTCTCACAATATGCTGATATAGTAGCAAAATCACCAAAAATCGGAGTAACGGCGGGTGCTTCTACTCCGCAAAAAATAATAGATGATGTTATAAAAATGTTGAAATAAAGAAAAGGAGAAAATAAAATGACAACAGCAACATTAGACGAATTTGAAAAATTACTTGAAGAAAGTTTTTCAAAATCACACGCAGTAGCAGACATTGTAGAAGGTACAGTGTTGAAAAAAGAAAAAGACGGTTATTTAGTAAGTGTTCATGGTACTAAAACCGAAGCATTTTTACCTGAAAAAGAATTGCCGTCATCAGAAGACAGTTCACTTGAAATCGGTGATGTAAAAGAATTTTATGTTCTTAAAGAAGAATCCGATGAAGAAGGAATGTTATTGTCACTTAAAAGACTTGCATTTGCTCAGGCTTGGGCTCAGCTTAATGATGCAAAAGTTCAGGGTGATACTATTCTTGCAAAAGTAGTAAATGTAGTTAAAGGCGGTGTATTAGTTGATATCGCTGATTTAAAAGGTTTCATTCCTTCATCTCAATTAAGAACAGGTACTCCGTTTGACGGTTTATTAGACCAAAAAATTGAAGTTAAAGTTTTAGAAGCAGATCCTAAGAAAAACAAACTTATCTTATCTCAAAGACAGGCTATCGCTGAACAAAGAGATCAGGTTGTTGATAATATTCTTTCAACTCTTGAAGAAGATATGGTTGTAAAAGGTGAAGTCGTAAGAATTGCAGATTTTGGTGCATTCATTGATATCAACGGTATTGACGGTTTGTTACCGATTTCCGAAATTTCCTGGTCAAGAATTAAGCATCCGTCAGATGTTATTTCTTTAGGCGAAACTTTGGAAGTTAAAATTATCAAAATTGATAATGAATTAAAAAGAATTTCACTTTCATTAAAGAGAATGGGTGAAGATCCATGGCAGCAGATTGAAGGTCAATTCAGCGAAGGTCAGGTTATAACAGGTACAGTAAATAAAGTTACAGGTTTTGGCGCATTTATTAACATCTTCCCAGGGGTTGAAGCATTACTGCCTGTTTCTGAAATGGCTGAAGAAAATGTTAATCCGTTTAACAGATTCAAAGTTGGTGACAGCGTAGAAGTTCTTATTAAGAAATTCACTCCGCAAGAACACAGAATTGCTTTGAGCATCAAAGATATTGGCAAAGAACCTTCTGAAACTGAAGAAACTGCTGAATAGTAATATATAATATCAAAATATAGAGCCGTTTTTGAATATTCTGAAAAAATCCGGTTATTGCACCGGCAAATAAATAGGAACTTGGCACATTTTCTGTCAGTTTCCATTGTAAAAGTAAGAATAACAAATACGGTTCTTATTTTTATTTATATTTTTGACATATTAATTTTAGGCAATTATATATTATTTCCCACAAAATTTTGGCAAAACGGATATCCCTAACGGGGAATCACCCACCCCAACCCTCCCTCACGAGGGAGGGTTGGGGTGGGTGCTGATTTTAACTTATTTTTGTGGTAACTCCTATATAATTACCTAATTTTATTTTTCATGATATAATGTTCTCACTTGATTAGGGAGAGAATAACATGTCAAGGTCGTATGAATCATATAAAAAACAAAGAGCGGAACAAGGTCCTGCAAGAGAACGAAAAAGGATAAATAGACCAAACAATTTTTTTAACTATTTAAAAATGTTTGTAATTGTCTGTTCTGCACTTGCAATAGCAGGGTTTATTGCGTTGAATCTTTATTTATCGTCGCTTCCGCCTATTGAAAATTTGAGAGATTTCAGACCAAACATCGTTACAAAATTTTATTCAGGTGATGGGGAGATTATAAAAACATTTACCGCTTATACATACGACAAGGTAGAACTCAAAGATGTACCTGAAGATTTGAAAAATGCAATTATTGCAACAGAAGATAAAAACTTCTATCATCACAGAGGTTATGACCTTTTCGGAATTGTTCGTTCATCACTTCAAAATGTTATGGCAATGCATGCTGTTCAGGGGGCAAGTACAATAACCCAACAACTTGCGAGAATTTTGTTTTTATCTAACGAGCGAACATTAATAAGAAAAGTTAAAGAACTTGAAGTTGCAACAAGAATAGAAAAAACTATTTCCAAAGACAAAATTTTAGAAATGTATCTTAATAATGTATATCTTGGTGCAGGTTCTTACGGAGTTGCGGGAGCAGCAAAAACTTATTTTAACAAGAAACTAAATCAGCTCACTTTGCCTGAACTTGCTCTTATTGCAGGATTACCTCAAGCACCTTCGGTTTATAACCCCTACAACAATAAAGATTTGGCTAAACAAAGGCGTAATCAGGTTCTAAAAAGAATGTTGACAATGAAATACATTACAAAAGAACAATATGAAAAGGCTGTAGATGCGGAGATAAAACTCAGTGATATACCTCAACTATACACTGCAAATAAAGCACCATATTTTAGTGATTATGTAATGCAGGAACTTGAAAAACTCGGATTTCACGAAACAGAAGTTATTCATGGCGGTTATAAAGTTATAACAACACTTGATTCCAAAGCACAGGAAAAAGCAAACGAAGCAATACTTGCCAATATGAAGGCTTATGGATTGACAAAAAAATCTCAACAAGCAGCAGTATTTTCATTCAGTCCTGTTGACGGAAAAATTTTAGTCTATGCCGGTGGGAAAAATTACGGTGAGTCCCAATATGACAGGGTTACACAGGCTATAAGACCTCCTGGATCGGCATTTAAACCGATAGTTTATGCAACTGCGATGGAAAAAGGATTTTCACCGAACGACATAGTTGATGACAGTCCGGTTACGCTTGCAAAATGGTCACCAAGAAACTATGGCAACAAATACCGTGGGAAAATACCTTTATATAAGGCTTTGATGGTGTCGTCAAATGTGTGTGCGGCAAGAATAATAAGAGAAGTAGGAGTTCATTCGGTTATACAACTTGCAAGAGTTTTGGGAATAACTACTCCGCTTGAAAAAGACTATACTATTTCTCTTGGTTCAAATGGTGTTAAACTGTTTGAATTTGTAAGAGCATACGGAGCATTTGCAAACGGTGGTTATGTAGTTGAGCCATATGCGATTGAAAGAGTCGAAGATTCAAGAGGTAGAGTGCTTTATCGAGCGTCAGGCACTAAATCTTCTCATCAGTTGAGTTCAAATACGGCAGCAGAAATGACTGCAATGATGAAAACCGTTATTACTAACGGTACAGGCATGGGGGCAAATATTGGTAAACCGGCAGCAGGCAAAACTGGAACAACTGATGATTATCGAGATGCTTATTTTGTCGGATACACTCCAAATATTGTAACCGGAGTTTGGGTTGGTGATGATAACAACAAACAAATGCACGGACTAACGGGCGGTACAATTCCTGCTAAAATATGGAAAGACATAATGGTTGTAGCAACCGAAAAATACGGAGCAAAAGATTTTAACTATCCTGAAATTATTCTTAGTGACAAAGGAAAACCAATTGATTCAGATGATGAACAGAATGCTGAAAGTGAAACAACAAAAACACAAGATGAAGAAGAACTTTTAAAAGAAGCAAATGAACTTAAAGAAAGAGCACTTGAATCAGTTAAAAATTCTCCACAAAATCCGAATACAAATCCTGTCACAACAACTGATATAAATAACAACTTTAAGAAAAATCAGGCTCCTGTGCCAAAAACTGATCAAATACCGATTGCTGTTCCTGAAAGTTTGAGATAATTTCAAAAATAATATTATTGTGCTATTCTTATAATATGTTTACGGGTATTGTGGAAGAAACAGGTACAATAAAAAGTGTCAATGCACTTTCAAACGGTGCAAAGCTTGTTGTTGAATGTAAGATGATATTATCAGATATCAATATCGGCGACAGTATTTGTGTAAACGGGGTTTGTCAAACTGTAACGGAATATACCGCTTCATCTTTTACGGTTATGCTAAGTGACGAAACTTTAAATATAACAAATTTTTCTTCCGCAAAACAAGGCGATTATGTAAATCTTGAAAGGGCATTGACACTTAATACAAGGCTTGGCGGTCATATAATAAGCGGTCATATAGACTGTACCGGCAAACTTATTTCAACCGAAAAATTATCTAATTTCTACAATTTAAGATTTGAAATACCTTTTGAAATGACAAAATATGTTGTATATAAAGGTTCCATCACAATAAACGGAATAAGTCTTACCGTAGCGGAAGTTCAAAACAATATATTTACCGTAGCCGTTATCCCACATACTTATCAAAATACAGTATTAAGGTATTTAAGACTGGGTGACAGTGTAAATATAGAAACGGATATTTTGGCGAAATATGTTGAAAAATTACTTGGATTAAATGATAATAAAACAAATGGCAATATAAGTATGGAATTTTTGAAAGAAAACGGGTTTGTGTAATGGAAGAAAAATTCAGATTTGACAGCATAGAAGATGCTATAGAAGATTTTAAAGCAGGTAAACCTATTATCGTTGCTGATGATGAGGACAGAGAAAATGAGGGAGATGTTATAGTTTCTGCACAAATGGTTACTCCTGAAATAGTAAACTTTTTGGCATCTGAAGTTAGAGGATTAATTTGTTTAGCAATTTCACCTGATATTGCGCACAAACTTGAACTTCCTCAAATGGTTGATCAAAATACCGAAGGAATGAAAACCGCATTTACAGTTAGTATTGATGCAGATGAAAAATATGGGGTAACAACGGGAATTTCGGCTTATGACAGAGCAAAGACAGTTGAAGTTGCAATAGCACCTGATGCGATTCCGTCAGACTTACGCAGACCGGGGCATTTGTTTCCATGCGTTGCAAGACAGGGCGGAGTTTTGGAAAGAACTGGACATACAGAAGCAGTCGTTGATTTGGCAAAAATCTGTGGCCACACTGGCGCAGGGTTGATGTGTGAAGTAATGGCTCCTGACGGACACATGGCAAGACGCGATTATTTGCGAGAATTTGCAGACAGATACAACTTAAAATTCATTACGGTTGCTCAACTGATTGCATACAGATTAAATTCAGAACAACTTGTAACACGAGAGGCCGAAGCGGATTTACCTACAAAATACGGAGATTTTAAACTTATCGGATACAAAAATCAATTAAACGGTCACGAACATGTCGCACTTGTAAAAGATGACGGGAGTGACAAAATCCCTGCAGTCAGAGTGCATAGTATGTGTTTAACAGGAGATATTTTTCACAGTTTAAAATGTGACTGCAACTCGCAATTACATAATGCTTTAAGATATATTGAAGATTACGGAAAAGGTGCAGTTGTGTATCTGACTGACCATGAAGGCCGAGGGATAGGTCTTTGCAACAAAATTAAGGCATACAAATTACAGGAGCAGGGGCAAGATACTATTGAAGCAAATATTTCTCTGGGATTTAAGTCAGATTTAAGAGATTACGGCACCGGAGCGCAAATTATTCGTGATTTAGGCTACAAGGAATTTAATTTGATAACAAACAACCCTAAAAAAGTCATCGGTTTAGAGGGTTACGGATTAAAAATAAACGATATAATAAAAGTAGAATCGGAAGTTACTCCGTATAATAAAAGATATCTTGAAACGAAAAAAGAAAGAATGCACCACACATTATAAGGAGATTTTGATGTATAGCGCAAAACTTATTACGCCGGAAGATTATGAAAATTTTGAAATAATCTATGATGATTTTTGTTCGAAAGCAAAAATTGAATATAATTTTGAACTTGAGCCGATAGATTATGACGGATTTTTGGATTCAGTTGAAAGAGGTTTTATAGAATGTATTGTGCTATATGATAACCACCGATTGGTAGGTTTTTTAGTGTATACAACCGCAATTTCTGAAGCGATTGAATTAAATATAATTCATTGTACCGAGCAGGAAAATTATCTTGAACATGCAAGAGAATTACTTTTAAAATTCTTTGAATTGACAAGACCGCTCAGAAAACAAAAAATTGTCTGCTATCCGATGCTTGGAAATCAAAAAACTTTAATAGGAACGGTTGTCCGAGAAGGCTTTCAGTTTGTTGGAATTGAAGTTTTACGTTTCAAAATGAACGGAACAGAATCAAAAGAATTATTTTCAAGAGCCAGAATGGTTGAATTACCGCCCAATTACAGAGTAGCGAGATGGGATGACAAATACTTTAATGAAGCGGTAGGAGTAATTCAAGAATCGTTTAAAGACAGTTCGGATGCTTTGTTTGACCCAAGATTTAGAACAATAGCAGGTTGCAGTGATATCATTTCTAAAGTAGTTAATGATGTTTATGCAAAATTTTTACCTGAAGCCACAAGTGTATTGTTATACAATGAACAGCCTGTCGGTTTTTCGTTTATGAACATAACAAATAATTCTATTGTAAATATTCCGCTTGTCGGAGTAACAGAAACACATCAGGGCAAAGGGTTATCAACACTTATGCTTAAGCGCTCAATGGATGAAATTTTAAATAACAGAGTTATGTCTAATGTAACGGAGATAAATACAACAACAGAAACTAATAATCTTCAGGCATTGAGATTATATAAGAATTTAGGATTTTTGGAAGATTACAGTTATCCTCAGGCTTATTTACCGATATCGAATTTGAAATAGACATATAGACATTTTGGGAAAAATTGTTAAAATTGTTTTATGGCAGATTTTAATATAGGTCAATTTAACAATAACACTTTAAGGCAGCAGCAAATAAGACAGGCTGCTATTAATCAGCGTGCAGGTTCTCAGCCTGCACCGCAGAATTCACAACCACCTGCAACTCCAAAGCCTGTTGTTCCTGAGCCGCAGTTAGCACAAACTCAAAATCTTCAAATGAATACCTTAAAAAGTCTTGACCGCGCCATTTATGCAAAAGACCTTATGGGAGTACCCAAAAACATAAATGAGTTTATTTATATGATGCAGAGAGGTTTAAATACAGGGCAATTTAATGCTATGTTTTCCTCTCAACTTGCAGCGCAGAGAAATTCAATTTCTCAACTTCAGGCTCAAATTTTGGCACAATTACAGGGGCTTGATTTTACAAATATGACTGAAATTGTTAATAAGCAAATGTCCACGCAACTTCAGGCATCTTTAAAAAATCTTGAAATACTGTCTAACGGAATGATTAACCTGAACCAAATTGCCCAAATGATACAGTCAAACGGCAAAGATGCACTTACAAAAATCATTATGACAATGACACAGGCTTCACAAATGGGGATTAATGATCTCACGCAGTTAAAAGAAATGGCAAAACTGATTAACCAAAGTATTGCAATAGCTGCAGAAAACGAACCAACAAAAACAATGAAACTGCTTTTGATGTTGTATCTGCCATGGCTGCCGCTAAAAGAGGGGGTTGATTTTGAACTTGAGGTTACACAAAAAGAAGGTGCAAGCGAAAGTGACAGCATTTTGACAGTAACAATTACGACAATAAATTATGGAACCGTTGTCGCTACATTGTATTTAGAAACCTCAAATTCTGTCCAGGTTGCAATTCAATGCGGAGAAAACTTCCCTAAAGAAGAACTTGATAATCGTTTAGATAGCGATAAAAAGCATTATTCTGTTGATACTCTGACCTCTTATGAAGTAAAAAAAGACTTTAAACCAACATCTGACAAAGCAAAAGCAAGCGTAAACATGTCACAAACTACAGAAATTAATCCCTATCTGCTCTTAACAGCCCATTCTATTATTAAACATGTTATTGATATTGATAACAATGCCTCTATTGGGATAACAAGTCATGTGGATTAGGGATAAATATAAAAGCAATCCGACCGTAGTACCATGTCATTGCGATACAAAGCGAACAGGCAAAATAATAATGAGCCTTGTGAGCCTGAATGTGTCGGCGAAGCCGTTAACTGCCCGATATGGCGCTGCAATCCTGCCGTCACATCATGTCGTTGCAAGTGAAGCGAAGCAATCCAGTAGTTTTAAATAAATAAAATATAAACACAATATTGTTTTTCTTCGCTCATAACCGTATTATAGGCTGGGTTGCTTCGTCGGTCAATCCTTTGACCTCCTCGCAACGACATGAGTTATATCATTGCAATCGGTAGCGAAGCAATCCGGTAACACCATGTCATTGCGAACGAAGTGAAGCAATTTAGCCGTAACGCCATGTCATTGCGATATATTATTTCATAATATAAATCATTCCAATTCGGATTATTTATTTCTATCAAATCAAGTTTTGTCTGTCGGCTACCGCCTTTTAGTTGCTTTTCTCTTGCTATTGCAGAATTAATATCATTAGATACTTCATAATACCCCAATTTATCTACATTATATTTTTGGGTAAATCCTTTGACTAATTTATTCTTATGTTGCCAAACTCTTTTGACAAGGTCGGAAGTTACACCAACATATAGAGTACCATTCTTTTTACTGAATAAAATATAAACATAATATTGTCTTTCTTCACTCATAACCGTATTATAGGCTGGGTTGCTTCGTCGGTCAATCCTTTGCCCTCCTCGCAACGACATGCATTATGTCATTGCGAGCGAAGCGAAGCAATTTAGCTGTTTTAAATAAATAAAATATACATAATATTGATTTGATACGCTCATAACCGTATAATATGCTGGGTTGCTTCGTCGGTCAATCCTTTGACCTCCTCGCAACGACATGCATCATGTCATTGCGAGCGGTAGCGAAGCAATCCGGTAACACCATGTCATTGCGAGCCCGTTAGGGCGTGGCAATCCAGCCATTTAAAAAGATGGGCACGCATACGTTCCCTACAATCTGCATTTATTAATTGTTGTGTTTCTCCTAACTTACAATCTAAATAAAATATACATAATATTGATTTGATACGCTCATAACCGTATTATAGGCTGGGTTGCTTCGTCGGCAATCCGTTGCCTCCTCGCAACGACATGCATCATGTCAAAAAAACAGAGAAGAACAAATGTCCTTCTCTGTTAAAAAATTATACAAGTAAATAATTATTATTTACCTCTTGTTAATACCATTTTAGCTGCGTTTGATGCAGGTTCTACAGTACCATCGTGGAATACGATAGGATAAACGTCACCGATTTGAGCACCTGTTTTTGCAACATCGCAATTAGAACTTGGATCTAATTTTGTATCACCCGCTGTATTACAAGTTACCTCCTCGTTTGGGGGGGTAGGTCCGTTAACATCGATAAAGCCTAAGCAGTTTGCCAAACCACCTGCAGCAACAGCATTCTTTCCTGAGCCTGAAGCCTGTTGTAATGCAGTCGCATTCAAAATATTACCTGCACCTAAACCGCATTTTACCGCACTAGGATCAAAGCCTACATAAGATCCATCAGCCAAAGAATATACTAACCATGCTTTATCCGGCAATACCTTTTTGGTAAATGCATAAGCAGTAGAACCGTTTGCTGCTTTAACGGCAGTTGTACCGTACGCACCATAGAATGTTTGACCAGCCAATGTGTTATTCAAAATACCACAAATAGTTTGTTGCGCTTCAACACCACTTGAAATTGTATCTGTGCCACAATTAGCAGCAGTACTTGCTGTTTTAGCACCTGCATAATCAACATCATACTGAGCCTGAGCCATCAAAGCAGCCTGTGACAATGTTGAAATTGATTTTTTAAACTGAGATGCGAATTTTACGCTGTTTGTGTTTTGAATCAATGTAGGAATAGTCATTGCGGCTACAACACCGATGATACCTAATGTGATTAAAACTTCTGCTAAAGTAAAACCTTTTTTCATAGTTCATAACCTTTCTTTTTTTTAATACTATAACTTTTGTATCACTTAACGATTATATTACACATATTTTTGATTAATGTCAATTATTTGTATGATTTTTTGAGTTTATTAGGGGCATCTTGAAAACGTTTAACTGTTTTTGTCACCCTGAACTCGTTTCAGGGTCTATCAATTTGTTTAATGACTTTATGTGTTTCGATGTATTCATTTTAACAATCCTCCAAATTTTAATTACTCTTTATACCGGTATTAATCCCAAAAGATTAATTTAAATAACATTAATACTCAAAAATTAATCCTAAAGTATTATTTTTATTATTTTTATTATAAGTAAAACTATTACTATAAAAGGGGATTGGAGTTTGTAAATAATTATTAAGTAATTATCAGTATTGCAAAAAAAAAATCAGCGATTAATATATAGACATAAACTAAATAACGCGGGATGGAGCAGTCTGGTAGCTCGTCGGGCTCATAACCCGAAGGTCGTTGGTTCAAATCCAGCTCCCGCAACCATTTAACAAAAGACTACGACAAGTAGTCTTTTTTTGTTGGTTACATTTAATACATTGTACTATTCAACTATTCTTGCAGGGAAATTACTCTTTAAAAGATTATTGACCTGTTGTTGTGCTTTTTCATGTGTTGAATAAACTCCAACCTGCAAAGTATAAGAACCGCCTATATTTTTAACAATCGGACTGACACCGATTCCCGCATCCTGAATAATTGATTTTGCAACTTCTGCCTGTTTTTCTGTTGCATAATACCCGACAACTACTCTGTAATTTGTATGTACTTGAGCAGGAGCAGGTGCTTTTGTTTCCGGGTTTAAAGCGACAGGAGCCTTGTGAGTTGAATCTTCTTTTTCTGTCTGTTTTATGATATGAGGTTCTTCTGCTTTTTGTTGCTGAACTTTTGCATCCTGCATTTCGGCTTCCATTTCACCGACAGTCTTTTTCATTTGTTTTGGTAATACCACCTTTTCATCAAGTTCGGGGGAAAACATACCATCACTTTTACCGTTTGCATCATCTTCATCTCTCAAATGTTTTAACCGTTCATCAACAGAACCCTGCGGTGTTTCATCCTCAAATTCGGCATATTCTTCATTATCCGCAATCCCTACATCTACATTCGGAGAAAGTATCTTTGCAAAACCCAAGAATATCAATACCCCTATTACAAGAACAGAAATAAACACAGTTAAATCTTTATAAGAGCGTTTATTAACCTGCTGTCTGTACTCATCATAAGAAAAATGAACTTTCTCTGAATTTGACGAATCTTTATTTGATTTTGCTCCGCTTGTATTCTTTAACATTACACACCTCTAACCTTTGTGCTTGCAAGTATTATATCATCAATTTCATCAGAATACCTTTTCATAACTTCAAGCGCAAATTCTTTTATATCTTTTATGCCCAAATCACTTTCTAATCCCGATACCTCAATCGGGGCGCCTTGTGAAAGTATATTTATACCCGTATGAATTAATACAGATGTTAAGGATTTTGTTGCGATAGAAACAGATAATTTTTTATCGTTCACAAACAAATCATCTCCGTCACGTTTAACCTTAAAACCTCTGTTTTCCAAAACTTCTTTGATGGTTGTCATTAATAACCGTTGTCTTAAAACACCTTCCACAAGTTCAATATTAAATTGTTCAGTGATAAAACTGAGCATGTATTTGCTGTAAATCGGTTCATTATTGATGACATCTTCAATATCAACCATTTCGGTTAATTTGACTTCACACTCTCCGCAAAATGCAACTATTGCATCGCCCTGAATTTTAAAATTTTTATAAATCCAGTGCGGTGCAAGTTGAGAGCCGATATATTTAATTTCATTATCTATAAAAAGTGTTTTCATATCCTATTAACCAAAAAGTTTTTGAATATATTCCCGTGCGTTGTTAACTTCAAGAGCATGCCTTAATCTTACACAAGATTCACATATCCCGCAATGCTTCTCTCCGCTTTGATAACAACTCATCGTCAGTTCAAGCGGAATGTTATGTATCAAAGCCTGCTTTACTATATCAATTTTATCATAATTTAATAATGGTGCAACAACTTTAGGATGAACATTAGTTGAATACTCAAATTCATTATTTGTCGCATCGATAAACTCTTTTGTATTATCGCTGAAAGTCTTTGCTTCTTCGCTGTTTGCTCCGATAATAATATTATCAAAGCCGTAAGAATCCGCATAAGCACCTGCAATATTTAAAAATAATCCGTTTCTGTTCGGTACCCAGACAGATGAACTGTCATTAAAATCCTGCGGATTTTCACCTGTCGGCACATCACTATCCGATACAAGAGAGGTATTTGTTATTTCTTTTAAAAAATCTAATTTTATTACCTTATGTTCTAAATTATAGTAATTACAAATTTTATCAGAGGCAGAAATTTCGTCTTTGACCGATTTTTGCCCGTAATCAAATGTCAAAGCGAGGGTAATATTTAGTTTATCTTTTGTCAATCCTAAACTTACAAGGGAATCTAATCCGCCTGATAATAATATTATTGATTTAGTCATCATTTTCGTCACTTTCATATTTATCAATTATTTCAACTGCAGCCATTTTCAGTGCATCTGAATATTTTGGCGAAGATACCACTTTGTCAAGAATTTCTCTGTCTGACATATTGTATAATGCAATCAGCGCATTTTTTTTAACTTCTTCATCATTGTCATTTTCAAGTACATTTTTTATCGTATCAAAAGCCTGAGGGTGTTCACTATTCATCAGTGCTTCAATTGCATCAATTCTCACTAAAGGAGATTCATCCGTTAATGATGATTTTAATGCTCTGAATACTCTGTCATTTCCTCCAAATCCCATTTTATCAAGAGCCTCTATTGCTCGCTCTTTTAAAAACGAAAATTTGTCCATAATGCCCTGTTTTGTTTCAATAATGCTTACAAGCGGATCTAACGCACGCACATCTCCTAATAAACCCAGAGCAACAGTTGCGCCTTCTTTTAGATAAACAGATTTTTCATCTTCGTCTTTAACAACTTCAATCAAAGGTGCAACTGCATATTTATCTCCTATCTTACCCAACGCATCAGCGCATGCAAGACGCACCCTGTAATTTTCATTTTTATTATTAAGACAATACAAAAGTGAAGTCACAACAGTGGTGTTTTTCATATTTCCAATGGCTTTTGCGCACATTATACGAACATTTAAGAATTTTTCTTTTATATCATCCTCACATCCAGAAACATTTTTCAAAAGCAAAATATCTACAAGATATTCAAGTGTTGATGATTTTCTGTATACATCACAACAACGGATAAGATACATTAAAACATCCGGATTTTGAGATTTTGAAAGCATATAATTATAAATTAACACAAGTTCTTCATCATCATACTTTGATTTTAGCGTATCAATAGCACGAATGACAGCCTGACTGTCTCCGTCATAGAGATTACAACTTTGAGCCACATCCTCTAAATCAATGTTAATATTATCGGTCAATTTTATGCCCTCTCAAGCAAAAGGGTACATTAAATAGGGCAGTTTTGCAAGTTTTGGTTTATAGAATAAATAATTTAAGGGAATTACATATCATTATACTGAAAGATGTCATTACGGTTGTTACATAAATAATATTATCTGAATATCTCGCTAAGACATTCTTGTTATGCTCGTTTTTTCTTTTTATCATGAAGCAAAAAGAAAAAACGAACCAAAAAGCGGATTGCTCGGCAGAGTGCACTCTGCCGAGCAAAACAATCCGGTGAATTGTTTTGCGAGAGGAAACCGGAGTTGGCTTGCGTGAGTAAGACAAGCAGGGCACGAAGTCACATTTAAGGCGACGAACAACCAAGAAGAAAAACACGCTATGGAACAATACCGCCTACGGCGGCATAAGACTGCTAACGCAGTAATATGTGTTTTTGCCTGTCTGCAAAAATCTCTTAGCGCGCCTAAGGACAACGGCGCTCATCAACCCCTCCCCCATCCCTCAGCCATACGGCATTTGGGGTCACACAACTCACAAGTTCGTCGGTTCGCTTTGTATTCCCTTGGGAGAGGGTAGTTTTTCAATGCGAAATATGGGCATTAGAAAAACGGGTGAGGTTTCAATTCCCTCTGATTTTTCCCCTCGCCCACAACATTTTTGGGTGGGAGAGGGTAGTTTTTCAATGCGAAATATGAGCATTAGAAAAACGGGTGAGG
>CADAYE010000003.1 GCA_902792085.1 uncultured bacterium | reverse complement strand
ACGAAATTTGTTATTAACTTCAAAATGGCTTAATGAAAATAATTTGAATGAATTTATTGACGATATTACAAATATTAAAAAACCGAGTTATTTAATAATAGATGACAGATGTATTAATTTTGACGGAAATTATGATGATTTAATTAATAAAATAAACCATTTTAAGGTTTGGTATAAATGATTTAGCCAATTACAACAGAAAATATTTTATAATACATAAACAATGCAACAAGTATCAACAAAACACCGCAAACTTTCATTATTATTTCAGATATTTGGTAGAATTTATCGCCTGATGATTTGAGTTTTGAGGTTATTACACCGGCAAGTATAAAAATAATACCCTGACCGAGTGAGAATAAAAACAGCATTAGTATAGACTGACCAATATTTGCACCAACGGAGGCAAATGCCATTATACTTGCCAAAATTGGTGTCGAACAAGGTGTTCCGATTAATGCAAAAACCGCACCGAGTAAAATCGGATACAAAAAATCGTTATTGAAGTTGTTTTGCGGCATTTCTTTAATCAAAACAGGCAACTGAATATCAAGCAACCCTGTAATATTCAAGCCCATAATCAAAATAACCGAAGCGGCAAAAAGCGCAAAATAAGGATTACCTACAAAAATTTTGCCCGTTAATGCACAAATTAAACCGATAACGGAAAAAACAATGCTTGCGCCAAGCACGAAAAATAACATCTGAACAAATGTTTTTGACGGTTTATTTTCACCATATCCGCCGACATACCCAACAATTAAAGGTAACATCGAAAGTGAACACGGTGATACAGAAGCGATTAAACCGCCCAAAAATGATGCCAAAAACATCACATAAATACTTGACGGATTTTGAAATATTAAAATTAATTCTTCCATTATTTTAAACTTTCAATAACTTCAATGTATTCTGATTTTTCTGCCGCACCTTCAAATCTTTTACATTCTTTTCCGTTTGAATCAAGCATTACAACTGTCGGAACAAGTGTGATATTAAATTTTTTAATTAGTTTATTATTCATATCTTTTCTTGAATCAACGATAATTTCTGTATAAGAAACTTTGTCTTTGTATTTTGGCAAAATATCCTTAAAAATTTTCTCAACTTCTTTACATTCAAGACACATCGAGGATGAAAATTTTATAATTTGAGGCAAATTTGTATCTGCTATTGCGGTGGAATCTTTATTCCACGTCAGAGCCCAAAAAGCAAGCAACGGCAGAATTATTATTGCTAAAATTGTTACAATTGATTTTTTTGTCATAATATCCTCTTTTCTTTTTAATTACACCATATTATTTTATTTTGGCATAATTTTTGCAATAAGTCACTTGGGGGTACGCTATTCACCGAGTAAAATATTATCAATAAGTCTTACTCCTCCGACTTTGCAGGCTATAAATACTCTTGTATTGTTATCTGCCTTTGTAACTTCTTCCAAATCCTCCTGATTCATAAATTCAAGATATTCAAGGTCATGGTGTTCGTTTAAGAAATCATAAGCCGTTTCTTTTAACGCTTCAACATCTGTCACGCCGCTTTTATAGCAGGAATTTATGTTATTTAGAATTTTTGATAATACAAGAGCCTCTTTTTTATCATCATCAGATAAATATTTATTTCTTGAACTCAGCGCAAGTCCTGATTCTTCTCTGACAATAGGACAAGGTATAATTTCAACAGGAATATTCAAGTCTTTGACCATTTTTTGGATAATAATAAGCTGCTGTGCATCTTTTTGACCAAAAAACGCATAGTCAGGCTGAACAATATTAAATAATTTATTTACAACTGTGCAAACTCCGTCGAAATGCCCGACTCTTGACTTTCCGCATAATTTATTTACATAAAAAAACGGAGGAATAACATATGTTAAAAAATCGTTTGTTCTCATTTGTCCCTGACCGTACATTTCATTCGGACTTGGCGCAAAAACAATATTTACACCTGCATCTTCGCACATTTTATTATCAGCCTCAAGAGTTCTGGGGTATTTGTCTAAATCTTCCCCCGGACAAAACTGAATAGGATTAACAAAGACAGAAACTACAACTCTGTCACATTTTTCAACCGCTTTTTTAATAAGGCTCAAATGTCCGTTATGCAAAGCACCCATTGTAGGAACCAAACCGACAACAAGCCCCTGTTTTTTCCATTCTTTAACCTGTGTTCTGACTTCTTCTATCGTATGTAATAACATTAGTAAACCTCGTTTTCGTCAGGATAACTCCCGTTTTTAATGTCCTGAATATATTTTGTTGCACAATCTGTGATAAGTGTTTTCATATCGCCGTATTTGCGGGCAAATTTTGGGGTAAAAGCATCAAATTTGCCAAACAAATCATCACAAACCATAACAAACCCGTCACAATATCTCCCCGCACCGCACGAAATTGTAGGAATTGAAATATTTTCTGTTATATTTTTTGCGACATCTTCCGGTACCATCTCAAGTACAATTGAGAATACTCCGGCTTCTTCAAGTTTTTTTGCCTGTTTTAAAAGTTCTTTAGCCGCTTCTTCAGTTTTCCCCTGAATAATATGTCCGCCAATAACATTTTGACTTTGCGGAGTAAACCCGATATGCCCCATAACGGGAACCCCCATATTTATGGTACATTCTATAAGTTTTTCGATATAATCGTTGCAGCCTTCAAGTTTAACAGCATTCGCACCGTTTTTAACCATATTCCCAATATTTGTAAGCGCAGAGGGGATATCTATCGTATAACTCATAAACGGCATATCTGTTACAACCATTGCTCTTTCAACCCCTTTTGCAACGGCTTTGGTAAAAATTGCCATTTCTTCAACACCGATACAATTTGTATTTTCATACCCCAATGCGGTCATCGCAAGGCTGTCACCTATTAAAATTACATCAATACCTGCATTATCAAGATATTTTGCGGTAGAAAAATCGTAAGCCGTA
This sequence comes from uncultured bacterium, assembly GCA_902792085.1. Lineage (GTDB taxonomy): Bacteria > Cyanobacteriota > Vampirovibrionia > Gastranaerophilales > Gastranaerophilaceae > Zag111. Next base: position 85,017 of record CADAYE010000003.1, on the reverse strand, counting down.
AGCATAGAAAACTTTTCACTGTTATCTTTTATTTTTTTCAACGTTCTTACAGTAACCTTAGCCATTTTTCTGCTCTTTTCTAAACCAATAATAAGCCGCCCTTGCGACTTTTTTTGCACTGTGCCTGATTAACCCGTCTTTTGAGGGTTCAACAAGGTTTTTAGCACAAATATCTATACCAAGTTTTTTTATTTCGGCAATATCAAGTCCGACAGGAAACTGTCCTTTTTCGCTATACTTTTCGTAAGGTAAATCAGGAAGGTTATCATTTACTAACACCGCATCAACAAGATGCTCAACACCTGAATGTCTTAATAATGCCTTCAAATGATCACTGACATTATAACCGTCAGTTTCACCCGGTTGAGTCATAATATTACAGACATAAATTTTCTTCGCCTTAGATTTGGAAATCGCCTGAGAAATTTCTTTTATTAATAGGTTTGGAATTACACTTGTATAAAGACTCCCCGGACCTAAAATTATAAGTTCTGCATCTTCTATTGCTCTCAATGCTTCCGGCAATGCCTTACAATTTTCAGGCTCACTAAATAATTGTTTTATATGCCCTTTTGCTTCAGGAATCATTGATTCCCCATGAATTATCCTGCCATCTTCCATTTCGGCTGCAAGTTTCATATCGTCTAAGGTTGCAGGCAAAACCTGACCTCTTAAGGATATTACATTTGCACTTGCCTTGACCGCAGATGCCATATCTCCGGTAATTTCGCACATTGCTGTTAAAAATAGGTTTCCAAAACTATGTCCTTCAAGACCTTCTCCGTTGTCAAAACGATATTTAAAAAGTTTTGTGACTAAATCTTCGTCATCCGCTAAAGCAGTCATACAATGGCGAATATCCCCCGGAGGTAAAATTCCCAAAGACTCTCTCAAACGCCCGGAACTTCCGCCATCATCACCTACACTAACAATAGCGGTAATATTATTGGTGATATTTTTTATTCCGCTTAAAAGCATTGATAAACCTGTTCCGCCGCCAATTGCGACAATTCTTGGGCCTCTGCTTAGTTTTCTTTTGCGATACAAATTCTCTAACAAAACATCACTGTCTTTATTATCAGGCAAATCAAGAATAGACAAGTTTGTCATTCTCCAGCCTTTAAAGAAGAATGCCGCACCTATCATCACAACCCCGAATGCAAGCCACTCCGTTGAAATTATATTTGCAACTTTGCTTATAAATTGCATAGTATAAAAAACAGGTCTGATATCAAATAAAATCAAAATCCCTAAAGTCATTAAAAGTGTGCCGACAAAAATTAGTGCAAACCACCTTTTAACCTGTAATCCGGGCAACAACCAGCCTATTTGTTTTGGCATTTTAAATTTTTTCATAATACTCCTGCTATTCTACCCAGCCTGATTTCATTGCATTTTTATAATTAAACGGTAACGGTGTGACAACATCATTTGCCGCTATTATCAAATCTCTTGCGTTAGACAATTTGTTTGAAAAATGAATTGTATCAGCCTCTATTAAAGTTTTACCGCCAATATTATTTGCTACTCTTGAATTATGAAGCAAATCCTTTAGTCTTGAGATTGATATATCGGTATTTTCCAAATCTCTTGCGCTGAAAATAATATTTCCCTGTTCATCATAAATTTTTTCAAGATGAACTTCATGTGCAACCTGGATATTTTCTTCTTCTGCAATTTGTGCAAGATTTTTTCCTGCCGCTCCATAATATACAAGCCATTTTGAACATTTTTTTATTGCTCTTGCAATTGTTCTTGAAACATCAATATCTTCCATAGCTCTGCGATACATTGCACCATGCGGTCTTACATGTTCAATTTCCATGTGATAAGCCTTTGCAAAAGTCATCAATGCACCTACCTGATACATAACAAGCGCCTCAAGTTCATCTTCTTCCAAATCCATCGGACGATAACCAAAGCCCTGAATATCATCATAGCCAATGTGTGCTCCTACAACAACATTTTTATCTTGCGCCTGCAATAAGGCTTCTTTAATCGCAGACGGATCACCGGCATGAAAACCGCAAGCAATATTAACGGAACTTACATAATCCAAAAGTTCATATTCGCTGTTATTTTTGTAAACACCGAAACTCTGCGCCAAATCGCAGTTAAAATCAATATTTTTTATCCCTCTTTTTTCAATAGTATTTTGCATAAAAACATCCCTTCCCTACAATTATACTATTAAAAAAATAATATAGGAATTTTTTACAAAATATTAATCAGACAAAAATTAAGCGTTATAATACATTCCTTGGCTATGATACGCTTCCATAAGCGAACTTCTTAACAAATCTTCGTTCATATCTGCCTTGCCGTATGCAATTTGTTTTGAAATTAAATCAGATTGCTGGTTTGAGGTAATTTTTATCATGCCTGAAAGTTTATTTCTGAAACTTCTGTATGCACTGCGCAGTTTGTTATTTAGTTTAACAGCATTGTTAAGTGCCTGTTCAAGATAGGAAATTCTTTCCTGATTCGTTCGCTGTAAAGGATTAGATGCTTTTTGATTTTTCTTTGCCTTCGCGCCTTCTTCGATTATACTGTTTATTCCTGACAAAGCACGCTTTGGAGCGGACAAAACTTTCGAAACAGTATTTTTATTAGATGTAACTTTTGAAACAGCCATAATAATCCCTTATTCCTATATATAAATAAAGGATATTTTGATTTCAAAATTGCCTTAATTTAACAAAAATTTACAAATCAGCGGACAATCATAAACGACTTCAATACTCTGCCTGCGCCGTCACCTTTGAGAGAAATTACATTGTATTTCTTTTTATAGTTCATTGAGGTTGAACTTCCCCCATCAAACCCCATTGCTCTGTCTAACTGAAGGCTTTTACACAAATCTCTCACCTGATACATATCCATAGGATTTTCATCAGTGATAATCAAAATATGACATTCATCCGTACCTTTTATACCGATAATGGTTCTTGAAGTTTTGTGTAAAACAGATGCGGATTCTCTTATTACATTACCTTCTTTATCTTTGACAATAAAACCTTCTTCTTCAAGTTTTAGTTCGGGATAAATTAAAGGTCCGCCCTGAGCAGATGTCACAATCGCACATTCAAAGTCAACGCCTGCATTATGAGGTGCAATTTCATATTTAAATTGGTTTCCGCATTGTAAAACTCTGAATTCACTGCGATTTAAAACCTTATTCATATTTTTCCTGAAAAACGGATTTGAATACAACGATTTGTTAAAAATCGGATCCGCAGTTGTCATTCTGTCTGTAACGACATAAGAGATTGTTTTGGAATTATTCGGATCAAAGAAACCGGCATTTACGGTCAATATTGCTCTTGCTTTTTCATGAGCTTCTGCGTTTGTAATCAGTTCTTCACTTGTTATAAATTTTATTTTTTTCTTTACTTTTTCACCTTTTAAGACAATATGATATATACCGTCTTTATGGGTAATATTTATATTGCCGGCAAAAACAGGAGTAGAAAAAATAATCAATGATAAAAATATTACAATAATTCTTACAATTTTCATATTACAAATCCTTTAATTTATAGAACACATATATTGCAAACATAAATGCAATAATTGGAACAAGCGCAGTTATATATGGGGATAAAATGCCTTTTTCCGCAAGCATATCAAAAAACGGCAGCGTGATATAATAGACAAACACACATCCTATCCCGATTGTAAAACCTACAACCCTTTGCTCTCTCGGTTTGCTAAAACCTAAAAGACAACCCAATACTGCGAGTAACACTCCGACAAAAGGCGATAAAAACCTCTGAAGATATTTATTCAGCATATAGTTGTATTCTTCATCAAGACCTTCGTGTTTTAAAAGTTTCAAATATTTCTTTAAACGGGGATTTGAAATATCTCTTTCTTTCAATGGAGAATAATTCATCAAAATGTAAGCATTTTGCGCAGATTCTTTATCAAGAATACTAAGTTTATCCTTTTTGCCTATTTTTATATAAATTCCGTCATTTGAAATCTGATATGTAGAAATATCTTCAAGGAGCCAATGGTCGTCTTTCACTGTACCTTTTTTGGCAACATAAATATTAGTTAATTGGTGAACGTCTTGATATATTGTACTTGAAAAATCCAAAACCGTAATGTTTTCCATGTTTTTGCCGATAGCACGAGAAATAACAACTGCAAGCAGCGGATGTCCGGATTTATCTTTTTGAGTATAAATGTATTGTGAATGAATAACATCCCCCCTGATTGCTCTTAATTTACTCTCTGCATAAGGAGTCCCCCTATTTTCAATTACAAAACAAATACTTGCAAAAAGCAAAGCAAAAATAACGACAGGAGTAACAATACGCTGAAACGACATCCCAATAGCACGAAAAATAGTCATTTCAGAATCCTTACTCAATTTATCAAAAGTAAATAAAGTTCCCAAAAGTAGACCGACAGGAATTGCCTTATCAATAATTTTTGGAAGTTCACATAAAAGCAGAATAAGTGCGGTGTGAACATCGTATCTGCCATCGAGAGTATCTCTTACTGTATTCAAAAGAATTTCCGGAGCAATCCACACAATAGTAAATAATAAAACAGCCGCAATAGTAGCACCTGAGACCTGTTTTAAAATATACTTATCATAAATTGATATTTTCGGGAATTTTATACTCATTACAGTTTAAAATCCTCACCTAAATAATGTTTTTTCGCAACAGGGTCAACCGCTACATCTTTACTTCTTCCCTGAATTTTTATTTTTCCGTCAAAAATAACATACGCTCTGTCAGTAATTGATAGTGTTGCCTTGGGGTTGTGGTCTGTAATTAAAACCCCCAAACCTTTATCAATAGACAATCGTCTTATATTTTCTTTTATCTCGCCAATTGCAATAGGGTCAATACCTGTAAACGGTTCATCCAATAAAATAAAATCAGGGCTTGCAGCCAACGCTCTCGCAAGTTCAACCCTTCTTCTTTCTCCGCCCGAAAGTTTAATCGCTGCTTCTTTTCTCAATCTTGCCATCCCAAACTCGGAAAGCAGTTCTTCTAACTTGGAATGTTTTTCATTTACGGTTAATTTGTCATTCATTTCAAGTACGAACTTGATATTATCCTCAACCGATAAACTTCTGAAAATAGATGCTTCCTGAGGCAAGTATCCGATACCGCGTCTTGAACGGATGTGCATAGGATAACTTGTGATTTCTTCCCCATCTAACAACACATGCCCTTTATTTGGTTTGACCAAACCTACTATCATATAAAAAGTAGTCGTTTTACCTGCACCGTTAGGGCCTAAAAGACCGACAACTTCCCCTTTATTTACCTCAAAACTGACATCATTTACAACGCATCTGTCACCGTATATTTTTACAAGATTCTTTGCCTCTATTCTCATTTTATCCCCTTTAATTATTTTTATATTCTACTCCCTAAATCGCATAATGCAAATTGAAAAAGTAAAAAAGGACAAAAAGAAAGTCTCATCAATTTTGATAAGACTTATAAATATACATTTACCCCACACGCATGTTAACATGAGTAAATTTTATTGTCAACCCATGTAAGAAAATTTGTTGACTTTTATTTTTTCTTCATTAAAACCATGTAAAACTCCTATAAACAGATGATTTTTCATGAATAACGATTAATAATCATGTAAAGTTATCCGATAATGGAAGTAGAAGAAGTAGAGGCTGAAATGAGAATTAACGCAGGAATTTTTTACAACGACAACGGGTTAACAAATTCAATACGCGCTATGCATTTGCAAAGTGAGATTTTGGGTATCAGGAATGAAAATGTAGGCGGTTTTGACAAAGTAGGGTACCAGAGGAAAGAACCCGTTGTATCTTCATTTACAGAATTTATGGGAGTAAATGCACTATCAACGACTCTTGATGATAAAGTCGGTCGTATATCAGTTTCAGATAACCCTTTAGATGTTGCAATTGCAAATAAAGGATATTTTCAAGTTCAGAATGAAAACGGAATTAAATTAACTCGTGACGGTAGATTTAAAATCGGTACTGACGGTTCACTTTTAACTCTTGAAGATGCGCATGTCCTTTCTGATGCAGGTATTCCGATAAAACTTCCGTTCATTCCTCAGAATTTAAGACATGTAAAAGTGGATATTAACGGTAAAATAAGTGTTTTTAACGAAGAAACACACGAATTTAAAAAGGTCGCAAGACTTGGTGTCGTTGATGCAAACGGGCTTGTTGTAATGGAGCCGAATATCAAACAAGGATATAACGAATATTCAAATGTTTCTCTTCAGGAAGAATTTATAAAAATGATGCCTATTATGAAGAATTTTGACGCAAACAGACAGATGTATATGCTTCAAAATTCGGTTTTGGGCAAGGCAATTTCACAACTCGGTTCGGCTTCATAATAAATCAGAGAGGTAAAAATGTATAACTTTCAGGCAATAATTTCAAAAGGTACAAATAACGCACTTGTTCAGTTCGAACGCTTTGGCATGCTTGCGCACAATTTGTCAAATGTAGATACAAATGGCTATAAAAGACAATCGTTTGAACAGATACTAAAAGAAGATGGCTATTTAACAGGCGCAATCAGAAACGATTATAAACAAGGTTCAATAAGAGTGACCGAAAATCCTTATGATGTTGCAATTGATGGTCCGGGGTACATTCCTGTTACATCTCCGTCAGGCGAAGTTCAATATACCCGTGACGGGGCTTTCAGAACAGGCAAAGACGGATACTTGATTACAAGTGACGGTTGGCTTGTAGGTGACGGGATTAAAATTCCCGCAAACTGCCTGAAGTTTGAAATTAAGAAAAACGGAGATGTAATATACTACAATTTTCACGGAGATAAAGCGAAGAAAATAGGGCATATTCCGCTCATCAGATTTGAAAATCCTGACGGTATGGAAAGAATGGATATGAACAGACTTAAACCGACCGAAGATTCAGGTCAGGCATATATGGTAAAAGACCATGATTGTTTTAAACAGGCTTGCCTTGAGAGAGCAAATGTCAGCGTCTATGCATCTGCCAATGAACTTTTAAGATTAAATGCTTCAATGCTTGCAAGTATGCAAATCTTAAAAGCGGCAGACCAAATGTATAACAAAGCAATCAATATAAGAGAATCGTAATAAATAAGAGGTAATAAATGTACACACCACTTGACAGTATGGGCAGAGTTTCACTGATGATGGACTTAATCGCACAAAAGCAGCGCGCATTAGGTTCAAACATCGCAAATGTCGATACTCCCGGATACATAAGACAGGATATAGATTTTAGTCAGTATTTGAGTACAATGAACAGTCCGCTTGAAACAAAGTTATCCGAAAAACTCGGACCGTCTGCTATTGCAACCGAGCGAGGAGAAGAAAAAGTGAATGCTCCGGATGAATTGCTGAGGATACAGGAAAATGCAATTCTATATTCAATGGCAACACGAAGAATGTCAAACATCATAACTGAAATGAAAACCGTAATAAATGTCGGTAAGTAGCATAGAAAGGCACTAAAATGGGTATATTTGAATCAATTGATATTGGCGGAAACGCACTAAGAGTTCACGGAAAAAGAATTGATATTCACGCAAAGAATATCGCGAACCTTGATACTCCGAATTATGTGCGTAAAATTCCTATACTGAATGCGACTGACGATTTATCTTTTCACGGTTTGCTAAACACAATGAAAGAAGATGTATTTGGTATCGGAACTTTGCCATACTTACAGGGCGGTGTAAACTTTTCGGGTGTTGTCGAAGACCCCACGCCCGGACAAAAAATTTATCAACCGGGACACCCCGATGCAGATGAAAACGGCTATATAAGAACTTCAAATGTTAATGCAATGGTGGATATTGCAGATGCTCTTATGGCACAAAGAGCGTACGAAGCAAACCTTGCACTTGTAAATGTTACAAAGTCAATGGCACAAAAGGCCGTTGAAATAGGAAGATAAATTACATCAGTGCTTTATAGCATTTATAATATTTGTCGTAGATTTGCCGTCAACAAATGTTATAAATTCGACTCTTGTATTATTTTTACGCATAATATCTGCTTCAGGCAGAGTTTCCATTGTATAATCCGCACCTTTTGTATAAACATCAGGCTTAATTTCGTCTAAAAGTTGAGCAGGAGAATCCTCGTCAAACATTACAACATAATCAACACAGGACAATGCACATAAAATTTCAGCCCTGTCGTTTTCATTGTTTATCGGACGCCCTTCCCCTTTAATACTCCTTACCGATTTATCTGAATTTAAAAGCACAACCGAATAATCAGCAAAGGATTTAGTTTTTTGCAAATATCTCACATGCCCGACATGCAAAATATCAAAACAACCGTTAGTTGTTACGACAGTTTTTCCGCTTTTGTGCAGTTTTTCGACAAAATCTGCTATATGTTCTCTTTTTATAACCTGACCCATAATTTTATCCTCGTTAAAAATATTATAGCATAATTATTCATAGAGTTTACTTATGTCTAATTTAATTCTGTTTTCAACGGGCGAAATTTCATAAATTGTTTTTGCAAAATCTTCTATATAAGATTTGTCAATTTTTTTTGTTTTTCTGCTTACTTTTTCAAAAACACCCTGTTTATAGAGTTCAATAAGCCGATCAATCTGTTTTTGGCAGTTTTTACGGGTCTCGGGATGTTTTCTGACCCATTCATCAAAATAAATATTTGTTTTTTGTCTGTTAATTTCAGAACCGGATAAGCCGTAATTAGATAATTTGTTTGCACCACCATTTTTCTTTGCTACTAAATGATCTATTGATGCCATTCCGCTTATCATTATATTGGTCCCGATTTTATTATTGTTTTGGTCTGAATATTTTACGATAAAAGCAGATACATTATCTTTTGATGTCGGCAATCTCCATGATGTTTCGGTAAACTCTTGTGCAAAATTTTTGTTTTTAAGTTTTCTTGTTATCTTTTTCAATTCATGTATAAACGATTTCCTTTCAAAATTTGCATAAGAAGGAAAACCATGTACTTTCGCACTTGTATTGTCAAGTAAGCGAATTATATCCTCATTGTTTCGCAATGGTGAAACTTCAAAAATCCTTTTAAATTCCGCAAGATTTGTTGAATTACGCTTTAGAATTTCGGGCTGCATCTGCATTTCAAGTTTCTTTTTGATATTCCTGCCAAATGCTCTGCTTCCTTTGGGTTCGTTATGGAATATTTTATTCGCAACCGCAATAAGTCTGTGCATCGCATGTTCATGTTTCTGATTCTTAAAAATCATCTCATCGCCTATTCTGCGCAATTTGTATAAAAATTCTCGTTCACTAAAAGGCAAAACCACAGGGTCATTTAATAACCTTTTATTTGTAATATTCATAAGTATGGAAAATTCATCATATAAATCTTTAGGCAAGTCACAGGCAAGTCTGATTATTTCTTCAAAAATTTTTTGCTGGGCTCTTAAAAGTTGTTTTTCATGTTGCGGATATATCTCTTTGAAAGTTTCGGATAAAGTCAGATTAGGATGTTTTTTTGAATATTTTTTCAGTATTCCAAAAACTTCTTTGTTAATCGGCATCATAGTATCTTCGTAATAAGAAGCAATTTTGACGACTTTTTCCATAGGCTGATTAAAAATACCTTTTATCTGCATGTGTTCCAAAACTTTCGGATCTAAAAGCCTTAGTCCTGTGTACATATCAGGAACTCCATAGGCACAGAGTTTTTTTAATATATCCCCACCGTTACTTACACCGGTAAAAGTAACCGTATCTACAGCTAACGAAGGGCATATAATTAACGGATTTGAAACAATACTTCTGTTCTCACACCTTTTAACTTCATGAGTTTTATAATTTAAAAAATTAAAATTTATGCTCTGAATTATCATGTTATTTTTAAAAACCTAACATAAATTATTTTGCGCAATTTATATTAAGCCTTGTTTATTATTGTATCAGCGCACACAAATCCTGTTGACCAGCAGTTTTGCAGATTAAATCCCCCGCAAAATCCGTCAATATCCAAAACTTCTCCGCAAAAATACAAACCTTTATACTCCCTTGCTTCCATAGTTTTTGGATTAATTTCTTTTAAATCTACTCCTCCGCATGTTACCACTTCTCCGTCAGGAACTCTGCCTTTTACGGTTATTTCAAAGTCTGTAAGGGCATTATATATAATATCTCTTGTCTTGCCATTTATTTTATGGCACGGAGATTCCGGATTTAGATTTAATGAATTCAAAAGATAAAGCGCAAACGATTTCGGAACAAATTGCGACAAAAGATTTTTGATTTCTTTATGAGAACATTCGTTTAAGAATTTTTGGAAATCAAAATCGTCAATAAACCTCAAATTAACTTTATATGGAAATTCTTCTCTTGCAAATACAGAAGAAATTGTATAAATTAAAGGTCCTGAAATTCCTTTGTGGGTAAAGAGCAAATCTCCGTTAAAATTATTTTTAAAGACTTTTGCTTTAACATTTTTAATACTTACACCTGCAACAGAAGAAAAATCTTCTTTTGTAATCAATCCGACAAGTGAGGGTACAGGTTCTATTATGTTAATATTCAGTTTTTTAAGAACACTATAACCACTGTGCCCACCGACAGACACAACAACCTTGTCAAAATAATATTTACTTTTTTCTGTTTCGATTTCATACCCGTTTGATAGTGGGGTTATTGTTATAACATTTTCTTTTATTAATTTGCTTTTTAAGGATTTTAAAAACTTTTCTCTTACATAAGCAGAAGAATTTGAGTTTGGAAATATTCTGTTATTCTCCTGAATATATGTTTCTACCCCGATAGATTTAAAAAACTTTAAAGTTTCATTTGTCCCGAATTTTGAAAATACCGAATATAAAAATTTTTCACCACGGGGATAATTCCCTGCAAGAGTCTTAAAATCAAAATCTGCATGTGCAAGATTGCAACGCCCTCCCCCTGTTGGCAAAAGAGTATGTAAGAATTTGCCTTTATCAAAAACTGTTACATCAACTCCCGCATCAGATAAGAACTTCGCACAAATACAACCGGCAGGTCCGCCGCCTATAACCGCAACAGTTTTGTTAGAAATCGAAGTCAACTCTTGTACCATATAAAAAGACCATTTCAGGATTGTCTAAATCTTCGTGCATCTGAGCAATAGTTTTATGCAGAACGGGGTGTTCATAATCCGCATTCAATTCAAGCATAGGGACAAGATTAAATGCTCTTAAATGAACATATTTATGTGGAATAATAAGATTATCCTCATTTATTACATCACTGTTATAAAACAATATATCAATGTCAATATTTCTGTCTTCGTAATCATTACCCTGCTTGTGTTCTCTGCCAAGTCTGCGTTCAATTTCCTGACAAACCGACAGCAGTTCTTTCGGTGAATATTTTGTTTTAATTTCAATGACCGCATTAACAAACCAGGTTTCTGTTTTCATATTCCACGGTTCTGTTTCGTAAAACGCAGAACTGCGGACAATAGAAATGCCCTCGTCTAAGCCAAGCAAACCTGCAGCCTGCTGAACAAAGCCGATTCTGTCTCCCTTATTTGAACCTAAACTCAAATACACTATCGCCATAACCTAATATTATAAATTTTTAAATATCATGTCAACATGTTCACTTTATTTGATGTATAATTCAAAATGTTATGGCGATTTATACAATTTTAATAATTTTATTAATACTGATACTTATATCAATTATTGATATATTTTTCTTATACGGGCTTGTTTCAACAGTTGTATTTGTACTGTTTCTCCCGTTTTATTTCATTGTCCGCGTACTCAATAAAAAATTCTTATACGGGTGGAAAGAAAAACTCGGATTTTTCAAAGCTCCTTTATTGGGCGATAAGGTAATTATGTATCATGGCGTTTCCGTCGGTGAAGTTATTGCACTTGAAAATGTTATAAAAAGGACAAAAGAAGTTTTCTCGGATTATAAAATCGTTGTAACAACCGGCACAAAAACAGGACAGGAAATTGCAAGAAAAAAATATGCTCAAATAGCAGATTTTATTACATATTTCCCATTTGATATTACACTTTGCGTAAATGTATTTCTGAATAAAATTAAGCCGACTGTTGTTCTGATTGCAGAAACAGAGTTGTGGCCGATATTTTCATCTTCATGCAAACGCAGAGGAATATACCTTTACTGTATAAACGGGAGAATGTCTGATTCAACATTTTCTATATACAAAAAATTTGGATTTTTCTTTAAATTTGTACTCCAAAAATATACAAAAATTCTTACCCAAAGCGAAATCGACATGAATAAACTCCTTGCTATCGGTGCCCCAAAAGAAAAGACTTCAGTTATGAAAAACCTTAAATTTGATATAAAAGCCTCAGATGAAAAGGTCGAGATAGGTCAGGAAGGGTTCAGAGTAATTATTGCAGGCAGTACACACAAAGGCGAAGATGAAATAATTTTGCCTATATTCAAAGAAAAACATGGAAAATATCCTGATACAAAATTGCTTTTGGTTTCAAGGCACACTCAAAGAATTCCTGATATTGTAGAAATTATAAAAAAAACAGGACTAAAGTACGGATACCGTTCAAAAGGCGATACATTTAAAGATTATGATGTAATATTACTTGATACAATGGGTGAATTGAGCAAGATGTACTCAATATGCCATTTTGCTTTTATCGGAGGGAGTTTCAATAAAACAGGCGGACATAATCCGCTTGAAGCAACCGTCTATTCAAAACCGACAATTACAGGTCCGAATATTCATAATTTCAGAGATATTTATTGGCTGTTATCCCGTTCAAATGCAGGCAAAATTGTAAAAAATCCGAAAGAACTTTCTGACTATATGGAAAAATTATTATCAGATAACGATTTTTATACTCAGGCATGCAAAGATTGTGAAACTATTTTTAACGACCAGCAAGGTGCTTTAGATGTTGTAATCAATGAATTGAAAGAAATTTTATAAATTTTGATAATTTTTGTAACAACCTGACATACCAACTTCTCTGACTATATTGATATGATATAATTTTTATATGTTTATAGGGAGAAATTTATGTTAGATTTTTTATTCGCAAAGAAAGAAAAAGAAGGTGCTTCAGACAAAGAATTGAACAGAATTTATGAGATTTTGAAGCAGGCTTATCCGTTTGATTCAATTCCTGAAATCCGTAAAAAATATCTTGAAATGCATATTCAAAAATACGGATATTTGACTTATTCATTTAAAAAAGCACAAGAAGAACTTACAAACGAAGAAGTTTTGTTCGCATTGGAGCAAAAATGGATTCAGAATAAAGTTTTTAAAGACGGAAAATTTTCTTATAAAAATAATCAAATCAGCGTTCTTGCAAGAAATAAAGAAAAAAATTCCGATTGGTTTAAAAAAGAAGGTCATGACATAAAATTAATCAACCTTGCGGCTTTAGGAAACGGTAATCAGTCAAAAGAAACAGGGAAATTTTTTGATTGGCTAAAACAGTTGTTAATATTGCCAAGCGGAAATTTGGATAACAATATCTACGGAACAACTATTTATTTAATTCCGTTTCACCCGAGAGAATTTGGGTGTGCGTACCTGCCAAAAAGCAGCGAAGTCAGTTCAAAACTTAATGACGAATATATAGAAGAAATTACGGGAATGAATGTAAAAGAACAGTTGCAGACATTTATTACAATGGCTCAACTTGCGGGACATCCGGTAATTTATGATATTCTCCCTCAGACCGGCAGATTTTCAAAATTTGTACTTGCAAATCCTCAGGTTGCTCGCTGGTATGATGTAACAGAAATTCAAAAACAACTTGAAGGTAAAGTTAATGAAGTTGCTGAATTTTTGTCAAAAGACCATGATGAAGATGATATAAAAATTACAAAAGATGTATATTTGCAAAGACTAAAAGGTAACAGCGGAGATTTAAGTCCTGCATATCAGGAACTTTATGACAACTTTGAATCAATAATGATTGAACATAAGAAAAATCTTTCAAATTCAATGCTTGAAAGAAGTTACCAGAATAAAATTCACAAGCGTGTTAAGGATTTGGTCGCAAAAGTTCATGAATTTAAAGATAGTAAAAATCCGCAAGAAAAGGATATAACAAAGCAAATTGAAGTTATTCAATTACTTATCAGTGAAGGGTTGTGGCCTGCTCCCGGAGGCGCCTGGTGTTCTGCAGGGGTTCCTGTTTTTGACGGAATGAGTGAATGCGGCGGTTATCCTGTCTTTAAGCATTTCGATTTTAAAGGCGATGATGTAACTCCGCTTGCAAACCTTGATTGCCAAACTCCGTATTACTTTGTTAATCTTGAAAACGGTAAATATAATGAAAATGTTATTGATTTATTCATAAAAAGTCTTGAAGATTTGCAAAAAGATTACAACTTTGACGGTTTCAGAGTTGATCATATAGACCACATTGTTGATGAGGTATCGGAGCAAAACGGTCGTCCGATTAGTTATCGTGCGCCAAAATATGTTTTAAACAAACTCAATACAACAATGAAGAAAAAACTTCCGTATTTTGCAACGCTTGCAGAATATATGCTTTGGGATAATTACTACAAGGAATATCACGAAGATATGAATTTTGATGTTCTTTGGGGTAATGATATTATTTCCCAATTTGATAAGACCCCTGAAAAGATTGTTGATGACAACCAAAATCTTGTTAATTACAATTCAAAATTCAAAAGCGGAAGTATGCTTTCAATTCTAAAGACATATAATAATCAGGACGGAGAATTTCACGCTATTGATCAATACCCTGCGCAGTTAGGCGAAAGAGGAGCATTATACAAATGGACAAAATATAAACTTTTACCGGGAGGAAAATATGCTCAAAGGCCTGTTATGTATGCAGACGGGGATGAAAGTTTTACTCATGGCGGATTAGAATACACCATTGGCGAAGAAGTTGCTATGAGCAGAAATGACAATGAAGATTTTTATACAAAGTTTGATGCAATAGACAGACTTGTAAAAAATAATGCAATTATATCAGGCGGAGAAGCTCAAATCATTGTTGAAGACGAAGACGGATATTGTGCGTGGATGATTACAAGAGAACCGCTAAATACGGCATATCTTGTTGTTTCAAATTATAAATATCCGACTGAAAAAGTTGTAAAAACCGCTCCGACAGGTGAAAATTACAGAGAAATAGTCGAAGGATACGCAATTTTTGACAAAAATATTGCAATTCCATGCGATTATGATTTGAAATACGAGCTTGTACTGAAAGAAAAAGATTACGAAAAAGAAGAGTACGAAAATTCCGATAACATTCACTTTGAAAAACTTGAGCCAGGTGAATTCAGAATTTTTGAACTTGAAAGAAAATAACATTTTGTTAATTTCAAAAATTTTAAAATCCCGAACTAAATTCAGAATGACAAAATTTTTGAGGGATATATGGAAGATAAAAAAGAAAATATAATAATAAAAATATTGAAAAATATATTTTCGGTAACGGATGCTGATTATACCCATAAATTGGTTAAAATTTGCGGGATAAGAGTGCGGATTTTAAAATCAGACAATAAAAAAAGAATAAAAATAAATTATAAAAAATTTAATGATATAACTCAAATTCCAAAAGCAACAGGTTTTTTGAGGGATTATCAAATGGCTTTGCTTGCCATTTTAAAAGAATTTGACAGAATTTGCACTTCTCATAATTTACGCTATTGGCTTAGCGGAGGAACTCTTTTGGGAGCGCAAAGACATAAAGGGTTTATTCCGTGGGATGATGATGTTGATGTTGATATGATGCGTGATGATTACGAAAAATTTCCATCAATATTTAATGCCTGCACAACAAATCCTGATTTGTACTGCGAACTCTGGAGAGATAAAAATGCTCCAGCAACATGTATTTTAAAAATTAAACACCGCAAAATTAAACAGGCATTTGTAGATATTTTCCCTCACGATTTTTATTATACAAGAGCAAGAGGGAAAGACAAAATTAAATTGAATAAAAAAGTCCGCCGTCTGAGAAAATCGCTTAGTATGAGCCTATTCAGAATAAAAGACAATAATGAACTTATTGCAAAAATAAAACATCTGACAAATGATGTCATAAATGAAAAAATTGAAGTTGATGAGAGATTAAAACCGTCAATTCATTGGGGTCTTGATTTTCCGCACCGTTGGAATAACTGGATTTATGATTATGATCAAATTTTTCCGCTTCGCAAAATTGAATTTGAGGGATATATGTTTAATTGTCCTGCCGATACCGATTTTATGCTACGTAATATTTATGGTGATTATATGAAATTTCCCAAAAGCATTTGTCCTCACCACACTGACGAAAATCAATTTACACAGGATGAAATTATCGAGATTAAAAAACTTGTATAAAACTACTTAATAGATTTATAAAATTTATAAATAATTTTTAGAAATTCATCATCACTATTAAGTTTTTTAATAATTTCTTCACGCATTTCATTTGTCGTTTTTAAAGAAAATTCATATAATTCGTAAGGCTCCACATCAAGAGCTTTAACGATCTTTTCAAAATTCTCAATACTGGGCGCAAATTTTCCGGTTTCAATATAACTTATATTTGAAATTCCAATACCAACTCACCCACCCCAACCCTCCCTCGTGAGGGAGGGAGAAATTTCAAATTGAACAGAATGTGAAATTTAGAAATTTGGGTGGGTGATTTCCCGTTAGGGATAATAGTTTTGTCAAAATTTTGTGGTAAATAATATATAATTGCCAAAGGAAATTTACTTAACTAAAAATAAAAATGAATTATTTTCATTTTTCCAAAATAAAATGAAAAACAATATTATCACAAATGACGGGAACGGGTATAATGTACCAAATTTAGTATGGGGTATAGAATATAATCATAAATGGGATAATTGGTTTACAAATTATAATGTAATTTTTCCCTTAAAACCAATAATTTTTGAGAAAAAAGAATATATGGGTATGAATAATCCTGATTCTTTTTTATCAAGAGTCTATGGGCATTACATGGATTACCCTGATAAAATCACTTGCGGACATAATCTATATAAGTGCGATGATGAAGAATTAGAATATATAAGACAGTTGGCAACACAAAGATATTATTTTATGCAATAGTCTTTGACGATGTCATGTGTTTTTGTTAGAATTAAGAAAGGTTTAAGGGATATATGAAAAAGGATTATTGGAGAGTAATAATGTCTAAACTTCGTCCAAGAGAATATATTTTTTCTATAACAAATTCCGGAACAGATAAACTTATTATGTTCCTCGGTATTCCTATCAGAATTGACCGTTCAAGATATTACAAAAAAATATGTGCGCAAATGCCTGTCGATAATAATAAAATAGTCATAGACAATTTTAACGGTGGGAGTTACGGCTGTAATCCCAAATACATAACCGAAGAACTTTTAAAGCGCAATAAAAATTATGATATAGTCTGGCTTGTCAAAAGTGTGAAAAAAGAAACGGAAAAAGGGAATTTTCCTGACGGTATAAGGCTTGTCGGATACGGGACAAAGCAAGGTTTGAAAGAACTTGCAAGCGCAAAACTCTGGATAGACAACCAAAGAAAAAACTATTTTATTAAAAAAGGTCTGATCAAAAAAGAAGGTCAATATTTTATCCAAACCTGGCATGGTTCTTTGGGGATAAAAAAACTTGATGCTGATGTTGAAGCATTTACAAATGAATATAAGCAGGACTGGGTTGAGCGGGCAAAATTTGATTCTGAAATGTGGGATTATCTTTTAACCAACAGCGAATTTGAAAACGAAATTTTTCGCCGTGCATTGTGGTTTAATAATGAAATTAAACAGTTCGGACACCCGAGAAACGACATATTTTTTAAAGACTCAACACAGATTAAAAACAAAGTCTATGAATTTTTTGATATACCGAAGGATAAAAAGATTTTATTATATGTACCTTCATTTAGAGATGACGGGGATATAGAGTGTTATAAACTTGACTATGACAGGATCTTAAAGGCATTAGAAAATAAATTCGGTTCCGAATGGGTATGTATCTCAAGACTTCACCCCAGAGCCAAAAAGTTTGATTCTCAAATTATCCCCGAAGATAATCCGCATGTTATTGACGGAACATTTTATCCTGATATTCAGGAACTTTTAGTCAGTGCAAATTGTGCAATTTCAGATTATTCAAGTTGTATTTTTGATTTTATGATGAGTAAAAATCCCGCATTTATTTTTGCAACTGATATCGAAAAATTCAATACTGACAGAGGATTTTACTATCCGCTTGAATCAACGCCATTTCCGATTGCAACAAATAATGAAACACTAATTAAAAACATAGAAACTTTTGATTATAAAAATTATAAGGTCAAAGCAGAGGAATTTATAAAAGAAAAAGGTTGCATAGAAGACGGGCATGCGTCTGAAAGAACAGCAGATTTGATAGAAGAAATTATGAGGAAATAATAATGAATATAGCGATTATATTTGCAGGCGGAACGGGACAAAGATTAAAAAGCGGGCAAGATTCCACCCCAAAACAGTTTTTGAAAATACATAATAAACCTATCATTATACATACTCTTGAACTGTTTCAGGAGCATCCGCAAATTGATAAAATTTATATAGCAATTCATCCGGATTATTACGATTATATGGGTGAACTTGTAAAACACTATTACATAACAAAAACTGCAGGGATTGTAAATGGCGGAGCAACAGGCCAGGAGTCTATTTATAATGCTCTAAAACTTGCTCAAAGCCAAAATCCTGATGATTCGATAGTGCTAATTCATGATGGAGTAAGACCAAACATTACACCGGAAGTAATAACACAAAATATAGAATGTGCGGCAAAAAACGGAAATGCGATTACTTCAACCTCATGTTTTGAAACAATTTTGATTAGCGAAAACGGAATTAATCCAAAGCATGTGCCGTACAGAAAACACACATACTCCGCTCAGGCTCCGCAAAGTTTCAGACTTGGCGAAATCATACAAGCGCACGAACAAACAAGAAAAATAAACCCATATTACACGGATATTGTTGATTCATGTACTTTATACAAAACTCTTGGCAAAGAAACATTTATGATAAAGGGTAACAGGGGAAATATCAAAATAACTACGATTGAAGATTTGTATATATTAAGAGCATTAATCAGATACAGAGAAGACCTTGAAGCACTTGGAATTGATGGGAAAGAATAATATGACAATATTTGAAGATGATGTAAAAAATATTATAAAAGACTTTGATATGTCTGTTTTTGACGGCAGAACCGTTTTAGTCACCGGAGCAACCGGTTTAATCGGAAAACTTTGCGCAAAAAGTCTTTTAAATTCAGGTTTTGATACAAAAGTTATTGCACTTATACGAAACGAACAAAAGGGGATAAAAATTCTCGGTCAGAGCAAGAATTTAGAGTTTCTTATACAAGATATAAACGAACCAATTAAACATGAGGGAAAAGTTGATTATATAATTCATTGTGCGAGTGTGACATCTTCCTCTGATTTCGTAAACAAGCCTGTTGAAACGATTTTGACCGCAATTAACGGAACAAAAAATGTGCTTGAATTTGCACGAACACAGGAAAATTTAAAAGGTCTGATTTATCTTTCGTCACTGGAAGTTTACGGAAAACCGCAACGAACTGATATAACAGAAACGGATTACGGTTATATAGACATTTTGAGCCCGAGAAGCAGTTATTCTGAAGGGAAAAAATTAGCAGAAACTCTTTGTATATCTTATGGTAGTGAGTACAATGTTCCTGTAAAAATTGCGAGGTTATCACAAACTTTTGGTGCAGGGGTTGAAAAAAATGACAACAGAGTTTTTGCCCAATTTTCAAAAAGCGTCATTAATAAAGAAAATATTATTCTCCACACTAAAGGGGAAACAGCAAGAAATTACTGCTACACAACAGATGCAGTTCGGGCAATTTTTACGATTTTGACTAAAGGTGAAAATAATACCGCCTACAATGTCGCAAATAAAAAGACTTATATTTCAATTGCAGATATGGCAAAGAATCTTGAAAATGAAAATACAAAAGTCATATTTGAAATTGATAATAAAAACAGAGGTTTTAATCCGACTATGCAGATTTGTCTAAATACCGAAAAACTTGAAAATTTAGGCTGGAGGGCAAAAGTTGATTTGCACGAAATGTTTGAGCGTACGATAAAATCAATGACGGAAGAAAATGAATAAATTAAAAAATATTGAATTTTTGAGAGTATTTTTGATTTCCGTTATTGTATTTATGCACTCAACGGCATATGGAAGTTGGTCTTTGCTTGTAAATTTCCCCAAAATAAAGGAACTTGATTTTTTTCATAAGACTTTTATTCAAGGGAACAATTCGGTAGAGGGATTTTTTATAATCGCAGGTTTTTTGTTGATTTATACTTTAAAGGACCAAAGTGTATTCAGTTTTATCAAAAGGAAATATATGCGTCTTTCGCCGACAATTTTGTTTGCGGTCATAATATGTGTAATTGCGTCATTTTGGCATGCTATAAAATTAAGATTTTTGGATGATATATTGGTTGTTTTATTGCTAAATAACTTTGGGATTTGTTTTGCACATGGTTCAACTCCGACATTGTGGTTTACTTCTGCATTATTTGCAGGGCTTTTAATTTATTTTTTATTAACAAAAATTTCATCAAAAACAATCAAAACTATTTCATTTGTTGCTTTACCGATTTTGGCTTACGGAATTTTAGAGTATTTTCAGCATGGCAGTTTTTCAACTCCGCACAAAAATTACTCATATATTTTTAATGTTGGTTTTTTAAGAGCCGTAGGTGGCGTAGGTATAGGAACATTTGTCGGACATATTTACAAAAAATATATTCAAAAAATCAGGGGAAAAGTTTTTAATTTTATAGGTAATATCTTAATAAATCTTGGCGAATTTTCACTGCTTTGCTTTATGATTTGGTGGCTTGCAACACCTCACAAACAACTAAACTGCATAATCTTTGTTATTGCATTTGCTTTGTTATTAACCTTATTTGTGTTTGAAAAAGGAATTATTTCAAAATTTACAAACAAAGATATTTGGGTAAAACTGGGTAAATACCAATATTCAATTTATGTTATACATTCTGTCGTTGGAAAAATATTAGTTAACGCATTATGGAAAACTCACCCCGGGTTTGTAAAAATTCATCCTTATAGTACAATAGTAATAATAATTTGTGCAATTTTGATTGCAGGGTATATAACCTATAATTTGGTAGAAAAACCTTGCACAAAGTTTTTAAAAAGTAAGTTTGGATAAAATTGGAATGTTATTTGATATAATAAAGAATAGAATAAATGAAAAATACAAAGATAATGAAAATTACCATTCATTAGCGGTTATTTTACCTTACTTCAAACCGTATGTAAAAAGGGCTTTGCTTGCATTGGGGCTTGCAATTCCGATAGGTGCGTTAGATGCAGTTATTGCTTTATCGTTAAAGCCGTATATGGATATTGTAATGATGGAAAAACAAATGCAATCAACTTGGTATCTGCCTATTTTGATAGTTTTGTTTACATCTTTTCAGGGTGGCTTAAATTATCTTGCGACATATATGAACGATTGGGTCGGCGGAAAAGTTACTAATGACTTAAAAATTTCACTTTATACAAAACTTATGCGTCAGGCTCCGGGATTTTTTGAAAAACAAACATCCGGAAAAATTTTAAAAGCATATAATAATGATGCTGAAAAATCCTGTGCAGGGTTGCTTTCGAACCTTAAAACAGTTATTTCAAGATTTTTTTCATCCGTATCATTGATCGGGGTTTTATTCTATAACTCTTGGCAACTTGCAATAATTGCGGTTATAGTTTTGTCTTGTGCAATGGTTCCACTTATGAAAATAAAATCAACGATAAAAGATATATATAATAAATCTGAGGGTGAAAATGCTAAAGTTTTAACTACCTATAACGAAGCATTTTCCGGTAATAAGGTAATATCAGGCTATAATTTGTATGAATTAAAAGAATCACAGTTTAAAAAATTGATAAATGTAGTTTTTGGGCTTAGAATGAAGATAACCCAGCATGTCAGCTGGCTTTCACCATTAATGCATATTATAGTATCGGTCGGTATTGCGCTTGTTATAGGTTTAGGTAGTTATTTTATTGTAAGAGGGCAACTAAGCGCAGGGCAGTTTGTTTCATTCATAACTGCTTTAATTATGCTTTATACTCCGATTAAGGGTTTAGGCAATAACGCAAAAAATATGTCAACTTGTCTTTGTGCAATGGAAAGAGTTGTTTCAAAACTTGAAAAAACTCCTGCAATTAAAGATAAAGAGGGTGCTATTGATTTTCCTGATTTTAAAGACAAAATTGAATTTAAGGATATAAAATTTTCTTATGTTAAGGGAAAGCGTGTCTTAAACGGCATATCATTGGAAGTCAAAAAAGGGGAAACTATTGCATTTGTCGGTAATTCAGGCGGGGGAAAATCGACAATCGTAAACCTATTGCCAAGATTTTATAATGTAAAAAACGGAGATTTAACTTTTGACGGAATCTCTGTTAATGATATAAAAGTTGATTCGTTAAGACAAAATATTGCAGTTGTTTTTCAGGACAACTTCTTATTTGAAGGTACAATAAAAGACAATATTTTACTCGGGGACCTTAATGCAAGCGAAGAACAGGTATTAAAGGCAGTAAAAGAGTCTTATTTGGAGGAATTTGTAAACTCACTTGAAAAAGGTTTAGATACCCAAATCGGCGAAAGAGGGATGTTACTTTCAGGCGGTCAAAAACAAAGAATCGGTATAGCAAGAGCATTTTTGAAAAATGCTCCGATTTTGGTGCTTGATGAAGCAACATCTGCCCTTGACAATCAGTCAGAATATATTGTTCAGCAGGCAATAGAAAATCTTATGAAAGACAGAACGGTATTTGTAATAGCGCACAGATTGACTACCATTCAAAATGCGGATCGTATAGCAGTGATAAACCACGGAAATTTAACAGAACTTGGCACACACGAAGAACTGATGAATATTCCAAACGGCGAATACAAAAGACTTTATGAAATGCAATTTAACCATTAGTATATGTTGTTGAAATCATTAACTTATAATATTCATTTCGTTTTTTTAATAAGTCCTCAGATACTAAATTGATAACATAAAGAATAGAAATTAAGTCGTTCAATTTTTGTTTTTCAGAATTTACGCAATAAGCAGATAAATCTTCATTTATATATTCGTATAGAAAAATGAGTAACAAATTCAAAGCATTTTGAGATTTTTTAACAAATATAAGAAAATCTTCAAACATTTAATATTCCTTTCTGGACAAATAGGTCATATACATTTTTTATTATATGGAATAATAGGTCATATGTCAAGGTTAAAAATTTTAGGCGAAAATATAAAAAAATATAGAGAAGATAAAGGACTACGTCAAATTGATTTAGCCGTAGCATTGGGATTTTCAGGAGAATATATTTGCAGAGTTGAAAGAGGACAAAAGTATATTAGTCTGCGTAAATTATTTCAACTTGCAGATATTTTAAATATAGAAATTGAAAAATTATTTATTCAAAATTAAGCAGCCGGTTTTGCGTTTTTTAATTCTTTAACCTTTGAAAAAGCATCTTTGCCTGTAAAATTTTTTTGATTTAAAAATTCTCTGTTTTCCGGAGAAAGCATTTTATCATCAACTTCTGCGGGGTTATATTGTTGTGCTGAAACATTTGCTTTGGCTTCTTTTTCCATTCTGCGTTTTGTTAAATAGATATTGAGTTTTGGGATACCGACCCCCAAAACAACGCCCGAATAAATATATCCTGCAAGTTGAGCAAGAGTTAGGATACCGAGACGCTTTTTAGCGACCTTATTGTCCCCTAAAGCCTTAATCATCTCACCAAATTTGAGAGCTTTACCATCTTTAAACGCTTTTTCACCTAAGGCTTCATGCAGAACTTCATCTCTTGTTTTAAGTGAAGAAGTTCTAATCCAATTCAAAATACCACCTTTTTGTTCTTGTTTAATCAGCGACTTATCAAATCCCTGAGCAACAAGTTTCTGCACAAAATTACCTAAAATCAGCCAGTTTACAAATCCCAAAACATCTTTGGTTGCTGATTCTTTTAATTCATTTTCATTACGGGCAGATAAGAATCTTGATGCTATAGTTGCTCCGTAAATGAATTTCAGCTGATTTATAGTAGGTGTAAAGCCTTTAAATTGTAAGTTCTTTAACAAGTTTTTCGGATTTCCGATTGTAGCGATTACACCGGCACTAAACAAGCCTGCAACAAGAGCCTTTTGCATCTTAAATCCGAATGAATCGTCTTTTTTACCTCCGCCGACAAATCCGTCACCGCCGGTTTTGCGTTTTGTCAACCACATATTGATAGGCTGAACAGAACATCCGACAAGAGTTGCAATAAGAACACCCAAAATAGAGCGTTTCATGTTCATTTTCTTTAATGCTTTTAAGAATTTGTTTGAACTGATATCTGATGCTTCTCTAAATGCTTCTGCAACCTTATCTTTAGAGAATATTTTTGATAATTTGAAGGTGTTTTCAGTGATGCCGTCAATTGAATAACGTGAAGAATGTAACTTTTCACCTTCTTTTGCCACAATTCTGAAATTATTTTCAAGATTATTTGATGATGTCAAAATTTTGTTAATATTATATCTTGCTTCTTTGCTTAATTTTTCACCTTTGCCAAGTTCTTCGACAAATATATTAGCGGCTTTTTCAATATCTTTTTCATTAAATTTAGACCACTTGTTACCGTCATACACTTCATAATTTCCTAATGCTTTTTTGATACGCTCAAATGTAGGATTATTAGTATTTTGAGGTAATTCTTCGTGCCATATTTTGCCCATCATATCGATAGTTTCGGAATCAGCAAATATTGATGCGGCTTTTAAGTCATCTTTGCCTAACCCAAATGCCTTATTAACACCAATTGCAAGGGCAAGACCAGCCAATGTTCCGTAAAGACCTACTGCAGAATCATTAATAGTTCCCATACTTTCTCTGCGAGCGGTTTCAATACCGGCTTCAGGCCCTCTGCTAAAGTCAGTCAGAGTTCTTGGCAATACCATACAGAAAAAGTCAACAGCATTAGCACCCCAAGCAGGACTTGTGTCTAAGAATTTTAAAAGTTCAACAGGAGAAAAACCTGTAAAATTAGGATTTTGAGAATTCTTAAACTGACCGGCATTTTTTGCCTGTCTTTGCTGGGGAGTATTAAACTGTTTGTAACTGCTTTCTATTTTCATTTACGCTGCCTTTGTTGTTTTTTCTAACGAAAAAGCCTTAAAAGCCGGTGAATTTGACGGGTTTTCCGTAAATTCTTTGGCTTCAGCAAGCATTTGAGCCTGTTTTTGTGCAAGTTCTTTTTGCTTTTTGTTAGTTTGGGTTCTTGTATATAACGGGATAAATAAACCAAGTGATAATAATGAGAATATCAAATTCCCTGCCTGACATGCGGCTCTTAAATTCTTACTTTTTGTTCTCAGTGCTTCATTAGAAATTGCACTGAGTTCATCAGTTGATTTCATTGTTGTATGTTTTGCCCAATGCCAGAATTTTTGCAATATATTTGCATTCGGATTTTCTTCTTTTAATTTATTTATAAGAGTGATTCCTGTTTTCTTCTGAATTAATGTTGCTATTGCTTTAGCGGCATAATCACCTAAGAAATAGAAACTTGAGAAGGTTGCTATATCACGGATTGTATTTTCTTTTAATTCGTTTGAGTCTTCCGATGCAGCAATACGACTTGAGAAAGTTGCAGCAGAAATAATTCTTGCCTGATCCATTGTCGGGAAGATGTTTTTAAACT
The DNA here is from genome assembly GCA_902792085.1 of uncultured bacterium. Lineage (GTDB taxonomy): Bacteria > Cyanobacteriota > Vampirovibrionia > Gastranaerophilales > Gastranaerophilaceae > Zag111. The sequence goes on along the minus strand of CADAYE010000003.1, from coordinate 59,244 downwards.
GGAACATTTTTAAACTTGGTCTGTCTAATAACATTGATAAACCTGCAACAGCCCACATTAAAGGTACAGCAAAGAATTTTTCTGCAGTAAGTTTTTTCTGTTCCGATGGAGTCAGATGTCTGTCTTTATCGTCATTATAAATAGGCGCACCTGCTTTACCTGAAAGTTTATGGGTTATCCAGCGGTTTATAGGTTGAGCGGAAATTGCAAGAGGTATAATTAAACCTAATAAACCAATTGCACTCTTTGCATTAACAAGTTTTTTAGCCTTTGAAACATATTTTGAAAATTCTTTTGACCCTGATGTAATATTTTCTTTGACTGAACCTCTTAAAATATCACTTGAAGAATCGAGTAAATGCTTCAGACTGCTTGTAGAATAACCTTTTTGTTCGGTAAATCGAATATTTTCTGAAGCACCTGTTTTTTGAACAATATAAGCATATAAATCATCAGTATAATTTTTGTAAGATTTGATTCCGAAGAATTTTTTGAACCCTCTTATAAATTTATTATCTGAAACATATTCCTGTTTATGACCTGTCAAAATATCATTTGCAGTTTGTTTTAATAATCTTTCGTATTCAGCATCATTTTCAAGAACAGTTTTGAAGGCTTTTTCCTTATCACCGTCAACACCATGCAAATCCTGAGTCATATTTTTGAGGGTGTTATAGATTTTTTCTTCAGTATCTTTTCCTGTTGCAGAAGTAAAATATTTACTAATTTTATCAATTGCTTCACTGTTTGCCCATGATTTTGTCAAATCGGAGTTTTTAAACCCGCCCATTACAGGTCTGTTCAGTAATTTCGCAACACCGATTACAATAAAACTCGGGATTAAACAGTTGATAATCAAGCCCGATGCCTCGCGCCTGAATGCCTCAAAACCTCCAAAAATGTTGAGTTTGCGTTTTTTTTCTTCTCCGTTTTCACCTTTCTTTTTAGAGCCTATAAAAGTTTCAAGAAAAGTTCTTGGCAAAATAGCCGTAGATAAGTCCAAAACCGAAACATTTATCATCGGATTTGCTTCGCAAGTCTGAATCCCACGCAAAACCAAATCGCCTAAACCCGTAAAATTCGGATTTGACATATTTTTACCCGCACAAATTTGGTCTTTTTGGGGTCTATTCTTACTATTTACACTACCTAATTCAACTTTATTTATCATATATTGCTTGTTTTACTACCAAACTGCCTTTTCATTATAACCAAAGTACATATTAATTAAAAGTTCGGCAAAATAAAAATTGCGCATATTTGACCAAATATAAAGTTTATGTAAAGATGAATTTTTGCATAATTTTATAAAAATACGACTTTTTAGAATGAATTTTTATCAAAAAAGTAAAAAATACACACTTCTTTTTACAAAAAAGACCTCAAAATGCAAAAAATTACCCAAAAAAAATATTGTAAAATTTTGTTAAGATTTCAATATTAATATAAAAAAGACGCAAAATTTTGCGTCTTTTTATCCAAAAACAATTTTTTTAATATTGATTTGCTCTAACCGTAAAATTAAAATTCACTGTTACCTGATCCCTTGGGAAAGATAACGGTAAAGGCGGAAGCGGAGATGAACGGCGAAGTGCCGTAAGAGCAGACTCATCGACCTCTTTGCTTCCCGAAGATTGAGAAACCTGTTCATCAGCAACATGCCCGTTTTTTAGAATAGTAAATTTCAAAACTACTTCAGAATCCTTATTTACAGCAGGGGGCTGCCATTTCCCAGAAATTTGTTTGTGTATTTCTTCCAGATATGGCTGAAATTCAGGGCTAACAGAACCTGATGCCCCTGCACCTTGGCTTTGCGCAGCCTGACTTGTTTTTGCCAATCCTTTTAACTCATAAGAACGATTCCCAAATACCGCAACGACAGACAATATAACAAAAGCCGCAGTCATAAATATTATAAAGCCTTTTGTCATTTTATCCATACCCTTTTTTTGTTGTGTCATGAATGTCTCCTTTATTCAAATGCTTTTGCAATAGATTCTTTGTAATCTGGTCTTAAAATACCCTTTTCAGTGATAATACCCGTAATTAATTCGTGCGGTGTAACATCAAAGCCCGGATTTATGATATTCACACCTTCAGCGCAAATCTTTTTACCGTTTATTGTTGTAACCTCATCATGACTGCGTTCTTCTATAACAATTTCATCCCCCGTTTTAATAGAAGTATCAATTGTTGAAAGCGGTGCAGCGACATAAAACGGGATATTATGGTACTTTGCCGCAATCGCAACCGTATAAGTTCCGATTTTATTTGCAGCATCACCGTTTGCCGCAATTCTGTCAGCCCCTACACAAACCATATCAATCATACCTTTTTTCATAAAATATGAACACATGCCGTCAGTAATAAGCGTCACTGGAATACCATCCATGACAAGTTCAAGTGTTGTAATTCTCGCACCCTGCTGACGAGGTCTTGTTTCATCCGCAAATACCTGTACAGTCGGGTCATTTGCATACGCACTACGTACAACCCCTAATGCCGTACCATATCCGACAGTAGCCAGTGCCCCTGCGTTACAATGAGTGAGAATAGTAGCACCTTTGGGAACAACCATTGCGCCATAATCCCCGATTTTTTTGTTGATTTCAATATCTTCAAGTTCAAGTTTTTTGCCATTAATTTTTAATTCATCTATTAAAGTTGCAATATCAGATGTACAATTTTTTATAATATCTTTTTGCTTTTCGACTGCCCAGTATAAATTTACGGCAGTTGGACGAGAAGTTACGATATAATCTGACTTTTTTAATAACTCTTTTTTAAATTCGTCAAAAGACAAATTTTTCTTTTGAAGTTCCAATGCATAAAGAACAACCCCATGCGCACCCGCTATACCAATAGCCGGAGCACCTCTGACAATCATTGTCTTTATTGCATCAAACATATCATCACCCGTTTTGATATCAATATAATTAAATTCGTACGGGAATTTTGTTTGGTCAACCATTCTTGAACAGTCATCCACCCATTCTATTGTTCTGATTTTTGATTCAAATTGTGCCATTTATTTATCCTCTCCACAATGTTTCTTTTCATAAATATCTCTTATTAAATTTATTATGTAATAAGTCAAAAAACCGCTAAAAGCGTTTGTAGTAGCCGTTAAAACACCGACAAAAAGAATTATTACTATTAAAAGCCATATCGGTGAATTGATAATCATTGCCGTAAGAAAATAATTTGTCGTGAATTTTAGCGTTATATAAAGCAAAGCGACAATTATCGAATATGCAAAGGAAAAAGTTATATTGGCAAAAAATCCCGCCAAAGCACCACTTACTATACTGTTTTTGGGTGTAGTCAAATCTGCCCTGCCTGACATAATAAGCAAAAGAATTACAGCAGGTGCAGTCAAAAACAAAATTCCAAACAGAGCAAAACCTGAAATATAAGGTATACATGCAATTACTCCGAAAACGATTCCGATAAGTAAACTATACAATACCAAATCCTTTAAAATAACCTTGTTCATATATATATATTATCATTTATCTCAAAAAAACTCAATTTTTATATTTATCAAAAACAGCATTACTTCTTGTATAGCAAATCGCAATAGCAATAGCATCTACTGTATCATCAAGTTTGGGGAGATTATCTGTGCTGAGTGAAATTTTTACCATTTGCTCAACTTCTTTTTTTGTTGCACGACCGTAACCCGTCAAAATTTGTTTTACCTCTATCGGAGTGTATTCATAAACAGGGAGCCCAAAATCTTCAACAGCAAGCAAAATTACCCCTCTTGCATGCGCAACAGGCATTACTGTTGTAAGATTTCTGAAGAAAAATAATTTTTCGATCGCACAAACATCAGGCTTATATTTATCAATAACTGTTTTTAAATCCTGATAAATTTCTTTTAATCTTGCTCCTTCATTATCTTCTTTTGATGTTTGTATTGAGCCTGAATGAAGTAGTGTTAAAGTCTTTCCGTCATATTCTAATATGCAATACCCGACTATTGCCATTCCGGGATCTATTCCTAATATCTTCATAACTCATATTATACAAAATTTGGTTTGATTAAATAAATAATATACAATTCTAAACAAAAATTTATGATAGAATATCATTAATTGATTAATAAGGAGTAAAAAATATGCAAACAACTGAATTTAAATGTGATATTAAAGATATAAACCTCGCATCTCAGGGACAAAAACAGATAGACTGGGCTTTTAAAGATATGCCAGTTTTAAAAGAAATCAGAGAAAGATTTATAAAAGAACAACCGTTTAAAGGGTTAAGACTTTCTGCATGCGTGCATGTTACAAAAGAAACCGCAGCATTATGTACTGTAATGCAGGCAGGCGGTGCAGATGCCATTTTGGTTGCTTCTAATCCATTATCCACTCAGGATGATGTTGCTGCGGCTCTTGTAAAGAACTATAACATGCCTGTTTATGCGGTTGCAGGAGAAAGTGTTGAACAGTATCAAAGACACATTGAAGAAGCAATTAATCATAATCCTGACATTATAATTGATGACGGATGTGATATGGTTTCAATGATTCACGATAAAAGACCTGACTTAATCGGTAAAATTATCGGTTCAACAGAAGAAACAACAACGGGAATCATAAGATTAAAAGCATTGGAAAAACAGGGCAAGTTAGGTTTTCCTGCGGTTGGTGTCAATACAAGTTTAACAAAACACTTATACGATAATCGTTACGGTACAGGACAAAGTTCTTTTGACGGAGTTATGCGTGCGGCAAATATTCTTGTCGCAGGAAAGACGGTTGTTGTATCGGGTTATGGCTGGTGCGGTAAAGGTGTTGCTTTAAGAGCAAAGGCTCTTGGTGCAAATGTCATTGTATGCGAAGTTGACCCTCTAAAAGCACTTGAAGCAGCAATGGAAGGGTACAGAGTCATGCCGATAGCAAAAGCCGCATTGGAAGGGGATATTTTCCTTACTGTGACAGGGGACAAACATGCTGTTGATGTTGCGCATCTTTTAACAATGAAAGACGGTGCATTTGTCGGAAATGTAGGGCATTTTGACTGGGAAATTAATGTTAACGGTCTAAAATCACATACAAAAGAAATTAAACAAATCAGACCAAATCTTGAAGAATATGTTTTAGATAACGGGAAATCAGTTTATGTTTTATGCCAAGGCAGACTTGTAAATTTAATTGCCGCAGAAGGGCATCCGGCAAGCGTTATGGATATGAGTTTTGCAAATCAGGCACTTGGAATTGAATTTCTTGTTAAAAACAAAGGTAGACTTGAAAATAAATTATATACTCTGCCTTATGAAGTTGATGAAAAAATCGCACATCTTAAACTAAAATCAATGGGGATTGAAATTGATACACTAACTCCCGAACAAGAAAAATATCTAAACAGTTGGAAAATATAAATTATATTTTCTGAACAAAACATTCACCTTGCTTTGGTTCAAAAAAGCCCAAATTAAACAGTCTGTTTTTGAAATTCGAAACTAACAAATCATATTTCCCATAGACAAAAATGCTGCCAGATTTCAGCTTTTTTGACATAGTTTCAAGCACTTCATTTATATAATTTTCTTTTAAGTAAGGGAAAACATTTTTTATATTCAAAATATAGTATTCATCAGGATTCATTTTTTTGACTTCTGTCAGTATATCCGATTTTTTAAATTTAATTAGCGAATGAACTTCAGAGTCTATTTTATATGAATATCTTTCCTCATCAACATTATTCGTAATTTTAATCGGTTTGCCATAATCAGTAAAATATCTTTGCGGATTTTTGATGTATTTTTCAATATTTTTAAAATCACCATTTGATAAATTTATTCTCCCTGATTTTGCAACTTTAATCATCTCTGAATCTATATCACTCGCAGTTATATAAAATTTACCATAATAACTTTTTGGTGTCTTATCATACAGATACAATGCGTAAGACAAAGGTTCTGAACCGTCGGCACAAGCAAGTGATGAAATATTTACTTTGTCTTCTCCTGCAAAATTCCAAAAAATATAACGCATAAAATCATTCCAATCCTGATCGGATCTGAACGGACAAGAAGATGTCCGCACTTTATCTTTTGCAAAAATATCAAGACTCGTAACATTTTTGGGATTATAAATTTTTATACAACTTTTGAAATTTGGTTGATATTTTTTGTTTTGTGAACAAGCACTTACCGGTAAAATATTCATATCATATACAAACAGTAAACAAAGAAAAATTTGCTATCTGAATATTTTTTAACTTGACTTGGCTAAAAAGCCTTTAAGAAATGTAACAAAAAATTAGACTTTAAAAAATGAATACTAAAAAAAGTTTTAATATATAAGAAGATGTGACTTAATGAGAGGTGCAGATGAGCGGAGAATACCAAATCAGAAAAGGTGATACATTAAGCAGTATCGCAAAACAATACAAGACAAGCATAAAAAAAATAATTGAACTTAACCCTAAACTAAAAGATAAACCTCATTTGATTTTTAAGGGCGATAAAATTAATGTACCTTCTTTAGACAATGATGAACCAATACAGGGTTATACCATTGAAATAACTGCAACTGCAAACAAAAAAAAACCGGCTGCGACAAGAGAAACACAGTCAACTCACCAGCCTCCAAAACCTTCCACTGCACAAAAAAAAGAAACTCCTGCTCAAAATGAACAAATGACAAAACAACAAGGGAAAGAACTTGTTTCTATAATTATACAAAATGACAAAAATGCACATAAAATTGATGTGGACCGAATGGCATCTAGAATTACTGATGTGGCTTTTCTGGTTGGAATTAAGCCAGACTCACTAGCAGCGATTGTTCAAAACGAATCACATTTTTCAGAACAAATGATTATGTCAAGCAACGGCAAAGGACCAGCAGGAATTACAAGTATTATACCAAGAGATATGTACGAAAGACCAGGATTATATGATTCAAAATTAGCATTACTAATAAAACAACATGGAAGCCTTGCAAAAGTGTTTGCGGCAAAAAAAGCAAACCCGACTCTAAAACTTGGTGATTTTGGAGAAATGCTGTATAAATATAAAACTCCTGATAATTTGAACGCTGCCCTAAAAAAAGATTTTGACCTGAATCTTAAAATCGGAGCCTATGTATATAAATACAAACTGAAACAAGCAAACGGAGATGAAAACATCGCATTTCAAAACTATAATACAGTAAACCGACCTGTTAAAAAGGGTGGCAAAATAGTTTATAAAAAAGACGGAACTCCTCTTAAATTAAAAGAAGCCTATGCAAATACGGCAATGGCAACTATACGGAATGCAAGAAAAAAACAGGGAAAACATAAATAAAAACAGGGTAGATATTATCTACCCTGTTTTTATCTGGGCCCGGAGGGATTCGAACCCACGACCAAAGGATTATGAGTCCTCTGCGCTACCGCTGCGCCACAGGCCCGTGACGACTTTTGTTATTCAATTTTCAACGGGCTCAGCGTTAGCGTGCGCTACCTTCCTCTCCTCGGAAGATTATTAATCTTCCTCGTCGGCAGAGTGCCACAGGCCCGTGACGACTTTGTTATTCAGTTTTCAACGGGCTCAGCGTTAGCGTGCGCTACCTTCCTCTCCTCGGAAGATTATCAATCTTCCTCGTCGGCAGAGTGCCACAGGCCCGTGACGACTTTTGTCCAATGTCATCCTGAACTTGTTTCAGGATCTCACCATCTCGCAAACTTTCCCATCATACAAAGTAAAGAGGCTAAGTTGCTCAATATATGTTTAGATTAACATCAACATACCAAAAAATCAAGATTTATTCAAAAGTTTCACTATATCTTCTTTTGTTATGCTCTGGTTAATCTCCCTTATACATGTAATTTCGTCTGTTGATACTTCTTCTCCAAATATTTTCTCTAATAATTCTTTATCGTAATCATACAGTATAGAGCCATGCTGAAGAATATAACCATGTTTTCTGCACTGGGCAGAACCGATTAGTTTTTTACCGTTAAAACATAAATCTGCCCCGGTTGACACAAGCATGCAATAATCAAAACCTGTTCTTATCTGTTTTTGAGTACCAAAATCAATATCAATTCCGATAGTCTTAAATTTGTTAATAAATATCTGACAAATTTCCTTGTAAGAAGATACTACATGTTCGCCATGCTCTAAATACGAAACAGGACAAATATAACTGTATGTGATTTCATTGTCATGCAAAAGCGCACGACCGCCGGTCAAACGCCTGACAACATCAATCCCGCATTTTGTTAGATACTCTTTATCCAAAAATTCATCATTCTGATTTCTACCTAATGATACACACGAAGGTTTCCAGCCATATAATCTGAAAATGGGTTCTTTTAATTTATTTTCGATAGCATACTCAAGCAAATCAGAATCAATTTGCATGTTTTCTTCGCCTGTTTTTATTTCGTAATTTACAAATTGCATAATAAAAATTTTGTTTTTATCTGTAAAAAATTGAATACCCGTTTGGTTTTAAATCCGGTGCTTTTATTTCATCAAGCGGTAAAAGTTCTACACCGTGATACATTTTACCTTTCGGTTTTTGTGTTTCAGGTGCAACAATTTCCGCATTATCCATTTTTTCAAGTTTTTGTGAAACTTCTTTAACTTTCTTTTCTTTTTTCACTTTCTCTTTTTTTATTTTTTCATTCGATACTGTCTGAGTTTGCGCGGTATTATCGGTATAATTGTTTTCATCAGGTTGTTTATCGTGCAAGAAAATCAATCCCTTTGTATCATAAGGGTCTCTTTTTACCTTCTTTGGCTTTTCCTCTTTAACCTTTTCTTTCTTTACTTTTTCCTTTTTAATTTTTTCTTTTTTCAGCTTCTTAGACTTTTTGTCTTTTTTGTTATTAACTTCCTGAGTAGCTTCGTCAACTTCTTTTGCTAATTGTTCTGTTTGTTGTTCAATTTCTGGCTCAATTTTTTGTTCTTGAGCCAGTGGAGTTGGTTCAAGCGGTGGTAATTTTGACAGATTCGGATCCGCATCAGTGTAACCTATACCTGACAGGCTTGCGGTTTTGCTATCACTTAAATTATTAGTATAATTTTGAATATTGGCAACCGTTTTGCCATAATCCTCTTTGGTTTGTGCTGTTTCACCGTTTTGAGAACCTTCTCTTAATGCAAGTTCCTGTTCAAATTGACTAAACGCTTCATTACCGACAAACTGTTCTAATGCCGCTCTTTTTGATAAAAATTCCGAACGGGCTGTTTTTTGCTTATCGACTGCAGTTCTGAAATAAGCATCAGTTATGACTATAAGTTCTTTTGAAACATTGTTTTTCTGTGCAAGTTCAAATCTTTGTTTGCGTTCTGTTGCAAGTTTTGTTGCCATATCAAGTTGTTTTTTGGAATTCATATAATCATAATACAAATCAACCGTTTTCTGCTGAAGATCTTCTACCTTGCGAATAAGAATAATCATATCCGCATCATTAACTTTTGAATATTTGTAATTAAGTGCTTTAGTGTCCTGAGTCATAATTCCCAAAACATTTGAACCGATTAAAGATGTTCCAGCAAGTAAAGGATTTGAAATACCCGCACCTACTAAAGTTGACATACTTGCGATTGTTTTTAGCATATTTTTTACGGTACTTTTATTAGGCTTATCCGCATCAGGATTTGCGAGTTTATAGAGTGCAAAATTTATGGTATCACTTTGCATTGCGGCACCCTGCCAAAGCAGAGATAAATCTCCTACCATCTCCTGTTCCTCACATTCCAAATCATAGGCAATTTCTTTTGACAATCTTTTTATATTCAAATCTGCATAATTCGATTCATCATTATTTTGAGCGGTTTGCTTTTGAATTGTTTGCTCTAATGTTTCAGCCTTAGCTGCCGATTGGACATAAGGATTTTCCGGAACTTCCGAAATTCCGACTCTGTATGCCGGTTTTTGGGGTGATGTAATATCTGTTAATGTAAGATTTGCATTTGCACAAGCAAAACCGCTTAAACAAATAAGAGCCGATAAAAGTAACAATTTATTTTTCATTTCTTTGTTCCCCCTCCTACTAAGGTTGAATCGTAATTATACTGATATAAATTAAGATTATCTACAACTTTTTTACCTGCAAGACGCTGTAATTCCAAATGATATTTTTTGCAAAGATGGATATATTTTTCTTCATCAAGTTGAATATCCTGATAAAGAGATGATGAAACTGCTATTTCCAAAAAATCTTCATCTTCCATTGCTTTTGCATAATTTTTATTATAAAGCATTTCCCTTGAGCGTATTTCTTTCAAAAGTTCAAGTGAATTTTTGTAATTATAATATGCACTTATAATTTTATCCTGCAGATTTTCGACAAGTCCTGCAAGTTCAATAAGTTCGGTATCTGTTAGCGGAATTTCTTTAGGAATATTTTTTCTGTTCAAAAGATTTTGTGCAATTCTACCTGCTCCGTAAGCACCTGACTGAATCATATAATTCTGACCTAAAAGCATTGGAGCCATTGATGCCCCTGAAATTATCGCAGATAAAGTTTTTGCCATAAGTGATGAGTGTATTCTTCGTTGGCTTTCAGGTGTCGCAAGTTTTTTTAAAGCAAAACCTATAACCTGATTATTTGAAACCGTACCTTTCCAAAGATTGTCAATATCTTCCATATCCTTTTCACGCTGAAGTTTAACAATTTGACTAAGCATTTCATCATCAGACATCAAAAGGGTATCAGTTTTTTTATAATCCTGTTTTGGCAATTCAATTTTAGGTTTTTCAACCCCTCTTAATTGCACCGCATCTTCTGCCATAACAGGCAATAAAGATACAAATACAAAACATGCTATCCCTAATAGAATTCCAAACTTTTTCATAACAAATTTATAGCATTAATATGCGAATAAATCTAATGATTGATTAATCTTTACATCAAACGGTGGTTATTCTCTGGTGAAAAAATATTTAGAATAAAAATATAATCCGTTCTAATTTTGAAAGAGAGGGAAATGACCGGATTATTTCACTGCAAGAGCAATGACACAGAGGAAATAAGTTGAAAAAGAGTAATTCAAAAACAGAATATATGGGCGTTCCGTTCAAAGTTCAGATCAAAAAAAATGATTTGCAAAGTAAAGCGGATAATTTAAAATCAAAAAATTCCTTTAAAGAAGCAATAGGCTTTTATCTGAATTCTATTTTGTTAGACAGAAACAACCCTGACACATATCTGAATTTGGGAATTTGCTACAAACATTTAGGCAAACTCCAAAAAGCAATTTCGGCTTTGGAAAAATCCGCATTATTAGACAAAGATAATTTTGAAACTTTTTATGAGTTGGGTTTATGTCATCTTGAAGATGAAATTCCATGCAAAGCAATAAAATGCTTTATTCATGCAATTGAACTTGAGCCTGACAACGCAGATGCAATATATCATCTTGGGCTTGCGCATGAGCAGTGTGATGAACAAGATATGGCAATGATGATTTACCAAAAACTTATTGATAATTCACCAACATATCTGAGTGCTTATTTAAGAAAATCAACTCTTTTAATGAGAATGGAACTTTATAATTCCGCACTGGATTTGTATAAGCAAGTTTTAAAAATCAACCCCAACTATGCGCAGGGGTATTATGATATTGCATATTGCCTTGACAAACTCGGCAAACAAAGAGAGGCAAAGAGGTATTATCACAAGTTTTTGGAACACAAGCCGGAAGATAAAAATGCAAATTTTGTCATGCGCAGAATGGAAAAACTAAGAAAACTAACCGCTTCTAATACAAAATTATCCTTAGTGTAATTCTTTCACAAATTCAACTGCCTGTTCTTTTGTTGTTATATCCCCGTTTAACTGGGCTTCGTGCAGTTCGTTTAAAATTTTGCCTAATTGCGGAGATGGTTTGATATTCAAAATTTCCATAATCTCATTGCCGTCTAACAATTTGGGCAGCGGTTTGAGCGTTTCAAGACTGTCAAGATAAAATTTCAAAAGTTTATCGAGCATAGTCAGGTTTTCATTAACCATTTCTTCTGTTATTTCAGGCCCCAAAGCAGAAAGTCTGTCTGCTTTGCCTATCATTATAGCATCTATCGCATCATCTTCCATCTTGCGTACATAACGCATCATAATTTTGTCTGACAATTCCGGGGAACAAACCACCATTGTTGCATACATGTGGTTTTTAATCATTTTTTGTATGTACTTTATCTGCTTATTAGAAAAAGCAAGGGGACGAAGAATTTCAGGTGCCATTTTTGAACCGACATCATCATGTTTGTAAAACCTGTGACGACCTGTATCTTCCTCAATAAACCAAGTTGAAAACTTGCCGATATCATGCATAAAAGCAGACAACTTTAAATGAGCAAGTCTTGAAAATCCTCCGAAATCAACTTTATTAAGATGTTCTTTTACTTCAGGCAAACTTTGAGAGTATAAAAGTTCAATCTGTCTGACTGTTTCAATGCTATGATGAAACAAATCCAAATGGTGATGAGCATTTGGCGAAACTTGTTTTAATTCCTTCACAAAAGGAAAAATCAATTCTAAAATGTTGCACTCATCCATTTTTAAAAGCGCACTATCAGAATATTGACCGCCAAAAAGTTTCATAAGTTCATATTCAATACGCTCTTTTGCAGGTTTAATAATAAGTTGTGCATGCTTTTTTGCAATACCTGTCAAGTCATCAGAAATTTCAAACCCCAAAGTTGAATGAAATCTAAAAATTCTCAAAAGCCTTAAAGGGTCATCAGTAAAGTTTTCTTCTCTTATACCGTTTAAAACTTTGTTTTCAAAATCTTTTAAACCCTCAGTCGGGTCAAAAATTTCGCCTGTTTTAATATTTACTGCAACCGCATTTACTTTCAAATCCCTGCGATAAATGTCTTTTTCCAAAGAATTTTCTGTCGGATTTGTTATATCAAGATAATTTTTTTTATCCTCTAAAACTATTCTGTAAATCTTATTTTCTTCATCAAGCGGAATAAAAGTTCCGCCTAAAAAATCCGCAACTTTAAAAGAAAAATCTTTTGCATCTAAATCTGTTACTATTAAATCCCTGTCCAAAATTTCTTTATCAAGCAAAATATCACGAACGGCACCGCCCACAAGCCAGATATCATTATCAAAAAAACTTGCGAGATTATTCAGAATTTTATCGTTTTTTATTCGTTTTTTAATGATTTGAGTATTCATAAATAATATTTCCAAGTGCAACTGTTGCTGCGGTTTCCGCCCTTAAAATCATATCGCCTAATGTGAGCATTTCTACGATAATTTCCCTCGCCACATTGGGGAGAGGGGGTAGGGGTGAGGGGCTGTTAAACCAATCGAATTCTCTTTGTGAAAATCCCCCTTCAGGTCCGATTATCACAAGAACTTTATCCCCTTTTTTAATAGGTTTTTTATTAAAGGATTCCCTGATTGTTTTGGTTGCAATTCTTTCGCAAAATACAATTACTTTATCAAAATTGTTTTCGGTTAAAACTTTTTCTATAGTTGTTCGAGGGTAACATGTCGGAATATCAGCCCTTTCACATTGTTTTGAACTTTCATACATAATTTTTTGCCATTTTTCAATTTTTTTATCAATCATTTCGTTGTTGAGAGCGCAATTGTCGGTTTTAACGGGATAAACCCCCTTAACACCAAGTTCTGTTGCCTTTTCTATCAAAAGGTTTTGGGCATCACTTCTCAAAGGACTTTGGGCAAGATACAGTTCAAAATCAAGAAATCTTTTGCTGGGATAAGATTTATCAATTTTTGTCGTAATTTCACTATTGGTAATACTTTGAATAGTTGTTTCGTATTGAATTTTATTTTCATCAATAAGCAAAAGCTTTTCACCTCTTCTTGCACGCAAAGAACGGGCAATATGAAAATAGTTTTCCTTATCGCTTATGCTTATTTTGTCATTATTTACCTGTCCTGATTTAATAAAAAAATGCGGCATAATTTCCTCGTTTTATATATTATACCACAATCAGTCCACAACAATTTCTTTTTCATTTTTGTAGGTGACATAACCTAAATTTGCCTTTGGCGGTTTGCGTAAATATTTACGCTTAGTATAAATTACCCCGATTTTTGATGAATTTTTTCCTTGCGAATTTTCTTTTGCGAGTTTTGCACATTGCAAAATAAGTTTATCTGTCGGATTTTGAGTTTTTAACAATACATGAGAACCGGGGCAATCTTTAGTGTGGAACCACAAATCTTCGTCAGATGCCAATTTTGATATTATATAATCATTTTGTTTATTATTTTTGCCGATATAAATGCGGGTTTGGTCATCTTTCTTAATACATGTTATACCCTCACCCGAAGACATAGCCTTCGAGCTACCCTCATTGGGAGAGTATTCGGCTAATTCTATTTCATTCAATTCTTCAATATTTTTTGCAATCTCAATTGAATATAAAACGCTTTCAAAATATTCTTTAGTCTGCCTGTTTTCTTCAATAAGTTCGCCCAACTTTATCCCTGCAGTTTTGCCTTTGCTATATTTTTTGTAATACTCATTTGCATTTTCTTTCACTGTTTTTGTATTTTTTAGCGAAATCGTTATTCCCTGCTCATTTTCGTAATCAAACACTTTGGCTTCGGAAGAAAAATCTTTCAGATTATACAAATTTGCCATGAGTAAATCTCCGTAAAGTCTGTATTTATCGTAATTTTCACTGCGTTTTAACTGACTATACATTTCATTTAAAGATTTTTGACATTTTTTTAACTTTTGATTTGTGAGTGCTAAATATTCTGATTTTAAGGCTTTGAATTTTGCTCTGTTTGTCAAAGTTGCATAATAATTATCAATGAGGGAATTAATATTTCCATATAAAATAAACGACTGGATAGCTTCGCTTTGCTCGCAATGAGATGATGCTTTTTTCCTTAAATAATTGAATAAAAAAGCATATCGTTCTTCGATAAAATATTTTGATGAATGTTCGGGAGGATAAGTATAAGGGATTTGTCCGTAAACTTCTCTAACCTGACTTTTATCCGCTCCGACATTATGCGCACACCCCAAAATCATATTTGTATCGGTGTTATAAAGAATAATATTCGAATATTTGCCCATTAATTCAATGGCAAGGCAAAGATAAATTTTGTCCCCTATTTCATTGTATGTTTCAAAAAACAACTCTAAAATTCTTTCACCCTCAAGTTGATTAACTTTTGCAATCTTGGAATTTTGCAGATACTTTCGCAAAAGCATACAAAACATTGGCGGTTTTTGGGGAATTTCAATGAGTCTTTTTTTTAAATTTTCTTCATTCATAAAACAGATATGGTAAATTTTAGGGTCAATATTTATATAAAATTGTTTTGTCTGACCGCTGTTTCGCAACGACAAAATAAGTTCTCGTCTTGTCGGCTGCTGAATTTTATTTATTCTTGCACCGGTTATAAACTCTTTATTCTCATCTGTGAAGGCTTTTAATATCAAACTGTCAAATGAAATCATAAAGAAAATTTACCAAAAAGAGATAATGTTGTCCATTATTTTTTGTTTTTGTGATAATATTATACTGTCATTCTGAATTTATTTCAGAATCTGTTTATTGTAGTAATAAGAATATTAGATCCTGAAACAAGTTCAGGATGACAAAAAAGAAGGAATTTTAAGAGATGATTGAAACAAATTACAAAGACCACGAATGTGGGAAATTAAGACTTGAAGATATTGACAAAACCGTTACTTTATCAGGATGGGTTGCTACTGTTCGTGATTTGGGCGGAATTTTATTTATTGAACTTCGTGACAGAAGCGGTGTATTTCAACTTGTTGCAAATCCGCAAATCAATCCGCAGGTGCATGAAGTATTTGGAAAAGTAAGAAGTGAATATGTAATAAAAGTAAGCGGTAAAATCACAAAAAGACCGCCGGAAACTTATAATGAAAAATATCCGACAGGTCAGGTTGAAATGTATCCTGAATCCGTTGAAATTCTTTCTGAATCAAAAGTTTTGCCTTTTGTTTTGGACGATGAAAATGTATCTGAAGATATTCGTCTGAAATACAGATATCTTGATTTAAGACGCGAAACAATGCTTTCAAAATTAGTTTTGCGCCACGACATAGTTCAGGCTATCAGAGGATATTTGAATAAATTAGACTTTTTGGAAGTTGAAACTCCGATTTTGATTAAAACTACTCCGGAAGGCGCAAGAGATTATTTAGTACCATCAAGAGTTCAGGAAGGTAAATTTTTCGCCTTACCTCAATCACCGCAAATCTTTAAACAACTTTTGATGGTCGGCGGTATTGAAAGATATTATCAAATTGCAAAATGCTTCAGAGATGAAGACTTACGTGCTGACAGACAGCCAGAATTTACTCAGGTTGACCTTGAAATGTCTTTTGTCGAACAAAAAGATGTTATAAAAGTAGTTGAAGGCTTGATTGTAGATGCGTTTAAAGCCGCAGGTGTAGAAGTTAAACCTCCGTTTACTCAAATCACTTGGCAGGAAGCAATGGACAGATTCGGTTCTGATAAACCTGATACAAGATTCGGACTTGAACTTTTTGATATCGGCGATATCATTATGCAGTCAGAATTCCAGATTGTTAAAAACACATTGCAGCAGGGCGGAATTGTTCGTGGTATAAGAATCCCCGGCGGGGCTAAATTTTCAAGAAAAGAAATTGATGATATTACAAAAATCGCAGTTTCGTTTGGCGCAAAAGCACTTGCAAATATCATCTACCAGGAAGACGGAACACCAAAATCTCCTGTACTTAAGTTCGTCACAGACGAACAGGCCAAGGCTATACAGGAAAGAGCAGGTGCTCAGGCTGGCGATATAATCTTCTTCCTTGCAGACAGACCAAAACTTGTTTATGACATAATGGGAAGATTAAGATTACACTTTGGTAAGATGCTTAACCTTATTGACGAATCAAAACACGCATTACTTTGGGTAGTTGATTTTCCAATGTTTGAATGGAGTGATGAAGAACAAAGATTTATGGCTATGCATCATCCGTTTACATCCCCAAATCTTGAAGATATGGACAAATTAAAATCAGGCGACTTAGGAAATGTAAAATCTATCGCTTACGATATCGTTTATAACGGAACAGAACTTGGCGGCGGTTCAGTCAGAATCCATTCATCAGAAGTTCAGCAGGAAATCTTCAAAGCGTTAGGTTTAACTCCTGAAGAAGCGGAAGAAAAATTTGGATTTATGGTTAATGCATTGCAATACGGGACTCCTCCACATGCAGGTTTGGCTATCGGTTTAGACAGACTTGTTGCACTCCTTGCAAGAACCGATTCAATTCGCGATGTTATTGCATTCCCGAAAAACGCAGGAGCAAAATGTCTGATGTCAGGCGCTCCTGGGGAAGCATCAATTCAGCAATTAAGAGAATTACATATCAAAAGTACAGTTCAAACCCAAAATAAATAGTTTAATATCACAAAAAAAGCGACCGATTATCGGTCGCTTTTATACGCAAAAAATTATGATAATTATATACATTTGTTATTGAGTGGAAACAACAAGGAGAGATGGAGGTTAATGATGAAAAAGATTTTTAATTTATTGTTTTTAGCATTACTTATTATATTAGTTAATGCGGGCATTGCATCAGCTGAATTGACTAAGAATTTCTATGCTTATCAGGTTAAAGATGTCAATATCAGACAACTTTCTGCAGAAATTAAAAATACTATAGATTCATACAAAGGCAGCGACAAATTTTTACCGTTAGAAAATGTAAACAATGCTTATATTTATTCTAATGAAAACTGCACATATTTTGTCAGACTATATCCGGCGAATAAAGACACAAATATCTTTGTTGTGTCAAATGAAAAATATAATGTTGAAAATAATGAAATGACTGAACTTTTAACTTATTACGGTTATAAATATGACAAAGTAGAAGACAAAGCAGCAATGAAAGAATATAAATTTGATTTCTTTACATTGGCAAGAAAACAGGAATTAGGCAACTTTTATATTTCACCGGATTTGGTTAAGCCTTTAAAAACAGGTATGGCAAAATTAAATAACCATATGGCAAAAGATAACAAAAAAACGTCAGTATTTCCATATACTCCGGATACCGAGCCGATTAATTTGACTCTTGTTGATTCAACAAATTATTATGATGATAATGCAAGAGTTTCAATGGTGCAAAATGAATACCGTTTAAAAGAAAAAGAAAACAAATATGTTCATGCTCATGAGTATCTTGTAACCAATAAAAACAATTCAACTGCAAAAGTTACAGCAACAAGCGAAAGACTTGCAGGATTGAAAGATGTTACAACCGAATCATTTGTTGATTTGGACAGACTTGATTTGCTTGATACAGTTGCAACATTCCCTCCTGTACTTGTTCTGACGGCAGGAACTTCAGCATTATGTAGTGTTCCAAACTGGATAAGATTGGCAAAAATTACAAAAGAATCAAAAAGATATACTAACGCTTTGCCTGAAAATTATGAA
Source organism: uncultured bacterium (assembly GCA_902792085.1). Lineage (GTDB taxonomy): Bacteria > Cyanobacteriota > Vampirovibrionia > Gastranaerophilales > Gastranaerophilaceae > Zag111. Next base: position 40,833 of record CADAYE010000003.1, on the reverse strand, counting down.
CTCAAACCGCAGGGACAAATGAGAGTTTTGGTTTTGAAGTATAAAGAAAATCCGAAACCAATCACTTTCAATTTCAAATTTGCAGATGGCAGAACTTATGATGTGACATTTTAAGGATATTCATCATATTAATAAGAATAAATGTTTAATAAAAATAGTATTAGAATATCTCACTAAGATATTCTAATATTGTTCACTCACAAATATTTTTCTCTTTGAAAGAAATATTATTACAAATTGTCATATTCTGCCATATCACTTATCACTTTACCATAGGAAAAGTTTTACTGTTATTGAAATACTTTATCTGATTTTTTACATCTACTTTGGGAATATTCAATAATCCGGTCAGCATTAACAGAACATCAACCCTGCTTTTTGCCCCTGTCTTATGCAAAATTTTTGACATGTGCGCTTTTACGGTCGATACCGTAATACATAATTTATCCGCTATTTCGGGGTTTGTTAAACCTTTATAAAGACAAACAAGTACCTCTAATTCTCTTTCGGTTAGGAGTTTATCTTCATCCAAACAATAAATTGAATTAACCATTATAAATCTCTCTCTCCGATTAAGTCTATCATACTCTCTCTTTGTCCAGATGGATATAGGTCTTTAGTCTAATTGTTCACCTTACAATGCGCTTTCAAACTCTCACGCTCGGTTTTTAGCGTATTTTTTAGCATATCGGTAACAATAGCAAGTTTTTCTCTCAAAAATAATGTCTGTATCTGACTTTGTTGGTATTCATATTCTGTTTTATGAAATTTTTTGGAGCGATACTGCGCTGAAAATTTTTCTCCTGAATTGTAAGCGCCAATTTCTTCAATCAATTTGTAGCGTAAATACTGCAATATATCTACATTATGCGTTTTTACTTCTTTTAGTAATTTCTCAGTTTCAGTCTTGCTGATTGACGGACGCACAGGAGACTGAAAATTATTTACAAAAAATTGTTCAAAATTATTTTCACCTTCTCTTAATTTTGAAACCCTGTAAATTCTGTTGGGAATTTTTGGATTAGTAAAATAATGAAACAAATGACGAATTTCGTGCATCAAAACTTCCATACTCACACCGCCAAAATGATTTTTCTTTGCTCCGGGTTTTAAAGATACAATATAACCTACAATATATGCAGGAATAGTTCTTTCAACCTCATTAGCAAGCATAACTGCGCCGTTATAAATATTGTCGCTTTGAGGTAATTTTTCAACCTGAATGAGTTTATATGGCAAAATTAAGTGCAAATTTTTGCCTATGTAATCAAATTGAGAATGTTTATATTTTTCGATACGATTATAAAATTTCTGTTCTAATTTTTCGCAATAACAGTCACGACCTGCAACAGAGCCATCTTTAATTATTTTTGTAGGGATTCTTGCCGTACTTGCGATAGTTCTAATCATGCCTGATAAAAAACATGTAAAAATATTTTTTGCGCATAAAAAAAAGACGGTTTTTAAAACCGCCTTTTTAAATTTATTCTTCCGAAATTTCCTCTTTTTTATTCTTTTCAATTTTTGGAATAGGCTTTTTCTCGAATTCAATTTCCGCTTCTTCGGGTTTTGATGTTGGTTCTTCTTCAGAATTTGCATTTTCCTTGGCATCAGAAGTTTCTACATCATTTTCTGTACCTTCGGAAGTTTCAGAGTCCTGATTTTCTTCTGAATTATCTTCCTGTGTTTCTTCTTTGTCATCATCAGAAGTTTCAACATCTGTTTCATCTTCTTCAGATTTTTCTGCTTCGGCTTTTTTGGCTTCTTCTTCCTCTTTTAGAGCCTGTTCAATTTCTGCTTCGTCTTTTGCTCTGATTACCGGAATTGAAAGCATTAATGCCATCTGTTCGCCTTCTTGACCGATATTTAAGTCTAACGCTTCTTTATCAAGTTCAACATATTTTGAAAGAACTGCAATTAGTTCGGTTCTCATTCTGTTCATAATTTCAGGTGTTAAATTTGTTCTGTCCTGCATCAAAACAAGTCTTAATCTGTTTACTGCAGTATTTTTTGACTCGTCTTTAACATTTTGACCGAACAAACTCAATATTCTGTTATAAATTTCTGCAAAAATATTATCACTCATATTAGTTCTCCTTTCCTTTATTCAGGAATTTTGAGAAGAACTTTTTAATCTTGTTAGAAAGTTTTGCTTCCTCTTCAAAATCAATAATCGGGACATCTTCACCAATAATTCTTTGTGCGACATTACGATATGCTCTGCCGGCAAGGGAATCGTCATCATTTACAATCGGTTCACCTTTATTTGTGGAAGTAATTATGCCCGTGTCTTCAGGGATAATTCCGATTAGTTCGGCAGAAAGAATTTCAACAACATCATCTTTGCTCATCATATCTTTCGATGCAGCCATATTTGGTCTGTAACGGTTTATCAAAAGTTTATAAGATTTAATTTCTTCCTTTGCTTCCAAAAGTCCGATAATTCTGTCGGCATCACGAACTGCAGACATTTCAGGAGTAGTAACAACTATTGCTTCTGAGGCGCCTGCAACTGCGTTTTGAAAGCCCTGTTCAATACCTGCAGGACAGTCAACAAGAACAAAATCAAACTTTTCTTTCAACTGATCGCAAATATCTTTTAACTGTTCTTCCGTTACAGCAGATTTATCTCTTGTCTGCGCTGCCGCTAAAAGGCAAAGGTTAGGATTTTTCTTATCCTTAACAAGTGCCTGTTTTAATTTGCATCTTTCTTCTACAACATCAACAATTGTATAAACAATTCTGTTTTCCAATCCTAATAAAAGGTCCAAATTTCTTAAACCCAAATCGGTATCTACCATTACAACCTTTTTACCGGCTCTTGCAAGAGCAGTGCCGATATTTGCATTAGTAGTAGTCTTTCCGACCCCCCCTTTACCTGAGGTTATTACTATTACTCTTCCGGTCATTTATATCTCCTTAGTTTTCATTATGTATTTTTTTAATTATTATACTTCCCTTGTGAGTGAATGCTTCTTCCGGCGTATATTCACTCGTCTTTTGTATAAACGGTAAATTAACCGTATCAGGTCTGCGCGCAAAGACATCTCCGATTCTGATTTGAACAGGATTGAGTTTTAGCGCCCTGATTCGTGCAAAACCGTTGCCTTCAGAACCGGCATGTACAATACCTGCCAAAATTCCCCAAACGGTAACATCTCCTTTAGCTATAATTTCAGCCCCCGGGTTTACGTCTCCGATAATAACAATATTACCATCAGAAGAAATGCTCTGCCCTGAGCGAATTGTTCTGCGAATGTATAATGTCGGCAGTTTTTCAGGTTCTGCTCTCAATTCTTTTATATGGTCTTCTTCATCTTCGTTTGGCTCAGGTTCTTCAAACTCGTCATCGTGACGAATTTCTCTAATTACATTTGCGTCTTTTTGCTTTTCTTCACCAAAAATATTATCCAAAGCCTCTACAACTTCTTTTTGAGGGGATTCCTCTTTATTATTGTTAAAAGACGGAGCGCTTATTTCATTTGTAAATTCTGAAACTTTTATATCAATACTCGTTGCAGATTCAAGTGTTTTTGCAGAACTCGTACTTATACAAGCAAGTTGAGATTCCATAAGTTCTATAAGCGTTTTTATGCTTGTTAATTCTTCGGCAGTTAAATCAATTGCTCCGAGTTTTAAACATATATACTTTTCTTTTGCTTCCGGCATATCAAGAGTTCTTGACAGTTCATAAATAATTTCGGAAATTTTTAAGGCATGGGTCAAATCCACAATAAAGCCGTTATCAATATACCCCGTTTCCATATCTTCCTTTCTAAACAAATCGGTTACAATAAAAAACTAACCTAAAAAACATTAATCTTCAAGAAAATTTATAGTTTTGTAATGAAGAATATTAAAAAATCCAAAAATTGACAAATTTTTGAGATTTTTCAATATCCGACCGACGGTGTGTGAGAAACAGGTTGTATGAGGAATAACATACAGCCTGTTTCGAAACCGTTCCCAAGAGCTTGTAGAAAAACGAAGTTTTTCACAAACTCTTATGTGTAACGAAATGTTAAGAAGTATTTAATAAAAAAGGCAATTATTTATAAAATATATACTTTATAGATATAAGAGAAGAGCATATAAGGATTTTTATTATGGTTCACAGCAAAGCAGTTGAAGCGATAAACAGAACAAGCGCAGCAGATGGCGGAGGCTATATTCAGACTAATCTTAATCCTGAGCATGGTATAGTCGGGGCAACATTTGGCGCAATAATGAAAAATATACATCAAGCCGTATTTGGCGGAGTCGGTTTTGATATGAATGTATCAGAGGGCTATGCTCAAATTATGTCAAACCCCAATAACGCAATAAATGTAAAAGGACGAACATATTACCCGCATTCAAGCATCGGGAACTTACGACCATATAATTCAGACGGTAACCCCGCAGGCGGATGTTTTTCACTTTACACAATGGGCTAATTCGGAGTAAAAAATGGCAGAATCAATAAACGGAATACAATTAGGAGCAAAAATCGGACAGAGTGCAGAACTTTTATACGGCAACTTACCGGGATATGATATCGGAGTTGACGGAGGTCAGACACTCAAAGCGGATATGTATGCAAATAATCGTATCGCTTTTGAAGATACTCAAACTGATAATATCGGACATCAAACTCCAAAAGCAGCAGATATTAACACAAAAAACAGCGTAACACCGCAGACAGAAAAACAAATTATGAACTTCCTGCAAGGTTTAGACGGGTATAACAGAACTATGATTTAGTTAATAGTATTATTTATTTCTCATAAATAATACTATCAGAATATATTGCTAAGATATTCTTTAAATGCTCATTTTTTATTTTCTTGAAGCAAAATGAAAAACGAACTCCAAAAGCGGATTGTGAGGCGACACTAAGTCACATTTAAGGTCTACAATCGGTTTTACATCAAGTTTTGTCAAAAAAACAGTTAGTTTTGCTGAACACAAACTACAGATAACACATATTGTGTAAATATACTACTTTTAAAGGGCAAAAATTTTTTTTTGAGGGTTTATAATATAGGTATGGATAACAATACCCAAAAGAACAGTATTAACAGCAATATTTTTACCAGAGAGTTCGGATTTTCCCCGGTAAATCCGTTCAATGCAAAAAATATTAATCAGGTTTCGTTCACTCAAAATTCGCAAAAAAGATTAAACGGATATGATTCAACAATATTGAATAACTCTAAATTTGATGAAACCGAAGAACAAGAATTGAGCATTGATTACAGAATAAAAGAAAAAGAACAATCTATAAAAGATTTAGACGAAAAAATCAAACTCGCAGATAATTACGGCACCCAAAACGAAGCCTTAGGTCTAAAAGCAAAACGCCAAAGATATTTGCAGGAATTATCAACACTTGAAAAACAACGCGCTTACGGTGGTCGTGTTTTGGGAGATAAAGAAAAAATGCTGAATGAAACTTTGAAAGAAAAAATGCCCGTAATATACAAAGTTCAGTCATTTGTATCAAGAAAAATTCTTGCAAAAATTTCAAAAAAAGTTAACTCTGTTGTAACATTGAGTGATTCATTAGAGCAGTTATCTAAAATCAGCAAAAGCGTTGATGAACTAATGGATATGAATATTCCTTACGGTGAAAAAGGGCAAAATTACGATAAACTCACCCAATATTTAAGCAAAGCAAATGCAATTCACTCAAAGATTTCCAAATCTTTGAGATACTAATTATTTATTTCGCTTACCAATTCCTGAATGTGTTTTTTGACGGCAGGAGTAATAATCAAATCCGGTTCTGACATTACAAAATCGTCAAGAGTTGTAATCGCTTGTTTTTTGTTTCCGCTTTGTTCCTGCAAAAGCCCGACCATTACCCTTGCTACAGGATTTTTGTCAATTTGGCTTTTATATTTTGCAAGTTGTTCGCTTGTCCGTCCCAATTGTCCGTAGCATTTTGCAAGGTTATCATAAAATTCAAAATTAAGGCTGTATTGTTTCAGGGCATCTTCAAAACACCCCAAAGCAAGTTCGGGGTAACCAATTGTAAGATATGCTTTGCCCAAATTGTTCATATAAATCGCTGTCGATTGCGCTTTTGGGTTTAAACTTATTGCAATTTTAAACTCCTGAATTGCGGCATAATAGCATTTTTCTTCCATATAATTTACTCCGACATTGTTATGTTCCCAAGCATTTTTTTCAGGATCTATAGTGTAGGTGACAATAGTTCCCGGTTTTGCAAACACAGGAAGTGTCATCATAAATATTGCAATTATCGTGAGCAGCCGTTTCATATTAACCTTTTAATAATTAATTTTGTTTATTCAATATTTAATTCAAGACCTTCGTATGCCATATAAACATTTTTATTTTGTGAGGTATAAAGTTCTTTTATTTTATCAAGTTTAGAATCATCATAAGACGGATCATAATGGAAAAATACAAGATTTTTTGCCCCAGTCTGACGCATAGCCTCAATTGCCATATCATAAGTTGAATGTCCAAATCCCTGCTTGGGGGAATGAGAATTAAGATAATCCTCTGAAGTGTATTGGGCATCATGAATTAACAGGTCGCAATTTTTTGAAAATTGCACAAATTTTTTATCCCCGCCAAAATAACTTTCTTTATCGGTTGCATAGACAACAGATTTACCCTGATAAGTTATTTTGTATATAATTACACCGTTTTGCGGATGAACATATGATTTGTAAAAACTCACTATAACATCATTTTCCTGCGGTTTCAGTTCATCTTTTTTCACAAGTTGCGCATTACAATCGGGCTTGAATAAAATTACATAATCTTCATCTAAATTGTGAATATCAAGTTCACATTGAATATCGTTTAAATCAAGCGGAAAAGTTTTTCCGAAAACAAGATTTGTAAGGTTGTCTTTTAAAATATCACTATCATTCCCATCACCAAAAATACTGATTTTAGAAGATTTTAGATGCATTGGTTTGAAAAATGTAAGCCCGAGAATATGGTCCTGATGAATGTGAGAAAGTAAAACAGATGCACAGACAGGGGTTCTGTCTTTTACTTCAAGTGCGGAGGAAATATATTTTTCCATAAGTTCATCCCCGACTTTGACGATACCTGTTCCTGCATCAAGTATAATAACATGTCCGCCTGCATTAATTTCCACACAGGAGGTATTTCCGCCGTATTGCAAAAATTTCTTATCGGCAACGGGGAAACTGCCTCTTACACCTCTGAATTTTACTTTAAAATCTTTCATACTATCAGCCTTTTATGTTTATTTCTTTATCTCATAAACTCCGTTGCGCTCATTTTCTTCGCCCGTGTAGATTGAAGATGCGATTACAAGAAGTTTTGCCATTTTTTGAATAGTTTTTTCTCTCGTTTCAAACCATTTGAGTTCAAAAACTGTTTTGTCTTTATAATTCTGAACGGATATTATTCTGAAAGCATCGGGATACGAAACCAAAGCAGGAGTATTTACATACAAAACATTTTCATGCTGAACGACTCTCGTTGCGTGGTAGTGTCCCTGAAAAACTCCTATCGGGTTTTTATAACTTTCTATAAGCCCCATAACCTGTGATGCGTTTCTTAATCTGTGATTTGGACTTGCAAAAGGTTCAATTAACGGTATATGCATAAAGATTAATGCTGTATCGTTTTTGGCTCTGTCAAGTTCTCTTTTAAGCCATTTTAACTGCTTTTCGTCTATATAACCCTGTGAAGTTATTTCTTTTGTAATAGCATCATCTAAAACTATTACTCTGTAACCTTTTTTAGGAACAAAAGAATAATAAGGATTATCATAAGTAAAATCAGGATTTGCTTCTCGGAGCATTTTCAAAAATAAATTTGTGTCTAAATATCCGCCGACACATCTGTCATGATTCCCAAAAGCAAAATACCACGGATAATTTAGATTTTGCATGTGGGGTAAAACCGCTTTTAACTCTTTTTCAAGCGGCTTGTCTATTAAATCTCCCGTAACCATAACAAAATCAATATCTTTCTGTTCGTTAATTTGTTCTATTGCATCATCAAGCAAGCGTGAAGATTCACCTATCATCTTGAATGTTGTATTTGAACCGTTTTCATGGAAATGAATATCACTTAACTGCACAAAACGAAGGGCTGAAACATTACTGCATGCCTGCAAACCCCACATCAAAGCAACAGTCATTACAATTGTTGCAAAAGCGTTTGTTACTTTTGACAAAAAACTGCCCGATTTAGTATGGTAATTCTGTTTGTGATGATGAACCATTATTCTTACTTTCCAGCATTTGCTTTGCTTCATTATATTTCATTTCAAGATATTCGTCATCATTAGTTAAGAGGATTGCACGGTCAAAATCCGTTACCGCCTGAGTGTAATCATTTAGCGCAAGGTCACACAAGCCCATATATTCATATATTTTTGAAATCTGAATATCATTTAAAAGAGATTTAAAAAGTTCTCTGGATTCTTTTGCATTACCCTGTTTAAATAAAATTTTTGCTTTGTCAAATCGGTATTCGGGGCAATCATTTATTTTAATGGCAATTTCGTTATCCTCCTGAGCCTGCAAAATCATTCCAAGTTCAAATTCGGCTCTTGATTTTATTGCATACGCCAAATCATCTTCCGGATTAAATGACAAATATTTATCTATCGGATTTATTGCACTGTTAAATTGCCCCATTTCATAAAGAACTATTGCCGTTCCCAAATATGCCGGTGCGAAATCAGGTCTGGCAGAAGATGATGCGCTATAAGCATTCAAAGCACTTTTGTATTCTTTTTTTGAACGATAAAAATTGCCAAGATAATAATAAGCAATATAAGCATTGGCATCCTGAGTTGCTTTAACAAGTGTGTTCCATTCTCCTGTTTCATCTCCGGCGCGCTTATACTCCATTGCTTGTCTTACAAGCGGTGATACATTATCTATAAATGATTTTTTATCGTTTGAAATTACATGATTTAATCCTTTTTTCAAATCAAGCGCATGCTGGTTTGACGGATTAATCTGAAGTATTTTTTCAAGATATTCTAATGCCGAATTATAATCTCCTACAACACAATAATTTGCTGCAATATCGAAATAGTCATCTTCTATTTCATTTGAAAAGACAGGTGCATAACAAATTAATGCCGACAAAATTAACGATAAGAGTATTTTTTTCATAGTGATATTATAACATAGATTTGTAAAAATATTAAATTTATGCTACACTCAAAGTGTATTGAGATTTTTAAGGAGATTTATTATGCGGGCAGAGGAGAGAACATTTGTTGCGATAAAACCTGACGGAGTACAAAGAGGACTTATAGGTGATATTGTAAAAAGATTTGAAACAAAAGGATACAAAGTTACGGCATTAAAAATGCTTCAGGTTACGGATGCCCAAGCAAAAGCACATTACGCAGAACATGAAGGAAAACCTTTCTACCCGAGACTTATCAGATATATTCAAAGCGGTCCGATAGTTGCAATGGTTGTTGAAGGTTACAATGCCGTTGCAGGTGTAAGACATTTGATGGGTTCAACTGACCCTGATAAAGCAGAAGTCGGAACAATCCGTGCTGATTTTGCACAAGTTATGGAATACAATGTCGTTCATGGTTCTGACAGTGTTGAAAGTGCGGAAAGAGAAATAGCAATTTACTTTAACGAAAAAGAAATTTTTGATGACCGCAAATGTATGTCCGAACTTGTTACCGAATATCTTGATGCTGATTAATTAAAAATTTATAAAAGTTCTTTTGGAATGTGCGGAAATTCTTTTTGGATTTCCGCTCTTTCGTAATCGTATAAAACTCTTGCTATTTCACCCTGTTCATTAGCTTTTATTTCAATCCGGTTTTTGCGATATTTTACCCTGTCCTCGGCTATTGTTACATAAGAGCGAATTGAATCGGTATATTCCTGAGCCTCTTTTTTCAATGATTTTGGCAAATCCTTAAACAGGTCATACATTTTTTCTTCCCAATATGTTGTTCCGCCTTGTGTATTTCTTGCATGAAGATAGAATTGCCAGCCATGTTCTGTTTCGTGTCGTGAAGTCGCACAAACTTCCGATTTTGACATGTATTTGTACCCTTTTACAAAATTTATAGAACCTTCATTTGGATCAAAAAGTGCTTTTGCAAGTTCTTCTCTGTCATCTGCGGGCAAATATTCCGGATTGATTGTTATTCTTTTATTTTTTAAACCTCTTTCATTCAAAAATTTTTGAGCAAAGGCCGTTTTGGAATCATTTATATCTAATGCTCGTATCCCTAAAAATGAATCATTTTGAGGAAGTTTTGTTCCGTCTTCAAGAATATTTTTATTATTAATTGTATGTCCGCTCAATGTATTGACAGAAAATTTTAAAATCTTTTTTCCCTTATTTTCAATTTTACCGTTGATAATATGTGGAAATTCAACAAATGTATGAGTTTCTTTTTGAGGTTTCATAAGATTTGTTTGTTTAACCTGTGTTAAAATTTTGTCACCTGTTTGGATATTTTCGCTCAAGTGATTTGTAAAAAATTTAACAGGAGTCCAAAACAAAGTTCTTGGATAGCGAGCAAGAACTGATTGTTCATGTGCCTTTTTTAATGTCCTTGGCAAGGTGTATTCTTTTGTATGAACTGAAGTTACAAATTCGTCTTCGCCAATAACATTATAACGGGTTGTATAAATTCTGTTTCTGTACGATTTGTCGGAAAAATTAATTGCACGCTCTATAATATTACCTTTTGAGTCTTTAAAAGTGGTTATTCTCCTTATTATTTCGGGACGATTTTTTAGCCCGACAACAACTTCATCAACTGTTCTTGCGGTTTGATTTATCAATCGTAAAACATCACCCTTATACTTGTAATAAGGAAGTTTTTCTACTTTTGAAATCAAATAATATCCGCTCGTCATGTATATAAAAAAAAGCGTAAAAATATTTTTTGCTACTTAGAACGGTTTTGTTTGATTTAATTTTGCTCTCAAATCTCTGAATCTTGCAATATCTTCCTGTGTTTTGCCTGAATCTCTAAATACTGCCTGAGTTGTAGGATGAACCATCAAAACATAATCCATATGGATTTCAAGGAAGTTATATCTTCTCGGAGACTGATTACCCGTACGGGGATAAATTTCAGCATTAGTTACGGCTAAAAATCTTCTTTCTCTGTCGTTTAAAAGGTCGGTAAGTTCTCTGTTTGTATTTGTATATTTTGAAACATGAACCACCCCTTTTATATCGTGGTCAGATGTCAAAATAGTAACTTCTATTGGAACCGTATCATTATTTTTAGCCATTTTATTTCCTCATTTTCTAAGATAAGTATATAATATTTTTATTTACTTGTCTATAATTTAATGTTTTTTATTCATTTTCATATAAAATAATATGCTCAATATCATCAAAATCCCAATAAACTTTATTAATATTTTCATCTATAATTTCAATCAAATAATTCAATTCCAATTCTTGTATATCTTCAATATCTTCGTATTCTAAAATATACCGTAAGATTTTTATAAGTGAGTGAGTCTTATGAAATTCAGTCATAATATTTTCAAATTCTAAATGTTGCTCTTTATTCATTTTACCTCGATTTCTATTTTACAAATTATGTAAATTTATTATAAATAAATATAATATTTACCAAATATGATATTTATATCATATTTCATGAATATTATTACATAGACGATATTTTGTCAAATATGTATAATTTTATCTATGGATTATGATTTAAAATTTTTAGGTAAAGAAATTAAACTTGAAAGAATTCGTAAAGATTTATCGCAGGAACAACTTGCGAATATTTTGAAAGTATCCCCAAGAACTGTAAGTCTTATAGAAAATGGGAAACAACATCCGAAGTTCTTTCTTATGGTAAGAATAGCACATTTTTTTGGTGTTGAATTAAATAAATTTATAAAATAATAGTGCGAGAAATATTATTAATTCTCAATTTGTCTATAATTTATATTTTATAAATCAGATTTTATATAAAAAAATATATAATTCCACTTGAAAAATTATAAAAATAATTTACAATAAGAGTAGGGAGGCTAATCCCACGAGATAAGCCAATACAGATGACAAAATTAGTAAAATGTGTCCTATTAGCAGTAGGGCGCATTTTATATTTAATGTTTTTTGAAACTTCCGCCATATACTTCGTGGACATCAACAACCGAAACAAATGCTCTTTCATCAATTTCTTTTACTATATCAAGCATTTTTGGCAGTTCGATACGAGAAATTACACAGTAAATAAGTTCTTTATTCAACCCCGAATATCCGCCTATACCCTGCAGATATGTTACACTGATATCTAATTTTTCAATAAGTGCTTCGCCGATTTGCGCTGATTTGTCGCTGATTACTCTGACTGATTTTGAACTGTTAAATCCTTCCATTACACTATCTATGACTTTTGACCCTATAAAATAGGTCATGACGGAATACATTGCGCTTTCCCAGCCAAAAACCAAACCTGCAACAGCATATATAAATACATTGATAAATAATATAAATTCTCCGACACTAAACCCGAACCTACGAGAGACAATAAGCGAAAGCATTTCAGTTCCGTCAAGTGAGGCTTCGCTTTTTAAAATTGTTCCAACCCCAACCCCAAGTATTATGCCGCCAAACACCGTTGCCAAAAGCAAATCATTTGTTGCATGAATATCGTGAAAAAAGTTTGTCGCCAAAGCAAGAACTATGTTTGCATAAGCGGTAAGTATAACAAATCTTGTACCCATCTTTTTCCAAGCCATCAAAATAAACGGCAAGTTTAAAATCATAATGAGTAAACCTAAATTAAGTTTAAATGCATTACTCAAAATCATTGAAACACCAATTACACCGCCATCTATGATATCATTGGGCGACAAAAAAGACCCCAGTGCAAAACCTGTGATTATTGCACCAAAGGTTATTAAAATTAATTTTCTTACTAACTTTAAAACTTTTACTTTCTGACGAGTCATTTTATTTATCCGTATTTTTGTTTTTTGTAATCAGTTTTTCAAGGCTGAATTTGCGTTCATTTGAAATATCTTCAGATTTTTTTATTCCGAGAATATTTTCCAAATCTGCCTTTAATGACGGAATATCATCATATTTTTTAAGACTTCCGTCCATTGTAATTGAAACATCACCTGTTTCTTCCGAAACTACAAGACAAGCAGCATCAGTGTTTTCGGTCATTCCTATTGCGGCTCTGTGTCGTGTTCCGTATTTCCAACTGAGTTTTGGATCTTCAGTCAAAGGAAGCAAAACTCCGGCTGAAATTATTTTATCGCCATTGATTACGATTGCACCGTCATGCAACGGGGTATTAACATGAAAAATTGTCAAAATAAGTTCGGTTGAAACATCTGCATTCAGAATTGTTCCGACATCTTTGAAAGTATTACTCAAATCTTTTTGAAATACTATTAGCGCACCGGTGTGAGTTTTGGATAAATATTTTACCGCTTCGACAACCTCTTTTATAATATCAACGGATTTTGCATTCACGGATTTTTTACCTGATAACAATCTGTTAATAAATCCTACCTGCCCTAAATAGCCCAGCAATTTTCTCAGTTCGGGCTGAAATATAACAATCAAACTCAAAGATACAAACAAAACAACCGAACGCAAAAATACACCCAAAATTTGCAAATCAATGGCAATTAGGATTTCACTTAATATCCAGATAAATACAAGTGCAAAGGCACCTTTTACAAATTTCTCGGATTGAGAATTTTTAATAAATTTCTGATATATAAGCATAAGTATTGATACAATTATCAACACTTCAAAAACATTTTTCCACCCAAAAGCATCTTTAACGTTTGTTTGCCATTCAACTATTAAATTTTGCAGACCAATTAAAATACTATCCATATTACTTTCTCAACCTATCAGGAATTACATCACATCTTATCAAATCATCCAAAGTTTCGCGTTTTACAATAACTTCGGATTCACCGTTATTTACAAGTACCATTGCAGGCTTTTCAACTCTGTTATAATTTGAAGCCATTGAATAATTATATGCACCTGTATTATAAACACACAAAATATCACCTTCATCAAGTTTTGGTAAGGTAATATTTTCTATCAAAATATCTCCCGATTCGCAAAAACGACCACCGATTGTAATTTCTTCTGTTTCATCTGTTTCTTTTTTGTTTGCCGTTTGTGCAAAGTATTTTGCCTGATAAAGACTCGGACGTGGGTTATCAGCCATACCGCCATCTATTGAAACATATTTTTTGCCTTTGGGAACTTGTTTTGAACTTCCTATGGTATAAAGAGTTACCCCACACATTGAAATTATACTTCTGCCGGGTTCCAAAAATATCGCAGGTGCTTCAATATTATACTTTTTTGTTGCTTTATCTAAGGCACTGACAACAATTTCTCCGATTTCATAAGTTGACGGCGGAACATCTTCATTAGTGTATTTTACGCCCAAACCGCCACCTATATTGATTTCGTTAAGTTGTATCCCGAATTTTTCATCTAACCTTACAAGTTCCGAACATAAAATATCAATTTCATCAGAATAAACACTTGTTTCAAAAATTTGAGAACCTATATGTGCATGCAAACCGTGCAATTTCAGATTTGTATATTCATTAAGAATCAGTTCGACCGCTTCATCAATCTGGGTTAAATCAAATCCGAATTTTGAATCAAGATGTCCTGTCTGAATGTATTGATGAGTGTGACATTCTATTCCGGGAGTAATTCTCAATAGAATATTTACTATTTTATTTTTGCCTTGTGCAATTGTATTTAAAAGCGCAAGTTCATAAAAATTATCAACGGAAATTCTGCCAACACCCAAATCTATCGCAAGATTAAGTTCATCAAAAGATTTGTTGTTGCCGTTAAATAAAACTTTATTCATATCTGCACCGGCTTTATATACAGTATAAATTTCACCGCTCGAAACCGTGTCAAACCCTAAACCTTCCTGTGATAATATTGCACTGACAGCACTTGTGCATAATGCTTTTGATGCGTACATTATATTTGTTTTGGGGTATTTTTCAAATGCTTTTTTATAGTCTTTACAAATTGTTCTTAAAGTATTTTCGTCAATGACATAAAGCGGAGTTCCGTATTTTTCTGCAAGTTCAACCAAATCGCATCCGCCTATTTCAATATTGCCGAGCGAATTAATTTTTGTTGTTAGCGGTTTTTGTGATTGATTTGCCGAATTTGTCATTATTTTTTTATGCTTTCCCTCCCTCGGTGAGGGAGTCAGGGAGAGGGTAGTAATTTCAGTCCTCTCTTTAATTTATCTTACCATATTCATTTTTAAAAATATATGCTTTTTTGCGTTTTAATAAGCGAAAAATTTATCAAAATCCACATCATCAAAACTGCATAAAAGCAGGAATATATCGTCATCATCAGGAAGCCTTTGGAAATTATACTGATCGAAAGTCCAATATTTAGGGTTTATTCCTTTTACTATCGCAATATTTTTATCTTTGAGAATACTTAGTTTTTTCTTAACTGTTTCAACAGGAATATTAACCCGTTTAGACAGTTCGACAGCAGTAATACCGTCTTTTGACGAATATTTTTCAGGGGTTAAAAACATTAGTTCTAACCCGACGGCTTTCAGTTCTTTATCCTCGTTTTCTAATGACGCATAGTAATCCATATTCATATTTTAAAGAAAATTATAAATATAGTATATCCGTTATTTATAGGATTTGTAATAAAAATTATGCTTTTGTGTTAAAATTATTTTCGTAAAGAGACAGTTAAAAAGAAAGGGAAAATATGTTGACTAAAAGTTCAAGTTTAACGGCTAATTTCTCAGGTATAGATTTTAGCAAGTACACATCAAAAGTATCTGAATTTGTGAATGAATTTTCTTCAAGAGCAAATAAACAGGGGCAATTTTTGAATTGGGTAGATTTGCCATCCAAACAAGCGCAAAGAATTGATGATATCTATTCTATGGTATCAGCACTCAAAAATGCAACAGGTACTAAAACATTGAGCGTTATGGGTATCGGTGGTTCAAAACACACAGTTGAACACATGTTATCAATTAACGGTTTGAATATTAACAGAACAGATATCGAATTTTATTCGGATATTGATTCTTCAAGTTGGGAAAGATTTTTATACCGTTTAGGCGGAGATGTAACAAGTTCAAATTACCTTATTGCATCAAAATCAGGTTCAACTTTTGAAACAAAAGACGGATTTTTGAGAATTTTAAACAGACTAATCGAAGCATACAAATCTCAGGGCAAATCTGAAAGTGAAGCAAAAGTTTTGGCAAATAAACACTTTATCGCCGTAACTGATGCTAATTCCGAAAAATCAGAGTTGCGCAGAACATCAATCGAAAATAATTGGATTGGCGATTTGTTTATCCATGATGATGTAGGCGGAAGATTCAGCGCATTTGACGACCACGCACTTTTCACTCTTGCTTATGCAGGTATGAAAAAAGAAGATATGCTGACAATGTTAAACTCTGCTCAAACAGTTTCACAAGAATCATTGAGCGCAGATTTGGAATTGAATGATGCATTAAAAGAAGGTATTTTCTGGGCAGATGCAAAATCAAACGGTATTGATGCTTCTGTTCATCAATATATGGGAGCAATCTTTGAAAATACTGTTTATTGGCATGCACAGATGCAGAATGAATCAGTAAAAGATACTCTTAAACAGGTTGCAAAAGTTCCTGATGCAATGCATCATAGCGCAGAAGCACATTTCAACCCTGCAAATAAACTCGTATTTGCGCTGACAGTTCCGGTTGATAAGGGTGAATGTCGTGAAAATTCCGAAAGTTACATTGAAGCTTTAACAAAATCATATTCCGTAACAGGTTCATTATTTGTTGAAAGAGTTGAAACTAAAGGTATGGGTTTAACTCCTGAAGCCGCAGGCAGATTAACTCAGTTAAGAGCATTTGCAACTGTTTATCAGGAAATTGTAACCCGAATTATGAACAATTCCGGATTCCCTGAAGTTCTTGATAGTGTACTTCAACCGCATGTTGAATTTTACAAAAAGAACTTAAAAGGCGGAGTAGTAGTTCCTGGAAGAATTTCTTAGTAATTTATAATTTTTAATACAATTTAAAAAGCGGTAACCTCGTACGGTTACCGCTTTTTTGTAACGAATTGTAAATATTAGAATAAATTTATTAAAGTTTTAATTAAAGTAAACCGATAAATATCATGTAACTAAAACATAATAAATTTCCTCCTTTTCCCCTACTACAATAACGGAACCTCAAAAGGTTCCTTTTTTATTGCATTTTTACTAAAAAATTCCGAATTACGAAATAGTATAAACTTTTCTGTAATACAAAATACAGCCTAATAATGCAAGAGTGGCATCAGGTACCCAAGCAGCAAGATTCGGGGGAATTGTTCCTGCTTCGCCCATCGAAATTGACAAGGCTCTTAAAACATAAAAAGAAAATATTATTAAAATAGTGAATAAAAATCCTCTGTTATATCTGACCCTTGGCGGTGTAATAGCGAGTGGAACACCTAATAACACAAAAACTATTGTCGCAAGCGGAAGTGCGAGTTTATCATACAATTGAACCGTCAAAGCCCTTTTGTCTACATCACTTAGCCCTTTTTTATTCAGATATCTTGTTAATTTTGCAAAATTCATTTCATCTGCGACATCTTCATCCATGGCTTTTGACATATCAAAACCAAACTGAACGGTAGAAGTATCAAATAAGGTTGTATTCAAAACCTGTCCGTTGACATCGATTGTATAAATTGCGCCCTTATCAAATACCCAGCCTTTAGGAGAAGTTTTTCCTTCTCTGGCTTGCAGAACCTGTAAGGTTTCAGGTTTTGAATTATCAAGCACCGTAACATTATATAATGTTCTGCCCGTACTTTTTCCTACATAAAAAAGACGCTTTAAGTACGCCCCCGAACCAAGTTCTTTGAATACAAAATTTTCTTTTCCGTCAGGAACATGTTTTTGCCCCAAAGACCACAATGCCAAGTCTTTTGATGTTTTTCTCATAATCGGAGCAACACTTTCATTTATCGCAAAAGTCAAAAGTGCCATTATTATTGAAAAAATAAAAATAGGCTTTGCAATTCGGTTTAAACTTATACCGCACGAACGCATAACAGTGATTTCTGACGCAAGACTAAGTTTATTCAAAACCATTACGGTTGATAACAAAACCCCCATAGGAATTGACATAACAATAACCGCAGGAAGATTTAACAAAATCATAATCAATGCAATTTTGAATGGTATCCCAAATTGGGAAATCTGTTTAATAAGAGTAATAAAAGTATCCGACGCAAAAATAATTGTCGTAAAAACAAATACTCCCATCAAAAACATCATAATAATTTGTTTAAGAATGTATCTGTCCAAAACTTTTGTACGGTAATACTTCTCTTTTAAATATTCCAGAATTCTTGAAAACATAGTTAAATTTTAATCTAAAAAAATATTTTAATCAATTAAATTAAAATGCTAATCATAGAGAATTTTACAGTAAATATGTCTGTCATTGCTGTAAAATAGTATATAATTACCCAAAAATATTTAGTCATATTTCCAAGGAAGACCAAATTTTTGGTAATAATATTTTATCAGCCTTTCTATATTTGGCAACCCGACAACATGAGAAAGATTGGCTTTTTTGTCATACAAAAAGTCGTGATAGCAAACCTGATAATTATCGTAACATGCCAAATCAACCCAAAAATTGTCGTGAGTTTTACCCTTTTCATAATTCGGGATATTTTCGGCATAGTATGGATTTGAATCTATAATTGTGTTTACAAAATTTTTCCTTCCGTAGTGTTCAAGATAATTTCTTCTCGGATCGTAATTTTGTGGGTTTGTTATAACCTTATGAATTGTATCTGCCAATGATTCAGGCGTAAATTCCGGAACATACTCTCCTGCGTTACCAAAAAATACCGGAAAATCCCCTCTTGAATATTTGTTAAAATCTTTGAATACAATAATAGGAACATCACAACTTTGGGATTCACTGATAAATCTGTTTTTCCCTTCAATCAATGAACCCAAAACGCAGCATTTTGCTGATGAGTAATATTTTGACAAATCTTTGTAATCAATATACGGATAAAAGTCTATATAATCTTTTGTTTTTCCGTCAAATACTTCATCTACATAGCGCAGTTGTTTGCTTCCGTATTCCTGAAGTTTTGAATAGTCTAAAGAACCGTCTTCTCTCCTTACGGCTGTTCTTTGCCCGATTGCATAAACAACTTTTAATCTGCGCCCGTATTTCCTTTCGTATTCCTTTAATGCAACTGCAATCAGCGGTAAATTTTTAACAGGGAACGGTGTTGAAACACAAAATACATCAATAGTTTTTGGGGTATATGGAACAGGTGCAATGTAATATTCGTTTAAAAAATCTGCATCCTGCAAAGGCAGGCAGATGATATCCTTTGTTTCAGGATATTTATTTTTAAAATATTTTTCTCTTGCTTCATTTTTATAGCAAGTAAAAAAGTAATCTGCTTTGTGATTTCTCGGGTATGATGAGAACATTGAATTTGCGATTACAAAAAATATTTCGCTAAGTTCGGGATATTTTTTCATAATTGTTCTTGTAGCCTGCGAATAAAATACCCCCTTAACAAGTTTCCCTTTATATTTTAGGGGAGGAAACGGAACAACCATGTTAAGACTTGCGTGTAGTCTTTCGGTTTCTTCGTATCTATCTTCAAAACTGTAATTGTCAATGTCATCCCAAATTTGTTCAATGGGTTTATCAATGCAAGGGTTGTGCATGTAGGCTTCCGGCCATTCGTTTACCATTTTGTTCTCCTAAAATATGTATTCTCATTATTTATGATAGGTTTTTGAGTGTTTTGTGTCAATATAATTTGGTCTAAAATACTTCAATGAGATTATTTAATATTTGTAAATTATTACAAATGACAAAATATTTATTGTATAATAGATTTGTACTTTTTAGGGGATATTTAATGGATTTAAAAGAAAAGGCTTCAAAGATTAAACTTCTTGTTTTCGATATAGATGGGGTAATGACTGACGGGAGCATTACTTATGATGAAAACGGAGTTGAGTATAAAACTTTTAATGCAAAAGACGGTCACGGTCTTGCAAAAATGATTAAAAACGGACTTATGACGGCTGTTATTACAGGACGAAGAAACGGAACGGTTGACCGCAGAGCAGTAGATTTAAGATTTACGGAAGTTTAT
Organism: uncultured bacterium; assembly: GCA_902792085.1. GTDB lineage: Bacteria > Cyanobacteriota > Vampirovibrionia > Gastranaerophilales > Gastranaerophilaceae > Zag111. Next base: position 20,653 of record CADAYE010000003.1, on the reverse strand, counting down.
CAGGGTGTAAAAAATAAGTTACCGATATTAGAGGCTATTATGCAAAAATATGAACTTGATTTTTCTCAGGTGTCGTATATGGGTGACGATGAACCTGATATTCCGATATTGGAAAAAGTCGGAATTAGTGCCTGCCCGTCGGATGCAGTTAAAAAAGTCCGTAATATTTGCGATTTTATTTCCGAAAAAGGCGGAGGTAAAGGCGCAGTAAGAGAATTGTGTGATTTGATTTATGAGTCACAGTTTGAAGATTAATACAAGGAGTATAGAATGTACGAAATTAAAACACAGGCATTTTTTTCTGCAGCACATCATTTGTTGAATTATGACGGAGCATGCGAAAATCAGCATGGGCACAATTGGATGGTTGAAGCATTCGTTCGTGGTGAAGCGTTAGATAAAAGTAATATTTTAATTGATTACAAAGTTTTAAAAAGAGAACTGAACGAAGTTTTAGAGGGATTAGATCACAAAGATATAAATGAATTACCTGATTTTAAAGGTGAAAGTCCGTCAAGTGAAATGATTGCGTCTTATATTTATTCAAAACTGAAAGAAAAAATAGTTCAGTTGTATAAAGTTTCTGTGTGGGAAACACAGACATCTTGTTGTTCATATTTTGAGGAAGAATAAAAGTGAGTGTGAGAAGATAATAATGCCGATATTACAAACAATTTTAATGGGGATAGTTCAGGGCTTGAGTGAGTTTTTGCCTATTTCAAGTTCTGCGCATTTGGTTTTTACATCAAATTTTTATAAAGTTTTAAAAAATATTGAAATAGTTCAGCAGTCTAATGAAGAAATTTTTCTTGATATAATGCTTCACTTGGGGACTTTGGTTGCCGTAATAATATTTTTTAGAAAAGAAATTTGGGAAATATGCAAGGCTTTGATTGAAGTATGTAAAAATAAAGAGATTTTGAAACAGACTCAGAATGATACTGCAATTAATGCAAAACTCGGAATTTATATCATAATCGGTACGGTTATAACTATTGCTTTGGCTCTCCCAATAAATGATGCTGCAGAACATTTGGTTTATCATCCCGCATTGGTCGGAGGGTTGTTAATCTTAACAGGTTTTGTTTTGTTTTTCAGCGAATATTTGTCTAAAAAAAGAACTGAAAAATTCGATACTCCTAATTTAAAACAATCGATTTTAATTGGTTTAGCGCAGGGCTTGGCAGTTCTTCCGGGATTTTCCCGTTCAGGCTGGACAATTGCAACGGGTTTGTTTTCCGGGTTAAACAGAGAAACAGCGGCGAGATATTCTTTTCTTTTGAGTATCCCGATAATTTTGGGCGCTTCAATGGTTTATCCGCTTATCAAAATTGATGTAAAAGAAGCATTGTCTTATAATTGGACAGCAATAATTTTGGGAACAGTTGTTTCTGCAATCGTCGGATATTTTTGTATAAAATATTTTATGAAATTTATTTCAAAATTTTCACTAAACATATTCGGCTGGTACTGTGTATTGATGGGAATTTTCACATTAATATTTTTCTCAATTTTTAAATAAATTTATATTAAAAATTGTAAATTTAATTTGTTTATATATCAAAAAAAAATATTGACATGCATTCTAAATATCGTAGGCGGAGTTGACATGATTTTACCGGTAGGCAGTTTCGACAAACAAAATTTAATATTTAAAGCCAACGACTCTCAGGGAAATGAACTTCCTAAGAGCGATACGCTTTTAAAAAATAATCTTTCAACCCGTACAAGAATTGCTATGGACAAGTTTACCAAAGCATTTACCGTTTATCCTGCAAGAGGGCTAAAAGGGAGTATTAATTCCGATTTTTACGAATTTTTGACAATGGGTACCGTACCTTATGTCATTGGCAGTTTGACTTTGATGTCAGTCTTCAATTCTGCAGCAAAACACTCTGAACCGTTTGCGCAGTCCCCTGCCTATAAGATAGGGAATAAAATGGCATTGGGCGTTGTGTTCTACGCTTTGGCAAAATCTTTGTCAAAATCACTTGTAAATTTACCTGTAAAATGGGCAACAGGGATTGACACACAACTCCCGTATTTAAAAGTAAATCATCAGTTACCTGAAAGTAAAGATGATTTTGACCTGACAAGTTATGAATATCATAAGGTTGGTGAAAGTGTTGAATTTACCCGCTGGGATTTGCTATATGGCGACCCGAATAAAAAAGGAGAATTAAATAAAATTTATGATAAGATTGCCAAACGCAATGGTTTGGGAACTAATCTTAATGATTCTGATCAGGCAGTAAAACCTGTTTATAAAGAAGTTTTGGTAAAATCAACTCTTGCAAGGAGTATATCTTCGTATCTTTGGGCAGCAGCAGGGGTATGTCTTGCCGCTCAAAAACCTTGGGAAACATATTTTAATGTTGCAACAGGCAAATTCTGGGATACAAAAAACTTTAATCATTCTCTAAAAGTCTTTGGTGAAAGTTTTGTTGAAAGTGTAAAAGAATTTTATAACCCTAAAAATCCGAAAAATCTTTTGGAAAAATATTCAGGGAAGGGTGTTCTTGCCCTTGCGGTTCTTTCTACGGTTGCCGGAGTTTTAAATACTCTCAACATCAGCAAAAAGCCATCAAAAGTGTCAGAAAAAGATGTTATTGATAAAAATAAAGAAAGTGTGGTCGGATAATGAGAACAAATTTAATCCAATCATACATGCAAAATAATACTCAGGCAGTTCAGCAGTATCATTCCGATAATGTCAGAAAGAATTTTGATGTTAAAAAAGAACTTTCAAACAGAACATTTATTAAACCATTGCCAAGTAACGGTCATTTAGTCAAAAATACTTTATTTGATTATCCGTCAGAATTTTTCAGAGTTATAAAAGATAATAACAAGGCTTTGATTCATGCCGTAAAAGGAAAAGCAAACGATAATGAACTTGGTAAACTTAATGATTTGGGTATGAAACTTGGTGGTTTGACTATTGCCACATATTTGTTCTCAAGAAAATTTGCACCGCTTGCAAAATCAATGGAATTTGTCGGTTTGGTTTCATTCTTTGCTGCAATGGATTTATGGCCGAAACTTGCACTTCAACTTCCTGCTTATTTAATTCACGGTTTTGATATAAGACAACAGTATCGTGACAATTACGGAACTAAAAAACCGGTATTTCAGGATCATCAATTTATTCCTTGGGATTTGTATTCTGATGAAGAAATCAATAAAATTGGTGACCGTTTAAGAGTTCCTAAGGATATGAAAAATCGCAGAGACTTCATTCAGGAAAAAATGAGAAAAATAGCATTACAAAATAATACCATGTGGATGCTAACTGCCGGTTTTGCAACACCTATTATGAGTGCGCTGATTTGTGAAGGTTTAAGCGGTCCTATTCACAATTATCAGGACAGAAAATTAAACAAAAAAGCAAATGCGCTTTTGAGTAACTTTAATAATGAAATCGCAAAATATGATTTTTCTGAAAAGAACAAAGCGTTAGAAACTTTACTTGAAGAAAATAAAGGCAAAACAATTACTCCTGAATTATTCGGGCAAATTTCAAAAAACTTGTCAAAAGGTATGGATTCAATAACTGCATCGGAAATTGCAAAAGACTTAAAAGATGTTATTATGCAGCAAAGGGGTTACAATGTTTCAAAAGGAACTTTTGAAGATATGAGCAAATCATTAAAAAATGTTTTCAAAGGGATTCCCGAAAACGAAATGAATGAATTTATCCCAACTGCAGATGAAATAATAGCAAAACTTGATGATGGTAAAAAAAGTGTAATAGTCTCCGGCGAAACACTTACAGAACAAAGGGAATTTTCATCATTTGTAAAAGCGTTTGAAGATGCAATTGATGAAAAATTAAATGCTTTTGAACAGGCAAATCAGGGGAATAAAAATGTCCAAAAAGCAAGATTTCTTGTAGGCGAAATGCTTGAGACTATGAATGAAGGTCAGTCAGTATTAAGCAAATTTTTTAAAGCAACTCCGTCATCGGTCCTGACAGATTCATCAATTCAGACAATCAAAAAAGTTAATAAAACTCTAAATACTTTCCATGCAAGACAAAGAGTTCTTAATAAATATGCATATCTGAAATCTGCACAGGCGCAAGAAACATATCTTGCTAATACCTGGAACAGTATTTTAAACGGCGATATGCTCAAAACTCTAAATATAACCGATAAAGAAATTAAAAATACAAGAATGGACTCAAAACTTGTTAATGAATTGTTGAGAGAAAAGTTTGAGGCTATCGTTGCTGATGATACAAAATACAGCGCGGTGATGGATAAAATCATTGAAAAACTCAGTTTCCTTGAAGATAGAACAAAGTTCGCTCAATATGACAAATATAATCCGAATGAAAAAAATTCTTATAAAACTTATATTGATATGACTTTTGATGAGGCATCAGGCGAATTAAAAAGTAAACAGATGTATAATACTGCAAGAAGATTAACAGGCTATGATGTTAAAAACGGTGTTGATTCACATACTTTAAAAGACCTTCAGTTGTCATTCGTTCTGGACAGAGTAAGAGGTGTTAAAAGTTCATTCTATCGTTTGTTAAATACACTTGATTTCTTTAAGCGTGTTTCTGATAAAGAACACCTTGATTCAATGTATGAGTATAAATATACGGATGCCGCAGGCAATCTGCTAAAACATGTTCAATTTACCCGTCAGATAAAAGAAGAAATGATTGAAATGTCAAAACAACTTTTATTGGGCGGTCATTCTTCAGATTACGCCGTCAAGTTCTTCTTCCTCAGAAATCCTGAGTTGAATCCTGATAATCTGACAGATGAGCAAAGACGAATTTTGTTCTCTGATATTAAAACTGATATGGGTAAAGTTGTAAATGAGTTTTACGGCAAACAGGCGTTTGAAAAACTTGCAGACAATCCTCACGACAGAATTTTCTACGATTCGGCAATGCGTCTTATGTATACTGACCCATTAAGTGCTAAGACAAAGGAAAAAGTTGAAAATTCAATGTTTTTCAAAAACTTTGAGCAATATCGTAAGGAATTATTCAGTTATTTGGGCGGTGATATATACTTCACCAAAAAGAATCATAAAGTTATAGGCGGAAATACAAATTCTACAACTGAATTCAGATTCCAACTTTTAGGAAGTGCTGTTGATGATATGTTTACAAAATTGTTTAACCAGAAATTTAACGGTAAAACATGGCTGAAAATGTTTGGCGGTTTTGGTGCCGGATTGTTAGGTTTAACTATATTATCACAGTTCTTTATGGGAAAAATGCCGAAAGATAAAATCGTTAAGGAGAATAAGTAATGATTTCTAATATCTCTACAAATTTAATAGCATTGAAGGTTAATTCTCCTTATGCAGCAAAGAAAAAACCTGTATCATCAGTTGCGTTTAAAAGTTCTGATTCTTCAAATTTAATTGCGCAGTATCTTGAGGCTCAGGCGGCTATAAATGCCCCTGTGGTTACTCAGGTTCAAACATCTGCTCCTGTTGATTATAAAAACAATTTAAGGGAATTGTTCACTACAAACAGTGCAAAAATTCTTGCTATATTGCCAAGGACATTTACGGCAGAGGATAAAAACGATAACGGTTACATTGATGGCTCAGAAAAGGCGGGTACTTTCTTGAGCGCAATTTCAAGACTTGATGAAATTAAAGCACAGGGTTTCAATACTTTACACATTCTTCCGATAAATCCTCCGGGCAAGGATAATGCAATGGGTACGGCAGGTTCTGTTTATTCTCCTGAAGATTTGTTAAAAATTGACCCTGTCTTGATTGATAAAAATGATCCTCGTTCGGATAAAGAGCAGTTTAAGGCTTTTGTTGATGAATGTCACAAAAGAGGTCTAAAAGTTATGGTTGATATGCCAAGTTGTGCATCATATAACTTGTACAAAGAAAAACCTGAACTCATGGCGATAGAAAACGGTATTCCGAAAACTCCTCAGGGCTGGGAAGATATCAGAATGTTTCAACCGTGGGATGATGAGGGAAAAAGGACACTAAATCCTCAACTTCTTGAATATCACAGAGAATTTGTCGATATGATGATAGATGCGGGAGTAGATGGTATCAGAGCCGATGTTGCAAGGGCTAAGCCTGTTGAATTTTGGGACATTCTTATTCCTTATTCAAGAAAAAGAGATCCTGAATTTGCATGGCTTGCAGAAACTTATACTTATGAAGATGCTTCTCCTCAGGCAAATATGCCATTTGACAGACCTGAAGATTCTTTGCGCGCAGGTTTTGATGCGTACTATGGTCAGTATCACATCTTCCACGAATGGCAGAGTGCAAAAGATTTACACGACTATGTAATTGATAATTTGAATATGTCGTACAGAGTTGATACGGGTAAATCTTTAATCGGCTCTTTTGCTACTCATGATGATGTTTCGCCAATGTTTCACGGCGGAGAAGTTTATTGTAACCTGACATCAGGCTTGCAGGCAACCCTGCCTATGATGAATCCGTATATTGTAGATGGTTTCCAATCGGGAGATTATTATGTATATCCTTACAGAAATACATATAACCCTGATACAATGACAGATAACCACGAAATGACCGCACATCAGGGAAAACTTGATATATTTAATCTTTCAAGACGTCCGGGCGGAAAAGAACCGCAAATAGGCAAATTTATGACCGAATGTTTTAAATTCAGAGATAAATATGACGATATAATGCGCAGAGGTTCTTATATTATTCTTAACAAAGAAAAAGACAAACAGGATCAGGTTATAGCATTTGCCCGTCACAGACAGGGAAGAACAGTTCTTGTACTTGCAAACAAAGATGTAAATCATCCTGTTGCATGCAAAGTAATGGTTCCGACATTAAAATCAACTCAAAAACTTGAAAATTTACTGCCAAAATATGGGGAAGAAAGTAAGTTTCAGGTAAATGACGGAAGTGTTTCTGTTGTATTAGGACCCGGCAGAATTCACGCATTTGAAATTGATACCCCAAATATTCAACTATATTCTGATAAAGTTTATAAACAACATTAAAGGCTAAATTTTAATCCTCAAAATCAAATAACTCTTTAATATCAACATTCATTGCCAATGCAATTTTGTATAATTTTGAAATTTTAAAATCATATTCGGCTCTTTCTATCATTCCCATGTAAGAGCCTGAAAAATCAGAAGCAAGTGCAACATCTTCGCGAGATAAACCTTTACTTTCGCGAATTTGTTTTATTTTATTGCCCAATTTTATTCTAAATGCATCAATCACAATTATATTTTGACTTCACAAGTGGGACTTGTCCACAAGTGGGACTTGTGATATAATAAAATTATGAAGAGAACATTATTAATAGATTTAGATGGGGTACTAAACACATATAACGGGCAATTTGATGAATATATAATTCCACCTGTTAAGCAAGGCGCATATGAATTTTTGCAAAATTTATCAGACAAATTTATCATCAAAATTTTTACGACACGAAATAAATTATTGGCATCAAAATGGATTATTGATAATAATCTTGATAAATTCATATCAGATGTTACCAATGTAAAAGATCCTGCATGGTTGATTATTGATGATAGATGCATCAACTTTAACGGGAATTATGATGATACACTTGATTCAATAAATAATTTTTCGGTTTGGTACAGAAAATAATTATTTATCGCTAATATAACCGTTAATTGCGCTGTATGCCGCAACATAAGGAGATGAAAGATAAATAAAACCTTTTGTGTTGCCTAATCTGCCGATAAAGTTTCTGTTTTGGGTTGTCAGACAAACTTCACCATCTGCAAGTATTCCTGCGTGAATCCCGACACAAGGTCCGCAACCGGGGGGCAAAATAGTTGCGTTTGCATCTATAAAGGTTTCCAATAAACCTTCTTTCAAAGCCTGTTTATAAACCGCTCTTGAGGCAGGACAAATTAACATTCTTACACCTTCGTGAACTTTTTTACCTTTTAATATATTGGCAACTGTTCTCATATCCTCAATTCTGCCGTTTGTGCATGTTCCGACATAAACCTGATTAACTTTAACATCATTAAGTTCTCTTGCAAGTTTTGTATTATCAACGGTATGCGGGCATGAAACGGTATGTTCAATTGTTGATGCATCAATTTCGATAACTCTTTCATAGATTGCATCTTCATCAGGTTCAAGGGTTGAGAATTTATCCCCTCTGCCTTTTTCTTCCAAATATGCTTTTGTCTTTTCATCCGCAACAAATAGTCCGCATTTTGCTCCCGCTTCAACCGCCATATTTGCGATAGTAAAGCGTTCGGACATTTCCATATTTTTAATCGTGTCGCCATGAAACTCCAATGCTTTGTATGTTGCACCGTCAGCACCTATCATTCCTATAAGGTGTAAAATCAAATCTTTAGCACAAATTCCTTCTCTGAACTTGCCGTTTACAACGACTTTAAATGTTTGCGGAACTTTCAGCCATGTTTTGCCCAATGCCATTGCAACCGCAATATCTGTTGAACCCATACCCGTTGCAAATGCGCCTAATGCCCCTGATGTACACGTGTGAGAATCCGCGCCGACCAAGATTTCACAAGGGTTTACAAATGATTCAACAAGCCTTTGGTGACAAACTCCTGAGCCGACTTCCGATAATATTGCACCGTAATCTCTCGAAAAATCTCTCAAAGTAGTGTGCATATTTGATAATTCTTTTCTCGGGCTTGGAGAAGCATGGTCAATAAAAAGTATTGTTCTTTCAGGGTTATACAATTTATCTTTGCCAAGTTTTTTAAATTCTTCAACCGTTAATGGCCCTGTTCCGTCTTGTACTGCGCACACATCAACCCTTGCAATTACAAGTTCACCCGCTCTGACCTGATGGTCGCTGTGAAGTGAAATTATTTTTTCTACTAAAGTTTGTCCCATAATAATACCCTTATTTACATTTATAGGAGATTCTTCCACTATGTCATTCTGAGCCTTAGGCGAAGAATCTCATAAATGAACAACCCCTCAGAATGACAATTAATATTTATATTTTTATTTTATCACGAAGATATTAAAATCTTCTTACATAATAATTTGAATCGTTTTTTAATTTTTCTTTTATTTTAGCCAAATCTTTATCCTCAAAATCGTGAGTTAAAATTTTGGCACATTTCTCTCTTATTGTATATTCGCCTATATTTGAACCTCTTTGTAAAATATCTTTTAACAACGCAAAATCAATTTTGTCCCAAAATACATAAATAGTTTCGAGGCACCAATATAATTTGAAAGCCTCTTTATTTACTTTATATTTGCCGTCCTGAAAATCGAATTTTTCTACAACATCAAGAAGTTCAAGCGTTAAATTTGCCAACTTCTCGCAGAAATTCTTACAAAATTTCTCATCCTCTTTAAGATTTGATATAGCCTGAATAACATTCCTGCAAATGTTCCCATTTATATCAATTACTGCATCAAGAAATTTTTGGGTGTTTTTTAAGGGCTCAAAATATTTGATATAATTATCATTTCCCATAAATTCCGATAAACGCAAGGATACTGCTTCTCTGATTTTCCCGTCTTGTCCCGTCAGGTTTGATAACAGTACCTGCGCATCTTCGGCGGAATTTATTGATTCAAGTTTTAGTGCAGAAATCTGTTTTTGCACTATATTGCCATTTTTTAACATATCAATAAGTTGTTCGTGCGAATAGTTTGTTTCATAAAAATTCAACGCATTGGTAAAATTTTGGTCTAAATTTTCATAGTAAGTGTTATTCAAATTTTTATGCTCCGTATTCTCTTAATCAAATATAACACAAAGTATAATGAATTATTACGTCATTCTCGTTTAAATGCATGATGTATAACAACAGGCAAATATTATAATGATATCAGGAGATACACTATGGGAAATTTTATAGAATTTTTGCAATCAATATTTTTAGGGAAAGAAACAGACACAACAAGAGTTGGTTTAAGTGAATTTAAGAAAAAACAAACCGCAACAATTCCTGTAATTAAGCGTAAATCAATATTTACCAAGCAACCTGCGCAAGAACTCAGATTGTCTGAACTAATGAGAAAAGGTTCATACTAAATTAACCATTAAATTTATCTAAAATAGAAAATCTTTTTTCATTGTATCTTTCAACAACATTCTCAAAATACATTTTTGCATCTTGCCATTTTGAATGTGTCTTTTTTGGCGCAAGTTTTGATTCTGCTGATTTGTGTGCTGCATTTTGTATTTTGGTATACAAATCTCTAAAAAATTGAGGAACTTCTTCCTTTGTTTTGGCTACATTCATAGGAAAATAAGCCTTTGGGTCGTGGTTTTTAAATACTGATATCGCAACATCATTAAACATGTCGTTTTCAAGCGGTTTTATAAAAATACGCAAATTTTCGTGTTCAGCATAATTATCTAATGCACTCATGGTTTCATTATTAAAAAACTGATTTAATCGAGGGTCTTTTTTTAGAACATTTGTTGTTGTTACTCTTCCGTTTTTCCCTAAATAAATATTCGGAAGTCTGTCTGCTTCGTAAGAAGTCAAACAAGGTAATTTAACATTCCCTAATTTTACTATTTTTGGCATAAATGTACTCCTTTATCTTTAGGATATATTAAGGATATCCTGCTGTCAAATGCTTTATGCTCTTGAAAAGACTTCAACATCAACATCATCATAGGTATTTGTGTTGAAATAAGCACATGATGCAACCATTGAAGCATTGTCGGTACAGTACTTCATAATCGGTGCATATACTTTGTAACCGTCTTTTTCAAAATCAAATATTTTTCGGCGAATTTCAGAGTTTGCAGCGACTCCGCCTGCAATTACAACTTGTTTATAACCTTTTTCTTGAAGTGCTTTTTTAAGTTTTTTAGCAAGCGTTTTGGATACACATTCCTGAAAACTAGCGCAAACATCATTCACTTGCGTACTTGATAGTTTTAGTTTTCCCTCTCCCTCTGGGAGAGGGTGGCTCGCAGAGCCGGGTGAGGGTTCTTCTTTTAATTTTTTTACAAGTCTTAAAACGGCTGTTTTTAATCCGCTGAAACTAAAATTATACCCGTCAACCCTTGATATAGGCAGTTCATAGGCATTTGGATTCCCGATTTGTGCAAGTTTATCTAATTTAGGGCCTCCGGGGTATGGCAGACCAATTAGTCTTGCAACTTTGTCATAGGCTTCACCAACAGCATCATCAATGGTTTCGCCTAATATTGTCTGTTTTGAATAAGATTCTACATCAATAATCTGAGTATGCCCACCGCTGATTAATAGTGCCATAAATGGCGGTTTCAAATCTGTATCAATATAATTTGCACAAAGATGTGCATTGAGGTGATTTACTCCGATAAACGGTTTGTCATGGACTAATGCAAGAGTTTTTGCCGCATTTAATCCGACAAGTAAGCACCCGACAAGCCCCGGCCCGACTGTTCCGGCAAATGCAGTAATATCTTTTGGAGTTAAACCTGATTGCTCAAATGCTTCATCTATGACGATATTTATGGCATCCATGTGCTCTCTTGCTGCAATTTCAGGGATTACACCGCCAAATTTTTCGTGGGTTTTTATTTGTGAAGCAACAACATTTGCTACCACTTCTCTGCCGTTTTTAACAATGGCACAAGCCGTTTCATCACAACTCGATTCAATTGCCATGATGTAATTATCATATCCGGAATCAATTCCGACATGAACTTTTTTACCGCTGAATAAACATTCCTTTTCCATAAAATAATTATAACGCAAAAAAAAACCCTTTCTTAAAGAAAGAGTTTGGAATCTTTTTCAATTCCTCGTGTAGAAGGTTAGTGTGTAGTAGGTAGTGTATAATTTATGTCTCGTGTTTATTGTAATTATCTCTTACATTTATATAAAGTATTTTTGAAGTATATAATTGCTATATATTTTTTATTTTGTTACATTTCTTAATAGACAAGCAAAAAGACTGTAAGCACAATACTTACAGTCTTTTTAGTTTATTTAAAAATCTTACACTTTTCTTTTGCGAGCCGCTTCAGATTTGTGTTTTCTTTTTACACTCGGTTTTTCATATCTTTCGCGTTTTTTTACTTCTGAAAGAATACCGGCTTTTTGAATTTTTTTCTTGAAACGTCTTAAAGCGCTTTCAATTGATTCGTTTTCGCCTACTTTAACTTCTGCCATTTTATATTTTCACCACCTTTAATGACTTTTTGTACCTGATAAATATATAACAAAGTAAAATAAAATTCAAGTATTTTTAACTATGCCACTTCTGTTTTACCTAAAAATTTTGCCATTTCAGGCCTTTGCAACAGTTTAAAATCTTTCAAATTGTTGTTATTTTTTACTTCTTGAGTAGTTTGTACTTCAGAATTAGCATCTTGTTTTTGTTCATTGGCTTTTTTGTTTGCGCCTGTAAGCATGTTGCCAAGCCATGTTGCAACAGGAGTAACCGCAACAGGTCCGAAGAATCTGTAAACCGAACCAAAGATAATTAGTGATTTTAGTACATCCAAACCTTTTAATTTTCCTGCAAGATTTTCATTCTTTAAGCCTTTTTCTATATAATGAATCAGGTTTGGTTTTTTGAATTTCTTTAATTCTAAATCATCAGGATGTTTTTCTGTATATATTTTTTTGATTTTTTCTTGATGCGCCTTAAGGTCTTTTTCTAATTGTTCAACACTTATACCTCTTTTGTTCGCAGCATATTTCATTGAAACATGCTTATTCCACGGACCAACTAATCTTTCGCTTACTAAATATGCGATGGCAGTAGAGGCAACAAGAGTTAAACCTTGGTTTATTGCAAGAGTTCTTCTTCTGTCTTCATCCATATCTTTGTTTCTGATGGTTTGAAGCATATACATACCGGAAATTACATAAGAACCGATTGCCTGCATGTGGTCGACTATTCTGCCGATATCATTTCTGTGCGATAGCCAGTGTGTAATTTTAGAAGAAACCAACGGTCCGTAGTAATATTTGGCTATTCCGTCAGTTAACTTATCAAAACCTTTTCTAAACGGGTTTAAAAATGCTGATTTTGTAGGCATTGCGCCGTTAAATGACAGATTAGAATTTCTTTGGTATCCGTAATTTGTATTAGAAATGGAGGTATTTAAAGTAATCATTACTTGTTACCTCCTTCTGTTTTAACCTGTTCCGATTGAGGTGCTTTAGTTTGAGGTTTACTCTTTTCAATTCCGAATACATGTTTTAGTATTGGCGGAATAAGTGCAACAGTAAGCATTGCTTTTAATATCCCGAATATCAAAACATCAGGTGCCATATTCAGACATTTATAAACTTTATCAAAATCTACTGATTTATTCAGTTTTATAAATTTACCGTTTTTGTCATATTCAATAAAATTATCAAAGAATTTTTCTCCGACATATTTGGTGCCTTGTTTAATTTTTTCTTTTGCAAGATTTTTAATATTGTAATCTTTATAAACTTGTTCAAAATCGATTTCACGGTTAAGTGCGGTTAGTCTTGTAAGTTTTCCGTCTTTTTCTTCAAATGCTCCGAATTGTTTTAAAAATTCCGGTTCCAAATGAGAAGTATCATCTAAAATACTTTCAACTGTAAGTTTTTCAGGAGGAATTTCTTTCATTTCCGCTAATTCTTTAAGACGTCTTGTAACAAGTTTTACTTCGTTGCTTTTTTCAATTCGATCAAGAACTAACTGAACATCGTTTTTCTTAACTTTTTCTGCGGCTTTCCCTAACGGATACATAATTACGCTGGCAAAGCCAAAACCTATAAGTCCTGATGCCATTGAGTGTCCTGATGCGTAAATCTTATCTTCTTTGTTCTTTTTCCCCGGCAAAGACATAATCGCTAAAGGTCTCGGACCGAGAGCAAGAACCAATGCAACAAGGTTTTGAACGATTGTGGTGTGATTGTTACATGCATCAAGCAAACTTTCTAACATCCTTGAGGAAAGTTTAGCGGCAGATCCGAAACTCACCGAACTGCCGCTATAATATCCTCTATTCACACTTTTACTATTATTACACAATCCCCCGCGCAAACTCATACCGCTATTCTCGGGAACAGACTTGAGCCTGTGCTGATTCGTTAACACGGGATAATTTATATAATCTACTTTCATGCCACACCTTAATTAGTAATTGATACATTCATTTTAAATCAAAAGAAAATATTAATTGTCAGAAAGTAACAAATTTGTTACAATTCTATAAATTTATAGTAATTATATACAATTTTACATAAAAATATTATCGGGATATGAACATAATAAAATATTTCTCTGCAAGGTACTCCAAACAAAGGCACTTTTTATGTCAAAAGGGCCTAAAAGCGGATTGCGAGCCAAAGCCGAAGCCATTTTACTTGTGGAAAAAGCCACAAAAAGCAAAATGCGTAGTGCTGTCGATGGCGAGCAACCAAGCAAACCGCGACCTGCACTTCATAAATGTCAGGATATACCCTCACCCGTTTTTCTAATGCTCATACTTCACATTGAAAAACTACCCTCTCCCAAGGGGATACAAAGCGAACCAACGAACTTGTGAGTTGCGTGAGCCTGTATGCTCTTTTCGGTTCACTTTTCTTTTTGCGTCGCAATCAAAAAGAAAAGTGAACATAATAAGAATATCTTAGCGAGATATTCAGATAATATTTTTTATGTAATTAATTGCTTGACATGTACAGCAATGACATTCTACTGTAAAATAGTATATAATTACCATTAATTTAGTATTGCAAAATGTTATTTCGTTTTGTAAAATAACCTTATGTAAGGAGTATTTATATGGTTGAAAGTCAGAAAAGAATACTTATAGTTGATGATGATGATGAAATAAGAGAACTTTTAGAGTTTGATATTCGTTCAAGCGGATATTTTGTTGACAGTGCCAAAGACGGACTTGAAGGTTTAAATAAGGCATTAGATAATACTTATGATTTAATTTTATTAGATGTAATGATGCCTAAAATGAACGGGTTTGATGTTTGTAAAAATATCAGAAATGCAAAACTTTCAATTCCTATATTAATGCTTACCGCAAAGGGTACAATTGAAGATAAAACAAGCGGATTTGACTGTGGCGCGGATGATTATTTGGTCAAGCCTTTTGATGTGCAGGAAGTTCTGTTAAGAATAAGAGTATTGTTGCGCAGAAATAATGTTGTGCTAAATGAATCCCCCTTGTCAAATGAAGTTTTAAGAAGCGGTGATATTGAAATATTTCCTGAATCTTTGGAGGCTGTAATTGTTAATAAAAAAGTAAAATTAACTCCTACAGAATTTGAAATTCTTTATTGTTTAATGCAGCATTTTAATAATCCTGTTACACTTGCTACTTTATTAGACGAAGTTTGGGGTTATGACAGTAATGAAGATGTGAGAATGTTGAGGGTGCATGTCGGCGGTTTGCGAAACAAAATTGAACCTGATGCTAAAAATCCGAAATATTTGCATACTGTAACAAATGTCGGATACAAATTGACACCGTTTGGTTAAAAATATGTTAAAATTCAAATTTCAAAGGCTTAAAATAATTGAACAAATCGCAATTGTATTTTTCTTTGCGGTTGTTATTCCAATGTCAATAAGCGGGTTTATTATAAATAATATTAATCAGCAATCTGTAAGACATCAGTTGAGAGAATCGGCATCTCTCGTTGCGGCAATGGTGTCTGATGAAATGGATTTTTTAATTCGTTCAAATAGCAGAACGCTTAATCAAATTGCTGATGCTCTTGAATTTTTGCCTTCTGATTTGCAAAAAAGAAAATTTATGAAAGAGTTTACAAAAAAATATCCGCATTGTGAAAAAATTGATATTGTAAAAACGCAAAAAGAACTTGATAAAATCATCGAAATTTCAAAAACAAATGATAAACCTGTTATGAGTACAAAACTTAAAGACGGTTCTTTTCTTGCAGTAACTTATGATACAAAAGATATGAATATTGATTTATTCAAATCTTTGATAAACGATACAAGACAAATTTATATATTACTTGATAATAAGCATCTTGTTGCTTCTCACAACTATACCGAAGATGTGTTTAAGGAAACAATATCAATGCTTCCCGAAGAAATAAATGATGTAGAAGAAAATAAACCGTTCATTTTTGGTGAGGAAAAAAATCAGCCTATTGTTTATTTGAAATATAAAGACCCAAAATATTCTATTATTGTTACGACAACAGAAACAATGGCGAAAAATTCTATTATAGAAAACCGAATTAAAATTATACTGTCTGTTTTAGTCGCAATTCTTTCTACAATGGTTGTTATAGGTTTTTATATTTTTTATCTTTATATAAATATTAGACAGTTATTTAAGGCGATTATTGCACTGTCAAAAGGTAATTATGAACATCAGATAAGACTTTATAAAACATCTTTCACTCCTTATGAAATAGTGTTTCTTGTAAATGAATTTAATCAAATGGCATCCGAAATTCATAAATCATATACGGAACTCACTGCAAAAAATAAAGAGTTAAAAGAATTAAATGAATTTCGTTCAAATCTTATAGATACAGTTTCTCACGAACTTAGAACTCCGCTTACAAGTATTCAGGGGTATACTTCAAGGCTTATGAGAAATGATATTGTTATAGATGACGAAACAAAACAAAAATCCCTGCGCATTATAAAAGAACAATCTGAAAGACTAAAGCGTCTGATTGATGACCTTTTGACAATTCCGGATATTGAGGGTATGCGATTAAGAACGGTCAATACAGAGGTTGAATTATCTCAGGTGTTTGAACAGGCAGAATTACTCTTGAGAAAACATGACGGGCATGAAATTGTTGTGAATCTTGCACCTGATTTTCCTAAGGTTATTGCCGATAAAGGCAGGTTAGAACAGGTTATAGTAAATTTGTATGAAAATGCGGTTAAATACTCTTATCCGGAATCTCAAATTGTTGCGGATGCACAAGTTGTAAATAATCTGGCGGTAATTTCTGTTAAAAATAAATGTGACAAAATTCCAAAAGAAAAACTTGATACATTATTTGACAAATTTATCAGACTTGATGATGAAATGACAAGAACAACAAGAGGTTCAGGCTTAGGGCTATTTATTGTAAAAGGTCTTGTTGAGGCAATGAATGGTACAATAGAACTCTATTCAAATGATGAGTACGGTTTTATTGCCAAAATTACATTAGATATTGTCGGAGATTATGAATAATAAATTTATGCAACTTGCAATCGAACAGGCAAAACAGGTTCAAAATGATGTCCCTGTAGGAGCGGTTATTGTAAAAGGTGATGAGGTTATTTCAACCGGATTTAATACAAAAGAAAATGACAACAATATAACTTCTCATGCAGAGATTGTTGCACTCAAAAAAGCATCAGAAGTATTGAATAATTGGCGTCTTGATGAATGTGATATATATGTAACTTTAGAGCCCTGCCCAATGTGTGCTTGGGCAATTTTACAGTCAAGGATAAAAAATATTTATTTTGGCACTTATGATAATAATTATGGCGGATTTAGCGTAGCGCATTTAGATAAACTATCCGAGTCAAAACCAAATATTTATGGCGGAATTTGTGAACAAGATTGCGATAATCTTATAAACGAATTTTTTAAAAATTTGCGAAAATAAGACAACATACCAAGATTTACGAACCTTTAAAAATGTGTTATAATCTACCCGTAAAGAGAGTTAAATAAAGGAGAGAAAATGAGTAATTATGAAATGAATTTGTCTATGGATGAATTGAAAAAGCGTACGCATAAAGATTATCTTGTAACAAAAAAATTCTTAAAGACAGATGCACCTGAATATTTACAATTAACAGATGGCGATAAACAAGCATTGAAGCATCTTGTTAAAGCCGCTGCAATATTAGAAAATATACATCTGCAAATTGATTGCAAACATAATTTGCCGTTTAAAAAATATTTGGAAGAAGAAATTAAAAAAGGAAACGAACAGGCTAAACTTACCAAAATTTTATTTGATGCTCAAAAAGGTATAAATGCAATTGACTCAATGACTACGCCCATAAGACTTGCTAAAGGGGTTGATGAAAAACCTGGCAAAGGTGTTTACCCTGAGGATTTATCAAAAGAGGAATTTCATTCTGTTTTAACCAGAATGTTAAATAACGGAGAGGATGAGGAAGTAAAAAGAATTTTAAATCAACGCTCAATGGTTGTTCGTGATGGCGACAAATTAAAAGGCATTGATTATATTGATTATTTTAATGAAGATTTTGCAAAAATGGCTGATGAACTTGAACTTGCATCAAAAACATCAACAAATGCAGATTTTAACGAATATCTTTTATTGCAGGCAAAAGCGTTGAGAACGGCTGATCCTATGCTTGATGCTTATGCCGATAAAAAATGGGCAACTTTGCAGGACACTCCGCTTGAATTTACTATAACAAGAGAAAATTACGAAGACGAAATGACAGGTACAATTGTAGAAAACGAAGAACTTTCAAAATTATTGGAAGAACACGGTATTTCTCCTGTTCCGAAAGATTTTCTCGGTGGCAGAGTAGGTATTATTAATAAAGAAGGTACGGATGCTTTGATGGCTATAAAGCAATATTTACCTGTTTTGGCAAAGAATATGCCGTTTAATGATGAGTATGAACAAACAATATCTTCCGATGAAGATGCAAAACAAACAATGGTAGATGTCGATATGGTAATGGCTTCGGGAGATGTCGGGGCATACAGAGGCGGAATTACTCTTGCAGAAAACCTGCCAAATTCAGATAAATTATCTTTAACTATAGGTGGCGGAAGAAGAAATGTTTATCACAGACAAATCCGTTTTGTAAGTGATATGAAAAAGTTTCAGGAGCGCCTTGATGCAATTTTAGATAAAGACCAGCAAAAATATTATAACAATGAAGCAGACCACTGGTTTACTATCGGGCATGAAAATGCCCATTCTCTCGGACCGAAAGAAGGCAGTGAAAAATTAGGGAAATACAGAAATATTATTGAAGAAAACAAAGCCGATATGGGTGCTTTGGCGTTTGTTGACTTGCTCACAGAACTTGGTATGTATACAAAAGAGCAGCGCGACCAGATTCTTTTAACTGCGGTTGTTGATATGTTTCCAAAATCAAAACCTACAATGTCGCAGGCACACAGAGTCAGAACCGTTATGCAGAATAAATATTTCTTTGACAGAGGGGTTTATGAAATAACTCCGGAAGGTAAAATTCATGTTGATATAGAAAAAGTTGTTCCGACCGCAAAAGAAATGCTCTCTGAAATTGTCAGAATTCAAATTGATGGTGATTTTGACAAGGCAGAAAAATATGTTCAGGATAATTTTGTCTGGACACCTGAAATGCAATTAATTGCTGATAAGTTGCAAAAAGTTAATAAGACATTGAATGGAACACTTGAAACCGAACTTGCAGATAAATTGTTAATGCAATAGTAAGTCAGGAATTAATAAAGCGCGATTTTCTTTAAAAGAAAATCGCGCTTTGTGTTACCTTATAATAATGTATTATTATTTATCTTCTACTGCTTATTTTAGCGAGTAGTTTTAGAATTTCCAAATACAACCACACGATTGTGACCATAAGTGAAAAAGCACCATACCATTCCATATAATTTGGAGTTCTTCCGCTGAACTGTTCAATAAAATCAAAATCAACAAGCAAATTAAATGCTGCAACAGCGCAAACTACTATGCTAAATCCGATTCCTATCGGGGAATTGGAAAATATTTGCGGAATTGAAGCATGGAATAACATTAAAATCCATTGCAGAACATAAATCCCTGCAACTGCAAAAGTTGCGATAAAAATGGTTTTTCTTAGTGTATCTGTTACTTTAATTAGTTTTACCGAATATGCGATATACATCCCAAGAATCGTCAACATTGTACCAAGTATAGCTTGCGTAACTATTCCAGGGTAATAATTATTAAAAATAGCCGAAATACCGCCTAAAAATAGCCCTTCGCACAATGCATAAATCGATGTTGTAATAGAAAGGTATTTGTTTTTTGGACCAAAACAAGCAATTAGTACTGTGATAAGTCCGCCAATGATACCGGCAGTCATTAGGATATTTGCTTTGTCCGCAAAACCTGCGCCGACAAGATACCAGGTATAGAACGCGCTCATTGAAAGCAGACCGCCTAAGAATAGGGTTTTGAGCAGGGTTCCTGTTTCGGTCATGGCTTTTTCTACTCCAAGTCCGTCAGAGCGGTTGTCAATAGTATTAAAAACTTCATCTCTTAATGTTGGATTAGGCATAATAAAATCTCCTTTATCTTTCTTGTTGCTGATATTATAGCATATAAGTTAATTTTACTCAATTAGCCGATAAAAAAATAAAAAGTACTTTACAAGAATTTTTTTTTAAGATATAATAATAAAGCAAGCCGAGATATAATCGGTTATGAGTAATCCTCAGTAGCTCAATGGCGGAGCATTCGACTGTTAATCGAAGGGTTGCTGGTTCGAGTCCAGCCTGGGGAGTTTTTTCTATATTTAGGGGTTGATATGGTTTTTCGGACACTTTTGAAATTGATTTTTGATATGTTTAATCGCTATGATTGGTATAACTTCTCTGGACAAATTGAAAATATGTAATTGAAAATTTATACCCCTTTTTGCCCGTTGTTTTTAGGTTTGATGTAGATTATCAGAGAGATTGAGAAAAGTACCCCCGGAAGTTTGAGAGAATTCTCAAACTTTTTAAGTTTTGAGGGAAAAATTTCAAAACTCCCTGATA
>CADAYE010000002.1 GCA_902792085.1 uncultured bacterium | reverse complement strand
TGGGCGAGGGGAAGTTTCTTTTTTAATTTGAAACCTCACCCGAAAATCTAAAACTCATTCTTCGTTTTGATTTTCTACCCTCAGCCCTTCGGCATACAGGCTCAGCCATCCTCGCTATGCTGCGGTGCTTCGCTTTGTATCCCACTCAAATGATGCTGTGGGCGAGGGAGGTGATTTCACACCTGTTGTTAGATTTTTTTTGATATGAGGCTTAAATACTTCCTCACCAACCGCCGATACGCGCGATTTCCGTCTCTGCGCTTAACCCTGTCTTTGTTTGTGTTTAGGGTTGTGTTTAGGGTTTTCGCAAATTACGGCAATTCTGCCTTTTCTTTTGATACATTTGCATTTGTCGCAAATTTTCTTTACTGATGATCTTACTTTCATTTTTCTTTTCCTTTATATTATTATTTCGTGAGATTCTACTTTAATCTGAATGTTATGCGGCCTTTTGTCAAATCGTAAGGAGTCATTTCTACTCTTACTTTGTCACCCGGCAATATTCTGATAAAATTCTTTCTTATCTTTCCTGAAATATGAGCAAGAATTTCGTGATCATTTTCAAGTTTTACTTTGAACATTGCGTTCGGCATGGATTCAATAATCGTACCGACAAATTCTATTACATCTTTTGCCATATATACCTCATTTTTCGGCTTTCAAACACACAATTAAACACAATAATTGTGAGTATGACAATTTTACCTGCTAAAAAATTCAATGCAAGCAGATTAATTAAGTCTTTTTCAAGTTTTCGTCTTATTAGATATGATTGTTTTTATAAAAACAGCACACAACTACTCTCTTAAAGAAATTATCAAAATGCGTACGATAAAATAGTTTTAAATAATTTGTAAATTTTTATTAAGATAATTTATTATGTGTATTATTAATTAAACAATGGTTTGAAAAATCAACGAAGTATGATACAATCAAACTATGAATAGAAGTGCGGAAAAAGTAACTATAAAACGCATGGCGAAAGAGGATATTGACGGGGTTATCGCAATTGAAGAAAAAGCATACGGTGCTCATCACTGGTCAAAAGACTCTTTTATGCAGGAACTTAATAACGACCTTGCGTGGTATTATTCTCTTTTTGATGAAAAAGGCAAACTCGTTGCGTATGCAGGGACATGGCATATTTTAGAAGAAGCACACATAACAAATATTGCAGTAGATAAAGATTGCAGGCGCAAGGGCTATGGTGAAGCGCTTTTAAAACATATCCTTGATGATTGCTATAAAGAAATGATTAAATATCTGACACTTGAAGTAAGGGTTAGCAACAAGGCAGCAATCAGGTTATACGAAAAATACGGATTTACATCATTCGGGCTGAGAAAAAAATATTATCAAGATAACAACGAAGATGCTATGATTATGTGGACAAAAAACATTTTTTATGATGAATTTAAAATTCCTTTTACCGAAAAAAGTAAAAAACTTGAGGAGAAAATTTTAATAAATGTCTGAAGAAGTTCTTATTCCAAAAATGAAAAGGCTTGATGGTAAGCATAGCAGTATAAAAACACCAATAAACAATTTTGTTTTGGTTATTTTATGCACATTACTTATTATTTGTGCAACATTTATAAATATTGACATTAAACACTACATTATTCCTCAAAATTTTTCATTCGGAAAATCATTTTCATCGGAAGATTATATCTATTGTTTTTCAATTATTCCGCAAATTCCGGCTATGATGTTTGCCTGTTCTGTTTTGGGCAGAAAATTGGCAATCACATGCACTAGTTTGTATTTATTAATCGGACTGTTTGTGTTTCCGGTTTTTGCGCTCGGCGGAGGAATAACTTATGTTGGAGAATATGGATTTGGTTACATTTTATCTTTCATTATCGGAGTTTTTATTGCAGGAAGTTTTTTAAGAAAAAAATATTCATTCCTGTTCATGATCCTTGCCTCTATAACTGGAGTGCTTGTCATACACTTGGGCGGAATACTGTATATGTCACTTGTTGCTCTCATTAAAGGTGACGGAGCAGTGTTTATTCAAACGTGGGTTAAAGCTCAAAGCGGGCTAAAAATATTATACGATATAGTGTTAAGTTTTCTTGGAATTATAATCGGAAAATATATACACGAATTATTTAAATTTTTGTCTGATTAATATTTGATAGATATTGAAAAATATGATATTATTATTTTAAAATCATTGGAGGAAGTATGGATTTTAAAGAGATTTTTAACGATATACCTGTCTTAATAGTATTGTGCACATTCGTTTTTTCAATTTTATATTGCTGTATTCAATATATTAAGGTAAACAGGAACTTAAAAACAATTATTAAATTTATATCAACATTCAAGAAAAACGATTTGAATTTCAGATTTAAAGAACTTGACGGTTGGATGTTATCAAATCCTTATGTTTCTGTTTTGTGGATAGAATTTAAGAATACACTTGTATTTTCTGAATCTGTAGCATTGAAAGAGGGAGATGATTATCAATATCAGGATGTATCTTCAACTGTACAAAATGTTCAGACAACATTTGATCCGTTGTATTTCTTTAATGAAGAAACACTTGTTACATCAAAATTTAATTACAAGATGATACAAACAATTCCGACTATTCTTACAGGTTTTGGCCCGTTATTTACATTTATGAAAATTGCTATCGCATTCGGTATGATTGATTTCTCATCTCCTGAAAAAACAATCAATTCGGTTGCGGCATTCATGCAAGGTATGCAGGCGGCAGCATTTGTATCAGTTGTTGCGGTATCATCTTCACTTATATACTTGCTTGTGGAAAAATCATTATTTCAACAACTTTGCAAAAAGCCTTTAAGCAAAATACAAAATATGATAGGCGAATTGTTTGCAAGTATTTCATCTGAAAAATTCTTATATGAGATATTAAGAGAATCGAAAATTCAGAATAATTCTGCAGCAAATATTATCAGTACTATGCCAAAACAATTTAAAAGTGCTTTTAACGAAACAATGGCCGCAAATCTTGTTCCTTACTTAGAAAATATGATTTTTGGCTTAAACCAACTTAATAAACAAATGAAAGAGGTCGCAAAAGGCGCTAAAGGCGGTGACGAAGTTGACGGGCTATTTTAGGAGAATTTAATAAATGGCAATAATGCAAAGAAAACACGGACCGGAAGAAGATAATAATAACATTTTTTGGGTAACGATGTCAGACCTTATGTTAGGTTTGGCGATTATCTTCATTACCCTGTTTGTACTTGCAATGACAGGCTTTAACCAAAAATCGGTTCAGCAACAGCGTGTAAAAATGGAAGTTGCAAAAAAAATAGAAAGTGAACTTCAAAAACAACATATTAATGCTAAAATTGACCGTATGACAGGGGACTTAAAAATTCCGTCATCTGCACTTTTTGAAGTTAACAGTTATGTTTTAAAACCTGAGGGAAAACAGTTTCTTGATAAGTTAACTCCTATTTATGTAAACACAATTTTTTCAAGCAAAAAACTTGTAAATAATATTGACAGCATTATTATACAAGGGCATACGGATTCACAAGCGTTTGCTGGTCTTACGAATATAAATGACCAGTTTGTATATAACATGGATTTGAGTACAAAAAGAGCAAATTCAGTTGCATCATATATGTTAGGCGGCAAATATAAACCCGAATATAATGAAGGTTTTCGCCATATGATAACAGTTGAGGGACGTAGTTTTAATGACTTAATTCTTGATGACCAGGGCAAAGAAGATATGGCAAAAAGCCGACGAGTAGAAATAAAATTAAAGGTTTCCGACTGGAGCATAGCAACATTCTTTGGATTAAAGCATTAGTATGATTGAAGAAAATAATATATTAGAAACGATTAATATGATTAAGTTATACAATCTTGACATCAGAACGGTTACTTTGGCTCTGAGTTTGAGAGATTGTATATCAGAAGATATCAACAGACTTTGTGACAATATTTATACAAAACTAAAAAAATATGCAAAAAATCTTGTATCTTATGCAGATGAACTTGCTGATGAATATTCTATCCCAATAATTAATAAAAGGATTTCTGTTACACCAATATCAATAATAGGAGAATCCTGTAAAAATCCTGATTATGTCAAAATAGCAAGGGTGCTTGATATGGCAGCAAAAGAAGTTGGGGTGAATTTTGTCGGAGGCTTCAGCGCACTTGTAGAAAAGGGTATGACAAAAGGGGATGAACTTTTGATAGAAAGTATTCCTCAGGCACTTGCGCAAACCCAAAGGGTATGTGCATCCGTCAATGTTGCATCTTCAAAAGCCGGTATAAATATGGATGCCGTATTAAAAATGGCAAAAATAATCAAAGAATCGGCTTTGCTGACAAAAGATAACGATTGTATAGGTGCAGCAAAACTTGTAGTATTTTGCAATGTCCCCGGGGATAATCCGTTTATGGCAGGGGCATTTTGTGGTATAGGAGAACCTGAAGCCGCTTTAAATGTTGGAGTTTCAGGCCCGGGGGCTGTAAGAGCGGCAGTACTTGCTATGGATAATAAAGCGGATATGAGCGAACTTGCGAACAAAATCAAGCAAACCGCATATAAAATAACTTCAACAGGCGAACTTATCGGCAGAAAATTATCTAAAAGATTGGGGATTCCGTTTGGAGTAATAGACTTATCACTTGCGCCGACTCCTGCGGTTGGTGACAGCGTAGCAGGAATTTTTCAGGCAATGGGGCTTGAACATGCCGGTGCTCACGGAACAACCGCCGCACTTGCTATGCTAAATGATGCTGTAAAAAAAGGCGGTATAATGGCAAGTTCTCATGTCGGAGGTCTGTCAGGTGCGTTTATTCCTGTTTCTGAAGATGCGGGAATGATTGAAGCAGCACAAAAAGAATATATAAATATTCAAAAACTTGAAGCAATGACTTCGGTTTGTTCTGTGGGACTTGACATGATAGCAATTCCTGGAAATACACCTGAAAGTACTATTGCCGGTATGATTGCAGATGAAATGGCAATTGGAATGATTAATAAAAAAACAACAGCAGTAAGAATTATTCCCGCTATTGGTAAGAAAGCAGGGCAAAGTGTACATTTTGGCGGGCTTCTCGGAGATGCGCCGATTATGAACGTAAGTGATTTAACTTCAGATAATTTTGTAAAAAGGGGAGGGAGAATTCCAGCCCCAATACATAGTTTAAATAATTAAACGGGTATCAAATTATGACAACATTAAACGAAATGGCAAATAAACTTCAAGCATACATTATAGAGTCTCAATCAGATGCTCACAATTCATCTGCTATGAATTTGAATGTATCAAAATACAACAACATTAAACTTGCAATGGATGAAACAGTGCGATATCCGCACATCAGTATCCGAATTGGTATTTCTGAAGCAACATACAGCCTCAGAGACGGAACGAGAATGGAAGGAGGTCTCGGACCTGATGAAAAATATGTCCACAAATGGATTGGGAACTATGCAGTAGTTTCAGAATTGACGGGAATATATAAAAATTTCCGTGATAATTTAACATCATTAGGGGACCACGAAGAATCGGATGATTACGCCATTGAAATTGATACAAACGGAAAAATTAAGAGAGTTCAAGAGGCAAAAACTACAGTGGGAAGAATACAGGGGGCACAGCGTATAGAGCGCAAAAAACAAATTAAAAAAGAAGTAAAAGATTTTCTAAGAGCAAACAGGCGCAGACTTTCCTAAGACTTATCGTTCAAACTGTTTTTCCCTCTTAGTTTCCTGTGATAAGTTATTGCAAACCTGTGCGCTTCATCTCTTATTCTTTGAATTAAAAACAATGCGCTTGATTCTCTGGGTAAAAGTATTGATTTTGATTGTCGCGGCAAAAATACTTCTTCTTGTCTTTTTGCAAGACTGACAAAATCAATTCCGGAAATACCCATATCTTTTACGACCTTCATGACACTTGAAAGTTGTCCTTTGCCGCCATCAATTATAATTAAGTCCGGTTTATCCCAGCCTTTTTCTCCCAAACGGGAGAGTCGTCTTGTTAAGACCTCTTTCATTGATAAAAAGTCATCGGGTTTTCCTTCGGTTGATTTAATTTTAAACTTTCGGTATTCGGATTTTTTACTTAATCCGTTTATAAATGTTACCATTGATGCTACGGTATTTGTCCCCTGAATGTGCGAAATATCATAACATTCCATTCTGTATGGGAAATTATTCAGTTTTAATTTTTCTTTCAAAAATGCACCGATTTGATTAAAGTCTTCATTGATTTTTGACATTTTTGAAAGTTTTGCATTATTTAATATAACTTGTGCATTTTTATCGGCAAGTTTTTGGAGTTCTTTACCCTGCGCAGATTTACCGTAACTTATTCTTACATTTTTATTAGATATTATTTTTAGCCACTGTTCATACAAAGACTTATTCCCGACCTGCTCCAGTACATCAGAAACAATTCTGTCAGGAAATTCCAAAGACAATGTGTTGTAGTATTCTTTGAAAAATGTTTCAAAATACTCAATTTTATCTTCTGATTCAACATCAAAAGTAAAATCTTTTTTATCAATAAGCCTGCCTTCTCTAATCATCATAATTACAATAACTAAAATTCCGTCTTCATGCGCAAGAGAAATTACATCCTCATTTAATCTTGTATTTTCATATACAACTTTTTGCTTTTCAAGAGTTTTTTGCAAATCAAAATAACTGTCACGAAGCCTTGCCGCCTTTTCAAACTGCAAAGAATCGGAGTATTTTTGGATTTGTGTCATTAGTTGCTCCATAAGTTCAGACTGTTTGCCGGATAAAAATAATTCTGCCTGATGAACAACCGCTTTGTATTCTTCGCTTGAAACTAACCCCTGACAAGGCGCAAGACATTTGCCTATCGAATAATAAAGACAAGGTCTTGATTTAAAACGTGGGGTTTTGCATTGTTTAAGAGGAAAAATCTTCTTTAAAAAATCAAGCGTAGAATGCATAGCCCCAATATTTGTATATGGTCCGTAATATCGGCCTTTTAATTTATTCATATTTCTCTTACGAACAATTTGTATTCGTGGGAAATCTTCATCTGTTATAAGAAAATAAGGATATTTCTTATCGTCTTTTAACAAAATATTATATTTGGGCTTATGCTTTTTAATTAAATGACTTTCCAAAATCAACGCTTCGACTTCAGAATTTGTAATAATATATTCAAGATGGTCTATTTGAGAAACCAAAACATTAACCTTTACACTATCGTGTTTGCGGTTAAAGTATGATTTTACTCTGCGTTTTAAAATTTTTGCTTTCCCGACATAAATAATTTCATTATCCGAATTGTAATAAATATAACACCCCGGAAGTTCGGGCAACATTTTTAAACTTTCTTTCAGTTTTTCGTTCATAAGGGTATTATAGCATATTTTTAAAACAAACGGGAATTTTGTCATTCTGAATTTATTTCAGAATCTTAAAATTCCCGCTATGTCAATTAATTTTTAATCAGTAATTATAATTCCAAATTATTAGAAAGAATATCCATTTCTTCTGCTGAAGCATAAGCGCTGTGGCAACCGCAATCTGCATAGATAACTTCACCTGTCATGCCTGAAGATAAATCTGAAGCCAGGAATAAACCTGCTTTACCTACATCTTCCAACGCAACATTTCTTCCTAAAGGCGCTCTTGCTACTGCGGCTTTAAGCATTTTTGAAAATCCGCCGATACCCATTGCTGCGAGTGTTTTTACAGGACCTGCAGACAAGCAGTTGACTCTTACACCTTTTTTACCTAAATCAACAGATAAAAATCTCATTGAAGATTCTAATGCCGCTTTTGCAACACCCATTACATTATAACCCGGAACTGACAATATTGAACCTAAATAAGTCATTGCAAATATTGAACCGCCTTCGTTCATGACATTTTCTGCATATTTACAAACAGTTACAAGAGAATAAGCACTTATACCGAGTGCCAAATCCCAGCCTGCCTTTGTTGTATCAATAAATCTGCCTGTCAAATCTTCTTTATTTGCAAATGCAACTGCATGAACAACAAAATCCAATTTGCCGTAAACTTTTTCACATTCGTCAAAAACTTTTTTAACATCTTCTTCTTTAGTAACATCACATTCCATAATAATTTTTGCGCCAAAACTTTCGGCAATAGGTCTTACACGCTTTTCCATTGCTTCATTTGCATAAGTAAAAGCAATTTCTCCGCCTGCTTCATAAATTTCTTTTGCTATACCGTAAGCGATACCGTGAGTGTTGCTTACACCAAAAATTAAACCTTTTTTACCTTTCATCAAGTCCATAGTTATTCTCCTTATCTTGTCGGCTTGGTATAGCCGACTTACATTATGCTAAAGTTCTCCCTAATTTTTAATAACAGGTTAATTTTAACAAAAAGATAATCTGAAATCAAATTAAGCCGTTTTTGTTATACAATTTTTTTATGAGTATCATTTCTAAAACATACGAATCATTGGAATTTGACAAGATTAAAACAGAACTTGCCAAATTTTCAAAGTTTTGGCAGAGCGAAAATCTTTGCCTTACAATGCCTGTTTACAATGATTTTGATAAAATCAGAGAACAAATTGAACTCACAAGAGAGGCAAAAAAAATTCTTGATCTTGCAAAAGAAACTCCGACAGAATTTATTGCAGATGTAAGTAAAATTGAAAATAATGCTTCACTTTCGTATCTTGAAGAACAAGAACTCATTGACCTTGCAAAAACCATGAAATCATCAAGATTACTAAAGAAGTTTATCAATGAAAACAGCGAAGATAATTTTTTATTAAAAGAAAAAGTTCAAAATTTAATATCCGATAAAGAAACAGAAGACAGAATCTTTGAAACTTTTGATGAAAATTTAAAAATTAGGCAAAATGCAACTCCTGAATTAAAGGGGTTCTATTCTTCATTAAGAGATACCGAACAAAATATCCGAGATACCGTTAATTCACTTTTAAATAACCCGAATTTTTCAAAATATTTGCAGGAAAATATTTATACACAAAGAGATGAGCGAATTGTTTTTCAGGTGATGGCATCAAATAAAACAAAAATCCCCGGTATTGTGCATGATGTATCGGCAAGTGCAAAAACATTTTATATTGAACCTGCTCAAATTGTACCGTTAAACAACAAAATCAGAGAAGTTAAAGCAAAAATAAGGCAAGAGTGTATAAAAATTCTTGTTTCTCTGACTGATTTCGTCAAAGGTCGTTTAAAAGAACTATCACAATGCGAAAAGATTATGGCAGAAATTGATTTTCACTTTGCAAAGGCAAGATATGCGGTAAAATTGCAAGCGGTTGAGCCAGAAATCACTGATGAGCAGGGTTATATATATTTTGAAAATATGAAACATCCTTTGCTTTTAATTTCAAAAGGGGAAGATGTTGTTTCAAATAATTTTGAAATCGGGGGAAAATGTAATTATAATTCTCTGATAATCACAGGGGCTAATACAGGCGGTAAGACTGTAACTCTAAAAACTATCGGGCTTTTTATTCTTATGGCAAAATCGGGAATGTTTTTACCTTGTACTTATGCCAAACTTTATCCGTTTAAAAATGTTTTTGCGGATATCGGAGATAACCAGAGCATATTAGAAAGTCTTTCAACATTTTCATCCCACATGACAAATATTATTGAGATTTTGCATGAGAGTGACGAAAAGTCTTTTGTACTTTTAGATGAAATCTGTGCAGGTACAGACCCTGTTGAAGGTGCAGTACTTGCGCAGGGAATTTTGGATAAGTTAGCACAAAAAAAGGTTACAAGCGTAATTACCACTCACTACGGAGAATTAAAAGCACTTGAATTTTCAAATCCGTTTTTCAAAAATGCTTCGGTTGAATTTAATACCGAAACCCTGCAACCGACATATAAACTTCTTATCGGTATTCCGGGACTGAGTAATGCAATTTCTATCGCATCAAATTTGGGACTTGATAAAGATATTACAGACAAAGCAAAAACTGCACTTATTACCCAAAAAGATCCAACAATTGCTGTTGTTGAAAAGTTACAGAAAACCCATCAGGAATTATCCCAAAATCTTGAAAAAGCACAGGAATTAAAAGAGGATTCTCTTTCTATCAAAAAAGAATACGAAGAAAATCTTAATCAGGTAAAAAAGGACAAGAAAAAGACCCTGAAAAATATAAGAATAAAATTTGATTCGGAAATCATGAGCGCAAGAGCAGAAATTAGGCAGATTTTAGACGAACTCCGTCAGGAAAAAACCGAAAAAATTGCACGCAGAGCTTACTCCCGTCTTGCAAAACTTGAACAGAATTTCAGAAATGATGTCGATAGCGCATCGGATAAAGAACAATATATTGAAATAGACTGGGATAAGGTTATAATAGGCGATGTTGTTATGTTGAAAAATCTTCACCAAAAGGTTAAAGTTGTTACTTTACCTGACAAAAACAAACGATTAACCGTCGATATGGGCAATATGACAATGAAAGTCAAAACCGATGAACTTGCAGTACTTGACGAAAATTACAAAGAATCAAAGAAAAATATAATACCGGGGACATCATTTAAAAAATTTGAACTTCGCAAATACTCCATGAGTCAGGAACTCGACCTTAGAGGTTACCGAGTAGAAGAAGCCTTAGACGAAGTCGAAAATTATCTTGATAAGGCAAGTCTTGCAAACCTTTCGCCTGTATACATAATCCATGGACACGGAACAGGAGCACTAAAACAAGCCGTAAGAGATTTTCTCAAAACATCACCCTATGTTGCCAAATTCAGACCCGGCGAAGACTCAGAAGGTGGAGACGGTGTCAGCGTAGTTGAGATAAAGTGAAGAATTCATTTAATTTACCAGCCCTCACGGGTTGAAATTTCTTTGCCGTCGCCGTTATACATTTTATCTTTGTACCAAACGCCGATAAAATCCCCTTGAGTATTATACATATATTGAATATCGTGAGATACAAAGTAGATTGCACTTTTCAGATTTCCTTTTCTGTCGTACTGCATCGAATAATACGGATAATCAGGATAATTGTCTGAAGTTATATCAACATAATACAATTTCCCGTACGGATTATAATAAAGCGCATGGTGAATATCGTTGTTATACATAATCGCATAAATTACGAGAGTACCGTTTTTGTAATAAAACGGATTATATTTTGCATCTTCATCTTCTGTTACACCATTATTTGCCAGCATATAATGATGTTTGAAATTGGTATCTTTTTTGTATTTTGAAAGTTCTTTTTTAAATTCTTCTTTAGATAAATTTATCTTTGAATTTTCTCCGAAAATAATTTCCCTGTATTCATTAATCCTTTTTGCCTTATCGTCAGATTGGATTTCAAACCAATCAAAAGCGACTTCCACCACAGGCTTTTGAGTATTATTCGTTTCTGTTTCCGCAACCGGTGGTTTTTCTTCCACAAAAATTTCTTCAAAACCGAATGATGTACCTGCAAATGCAAATATCAAAAATAATGATGCTAAAATCTTTTTCATATATTTAACTCCTATAACTGATTATTTAATACCTTATATGCTATTCTTAACTTAATTGAAAGTAAATTATCTCCATTTTCAAAAAGATTACTTTCATCCACAGAATAATTTAAAGGTTTTATTATTCCGTCAATTACAAAGCCTGAAAATTTATTGTTTTCATCCCTTTGCGCACTTGTTGATATTGCATATATAAAACAAGCCATATCTTGCTTATCTATCAAACCATCTCCGCCTGAAAGTTCTCCATGCGCAGATAGTTTGCCAAATGCAACCTTTATCATTGCTTTAACTTTATTTATATATTCAGGCTTATTTTCGATATCATAATGACCGAAACGATATTTGAACAAATATTTTTCGTAATCATCATAAGTCAGTTTGCCCGTTGTATTGCCGACTTGCCTTGCAATATACAATAAATAAGACTGCGCAAGTTCATTGACATTATCTTTAAAAGTTTTGTCAAGTTTTTCCAAATCTTCAGGCGTCTTATCAGGTTTTGCAGCAAGTTGCCGCCATTTTTTTGAAACAATATCGAATTCTTCACCTTTGGGGTTAGTTATTCCGGACTGCGTTACCATGCCGTTTATTATTTGAGCAAAAGCCTCTCCTAATTCGGCATTACCGTTTGGCAATTCCGCTAAAATAGAAGTTCTTGAGCCCCCAAAGTTTTGCATAAATAACTATCCTATATCCCAACGCCCACAGGTTCCGCCCCAGCGTGCGATGATGTTACCTTTTACATCTTTTATTTTATCAACATGCTGAACTTCGTCAACCCCTTCAACAATTGTAATAACTTCGCAGTTATTTGAACAGCCGTTGCATGTACAAGTAATAGATGAGAAGTGCATATCAGCAACATTCCAGCCTTTAAATTTGGTTTGATTTTGAGTGTACTGATGATCTTCCATCGCAAGCATAGCGGCACCGATTGCCCCCATTGTCTGATGGTGATCAGGAACGACTATTTTAGCATTAAGTGCTTCTTCAAATGCTTTTACCATTCCTGTATTACTTGCAACCCCACCCTGGAAGGAGAATACCGGTAACAATTCCTTACCCAAAGCCAAATTGCTTAAATAATTTCTGACAAGCGCCTGACAAAGCCCATATAATAAATCTTCAACAGGATACCCCAGTTGCTGTTTATGAATCAGGTCACTTTCTGCAAAAACACCGCATCTGCCGGCTATTCTTGCAGGATTTGATGATTTTAGTGCAGTAGCACCAAAATCCTGAATAGGAACACCGAGTCTTTGTGCCTGATGGTCTAAAAATGAACCCGTACCTGCCGCACAAACAGTATTCATGGCAAAATCTGTTACAATACCATCACGCATTATAATAATTTTACTGTCTTGTCCGCCGATTTCCAAAATCGTCTGAACTCCCGGAACAGTAACACTTGCCGCAACAGCATGTGCGGTAATTTCATTTTTTACAACATCAGCACCGACTAAAGAACCTGCCAATGCACGTCCCGAACCTGTCGTACCAACACCCATAACTTCATAATCGGTTATACGCTTTTCATACAACTGACGCATGCCGTTTTGCACTGCAGCAACAGGTGTTCCCGCAGTTTTGAGCATTACACTGTCAACATATTTGCCCGTTTCATCAATAACAGCCAACTTTGTTGTAACAGAACCTACATCTATCCCTAAATATACTGTTAAACTCATTTTCTCTTTTCCTTGTGTTGTCATTTAAAATGATAATTCACGGATTTTTCGCTTTAAAAATAACAATAAAAGGCGAAAAATCTTTATAACAGTATTATGATAGCATGAAATATTTTCTGTAACAACAAACTATTTAGAACATTGCATCATTCTTGTTCATTTCGCCGATATAATATATTCTGTTTGATTTTGAAGCATCTTCAAACATCTGCATAACAATTTTTTCAACATTTTCAAGTTTAAAATTTGCCACCAAATCACCCAATCTTAAATCAATCCCGTTTTTTAATGCAACTTCCATATTTTCATCCTCAAAATAAATGTATATTTATATAATTTTTAATCCCGATATTTTGTGAATAATAACATTTATAAAGAAATATTAATATAAATGACATTCATGCTATAATAACAAGTATGAAGAAAATATTATTATTTATAATTTTGGCTTTGGTTACAATGACCTGCTCAAATATTCAGGCGCAGGCTTCACTTGTTTCCACGGGAAGCCACAGAAGCGAACAAAATAAGATATATAAAGCAGAAGCCAAACAGATTAAACAACTTTTTAAAGTTCATGAACAATTTGCCAACAAGCATGACCTTACGGGTCTAAAAACTCTTTATTCTGATAATTACATTAATAGTGACGGTTTTAACAAAGAACTATATTTCAAATCCGTTGAAGATACATGGGAACAATGCAAAGATTTGACTTACGGTTCAAAAATTCTGTCACTTGAAATTAACGGGAATAATGCATCCGTCAGCATGGAAGAAAACGCTGTCGGAACGGTATATGACAAGTATGATTCACTTTCGGTTACGGGCGAAATCCATGCAAAATCCACAAGCATATATCATCTTGTAAAACTAAACGGGAAATGGCTGATTTCGGGAGAAACAATGCTTTCTGACGAATCTGCGCTTTTATACGGCGATGCAAGGTATATGAATATTGAACTTGTTGCACCTGCGCAGGTATCTTCGGGTGAAACTTACACCGTAACGGTTACTGCAGATGCCGATGAAAATACTGTAATAGTCGGTTCAATTGAGCATGACCCTGTTGTTTATCCGTCAGGAATACCAAACGGGCCGTTAAGAACCATGCCAAAAACACATATTCTTGAAAGATTTATCAAAGCAAATACGAATAACATTAATGAATATGCCGTTACATCACTTGCTATATCAAAAGCAGTTGCAAACAAAATTAACGGAACAAAGGTTTATATGGCAGGAATTGCTTGCCTTATGAAAAGAATTAATGTTGTACCGAAAAACAATTTTGCAAAATTAGAGGATAAAAAATAATGAAAGAATCAGTCGGGAAATACCTTTTTTTAATAGGCAGTTTTATATTTTGGATATTTTTGGCACTGTTTTCATCAAAACTGATTGTAGATAATGTAACCTCCGGACACCACTATTCAAATGCAGTTTTTAGTTTGACATATCTGAAAAACAGCGGTGCTGCATTCAGTTTATTAGAAAACGCAAGAGAATTTCTTATAATTATTGCTATTGTTGCAACAACTTTGTTGTGGGGGTATGTTCACCATAACAAAAGTATTCACATGATTTCCGTTTCGTTTATCGGACTTTTGACCGCAGGAATTATGGCAAATTGCCATGAAAGAATAGTTCTCGGTTATGTCAGAGATTATATACATCTGAATTTTATCAATTTCCCAGTATTCAATGTTGCAGATGTGTTTATAACTATCGGCGTAATTGCCCTAATCGGAATGTTGCTAATTTACAAAAGATAAATAGTTTATATGTGTCAGGCAATTGCCTGACCTACAAACTAATTTACAAAAGATAAATGGTGCAATTTTGGAAACAAGTATGATATTATTTTAATATGTTACTAATAATTGATGAAAATTCAGCAGATACAAGGCTTGATATATTTTTATCCCAACTTTATGACGGGATTTCGCGTTCAAAAATTCAGTCTGCAATTAAAGACGGCAGAGTTACTATAAACGGAGAAAACAAAAAGCCGTCTTACACATTAAAAATTGATGACAGAGTGGAGTTTGAAAACCTGACGCCTGAAAAAATTATTGAACTAAAGGCGCAGGATATACCTTTGGAAGTTGTTTGGGAAGATGAAAATATGGCGGTAATAAATAAGCCTTCAGGTATGCTTACCCACCCGACATTTATTGAAACAACAGATACTTTGGTTAATGCCCTTTTATATAAATACGGGGATAATTTGTCAGATACCAACGGGGAATTTCGCAGAGGAATTGTTCATCGTTTAGACCGCAACACATCAGGTCTTTTGATGGTAGCAAAGAATAACAAAACGCACGAATATCTCGCAAATATGATAAAAGACCATAATCTTACAAAAAAATATCATGCCGTTTTAAAAGGTTTTTACCCGAATGAAAATGATATAATATCCGAACCCATAGGCAGAAATAATGTTAATCCCCAAAAAATGGCAGTCCGCCCTGATGGTCGTCCGAGCCTTACAAAACTCAAAGTGTTAGAGCATTTTGGCAACGAAGCAACTTATGTTGAACTTGAACTTGTTACAGGCAGAACTCATCAAATCAGAGTTCACACAAGTTATAAAAATCATCCTGTCTATAATGACACTCTATACGGTGCTGGAGAAGGAAAGGTCAAAACACAAGAGCAGGTTTTGCAGTCGTTTTATCTGAAATTTGCAAAACCGTTTTCATCAGAGATAATTGAATTAGAAATAGAACCTGATGAAAAACTTTCTAAGGTTTTAAAATATTTCAGAAACAGGAGAGTATAAAAAATGAAAAAATTATTCTTTTTCTTAAGTATAGTAATAATTTGCGCAGTGATATACATTGTACTGATTAACACATCAGGTACTTTAAATATAAGTATTCTGAAAGGCAGTACATATACGGCAGACATAACAAAAGAAATAGGGATTTCATTATATACAATTATTGTTTTATGTGCCGGATTGTTTGCCGGTGCCGGCGTAATTTCTCTGTTTTTGGGGGTTCAGCAGGATAAAGTTAAGGCATATAAAAGAGAGTTGGAAAAAACTGCGGTATCGTCTGATTCTAATGCTTCAAAAGTCGAAGTTTTGGAAGCAAAAATCAAAACATTAGAAAAAGCATTTACATCTGTTGTTGACGAAAGAACAAAATTAGAAGTTCAGATAAAAGAACTCAATGCAGAAATTGATAATCTCAATAAAAAATAAAAAGTAATTAATTTTGAACTTGTCGGGCATAAAGTTTAATCCGACTTTTTTATGTCATTAAAATTATTAAATAATAATTAAGTCTAAGGTTTTAGAATTATTTTTGTTTTATAATAATGACAGTTATTAAGGTGAAGAAAGGGACAATACAATGTGGGATTATTCCGAAAAAGTTATGGATCATTACCGCAACCCGAGAAATGTCGGAACTATTGAAGATGCAGATGCTATCGGTACTGCAGGTTCACTTGTTTGCGGAGATCAGTTGAAAATATATTTAAAAATAAAAGATAATATAGTAACAGATGCGAAATTCCAAACCTTTGGATGCGGAAGCGCTGTTGCAAGTTCAAGTATTTTGACTGAAATGATTATCGGTAAATCAATAGATGAAGTTAAAAAGATTACCAATAAAGATATAGCAGACCAACTTGACGGTTTACCTCCTGAAAAAATGCATTGCTCTGTTATGGGTTATGAAGCGTTGGAAGATGCGTTCAAAAACTACGAAAAAGACGGTTATGTATCATTAGACGATGTAAAAACCGAAACAAAAGAAAAGATGGTTTGTACTTGTTTTCAGGTAACTGATAAAGTTATCCTTGATGCGATTAAAACAAACGGACTCAAAACCGTTGAAGAAGTGACAAATTACACCAAAGCAGGCGGTGCCTGCGGAAGATGCAAGGGTGAAATTCAAAAAATTATTGACAACTATTACAACGGAAGCACGCAAGAAGTTAAAGAAGAAAAATTAACCCCAACACAGTGGATTTTGAAAATAAACTCTGTAATTGAAAACCAAATTTCGCCGGAACTTAACAAAGACGGCGGAGATATTGAACTTGTCGATATTAAAGACAAAGATATTTATGTCAAACTTAAAGGCATGTGTTCAGGGTGTAAAAATTCAACAATG
Organism: uncultured bacterium; assembly: GCA_902792085.1. GTDB lineage: Bacteria > Cyanobacteriota > Vampirovibrionia > Gastranaerophilales > Gastranaerophilaceae > Zag111. The sequence continues at coordinate 52,165 of CADAYE010000002.1, read as the reverse complement.
ACCCTGAAGGCTTTTGTTGAAACAACATTGAAACACGCACTGGGCGAAGAAATTAATGTTATTGAGGTAAAATAATGGATAAACTTATATATTTAGACAACAACGCAACAACAAAGGTTGATGAAATAGTACTTGAAGAAATGATGCCGTATTTTAAGGAAGAATACGCAAACCCTTCAAGTATGTATGATTTCAGCAAAAAATCTTCTCACGCTATTCGTGAGGCAAGAGGAAAACTGAAAGATTTTTTAGGAGCAGAAAACGAAAAAGAGATTATTTTCACTTCTTGCGGAAGTGAAAGTGCAAATACTGCTATCAGAGGTTATCTGGCAAATACCAAGAAAAAACATATTATAACAACTAAAATTGAACATCCTTGCGTTTTGAATGTCTATAAATATCTTGAAAAGCAAGGATACAAAGTTGATTATATCGGAGTAAATTCAAACGGGGAACTCAATACGGACGAATTATCGCACCTTATAAATGACGATACTGCACTTGTTTCGGTAATGTGGGCAAATAATGAAACGGGGGTATTGAATCCGATAAAAGAAATCTCGCAAATCATTAAATCAAAAAATCCTGAAACAAAATTCTTTGTTGACGGGGTTCAGGCAGCAGGCAAAGTTCCGATAAATGTTGTTGAATGCGGAGTGGATATGCTCGGAATTTCAGGACACAAATTACATGCGCCAAAAGGAATCGGTGCATTGTATGTAAATTCCAAAACAATGATTTCACCATTAATTATCGGCGGTCATCAGGAAAAAGGTAAACGCGCAGGAACAGAAAATGTTCCGTATATAGTTGGTTTGGGTAAGGCTGCGGAACTTGCATCTGATAATTTGAATTATGAAATGACAGAGGTTGCAAGACTTCGTGACAAATTAGAAAAAGGAATTTTGCATAATATTTATAACGCAAGAGTAAATACCGGTCTTGCGAAACGAGTACCAAACACCACAAATATCGGATTTGAATACATTGAAGGCGAACTTATTTTACTTCACTTGTCCGATTTGGGCATTTGTGCTTCATCAGGTTCTGCCTGCACATCAGGTTCACTTGAGCCAAGCCATGTTTTAAGAGCAATGAATGTTCCGTTTACTGCTATTCATGGCAGTATAAGATGGAGTTTGAGCCGTTTTACAACAGAAGACGAAATTGACTATGTAATAGAAAAATTGCCAAAAGTTATTGATGACATAACAAAAATTTCACCTTATCAGGCTGAACTAAATGCATTGAAAGAATTGAAAATCAGTAAATAAGTGAAAATTCAACACTTTTGTCATAGGACGAAAGTGTTATTTTTGGAATTTCAAAAATGACATAACCATAGAATTAATTTACTTCTCTAAAGATTTTATTCTGCTTTAGAGGAGAAATTATTATGAAAAAAATTATCATTGTTATAACTCTTATACTAATATCAAACATCGCATTTGCATCAAATTCGACTATTGATAAAATAGAAAAATCTTTATACGGATTTACATTTTCAAACGAAAATGACACCTCAAGATTAAACAGAATAGAGCAAAAAGTTTACGGTAAAACGCAAACAGGTAAAGCGGATACAAGAATAGCAAAATTATCAAAAGATTTGAATGCAAGTGAAATGGGAAAAGAAATTGAGCCAAAAGAAGATACTTTTATGGAAGAAAGTGACTATATAACTTATGAAAAAGAACCCCCAAGCGCGGCAACAATGGATTATCCGGCAATCGACGAACTTGAAAAACAGGTTTTTAAAAAAGTTTCAAAAGGTCAGAATATAAAGACAAGACTTTCAAATTTGGAGCAAAAAACCTTTAATAAAACTTATGATAAAGACGACCTTTCAACCCGTGTTGACAGGTTAAAAGCCCAATTAAGACCGCAAAGTTTTGCTTCAAACGGTATGCATCAGCAAGAAAACGAATTTTATACATCACCTGCCGACAGACTGGCTCAGGATTACCATTTGGACAATTATGATCCGTATGATTTTGACTATGATGCTTATAACAGTCGCAATACTTATTCATCCCCCCAGCCGCAGACTTACCAAAAACCAAAACCTCTTAATCTTTCAAAAATTGAAAAACAAATTTATCATAAAAAATTCGACAATGAGCCGACTTCAAAGCGTCTTAGCCGTATTGAAAGCAGTGTATTTGGTACAAGTTTCCCGAACGACAGTGATAGCGAGCGTATAGAAAGGCTTTCAAGCGCTATCCAGGCACAAAAATCCTCTTCTCATTACGATAGCGATAAGTGGAGCAGAAATATGGCTACCGCTTTTCAAATCGGTACACTGATTTTAATGGTACTTGCATGCATATTATAAAATTAAAAATAGAGAAATGAATTTATGCAATATTAAAGTAAAAAAAACAATACCGCCTAAATTAAAAGTAAATACAAATGATTAGCAAACAGAGTATCATCGGAGTGTTTCTGCTTGGTTACTCACATTAAACAACATTCGACTAACTTTTGTGTCATAAGACACAGACAAGATCTACTTCTAAATCTGCTTGCAATCAAATTTGAGGCACTTTGCCACCGAAGGTGTCTCTGTCCGAAGGACACTGCGGAGCAATATTTATTATGGTAATTATATACTATTTTACAGTAGCATGTCATTGCGATACAAAGCGAACAGGCAAAATAATAATGAGCCTTGTGAGCCTGTATGTGTCGGCGAAGCCGTTAACTGCCCGTTAGGGCGTGGCAATCCAGCCGTTTAATTTGTCGATAAGGATGAAATAACTGGATTGCTTCGTCGGAAAGCCATTTCCTCCTCGCAATGACAGACATATTTACTGTAACATTGTATATAGTTACCTTTATTATATTTATATATCAATAATATTGCTAATGTAAATTATTACCTGCCATTACCACAACGACCAGCATTTACGGTAAAATTTGCATATAATGATCTGGAATATTTACGTTATTTTTAATTAATTATTTATTTTACTTGACTAAAAAGTTGTCAGGGTTTAACATTGAGGCAAAGGAAACGGAATTATGGATAACAAAATTTTAAAAAAGCGTACAATTGCCGTAATAATTGTGACAGCACTTATGATGGCAGCAGAAATCTATTACGGAATAATAACCAATTCAATGGCATTGACGGCAGATGGTTTTCATATGGGAACACATGTTCTTGCGTTTACAATAACTCTTATTGTATGTTTAATTGCGACAAAATACGAAAATAAAACTAAAAAACTTAATGCTTTAGGTGGTTATACAAGTGCAATTATGTTGGGGTTCACTTCACTTGGTATCATTTGGGAATCTGCTGAAAGATTTTTTAATCCGTTATCAATAGGATTTAGTGATGCGATTTTGGTTGCAATTTTAGGTTTAATTATAAATTTGTTATGTGTGTTTATTATGGGGGGTGAAAATCCTTTACATAATCACAATCATGCTCATTGTAATTGCGGGCATTGTGAACATCACAATGAACAACACGAAGAAAATTTGAACTATAAAGCGGCGTATTTACATATTTTAGCAGATGCGATGACATCAGTTCTTGCAATTGGGGCATTGCTTTTGGGCAAATATTTGGGACTAACTCTGTTAGATCCTGCAATTGGAGTTGTCGGCGGTTTTATTATTGCAAAATGGTCTTTTGATTTATTAAAATCTTCTTCAAAAATTTTACTTGATTTTGAATAAAAAAAACGGGAATTTTTCAAAATCCCCGTTTTTTTATTTGGTAATAATTTTTATTCTGTGTAAATCCAACCGTTAGTCAAATCAACTTTAACCGGTTTTAAAAGTTTCATATAAGCATCGCCGTTTGTCATAACTTCCTGTTGTTCTCCTTTGAATGCCCATCTTACAAATTTCATCCACCAGTTTCTGTCTTTTTTGATTTCTGCAACTCCGACAAGCGGTGCTATTTGGTCATTTTCAGTTGTTACAATATTATTTTTCAATACCAAAATCCCGTTTCTTACAAAGTATTTTCCAGGTTGAACCTGTAATACCTGCCCCTGCAATTTATCATTTTCTCTTAAAAGAATATAGTGTTCTCTTGTTACATAATTTTGAGGTATTCTTGCAGTATAAACAACTCCACCCTCGGTAGTTTGAGAACTTAAATAACTGTTCATTTTTATAGGAACAAATGTTCCTTCGGGAATAGTACCGATACTTCCCTGAACGGTTGCTTCTTCAATAACAAAGCCTTCGCCTGTTTTCTTTCTCATTGCTTCCGCAAGTTTAGCATTCGGATTAAGTTTTGCCTGTTCCATCATATTGAATAAAATTGCAGCGACTTCCGCTCTTGTTGCAGGTCTTTCTGCCGCAAGTTCTGCATCTTTGGCTGATGGCATAATTACAACCATTCCTAAGATTTCCGCTTTCCCAGCAGGAATAACAAACCACTCAGGAATCGTATTTGTATCAATATATTTCTTTTCCAAAACTTCTTTTGCCTTTGCGGGGGTAATTGTTTCGGTTGTCAAAGCGTTTACGGCCACAGTTAAAGATTCTGCTCTTGATACTGAATCGTCAGGTCTGAAAAGTTCTCCGTTTTTATCACATGAAATTAAATCAAAATATAGTGCTTTCTGAATATCCGAATAAGCCCAGTGTTCTTCATCAATATCTGTAAAATGAACAGGCTGAACAACTTTTGTATGTTCCTGTCCCAATGCACGAATTGCCATAGCCGCAAATTCGGCTCTTGTTACATTCGCATCAGGCTTAAATGTTCCGTCAGGATACCCGATAATTACTCCTTTTTCTGTTAGCTTATTGATTTGCGGATATGCCCAATAACTCTCATCCACATCAGGATATGCAATTGCGGGCATAAGCGTAAAACAAAATACCGCAACAGATAAAACCATTTTCAATAATTTATTCATATTCCCTCCTTAATTTTTATCCCTATAAAGTATTTTACATGTTTCAGGTCTTTTGACAAATGTATTAATAATTTTTTTTAAATTAACTTAACAAGAAATTTGTCACTCCAGATTATATATGCTATGTTATATACGTTAGGGAAGGATTAAACATGATTAAAATTGATACATTACCCAATTTTTTCAATGGAAAACTGTATTCCAGATGGGATAGAGTGCGTTCGTTATATTGCGGTGACAGTATAATTGCAAGTCGTACAAATAAACAGGGAGAAGCAATTCAATTATTCTTGTCAGAAAACGGTAACAAAAGAGAACTTTATTCAAGTCACGGGAAAATAATGGATGTACTTGATAATCAAGGTGTAAAAAGGGTTTATCAATATCGCAGAGTCGATGACAGTACTATTAAAGGACAAATGGTTGCAGGAAAGGATAAAGACGGGAGATTGCCATTAGTTCTCGCGGCTAAATGGATTTTAAAAAATATGGTTCCGGAAAGACTTATTATGAAAATTAATAAGGAACATCCTCAATCTCAGATATTTTTGCCTAAAGAAGGACCCGATGGTACTCCTGTTTATGCAGGTGCCACAAGTAAATTGCAGGTTGAAGAAATTTTGGCAAAAGATTTTGCTTCGGGAAGTAATATAATTCCTAAAACAATACTGTTAAAAACAACTAAAGGGGAAACCGAACCGGTTGTGTACTCAAAAGGTGAAGTAAATCGTAAAGTTGCACAACACTTTGGAATTGAATCAAATGTGTTGGGGCAAAATCTTATAACGGTTGTATAAAGTTTATAAAAAAGCCAAGATTAAATCTTGGCTTTTCTTATTTATGGCTCTTATTTTTCTTCCGTTTCAATAATATCTTCTAACGGACATCCTTTTTTACATTTTTGTTTGGATTTTTTGCATTTCTTGGCACATTTTGCTTTTTTACAGAATTTTTTAGACTTTTTGCAACATTTTTTTGATTTATTGTAACATTTTGATTTTGGGCATTGTGAAATTTCTTCTGCGGCAGTCGAATCTTTTATTTCATCTAATAAAGATCTCTCTTTATCGCATTTTGATTTGTCACATTCTTTTTTGCATTTGCATCCTTCACCGTTGTTGCATCCGCAAGGACATTTTTTGCAACATTTTTCTTTCTTTTCGCATTTTTCTTTGTCGCAGGATTTATTGCATTTACATTCTTCGCCGTTTTGACATCCGCAATCACAATCTTTGGGACATTCAACACTTTCAGATATTGTAGTCTTATCACACCCGCAATCACACGCTATTGAAGCATTTGTCATAAATAACATGGTACATACGACCAATAAACCCATTACAATCTTTTTCATACAGTTCTCCTTTTCTGTAACAATAATATATTTTTGCTCCTCCTTTGTAAAGGGGATAAACAAATGATTTTTTATAAATGAATCTAATTTAAACGGAGGACTTTACATTTTGTAAAATACATGTTACAATTATAATACAGAGTTGAATTTTATTTTTGAATTGATTTATACTGTGAGGAATTTTATTTAGATTTTATTTTATTGTGATTTTTATTTTTACTAATTAAGAGGCTTTTATTATGTATGTAAACAAGTGCATTAAATGCGGTCGTGAGTTCGAAACAAAGAATCCTAAAAGGGTTGTTTGCCCCGACTGTTTATACCCCGACAAAAATATGATGATTGATTCCCCGGAAGGAGAAAAACCGGCTGAGCAAGGTTATTCACAACCTCAAAATGAAAGTGAATCTGCTCCGCAGTTTTACAGCAGCTATTCTGCAGGCGGAGGGGATGAAGACAGAAGGCCGCCTCGCCAATATAATAATCAGAGCGGATATAATCAAGGATATTACAGACCTCGCCAGAATAATTACAACAATAATCGTCAGGGCGGTTATAATAACAATCGTCAGGGTGGTTACAATCAGGGCGGATATAACAGAGATAATCATCAGGGCGGTCAAAGACCTTATAACAATAACCGTCAGGGTGGTTACAACAATAACAGATATAATAACAGACCCCAACAGGGCGGATTTAATAATAACAGACGCCCTCAAAATAACAAATTTAACAACAACAGGCGTCCGCAAAACAACAGGAATAAGGCACCTAAGCCGTTACTTGTCAGCAAGGAGCAATTAGAACAAATTGAACTTTTGTATAAATTAATGCTTCCGCTGCCAAACCCTGATGCGCATGAAGTAATCGGAGAAAAAATCGGTTTGGAACCAAGAAAAGTATTTTTTGGAATCAATTTAATCAGACAAAAAATGATGCTTCCGAAACTACCTTATCCGAAACGCAAACTTGCGATTACTCCTGATCAGTTAAATGCAATAAAAATGTTATATGAACCATTGTTGCCGATACCTCCAATCGGTTGCCACAAAATAATTGCAGCGCAATTAAAGATGGATGAATGGAGAGTTCATGTCGGTATAGGTCTTGTTCGTGCCCAAATGGGTATGGAACGCTGGAATCAGGACAGACCTGATGTCCCTGAAGAATTTAAAAACCAAAAAGCGCAGGAAGAAGCAAAAGCTGACGAAGAACCAAAAAAGAAAAGAGGAAGACCTAAAAAGTCAGACTCCGAAGAATAATTATGGATAAGTACATTTCTGTCGGCAAGATTTTGAATTTTCACGGAATAAAAGGCGAAGCAAAAGTCGGGTTTTCTAAAAACCGACAAGAGTTTTTTATGTCTTTAGACTGTGTTTATATAAAAAATAATAACGAATACAAAAAGTTAGAAATAGAGTCTTGTCGTACAAATAAAAACTTTTTGCTTGTAAAATTTAAAGGTATTGATTCAATAAATGACCTTTTGCCATACAAAGGTATGCTTTTGTTTACTGACGAAGAAACAATAAGAGAAAATCTTGATGAAGATGAATTTTTGATAGACGAACTTGTCGGAATGGGCATTTATGACAAAGAATCAGGCAAAAATTTAGGGTTTGTAATAGGGGTTTCAAACAATGGCGCAACCGATTTGTTATCGGTCAAAACAAATACCAAACATATTTGTCTTGTGCCGTTTGTAAAGGCTATTGTTCCTGATGTGGATATTAAAAATAAAAAGATAATGATAAACAATATTGAGGGACTTTTGGAATGAGATTTGATGTTTTAACATTATTTCCGGAGGTCATAGAGCATTATTGCAATGTCAGCATTATGAAACGCGCACAGGATGGCGGAGTGTTTGAAGTCAGCGCAATTAACCCTCGTGATTTTACGCTTGATAAGCACAAAAAAGTCGATGATACTCCTTATGGTGGCGGAGCGGGAATGGTTTTAGCGCCTCAGCCTTATGTAGATGCCTATGAAAGTATAGATAAACTTGATAATTCTATAAGTGTAATGTTATCTCCACAAGGTGAGCCGTTATGCGAAAAACTTGTCTGTGATTTGGCAAATTATGACCAAATAATAATGTTATGCGGACATTATGAGGGATTTGACGAGAGAATCAGAGAGATTATAAAACCGAAAGAAATTTCTATCGGTGATTTTGTTCTGACAGGGGGCGAATTGCCTGCGCTTTGTTTAATTGATGCGGTTAGCAGAAAAATTGAGGGAACATTGGGTAAAATAGAATCGGCACACGAAGATAGTTTTTCTGACGGACTTTTAGAATATCCGCAATACACAAAACCGAGAGAATACCGAGGGTTATGCGTTCCTGAAGTGTTGTTAAACGGCAATCACAAAGAAATTGCCAAATTTAGACTTGAACAGCAAATTGAACGCACAAAACTCCGCCGCCCCGATTTGTATGAAAAGTATAATAAAAAATAGCCTGATAATATATTTAGGCAATTATATACGATAGATATTACAGTAATTTATCTGTAATTAATGTCCTCCCCTTGAGGGAGGACCGAAATCTGTGATTTCGAGGTGGGGTTTAAGTATTTCAAAAAGTACAAATACCCCGCCCCTGATTTTTCTCAAAAATAAATTTTTGGAAAAATTTTCCCCTCCCTCAAGGGGTGGGGAATTGTTTTAAACTTTTTCACTGTAAGATTGTATATAGACACCTTTATTTTTTAATCTGTCCGAGGTAGCGCAATCTGTTGTGACCTAAAATAAGAAATTCAGAACCTCTCGGCAAAAGCATTTCTTTTTCTGTTGTATCTGTCAAATCCCAATACGGTACATTTTCTCCAAGTTCAATTTCATAAGTCATTGTAGGTTCTTTAGAAAGCATACCTTCTAATGACGCACCTCGTTCAGTCGAGGTTGAGCAGTAGCCCAAATCGATAAGTTTTCCGTCTTTGGCTGTTTTTAACCATTGTATCGGTGCATCCCGATAAACCACCATTGGTCGTGTCGTATGTGATGAATGAGTTTTTGCATCAATCATTTCTATACTGTCAATGATTTGGCGGTTTGTATCATATACACCTTTCATGTCATATTCAAGACATTTTCGGATTTCAGGTGAAAATTCATCAAGATTAAAGAATTTACCGTCTGTTGATTTGTAGTTATAAAACTCTCCGGAACGTAAAAAACGGTTAATCATTTGCCCTGAATCTAAATATATCGCTCTTGCGCTGCACATCGGAACTTGTTCTTTTGTCAGTCGTTCGTCAACTCTTTTCCAGATATTTCCGATTTTGCGAAAATATTTGTCTATCAAGCCTTTATCGTTCAAATATTGCCCGATGGATTCTTTCGTTTTGACTAAAAGTCTTGAAATTTCCAAATTCCCGTCTGTATTTGGGGTAAATTTCGGAACGGTAAGTTTGTCACCGTTGCGGGTGTATTCTTTGCGGTAAATAATTTTTCCGTCAGGGGTTGATTTTTCCGCCTTTATAACTTTTCCGTCAGAAAAATCAACAACAAGTTTTTCGCCTTTTGAAGTTGTAAAAGTTTGTTGTATTGTTTTAGTCTTTGGCGGGTTGATTTTACCTTTTCTGACATTATTTATAATTAGCGCAAGCGTTCCCCCAGCGGCTAATGTTCCTAACCCTGTGTATAAAATCATCTTTTTGTCAAACCTAGGGGCAGAGGTTTGCGTAGTCGCACTTTCGCTCTGCCTATCTTGCGATTGAAAATTTATAGGACTGTATGAATTGATACCGTTTACTTTCATTATAAATCCCTACTTATAAACAGTAACTTCTCTTTCTTTTGTTCTGCTTGGGGTATAAGATGTTCTGTAAGGATTTCCATGAGAAATTATCAATTTATGGTCGGGGTCATTTATTATAATAGATTTCCCTTTATTTCTGCTTACTACCCCGTGTTCTTTCATTTTAAGTTCATCGTCCATTACATCATTTTTTTCCACTTTAAATCCATTTCCTTTGTCAAGCTCATTCTCAATTATTTTTTTTATGTTTTTAGATGAGAGATTATTAAGATCTTCAACATCTATAAAGCCTTCTTTAAAAAATTTAGATACTGTTTTTAATTCTTCTTTAGAGAGTTTGGAAAGTTTTTCGGGGGAAAGATTTATATGCTCCTTGCTTGCCATTCTCATAATTAATGCAAACATAGCGTTTTCATCATATCTTGCACGATATTCCTGCATTCTCAAATAACTTTCATACGCTTTTTCATCATTTCTTCTTAAACAGAGTTCAAACCAATGGTCGCCTGCACCGCCTTTGACTCCGCACTCACGTACAGATTCCCCATATTTTTCGCACAATTTGAGGTAATCCTTATACCACGATGCCAAAAGTTCCCCTGCATCTTGGGTACCGTCAGCACCCTTTGCACCTGCTGCACCGCTTGTGCCTTTTGAAGGTTTTGATTTGCCTGATTTTGGTACATTGATTTTTGATTCGTCAATGATATTACCTTTTAGGTCCCGAACGACAGTACTTCTTATTTCACTAATACGACTGCTGCTTCCTGTCTGAGTTTTTGAATATTTCCCATTATTTATATACTCAACAGTCTTTGTATCATCAAAATCTCCATATGCATCGTGGTTATTAGTTCTGCGACTAATGCAATGATATTTTCCGTTTTTGTCCTGCTCGTATATTTTGAATACCTGACTGCCGTCATTATTTTTGTGCATAGAAGTTTTTATGCCGTCAGTAAAGATAGTTTTTGTTTCTCCGTTTTTGTCCTTAGAAACAATTTTTGACAATTTGCCGTTTTCAAAATATTTTCTAACTTCAAATTCGCCAAATGGCTTGTAAACTCTTGATTCAATCAATTTTCCATCAGGAGTTTTAATTTCTGAAATTTCTGTACCGTTTTTATTTTTAGTTATTATTTCTGTTGCACCTTCTCCGTATTCGCTTGATGCGGTATATATTCTTTTTTCCTTAACAAGTTTTCCGTCTGCTGAGAAATTTTTGTATGAAGTACATAAATTTGATTTATATACCTGTACACAATCACTTTCGTAATATGCTTTCATATCTTCTTTCGCCCAGGCACCTTCTTTAAGTTCAGGTTTTAGCCTTGTATCAATCGTTTCTGCGTTAATTGGAGTTTTTTGACGCAAAGATTTTTTCACATTAGCGATACATTCTTGTTTTTTATAATATGTATCAAAGGTTTCAGCACTATTACGTGCGCTTTTATTTATTTTATTGTATGTTTTGTTAAAATATCTGTCTTCCTTTTCAATTGCGCTATGAATATCTTTTTCCTTATCAATTATATTCTGTGCCTTTTGTATAATTTTTTGATGCTCTATTTCAGCGGCTTCATGTGCTTTTCTTGCGGCTTCTAACGCTTTGCCTTTTTTGATATTACGGGCAATTGCGATTCCTGCAACAACTGCTGTTGCAAGAGCAGTTGCACCTATCATATATTTCGCGGATTTACTTAACTTTTTATCGTTTTCGTCTTGTTTAGGTGCCGAAACTTCTTTTTGGGGTTCGCTTATATCACCTAAAAAATAAGTCTTATTTTTTAAACCAATTTTGTCTACCGAAAAATCTTGAGCCATTTTATAAATTCCTTTTCTTCAATTAAGCCACATTATCAGCATCTTTTATTGCTTGTGAATTATCCAGTTTATCTGTTAATGCGCCTAAGCCATAACCGCAAAGTGCAGATACACCGGCACCAATTAACATAAACGGCAACGCTGCAATTTTTACACCTAAAGATGCCTGAACTTTATTATTGTTGAAAATTTTCATAGCAAGCGGAGCAACAACACCTAAAAGCGCACCATATTTTTTCCCGTTGTTTACTTTTACATAATCATTGCCTTTATCTGTCTTGGCATTTGGCTGAGAGCTTTTTCTCTGTTTATTATTCAAATAGTCAACAAGTAAGCCTACACCTGCAAAAAGCGGAATAGTGCGTGCTAATGTCTTTAATCCTGCCATAAGCCTTACTCCTTTATTGGCAGGAACACATAAAGCAAGACTGCCCATAGTTGCAGCCACTCCGGCACCGATTATTGTCCCTGTATATTTATCTTTTGATTTACAAGGGTTGGCAGTAAATGTTTGAGATGCATTAATTGCTTGAACAGATGTCATAAATTTTCTCCTACGGTTAATTAATTCTACACATATTTAATAAAAATGCGACAAAACAAAAATTGCTTTTTACAAACGAATATTTTAAGATTTGTAAACCTTATAATAAAATTAACCCAACATTATTTTATAAATTGGCGGAACAAAAAGTAAAACTCCGACCATCAACGCAACAACTGTCACTATCATAACAGCACCGGCAGCAATATCTTTTGCCATTCCGACCATTTTGGAATATCTGTTATGATAAATTGAATCAAGTGCAAATTCTATTGCAGAATTCATCATCTCGGCTGAAATTACCATCACTATTGTTAATAACAAAATGCAGAATTTTACGCACGAAAAATGAAGCGCAAAACCAAGTGCAAGTGCCAATGCCCCACACAAAATATGCACCCTGATATTTTGTTCGCTTTTAATAGACAAACGCATGCCCTTGCGTGCGTTTCTGAATGTATTTATAAATCCCTGCGACTTATATTTTGTCATAACTTATATTGATACTTCCTAATGCTTTCTTCTGCCATTCTACAACAAAATTATATTCCGACATTGTTATGTGGTCAAACCCCAATAAATGCATAATTCCGTGACTTATAAAAAAAGCAAGTTCGTCTTCTTTTGAAATCCCTTTTTCATTCGCCCCATCTATCATTTTATCAAGTGCAATAATGATTTCGCCCAAATTTATATCACCGTCAAGTACAAATCTTTCATTTTCGGCGCAATCTGCAAAAACCGAAAATGTAATTATATCCGCAGGATAATCTTTGCTGCGGTATTCAAGATTTATGCCGTGAGTCTGACCGCTGTCAGTGAACAAAAAATCAAACGATACCGTCTGATAATCATAATTTTTCAGACAGGAATTTTTGCTGATTTCTTCCTGTGACATAAAGTATTCCAAAACGGATTTTGCCGTACTTTTTACCCAATCAAAATCAACATTCCAACTGTCAAATTCATTTGTACATTCAATATTTATATTCATAGTTTTGTTATAATACATGAAAATCATCATCGTCATTATCAGGTTTGTCTGACGGTGCAACGGTTTTCGATGCTTCAAGTTCCTTTATCTTGTTTTCTAAGTCTGCGTCAAGCGCTTTTGCAGGTATTTCAATCTTATTTTTCTTAAATTCCTGAGCAATATCTTCCTGATATTTAATTCTGTTGTGCTGCATGCCTCTTAATACTCTGCTGAAAGTAACCGCAATTAATTTTAAATCCTTCAGTGTCAGAGGACTATCTTCCAACTGACCGTCATTAAGCCTTTCAACAATAATTTTGTCAATGATATTTTCAATTTCTTCCGCACTTGCGCCTTTCATTGCACGAACAGCGGATTCAACAGCATCTGCAATCATAAGAATTGCAGTTTCTTTTGAATTAGGTTTAGGACCTGTGTAGCGGAATTGTTCTTCTTTTACATTTTCTTTCCCTTCTTCTGCTACTGCCTGATTGTAAAAATATTTTGCAATACCTTCGCCATGATGCTGAAGAATAAAATCATTGATCACACTTGGCAACCCGTATTCTTTTGCAAGTTCAACTCCGTCTTTTGGATGAGCGGTAATAACCATTTTACTCATTCTTGGGGTAAGGTTATTATGCGGATTTTCGATACTAAAGTAAGACTGGTTTTCAACAAAGAAAAGTGGTCTTTTGAGTTTTCCTATATCGTGATAAAATGCTCCAACTCTTGCCAAAACGGGGTTTGCGCCTATTGCTTCGGCTGCCGCTTCGCACAAGGTAGAAACCATCAGGCTGTGATGATATGTCCCTGGGGCTTCCATTTGTAATCTTTTTAATAATGCCTGATTATGATCGCCAAGTTCTGCCAAGCCGTAAGGAGTTATGATATGAAAAGTGCTTTCCAATAAAGGAGAAAGTCCTAATGCCAATATTGAACTTATTATTGCATTCAGAAATATATAAGTACAATCACGCATTATTAAATAATTATCAACATTTATCAGGCACTTATCAATCAGATACAAACTGAGCATTATTAAAACACCGGAAATACCGAGATGAAAACCAAGTCTGATTAAATCAAAGCGTCTTGTATATTTTATTTTTGAGGTAATAATCATTGCGATAAGCGATAAGAGTATAAATATAATAATAAATTGTGCTTTATATTGTATTCCTATGGTCATAACAGATAGTATCAGCGTTGAAAGTAAAAACGCAATTCGAGGGCTCATAAATACTGAAGTAATGACAACAACCGCAGGAATTGGTATAACATAAGGGGAAAATCCTGTCGGTAAAACAACCCCTATTGCGCAGGTAACTATTGCCAAAACTGCTGATAACGCAAGATAGCGGGGTTCGTTATAACTTTTTTCAAAAAATTTGATATATGCAAGATAAATAAAACTGACCAAAAATACAAGAATATATATTGATAAAACTCCTTGCCAGTTGAGTTCATATACATTGAAACCTGCTTCACGCAAAGCATCTCTTTTCAGTCTTGTTATCGGTTCACCTTTGAATACAATTTTTTGACCTTTTTCAAATGTAACCATAGTCGGTTTAACGGATTGTTGTGCGTTGATTCTTGCGAGTTCTGTTGCCGCTTCGTCCACAACAAGGTTTGGCACAATAACTTGTTCTAATACTGCACATATTACTGCCACTTGTCTTTTTGAAACATTAGAAACAAGGTTTTCCATTATGATTTTTTTGATATTGCCTTTATCGTAATCGCTTTCTGTAATACCTTTTTGCAAAATATTTGCAAGGGACAATGATGCTTTTTCAAATGCCTCATTAAGACTCGGCTCATCAACATCTAACAAAAAATTCACGATAAAATTGCGTTTGGGGTTATCGGTAAGGTCAAAAAGAATATTTATTTCTTCTTCTTTTTCTGCTTTTTCACCCTCTTTTTTTCTTATCTGTAATACTGCATTATGCAAAGTTTCAAGATTTGTCTTGATAAATTCATCTTCTGCAGGAACAAGTTTGGGCTCGACTTTTTTTGCCACCTCTTTTTTGTGTGCTTCTGTTCTTTTTACATCTTCAACGGTTATTGTTTTTTCTGCAATAATTTCTTTTTTGCTTATACCGTTTTCAATAACATTTTGGAAAAAAAAGTTTTGAGATGATATTATTGCCGTAATCACAAGAGTAAAACATATCAAATACATGAATTTGATAAACTTTGAAGAAGTGATAAACTCTCTTACCGCTTCCTTATATTCAATTTTTGTCATATATAAATATTTCCTATTATTCTAATTGATATATATATTTTATAACCATTCAAAAAAATTTCAAGTACATATCATCTGCCTGATGTAGTATGCGCAAACACAATATTATCATATTAAAATTTGATTAAAACTATCTTCTTGTTCTTCCGTTGTAAGTTGCAGATGTGGCATTTACTCTTTGTGAACGTTTACTTGAATTAATTGCGCCATCTTTGTTAAATCTTGATAATTTAATATCTGCGGTTGTATTTGAATCTGCGGCAGAGGTATTTGAATTTGTGCTTGCTGCTGCTTTTGATTTTTCATCATAAACATTTACATCTCTTGTATATGCAATAGCATATTCTTTAGCCTTTTTAACATCATTAGGATTGTTTATATCAAGTTCTGAATTTAGGGATGATTTATCAAATCCTGAACGAGTGTCACTTTCTTTTCTAACGCTTGGTGAAGGTGCCGTAACATTATTTGAAGAATTGTTTTGAGAATTTTCGTTTTCAGTCGTATTTTCAGAATTACTGTTTTGTTGTGCATTTTGGGCTGCTTGTTGTTCTTGTTGAACAGGGATACTGCCCATTTTATCTGCAGCGGCTTTTGCTGTTACTCTTCTGACATCATTTTTTACTTTGTCATCGTGCATCAAAGATTTTTGACCTTCACGGAAAGTTTCGTTATTTGCATCGATTCTGTTGTCAACCTGATTACTTACTAATTTTGCGCCTACACCTGTTGCCGCAAGTCCGGCGTTCTTCGCCAATGCAACTGCCCAAGCGGCAAGCATAGGAGCGGAGAAAAATCCCATTACTGCAAGTGCTGTCATTGTTATGGTTATTAATCCCTGTGCAATAGCGGTATCAACAATTATAATATCTCCTAATAGATTGTTATTGCTGTTTCTTTCTCCTAATTTGTCATTTAAACCTGAAAAATCATTATTTGATTTCATTGATTGTTTTGAAATTTTCTCACTGTTTTTCAATAGCCCGTTGATTGTATTAATTTTTTGTGAATCTTTGTCAGACAATCCCTGAAGTTTTGCTTCAAGATTTTGTTTATCCCCTGCAAACGGGGCAGGATAATTTATTATTTCATCTGCTGATATTTTTCCTGCTTCGACTAATTTTGCCTGATCTTGCATCATTGCAAACTGATAATCAATAGATTGATTGTTTAATTCTTTGTATTCATTAGAAATTAATTTTGCTTCAGCCATATTTTTAGTATGTTCTGCTATAATAGCATTTGAACCTGCATCTAATGATTTGACAAAATCAGCGGAATTTTTAACCTCATTTTCTGCGATTTCGGAACTTTTTCCTACAACAAGATTTTTAGCAAGTAAATCTAAAACTGAAGCGGTAACAATTCCACCCCATACTGCAATTTGCATTATATAAGATGCAGGTCCCATTCCGACTGCCGCTGCAACTTCAGCCCCGACAAACGCTTTTGTAAAGTCAACATTTGTTCCATATAACGCTTTCATTGTTTTTTGGGTATCTTCAATTTCTTCTTTTTCTTTTTGTTCTGCTTTTTCACTTTTAGCAGATGAATTTATTGTATTTGAACCCTCGACACCATTACTTGTGACGGTGTTTGTGTTGCTTGCTATCGCAGGATTATTCATAATATCCTGAGGTGAACGACCGGATGCTGCAATATTTGTGAGATTAGATGCTGTATCATCTTCAGAAACATATATATTTTCTGTTTCTGCCGGAGTTTCTAATGGTTCCTGAACGGTGGGTTCATTAGCAGATTCTTCTTGCGGTTCAACACTTATTTCAAGTGCATTTGCAACAGGAGGTTCTTCTTCTTGCGGTTCAACACTTGTTTCAGAAGCGTTTGCGACAGGTGTATCTTCCTGCGGTTCAACACTTACTTCAGGTGCGTTTGCAACAGGTGTATCTTCCTGCGGTTCAACACTTGCTTCCGGAGCATTTGCAATAGGTGGTTCTTCAGTTTCTGCCGATGGTGAAACAGATGCGGCTCTTGTTCTTGCCGGTGTGAGTGCCATAGATGTATTTTCAACTTGTGTTTCTTCTTGCGGTTCAACACTTGTTTCAGAAACATTTGCAACAGGTGTTTCTTCTTCTTGCGGTTCAACACTTGTTTCAGAAACATTTGCAACAGGTGTTTCTTCTTCTTGCGGTTCAACACTTGTTTCAGGTGCATTTGCGACAGATGTTTCTTCTTCCTGCGGTTCAACACTTGCTTCAGGAACATTTGCGACAGATGTTTCTTCTTCTTCTTGCGGTTCAACACTTGTTTCAGAATCGTTTGCAACTTGTGCTTCTTCTTGCGGTTCAACGCTTGCTTCAGGAGCGTTTGCAACAGGTGTTTCTTCAGATGGCGAAGCAGATGCGGCTCTTGTTCTTGCCGGTGCAAGAGCCATAGATGAATTTTCAACTTGTGTTTCTTCTTCTTGCGGTTCAACACTTGCTTCAGGTGCGTTTGCAACAGGTGTTTCTTCTTGTGGTTCAACGCTTGCTTCAGGTGCATTTGCGACAGATGTTTCTTCTTCTTGCGGTTCAACACTTGTTTCAGGTGCATTTGCAACAGGTGTTTCTTCTTCTTGCGGTTCAACACTTGCTTCAGGAGCATTTGCAACAGGAGGTTCTTCTTTTGTTTCCGAACTTGTTTCAGGTTCAGATTCTTTGCTTTCTTCTTGGGTAATTATTTTTTCCGAATCATCTATATTTTTAATGCCTAATGTATTTTCAATATGTTTTGCCTTTGTTGTAAAGTCTTTGGAGAATTTTATGGCTTCCTGTGTATTTTCGTTGGTTACATCAAGAATTCCTTCATTACCGATGTCTAACAAATCTTGACCGATTTTCTCGGCAACATAAGCAAGTTGTGTATCGCTTACATTAACCAATGCATCTTCTAATAAACCGCTTCCTTTTTCGGCAATTTTGTAGGCGTGAACTTTTTGGAAAATATTAAGTCTGTCATCCAAATTGCTGAAGTTTTTAGATGAATCGATTGTTTTTTCTGCTCTTGTTAAACCTTCATTTGAATCATTTGTAAGTGTATCAATTGATTCTAAGAAATTGTCCAAATCGACAGAATTTTTTTGTAGTTCGTCAATTATTGCTCCACCTTGTTTAAGATTATTTGATAATTTCTTATATTTTGCATTTTCTAAAACATCAAGTTTACCTTCTTCTTGTTTCTTTTTATCGAGAGATTTCCATTCTTCAGCCATATCTTTAATTTTGTCAATTGATTTATTTTGCAAAATGTTTTTTTGTTTTTTGGCAATATTAATAGCGAGATCTGTTAATTCACGTGATTTTTCTCTATCATTTTTTACATCTTCCTGCGCTTTTTTAGATTTTATTACATTATTTTTGACTTCTTCTCTGATTTTGTTAATTTCAGATTCTCCTGTTTTATTATCCTGCCCGTTGTTGTCTGTATCTTCCGCATTATCAGATAAAACAATATAATCAACGATATCTGTTTCCTGCTGTGCTTTTGCCCAAGCAAGGACTTTAGTTGGGATATTTACACCATTATTTGACATTGTAATAATTTCTTCATAAGAATATTGGGCATAAGCAGGATCCGGAACATCATCTATTCCACCAAAAACTTTATCAAAACTTGTATTATATTGTGCATTTAATAGCCTTTTTGCATATTGAAGATAAAAACTATCATCAAATTTCTGGCTATTTTCACCTGACGGAACAAAACCCTGCTCATGTTGATATTTTAGTTGACCGGCAAGCGCAATGACACTTGGACTGTAGCCTGCGGCTTTACTTGAATCGATAGGCAAAGATTTTGAAGGATCATCAAGTTTAGCAAATCCGGTATGATTATGAATAGAAGTTTTCAATGCTTTCAATGCATTAGTTCTATCCGCTTCGGGCGTATTTGCAACTGTTTTGGTATATTTACTCATATCTTTTGCCTATTGTTATATTTACTCATGTTATCTGACGGCATAAATTCTTATAATCTTTAACATTAGGAACATAAAAAAATAATGCCGTTACAAATTGTTACAATTTAAAACGACATTATTTTTTCTATTTAAATAAATTTTTTAAATATGTTTTTCGATATTTGAAATGATAGTTGATTTTGGCATCAAACCTACCATTCTTTCAACAGGTTGTCCTTTGTCGAAAACTAATAAACAAGGGATACCGCTAATTGAATATTTTTTTGCAATTTCTTTATTTTCTTCAACATTTACTTTTGCAAATTTTACTTTGCCGTCATAATCTTTTGCTATTTCTTCCAAAACAGGACCTAATTTTCTGCAAGGACCGCACCATGTTGCCCAAAAATCAACAACAGTAGGCATATCTGATTGTTCAACTTCCTGTTCAAAGATATTCTCAGTTAATTCTAATATTTCTGCCATAATTCCTCCCCATAATTTTGTAACATGACATATCTTAACATAGAAAATATTTTTATGCTATTATCTAAAGTAGGAATACTTAGGATAGAGAAATGGCAAGAAAAAAGATAATTGAGATAGTTTTGGATACTGAAACAACGGGGCTTGATTACACAAAAGAAAAAATGGTTGAATTTGCTGCGGTAAGACTTGAAAACGGCAAAATTAAAGACCAATTTCAAACTTTGATTAATCCCCAACAACATATACGAAAATCAAGTATCGCAATTCACGGAATTACACCTGAAATGGTTGAAGATGCCCCGACAGAAGAAGAAGTCATGCCTAAAATTTTGGCATTCATGGGGGATTACCCTATGGTTGCCCATAATGCTATCTTTGACTATTCATTTATTAATGAAGCCGCAAAAAGAGTTACAGGCAAAAGCATTGAAAATGAAAGAATTGATACCCAGCAAATGTTCAAAGAAATTTATCCTGATTTGGATGCTCACGGACTAAATGCACTGACAGATAAATTTAAAGTAGAATTAAAAGACCATCATAGAGCAATGGGTGATACTATGGGGCTTGCGCTTGCTTATCCGAAATTAAAAAAACTTTATCTTCAGAGAAACGACTGGGCAAATAAAGAACTTGAAAATGTCGAATATCTTTTTGAAAGATTCTTGAGAATACAAAATACTGTTACAACCCTGCAGTCTGAATTACAAGATTTGAAATCGGTATTCAAATTATACTTCGATTTGGGCGGAAAACCTTTGACTTCTGAAGAAGGAGATTTGCTTATTTATAATTCAAAACAAACTTTCGGATATGATTTTGAAGCAATAAAACCTGTTTTGGAAGAAATAGGCGCATTATCAAAAGCGGCAAGGATAAATACAGGATTTATTGACAGGCTTGCAAACGGTCACAGCATTGATGATGAGAAAAGAGAAATTCTCAAAAATGCTCGAACCGAGCTCACTGAAACAAGAAATGTGCAGATAGTAAAGAATAATAAATAATAATTGTGTCATCCTGAACTTGTTTCAGGATCTCCTAAATTTGCATAAGGAAGGGATTCCGAAATAAATTCGGAATGACATATATTTAATCTATAACAAGGAGAAAATAATAAATGTTTAAAAAATTAGGGGCTTTTTTTGCAGAACCACTTGCAGCAGAACCGATACAAGATGAACAAAAAGTCGCATCAATGTATAAACACTGGAGATGGAGAATTTTTTATTCAAGTTTTATCGCTTATGTAGTTTTTCATTTGTGCAGAAAAAATATTGCTGTCGCACTTCCTTCTATGGGACAGGCTCTAAATCTTACAAATACTCAACTCGGTATTTTAGGTTCAACTTTGTATGTAACTTATGGTATCGGGAAATTTGTAAACGGTGTTATTGCCGATAAATCAAACGTAAGAACATTTTTGCCGACCGCTCTTATTTTGTCGGCAATTTGTAATATTTGTTTTGTTTTAAGCGCATTATTTGTAACTCCCGGTCATATAAGTTTCTTCGGGTTGCCGTCAGCAACAGTGTTATTATGGCTATTGTCATTTTTCTGGGGCGCAAACGGATGGTTTCAGTCATGCGGATTCCCGCCTGTTGCAAAAAGCCTTTCATATTGGTTTTCAAATTCTGAAAGAGGTACAAAATGGTCTATTTGGTCAACCTCTCACCAAATCGGTGTTTTTGCATCAGTTGCTCTGTCAGGTATCGTAATTGACAGATTTGGCTGGATGGCTGCATTTTATGTACCTGCAATTATATGCTTAATCACAGGGTTCTGGTTATTTAACAGACTTAGAGATAAACCTCAGTCTTTGGGATTGCCCGATATTGAAAAATACAATAACGAACCTGTTAAAGAAGAAGAAAAAGATGAGCAGGCAGATGTTTCTTATGTTCAGATATTCAAAAAACATATTTTGTGCAACCCGATTATCTGGATGCTTGCAATTGCTTATACTTTTGTCTATATCATTCGTTTTGGTACGGAAGATTGGCTTGTAAAATATCTTGTTGAAGTTAAGAATAATACATTGCCGATTGCGAGTGCAAAATTGAGTACACTCGCTCTCGTGGGTTCTGCCGGTGCAATTATGGCAGGGGTAATATCTGATAAACTCTGCAAAGGCAACAGAACACCCGTTAATATTGTGTTCTTATGCTTGTTGATTTTAAGTTTATTCCTGTTTGCAACCAACCCGACAGGCAAACCGATATTTGAAGTTTTGGATTATGTTTATGCCGCAATGATAGGGGTATTTACAGCAGGTCCTCAAATGTTAATCGGCGGACTTTGTGCAGTTGAAAGCAGTTCAAAGCGTGTAGCATCTGCCTCTATCGGATTCACAGGAATTTTTGGTTATGTCGGTGCTGCATTATCTGCAAGCGGAACGGGCTTCTTTGTCGATAAATTCGGCTGGAATGGTGCAATTTCATTCTGGATGATAGCTACAATTATTTGCGTTGTGATTTGTACGATTCTTTTGATATTTGAAAAAATCAGAAAAAGAAAAGCATAGGCTCAATTATTAAACATTAAAAAATAAGGCGGCAAAATTTTGCCGCTTTATTTTTTTAGTTTTAATTAAAGTTTATAAATCAGCATTGTTAAGTTTTGCTTTTAATCTTGCTTTTGCCCTTGCAATAGAAGCTTCAACTCTTTTAGAATCTATTTTTGCATTGGCTTCTTTTAAAAGTCTGCGCCCACGCTCTAATGATTCTCTTGCGCGCATTTCGTCTATTTCTTCCCCGGGTTCTGCAAGAGTAGTCAAAATCAGACATTCTTCGTCTTTAAACTGCAAAACTCCGCCCATTGTGGTAAAAGCCTTTGTTTCGTTATTTATTTTAACTCTTGTAACCCCTATATCCAAAGCAGCCATAACAGGAACATGACCTTTCAAAATGCCGAATTCCCCATCTACACCTCTTGTGTAGATTTCATCGACATCATTATCAAATACAACTTTTTCCTGTGTAATTATCTTTAAATTCATATAAATACCTTTTAGTGTGAATAGATAATTGTGAAAAGTGAATTGACCTTTACAGGTTTATGGATTGCGAAATGTGCTTTAATCCCGATAACGACAACTCGCGATTCACAATTCACTACTCTTTTTATTCTTCCATTGTTTTGGCTTTTTCAACCGCTTCATCAATTGTTCCGACCATGTAGAAGGCTTGTTCCGGTAAATCGTCATATTTACCTTCAATAATTTCTTTGAAACCTTTTACGGTATCTTCAATTTTGACATATTTACCTTTGTTTCCGCTGAATTGTTCGGCAACAAAGAACGGCTGAGATAAGAAACGCTGTATTTTTCTTGCTCTGTTTACGGTTTCTTTATCTTCTTCGGATAATTCATCCATACCCAAAATTGCGATTAAGTCCTGCAAATCTTTGTATTTTTGCAGAATTTCGAGAACTTTTCTTGTTACTTCGTAGTGTTCTTCCCCTACAATATTTGGGTCTAACGCTCTTGAATTTGATTCAAGCGGATCAACTGCCGGATAAATACCTAAAGATGCTATCTCTCTTGATAATACCGTAGAAGCATCCAAGTGAGAGAATGTTGTTGCAGGAGCAGGGTCAGTCAAGTCATCGGCAGGAACATAAATTGCCTGAACTGATGTAATTGAGCCGTCTTTTGTTGATGTAATTCTTTCCTGCAATTCACCCATTTCGGTTGCAAGTGTAGGCTGATAACCAACCGCTGACGGCATACGACCTAACAAGGCTGAAACTTCTGAGCCTGCCTGAGTAAATCTGAAGATATTATCAATAAACAACAATACATCTTGTTTAGAATAATCTCTAAAGTATTCGGCAGCAGTAAGAGCGGACAATCCGACTCTCATTCTTGCTCCCGGCGGTTCGTTCATCTGACCGTAGATAAGTCCTACTTTATTAATAACTCCGCTTTCTTTAAATTCGTTCCACAAATCGTTGCCTTCACGGGTTCTTTCACCTACACCGCCAAAAACTGACACACCGTTATGCGCCATTGCAATATTATGAATTAATTCCTGAATTAAAACGGTCTTACCAACACCTGCACCGCCGAATAAACCGATTTTACCGCCTTTTTGGTATGGCTGTAAAAGGTCAATGGCTTTAATACCGGTTTCAAGAATTTCAACATCGGTATTTTGGTCAACAAGCGCAGGTGCATCTCTATGTATCGGCAAATATGTATCAGTTTCTATTGCGCCTGCATTATCAACAGGGTCACCCGTTACATTCAAAATTCTGCCTAAAATCGCATCTCCGACAGGAATTTTAATCGGTTCGTTTGTATTAACAACCTTCATTCCTCGTCTTAAACCATCGGTTGACGACATTGCAACGGTTCTTACTTTGTTTGAACCAAGCATTTGTTCAACTTCTGCAACAATTTTTTCTCCGTTGTCATTATAAATATTTAGCGCCGTGTAAATTTTTGGCAGATTCCCATCAGGAAATTCTACATCAATAACCGGTCCGATAATTTTTGTAATTAACCCCTCTGAAGCAACTAATGTTTCCATATTTAACTCTCCGTTTGATACTGTCGGAATATAAACACCGACCTACGAGTTTATTATACAATAAGAAAAAACTTTTTTCACTTTTTTTACATTTTGATTATTACATATAATATCACAGTATAAAGTTGCCATTGTTTTGCATCTTAAGTAATTATTTAATACATTTGCTATTGCTTATGAAAGAAAAATTTGATACTAAATAAGAGCATTTTCAAAACCTGTCCAATCAAAATTTATATGCGAAATTTTATCTTTAATTAATGCCAAATCCTGTGATTTTAAAAGTTCAAAATTATTGCCAAAATCATTTTTTAAATCAATAAGCGGGAGATTAAACTCTTTTGCGAGTTTTTCAACTTTTACATCATAATTTATACCAAGCGTTTTAACACCTGCAAGCAGTCCGATTATTATTGCATGAAATCTCATTGATATAAGATATTCGGATTTTGAAAGACTTTCTATAATCTCACTATTGCTCATGCCCGCCAATACTGTTGTTTTAATATCGGGATTTAGCATATTGAGATTTTGTTCAAAAGTTTTGCATATTTCAAGGTCGATAGAATCCTGAAAAGAATATATCTCGACATTATAATCACTAAAATTTTTGCTGACAGAATCCGCAAGTCTGTCCAAAAAATCATTACTCATACCTTTAAAATCTCTTAACTGTATTGCAACGGTTTTGTTTTTTGCACTATCAGGAACATTAACCGAAAAAATCGGGTCGCAAAGCAAGTCGGATTTTATTCCCCATTTTTGCATGAGTTCATGGCTTTTTTTATCTCTTACACTGATATATGTGCAGTTTTTTAATAGTATTTTTGTAAAAAATACTCCTAAGCGGGAATTTATCGGGCCAATCCCTTGCGCAAAAATTATTACTTTTTTTCTGAAAAATAGAGCAATAAATATAATTAGAAGATAATATATTAAACTTTTAAGACTTGTAACATCCTGCAAAAGGCTTCCGCCTCCGGAAATAAGAATATCCGATTTATAAATTGCAGGAATGATATTATTAAAATCAAATGTCTTGATTGCACTTATGTGTTGGTACAAAGATTTTGTATATTCAGGATTAGAAGAAATGACCGTTACAGAATCTTTATTTTGCTGTAACTTATTGACCAAAACAGATAAAATCGCCTCATCGCCGAAGTTCTTAAAGCCGTAATATCCTGATATAACAAATCTTTTTTTCATTATTTAAGACTGCCCAAAAGTTGTTTAGTTCGTTGAGTTATTTCTTCACAATTAAAACCTGCTGTCAGATTTCTACCTATACCGACTGCAACTGCACCTGCATTGATGTACGCTTTAACTTCATTTAATTTTACATCACCCTGCGCAATAATATTCAAAAACGGCATAGGTCTTAAAATGTTTTCTATGTATTCAACACCTCCTAATGCTGTTGTAGGGAAAATTTTTACAACCGGTATTCTTGCCTGCCAAGCCCTGTATGCTTCATTTGCAGTTGAGGTTCCTGCAATAAACGGGATATGTCTGTCTTTTGAAATTTTTACAAGACTTGTTGAAAATACAGGAGAAGAAATTATTTTTGCCCCGCAATCTATCGCAACTTGCGCCTGAAGTGATGTTATTATTCCGCCGGCACAAATTATGGCATCTTTTGATAATTTTTCTATTGCATTATAAACTTTTGAATCTCCGACATTAATTTCAATGATATCAAGACCGCCTTCAATTATTGCTCTTGATGTTTTTATAATCTGCACAGGATCTTTGCTTCGTATAATCGGAAAAACCTTATTCTCTTTCAACTTATCAAGTAAATTTATGTTCATAATCTATCCTTTTTTCGCAATTTATTATATCATAAAATTATTAAGAGGTGCTTTTAAGTATGGAAAAGTTAAAAAATAAGTTATTTTATCTGTATTCATTTTTATTTTATCTGCTTTTAATACTGATTTTTGTATTAATTTCAGATAAATTTATCCAGCCTCACGCAAACAGTTTGTTACTGTCTAAAATCACTTCAAACGGCATATTTGCAAACAATGACATTATAGAAGTTGTTTTTGATGACAACACACACCAAAAATACAATTGGCGAAACGATTCGGAAAAACTTATAATAACAGATTTGCTTGATTATTTTTACACCTACGCTAAGCCTGAAATCGTAGGTTTGGATATTACATATATCTCTGTTCGTGATGACGAAAAAAACAGCGCACCTAAATTTGTAAAACAAGTGTCTAAAATGGATAAACTTGTATCTGGATTTGTCCCTGAAGAAGACTTTGATGGGTTGGATACAAGATTTATAGAATCTTTTAAAAGAAATCATGCTTTGTCAGTCACAAGTGATGCCCGTAAAAATTCCAAAACCAAACTTAACGGGGTTCTTGATTATTCGGATAATCTGATTAAAAGCACAAAACATTTCGGCTCTGTAAAAATTCAAAAGGACAAAACATCTGATTTTGTCTTTGACACCATAAATATTGTAAAAATAAAAGATGCATATTACCCGTCACTCTCCTTTAAAATGTATCTTATGTCAAATGACACAAATGAAGTTGTTATAGAAAACGATTATATTTATGTCCCGAAAACAGGGCTAAAAATTCCTTACACATACGAAAACGGAATATTTTCAAGCCCGATAAGATACTATAAATTTATGTGGTACGGTGACACAAAATTGGATTATTCCCACAATTCCGTTTCTGCTTTTAGGTTGTTAGATACATATAAGGCTCTAAAAAAAGGACTTACACCGAAAACTGCTCCTGAATTGTATAATACAGAAAGAGCCGATGCACTTATTGACCCTGCATTATTTGAAAATAAAATAATATTTATCGGAGAAAATATATCAGGTCCGGGTGCGGATGTTTTGCGTTCTCCAATGTATACAAGACACCCCGGAGTAGATATTCAGGCAACTGTTTATGATAATCTTCATTCTCAGCTTATGCTGAAAAATGCAAATTTATTTGTGAATATTTTACTGTTTTTCCTTTTGTGTATTCCTGCATTTGTTGTAATCCTTCGGGCAAGATTTATAAAAGGACTTATTCTGCTTGTTGGAATGGATTTTGTATATATTATTACGATTGCGATTTTGGGGCTTAACGGCTATATAACCGCATACGCAACTCCGCTTGTATGTCAGTTTGTAACCTCCGTTTTTGCATACACATTCAAATTCCTCAATGAGAGCAGAAACAAAGAACAAATTAAAAATGCAATGGGTAAATATCTTTCTCAGGATATAATGCAAAATGTCGTAAAAGATATTGAAAACCTCGGTTTAGGCGGTAAAAGAGCCGTTGTAACAGTTTTATTTTCAGATATCAGAGGTTTTACAAGTATGAGTGAAAAAATGCCCGCTGATGAAGTCTCAAAAATACTAAATGAGTATTTTGCCGAAATGGAACCTATTATTCGCAAATATAACGGCGTCATCAATAAATTTATCGGGGATGCTATTATGGTAATTTTTGGGGAACCGATTCAGGATATAAATCATCCGAAAAAAGCCGTAAAATGTGCCTATGAAATGCTCAAAAAAGTTAATTATCTGCGTGAAAAGTGGCTTGAACAGGGCAGACCTCGTTTTGAAATAGGTGTCGGAATCAACACAGGTGAAGTTTTTATAGGTAATATCGGAACAGAAAACAGAATGGAATACACAGTAATCGGTGACAGCGTAAACCTTGCAAGCAGAATTGAAGGTTATAATAAAGTTTATAAAACAAATCTTTTGGTAAGTTCTACAACATATAATTATATTGCAGACTGCGCTGATGTTATAAAAATAAAAGAAGTGCAAATCAGAGGGAAGTCTAAAAAAATGGATATATATGAAGTTTTGAGAATAGATTTGGAAAAATAAAAACGGGGTTAAAACCCCGTTTTATTTTAATTAAGTCCTGTGATTTCACGATACATATCCAGATATTGTTTTGCGCTTCGTTTCCAAGAAAAATCTGCTTCCATTGCTGATTTTCGCATTGCATTAAATACATATTTATCTTTATAAACCCAAAGCGCACATTTAATTGCATTAAGCATATCCCAACCGTTATATGCCCAGAACTTGAATCCGTTTGAGTTATCTAAAGGATAACCTGTAATAGTATCTTCAAGTCCGCCTGTTGCTCTTACTATAGGTAAAGAACCGTAACGCATTGCTATAAGTTGGCTCAAACCGCAAGGTTCAAATTTTGACGGCATTAAGAAAAAGTCGCTTCCTGCATAAATAAGATTAGCAAGTTTTCCGTCGTATCCGACATAAGTTCGTATATTTGCAGTGTTATTTGAAAGCCAAATGAATAAGTTTTCATAAGCATTATCTCCACTGCCCAAAAATACAAAATCCGCATCAAGATTTTGCAATTCATACTGCATATCTCTGATTAAATCAATTCCCTTTTGCCCGACAAGACGAGAAATCAATGCAATAAGAGGGCGTTCGGGATTATATTTCAAGCCGAAATATTCACAAACCGCTTTTTTATTTTCTTCTTTTAAGTCCATTGAATTTATATCATAATTTTTGACTAAAGCCTTATCTGTTTTCGGATTAAACGCGCTATAATCAATACCGTTTAAAATTCCTCTCAATTTACCCTGCGACATTCTCAAGGTATAATCAAGTCCTTCTCCGTATTCTCCGCCTAAAATTTCTCTTGAATATGTCGGAGAAACCGTAACAACTCTTTCGGAATAATTTATTGCTCCTTTCATCCAATTAACCATTCCATAGTGTTCACATCCCCATTGATTATAAACAATATCTTTTCTCATATTTGCATAATCAATTACATCCTCAAACCAAACTCCCTGATATGCAAGGTTGTGAATTTCAAATACGCATTTTGTATTTGACCAGAACGGGTCAAATTTGTAATTTGAATGCAAATACATTGGCATCATAGCCGTATGCCAATCGTTTGCATGAATCACATCTGCTCTGAAATTGAGCTGCTTTGCGTATTCCATAACCGCAAGGCAAAATGAAATATATCTTTCGTGTTCATAACGAGGGTCTAAATATTTTGGGTAAACTTCCTTAAACGGTGAAAAATACCAATCGTTTTTTACAAAGAACACATTTATGTCAGTACCCGGAAGTTTAGTCATAAAGAGGTTAAATTTTTGAGGTTGAGAACCCATTGTGAGCCACATTTGCGAATTTTCAAGTTCTTTAATGTCCCATTTTTCTTTATCTATAAGCCCATGCAAAGGTGTAAAAATCGCAATTTGCGCATCTTTTTCAAGTTCTTTCGGTAAACTGCCGACAACATCTGCCAAACCGCCCGCCTTTGAAAACGGAGCAACCTCAGCTGCTGCAAATAAAATTTTCATTTTTCCTCTCTTTCCTTTGAACACTTTATTATAAACGGATATAATTTTTATTAATTATTGGTCGCTATCCCCGGCGTTGGATTGCACCGCATCAAGATCTTTTGTTTCAGGCAAATCCGACAAGTCTATATTATTATCTGCAAGAAACTTGTCAATATCAACATCCGTATTGAAATTTAATCCGTATTTTTTAACTATATATTTTGCTTGTGCAAGACATATATCGGCTTTATCCGTAACCTTCAGACACTTCATAAGTTTAAACATATTAAACTTGATAAGAAGCATCAGGTAGTCACTAACTCCACCAAGTTTTTCCATTTGAATTGAGGAGTTATTCAACATTCCGTATGCTATATCAAATCTGCCCTGCTTCATATTCATAATACTCAAAACATACCATGCCATAAATGTTACAGCATTAAGACCTTTATCTTTTGAAGTTTTAACTACCTCGTATAGAATTGAGGATGCTTTGTAATATGATTTCAACTCTGCATAAGAATACCCGATAACCAAATCCGCAAAGAGTTCAAACGGATAAACGAAACTTTCTTTTGCCACAAGTTTTGACTTATAAATTTCTTTTGCCATCTCCTTAGGATTATCTTTATGCTGAGTAAAAGTTTTGATTATATGGTAAACAATTTCGGTAAACGGATTTTTACCTTTATCGCTGTCTGTTACCGAAACTTCATTTCCCTTTATCAAATCCTGTAATTTGACAAATATATTGTATTCTTTCGGAACAAAGTCATAGAGTTTATTTACAATAGAGAGAAGTTCATTTACATCTTCTCTCAAAGTCAATATATCAGATAGTGCGACATAGGCAATCGCTTCTGATAAAAGGTATTTTAAATCCTCTTTTGAAATAAGGGTGTATTCAATTGAATCAAGTTTTGAAGATTCCAAAGCATTGAAAACATTATAACCTATATCAATACAATCGTTGAATGCCCCAATACCAAACAATATCTTGATATGAACAATAGACATCAGTAAAAATTTCAAATCAAAATTCTTTGCAGACGGGTCAATTGAAGCATCGTTCATTGCGGTCAAAATTTTATGAGTCAAGCCTAAAGCATAAAGATATTCTCCGTGGTTTAATGCTCCCTGAATCATTTTCGTACACAAATCGGTAAAATTGTCTTTGTCCTGTGATTTTTGCAAATCCTCAAGTGTTTTATCGGCAATTTCTCTTGTCTGTTCAGGGTCGTATTCAAACATATTGTTTGCAATATTTTCATAGATTGTAGATTTATAAGATGCAAGTTCTTCTTTAGACCAGTCTTTTGCATTTTTATCAAGTGCCTTGATAAGTTGCCCGGAGCAGTTCAGATACGCAGAAAAATCACCCATTGATAAATCTAAATTTGCAAGATTTTCCCATTCTGATATAACTTTTTGGTGTTCCCCTAAAACGGAGTACATAGAAGCCTTTTCAGGCGCAGGCATTTGCTCGGTAAAGACTTTTTCAAAAAGTTCTGAAGCCAATTCTTTAATCTTATCTTTATCATAAATTTTAAGTATATTTTCACGCAAAATATTGTAATTCGGGAAATATATACTGTCATTGTAGAAATACAAAAATCCTCTTTTTGAAAGTTCTTCTGCCAATGTCCTCCAACCTTCAATGCCCAAAGATTCCGCAGTTCTTGAATCAACTCTTGGGCCCAACAAAGCACACATTGAAAGAAGTTTGAGAGAATTTTCATCATCTTTCATAAGATTTAATCTTCTCTGCATCATAAGTTTCAGACTTGAAGGAATCATTGTTGTTTTAGCATTCAAAAGTTCAATTTTTTCATTTTCAAAAGTATAAACTTCCGACTCGATAAGGTACTGAATTGCATAATCTATAAACAAAGTACTTCCTGCAGCATATTTTGAAATACGCTTGAAGAAGAAATCGTTTTTAATATTTGAATAATAATCCCCGCCTGCTTCGACAATGTTTTCAAAAGTAGTCGGAATAAGGGTAATTTCAGTATAATAAGGTCTTGATAATAAGAAATGATTGTATTTGTGAAGTGAAAACTCCTTGTCATAAGACAAAATACAACTGATTTTCATTTCTTCAAAATGGTCAAACAACAAGCCCAAAACAAACATTGAACTTGAATCAATTTTCTCAAAATTCTCAACATAAATCAAAGTTTCAGGAATAGATTGCAATAATGACAAAAATACCTCAAAATACTTTTGTCTTGTGTCCTCAAGATTATCCATCCCCCTCTGTTTAAGATTAATCAAATCTTTAAGCAAATTACCGGAATCAAATGCAGAAAATGATGAAAAATCATTTGTATTAAACAATTTTTGAGAAACCGTAAAATCAAATATTGATGAGACCAATTCCCTGAAGAATGAATACGGAGAGTATTTCATATTATCATGACAAGTGATGGGTATAATATTTTGGTATAAACCCAACTGACTAACATTCGCGAGAACACTGATTGTATAAGGCTGGTACATGTTTGAACCTTTTATACCAATAATACCTTTGGGAACCTCCTGCAATACTTCCGTAATATTATCCAAAACTTTTACATTTTCTGTTGTATAAAATGCACAGTTTATTTCATCAAAATTGATTAATTCTACGCTGTATAAATCTTCTCCGGCAATTTCATTTACTTCTTCTATTGTTCTTTCAACAATTTTATCCTGGGCAAGCATACCTTCATTTACAAAATTCGGGACTTCAGGATTTGCTTCTTCTTCCTCTGCCATTGCTTCTTTTACATAATCATCAATAGGAATAAATTCTTTTATATTAATTTCAAAAAATCTTTTCATTCTGCCATTGACTAAAGCCGAATCCAAAGATTCCATCTTGTAGGTTTTTGAATAAAATTCTTCAAAATCATCATCAGTCGTAACTTGACACGATTCTAACGCTCTGGCAGACTTGTCATTGCTTTGGTTAAGCATATTTGCCTGAAATCCTGTTTCAATATCATAAGGATCTTTATCTGCATCACGCTTCATTATTGTAAAATTAGTCTTTAAAAATATATTTTTCTTGTTAATAAGTTTTACATTTAGACGCGTAATCTGTTTAGCAAGTTCTATAACACCTTCTATTGCTGAATTTGCAGAAGATGACATTGTATATGCTTTATTAAAACGCAAAAGATAAATTCCGTTTTTGACAATTTGTCGCCTTATACTATGGCTTAATGCAAAGCCGTTAATCATTTTGTCAATATTTGCTTTAAACTTTGTAAACAGTTGATTTGAACCCAATGCTGTTTTTATCACATCATAATTTGGAAATTCAATTTTAACAACAGCAAAAGTATCTGCGTTAGACTCCGCCTGTATAGCACTAATTTCTGTCGAATGACCGCACTTGATACACTTCTGGTTTTTCATCATGTTGATTTTGCCGCAGTTTGAGCATTTTACAACCAGAACTTCTCCACACTTCTTACATATGTTTTTTTCGTTAACGGTTCGACAGACAGGGCAAACGATTTTTAGCACCTTCTTACAGTTAGGGCAAACCATTGCGCTTTTATCAATTTCTGCTCCGCATTTTGGACATTCCATAACGAGATTATAGCATATTATAAAAAAATAGTAAATGATTATTGACTAATTCGACGATTTTTTTTACCGCTTAACCTATTTGCATTATTAAAAAAAAACATTATAATATCTTTATAATTAGGGATGAGTAAATATATGCTAAAGAAAATTGTAGGACAACTGAATTTAAAAAGTTTGCAAAAATACGATGGTTTTGTGACTTCACCATTAGATGAAGCCAAACAAACTGAATGCAAAAATCTGTTAAAATCTCTGTCTGAACGCGCGCTGAATTTGTATCAAAAAAGAACCGATATTAAAAAATTTACAAAACTTGCCCTTTCAAACCCTGATGATTTCAGCCATAACGAACTTGTTAAAGAAAAAGAACTTGACGAATATGATTTGCTTTTTGATTTAGCAAATAATGAAGAATTTTTAAAAGATTTGGGGTTATAAATAAAAAATCATATTAAGTGTCTAAATTATATAATTTTTATTGAAACTTTTATTCTTTTCGTGTATAATTTTTTCATAAGAAGAGATAGGAGTGCAAAATGTTCGAACGTTTTACGGAAAAAGCAATAAAAGTCATAATGCTTGCACAGGAGGAAGCCCGCAGATTAGGTCACAACTTTGTCGGCACAGAACAGGTTTTGTTAGGTTTAATCGGTGAAGGAACAGGTGTAGCCGCAAAGACCCTTAAATCAATGGGGGTAAACCTCAAAGATGCAAGGACCGAAGTTGAAAAAATTATAGGGAGAGGTTCCGGTTTTGTTGCGGTTGAAATTCCTTTTACACCAAGAGCAAAAAGAGTTTTGGAATTATCTTGGGATGAAGCAAGACAGTTAGGTCACAATTATATAGGAACAGAACACCTTTTACTCGGACTTGTCAGAGAGGGTGAAGGGGTTGCGGCAAGAGTTCTTGAAGAACTCGGAGTGGATCTTAATAAAGTAAGAAGTAATGTAATCAAGATGCTTGGCGAGTCTAAACCGACAGCATCTTCAGGTGCATCATCATCTTCTTCGTCATCATCTTCTTCAAGTTCATCAAGTAAAGCAAAAACCCCAAGTCTTGACGAATTTGGCAGAGATTTGACCCTTGCGGCGCAGGAACTACGTTTAGACCCTGTTGTCGGTAGAGAAAAAGAAATTGAAAGAGTTATTCAAATTCTTGCAAGAAGAACAAAAAACAATCCGGTTTTACTTGGGGAACCGGGGGTTGGTAAAACTGCTGTAGCAGAAGGTCTTGCAATCAGAATAGTTAATTCTGAAGTACCGGATATTTTAGACGGTAAAAAAATCATTCAGTTAGATATGGGGTTACTTGTTGCCGGTACAAAATATCGTGGGGAATTTGAAGAACGATTGAAAAAAATTATGGACGAGATTCGTCAGGCAGGAAATGTTATTCTTGTAATTGACGAAATGCACACATTGATAGGTGCAGGTGCGGCAGAAGGAGCAATTGATGCCGCAAATATTTTAAAACCTGCACTTTCAAGAGGCGAAATTCAGGTTATCGGAGCAACAACATCTGACGAATACAGAAAATATATTGAAAAAGATTCTGCGCTTGAAAGAAGATTTCAGCCTGTTCAGATTGACGAACCGTCTATTGAAGAATCAATTGAAATTATCAGAGGTTTGAAACCTAAATATGAAGAACACCACCAGTTGAATATTTCAGATGATGCAATTGTTGCGGCAGTAAAGCTTTCAAGCAAATATGTAAATGACAGATTTTTGCCTGATAAAGCAATTGATGTTATAGATGAAGCAAGTTCTAAAGTCAGATTGAAGGCATCAAAAATGTGTCCGGAAGCAAAAGAACTTGAAAAACAATTAAAAGACCTGATTAAGCAAAAAGAAGAAGCAATAAGAAATCAGGAATTTGAAGAAGCATCTCAACTTCGAGAAGATGAGGCGAATTTAAAGGATCATATCAGAGAAGTAACCGATAAATGGAAATCTGAAAATGAAGTTAACAAAGCAACAGTTCAAGCTGAAGATGTTGCTCAGGTTGTAGCAATGATGACAGGTGTTCCTGTGACGAAATTAACAGAAGGCGAAAGTGAAAGACTTATGCGCCTTGAAGATACACTACACGAAAGAGTAATCGGTCAGCATGATGCTATTGTTGCAATTTCAAAAGCAATAAGACGCGCAAGAGTCGGATTGAAAGCACCGAACAGACCAATCGGAAGTTTCATCTTCTGTGGCCCTACAGGTGTAGGTAAAACAGAACTTGCAAAAGCACTTGCAGAGGCAATGTTTGGTTCTGAAGACAACATGATAAGAGTTGATATGTCAGAATTTATGGAAAAACATTCAACGGCAAAACTTATAGGTTCCCCACCGGGGTATGTCGGATATGATGACGGCGGTAATATGGCAGAACTTGTAAGAAAAAAACCTTATTCTGTTGTATTATTTGATGAAATCGAAAAAGCACATCCTGATGTATTTAATGTCATGTTACAAATACTCGATGACGGTCGTCTGACGGATTCTAAAGGACGTCATATCAGTTTCAAAAATACTGTAATCATCATGACATCAAATGTCGGTGCAAGTATGATTGCAAACAAATCAAAACTCGGTTTCTCAACTGCAGAAGATGACTCAAAAGATAAATACGAACATTTAAAAGATACAGTTTCAGAAGAAATGAAAAAGGCATTCAGACCTGAATTTCTTAACCGTATTGATGAAACAATCGTATTTGCGCATCTTTCAAAACCTGAAATCAGACAGATTGTCGATTTGATGATGAAAGATTTAAGAAAGCGTCTTAGTGAAAAAGAGCTCAATATTGATGTAACAGACGAAGTTAAAGATCATTTGGCTGATAACGGATATTCTGAGGCATACGGTGCAAGACCTTTAAGACGACTAATTCAGCGCAAAGTTGAAGACAGCCTTGCGGAAGAAATTCTTTCGGGTAAATATGCTCCGGGAGATACCATAAGACTCACTTTGACTGACGGCAAAATTACCTTTGAAAAAGCACCTAAAAAACGCACAGCAAAGAAAGAAAAAGCCGTAGAAGAAAAACCTATTGAAATCGTTGAAGAAACGATGGACGATTATATTGCAAAGGGCGAATAATTCGCCCTTTGTATATTAATATTTCTTAATGTTTTCTGCTTTAAGTAGCAAATTTTTATTTTAAGTTTTTTGTAATTATAACGGTTTTGAAACAAGGGGTACATATATGCAAATTTATTCTATTAACGGATATGGTTCAGGTCTGAAAGACACTGCATTTACTTCGCATACCAAAAATGCGAAATTGATTCAGACAAAGAGTAATATATATCAAATAAGTTTTGGACACCGTAATATTAATCAGATAGCGGAATTTACCCCTGAATGTACCGGAACAGGACTTTCAGAAATGGCACAGGGAGGAGAAGGCGTAGTAGGTTTTGAACTTGGAGAGAGTCTTAATAAATACGAAAAAGTAAACGGAAAACCTGTTGACGACCGTAAATTTTTTCCTATATGGAACCACTCAAATCCAAAAGGCGGACATAAATTCCTTATTCATAAAGGAATAAGAACTGAAGATTTACCTGATACTATGCCCGCAAAATTGTTTGTATCAGGAGAAATCGGGCAGACAAAAGAAGATATTGCCCGTATTTTAAAAATAGACCCGGAATGTATAGACTATGTTGTTCAGAGTAAACCAAACGGAAATAGTCCCGAAGCATTATCAAAATATAATATTATAGAACCGACAGGAGCAAAGGGTTTTATTGAATTTCCATCATCTGTAAATTTTGGCGAAATTGAACAGGTTCCTTATCAGGTATTTAAGTTATCTGAAAATAACCCGTCTTATGTTAAATTTGCAAATAAGGGACATAATTATTTTATATATACCCCCGAATGGGCAAAAACAGCAAAGCCATATTCTTATGACTGTTTTGGCAATGCATCATTTGATTCGGAAATTGTTAATTCAAACGGAATGAGAGCACTTGCAAAAATTCTTGCAACCCAAATGGATACTGATGAATTCGGATATTATAAACCGGCAAGTTTTGTAGCGCACGACAGACCTGCAACAACATTTATGGTACATCTTGCCAATATGTCAGCAAACGGCAATAAAGAAGTTAATGGGATGAAAGCGCACAAAGTAGAACATAACCCGAGTTTTGACTATCAGGGCAGAACATATAATCCGTTCCAAATGATTTCTGTTGTCGGAAACGAAAAGGATATTGAAGCATTAAAAAAACATCCTCAGTATTCTGTTGTTGCAAAAGCATACTACAACGGCGGACTTGATTCTCCTGCTCTTTCTGATATAGAAAAACAAATTGCAAAATCCGTCATTGAACCTTATGTCGAACCGTTCAAAGATTATTTCGGCGGATACAATATTACAAAAGTCGGTATAGTCGGAGTAAAAAGAAATCCTAAAAACTTCTCTTTAGGTTCTGTTTCTTGGCATTTTGATTCCGAAATGAAAAGTATGGAAACTCCTGATGCCGCAAAAGGTTTAACAGCAGATTACGCAAGCATACCGACAAAACCTGTTGCAAACGGTGTAACCATTGCAAATTTACGTTTTGATGAACGGGATGCTCAATTTGGGCGTGGAGATAACGGATTATCAAAACCTGAAAGCACAAAAGGGTTCACTCCGTTTAAATATGACGGAACAAATGTTGAAGAAGTTTTAAAAGCAAAAGAAAAAAATGCACGTTGGCTTACAAAACTTATGTGGAAAGCAGGACAAAAAGGACAAGATTCATTAAACAAACTGTTTTTCAATAAAGACCAAATTGAATCAGGGCAAAAAGTTATGGGTTATTTGTCCCCGTTAAAAGATGGAGAAATAATAATCTTTGGTCTTGGGCGTCCTGATACACAAAAAGGCTTTCCTATTTCAACGGGTTCAGCACTGCACTTTTTCAAACGCACAGATATTCCTAAGGAAATGAAACTGAAAGTCAAGTTCCTTTTTGGTGCAGGCAAATGGAATGAAGGACATCCGCACTATCAGGCAATAGAAAAAGATTGGAAAGAAATTTGCGAACTTGACGGAGGAATATATAAACACAATTTTGCATATATTGATGGATTTACGCCAAACAGATTAAATGCTTGTACTCATTTTGGAGGTTATACTTCTGAATATGAAATGTTTGGTATCACACCTATCGAGGCAAAAGCGGCCGGCTCACCGTCAAGTGTCACAGCAACCGGCGGTTTCTTAGACTATACAAAAGACGGAGTAAACGGGTTTACAACAAAAGATGTAGTAATGGGTAAACCGGAAAAATACGGATTATCTTATGCCGATTCACCTGAAAAACTTGAAAAAGCAAGAATTGAACATCAAATTCCGCAGGTCAGCGATAATTATAAACGAATGATTGAACTCTATACAAATGACCACGAAGGCTATGTTGAAATGTGTCGTAAAAACCTTGAAGAAAAAGTTGATTGGCATAACAACAGTGCTTATAACGGAGGTAAAAGTGCAAACAGACGCTACCTTGATACGATTTTTGAATCTGATAAAGGATGGAAAGGCAGATTTAAGGGTAAAATGCACAAACTTGTCGGTTCATGGGGCAAAATAAAAGATAATCTTGAATTTGCAGTTAAAAATACCAAATCAAGACCTGCAAAAGTTGTACTCGGTTTTGCTCTTGCAATGCTTGCCATTGGCTCAGGAATTTATATGTATATTCTTAACGACAAATCTAAAGTTCAAAAAGCAGATAAAGTTAAGAAAGTCGCTTAAATCCACTCATTAATATCTTTTTTGGTCGGTTCCCAGGTGCATGGCTTGAATTCTCTTGTTTTACAATATCTGCAAAACGGTACAGGTTTTACCATAGTTTTAAGCACAGCCTCATGATTTCTCGCTCTGTAAATATCAAGATAATCAAATTCGCTGACCTCAAGATTTGTTCCGAAATACTTGTTAAAATGTTCAATATGGGCAATTGTAGGGCAGGTATACAATTTGCCTTTTTTTAGGGTTACACAGTTTTTTATTTGGCAGTATGAAAATGAGTCCGCCCAAAACTGTTTACCTTCCAAATCGAGTTTCCAATTACCCCAGTTTTTTTCGTTTTCCTTGTTAGTTTTTGTTCCGGTGTATCCGCAAAATACCCCAAATTGTTTTGC
The DNA here is from genome assembly GCA_902792085.1 of uncultured bacterium. Taxonomy (GTDB): domain Bacteria; phylum Cyanobacteriota; class Vampirovibrionia; order Gastranaerophilales; family Gastranaerophilaceae; genus Zag111. The sequence goes on along the minus strand of CADAYE010000002.1, from coordinate 12,583 downwards.
TCTTGCATCAATTGTTGCGTAGTCAATTTTCAATCTGTAAAGCGAAACCCAAATCCTTATATCACTTTTTTTACATGCTTCCCAAAAACTGTCAGGCTGGTCGGGTAAAAGTATTCCATTGGTTATAATGATTATTTGAGTATTTGGGAAAAGTTCTCTTGCTATTGGGAAAAATTCTGTCAAATGCGGATGTAAAAGCGGTTCTCCGCCTAATAAAAACATCTGCCCCAACTGCGCACCTGTTAATGCCGCAAGTCTTGCCAAATCTGCCCGAAAATTGACGGGATTAAGATAAAATTCTTCCGCTAACGGAGAAAAATGTGTACATCCCTTACAATTCAGATTGCAATGATCAGTAATATGTATATCAACTTTTTCAAGCATATTTACCATAATATATTAATCCTTTACAGCTTCTAAAAGTCTTTCCCACACTTCATCAATTGTTCCCTGCGCATTGATACTCTTTAAAGCATTTTTATCCTTATAATATTCAATCAATGGTGCAGTTTCACTATAATATGTTTCAAATCTTGCTTTTGCGGTTTGCTCATTATCATCTTTTCTTTGAGTCAACTCGCATCCGCAATGATCACATGTATTTTCGTTTTTAGGCGGTTTAAATTTTAAATTATAAATTTCACCGCATTTTGGGCAAGAACGACGATTAACAATTCTTGAAATCAAAATATCAGTATCTGTATCAAAATATATCGCTCTAAAATCAGAAGGATTTGTTCCATCAATTTCATCATTAATTTTAGTTAAAAGATCTGCCTGTTCAACACTTCTTGGATACCCGTCAAGAATATACCCGTTTTTACAGTCATCCTGAGACAATCTGTTTTTAATGATTGAACCGACAAGTTCAACAGGAACAAGATGTCCTTTATCTATAAATGACTTTGCTATTTTACCATTTTCAGTTTCAGCGGCAATTTCTGCTCTCAATAATGAACCCGTATCAATATGCGGGAAACCAAAATGCTTTGCAAGTTTTGAAGTTTGTGTACCTTTTCCGCATGCAGGAGGTCCTAAAAATATCAGTTCTTTCTTCATTAATATAATCCTCTTATTATAAACCCATTTTAGTACAATTTAATCTTATTTTAAATCCTTTAAATGAATGTAATTTAATATTAAATATATTTTGTAAACTTATGTAACAATATATAAATTATATAAAATTTATATATTTTATAATTTTTTAAATAAATATATAAGAGTGCTTAAAGTAAAACAAGAAAGGAGATAACACAATGGTTCATATAACTAATGTTATGTTTCCTCATGTTTCAAACGCACTGCAAAAATTTGGAGCAAGGGTTAAGGGTATAGTTCCGAAGAAAACAATTGATAACGGCAACAATAAAAACAAAAATTTACCAAACCCGAATGAAGTTGAACATTCTGATATACAGCCTCAAACACCGCAAGAAAAGACAAAAGGTGCGGTAAAAAAATTTAATGCTGCCAATGAACAAAGAGTAATTGCTGCAACAAATTCATTTGCTGAAATAGATAACGATTGCATGCTTCTGCAGGAATATAGCGCATACAGAACTGCGAATTTTAAAAACACAACTTTTACTGCTGTTTCTGAAGATACCATATCAGGGAAATATCAAGGCAAAGATGTTAAAATAAAATTAAAAGACAATAATGACGGAACACAAACACAGGAAATAAATTTTGAGGACGGCTCAATAATCTGTTACCAAATATATTCAGAAAACGGAAAAATGAATATTAACGGCGAAGAATTTGAAATGCCGGCAGGAACTATTGTTGAAACAAAAACAGCACAAGATAAAGTTTTCAGCCAACTGATTCAAACTCCTGATATGGCAAGAACGGTTGTTGAATTGCCAATTACACCTGATAATGTTAAAGAAATTCTCGTTTCATACAATTCATCAGCAGGGAAATCTCCTGTTATGCCAACACCTGAATACATGCTGAATCTACTTGGAAGCATGAAAGGCGGATTTAAGCCGCTGTCATATCTATCAGGTGAAACAATCTTACAACCCCAAAGAACACCTGAAAATGAAATTGCATATCTTGAAAAAAGTATTGCAGAGGGCACACTTCCTCAAGGTACAACTATTACAGGTGTAAAAGAAGACGGAGGTAAAATTCTTTCTATCCCCGGAGAAAATTGCACCTACGAAGTTTGCGGTTCAGAAATGCGTGTTCTTGGCGCTGACGGGGAAGTAAAAATGCTCGCAAAATACGACAGTTCAAGAACTTCATTAGGTTTATGGATTGTATCTTACGATAACGGAAAACCTGTTAGCGGAGCACGATACAGCGCAGGTAATCCTGAGCCTACATATAAAGTTAATTATACATATAACGACGATGGCACAATTAGTGCAGTTTCAAGCGAGGGAACAAAAACTGTAAAATTTCCGTCTGACGGAGTTTATCTCAATATTGACGGTGGATTGAAATTTGTTTCAAAAGAACAAATTCACCTTGGTGCAAGATTTGAAAACCAAACACCTTTTAATTCTTAATAAAGAAATTATCTGCTAATCATCATCTTCGTGAGTAAAAAGTTTCATTGTCGGACATTTGCCAAAACTTTTAAGTATCGCTTTATCAAGTTCTTCTGTAACAACTACCCTGCCGTTTACCAAATTAACGCTTTCAGTTGTCACTGTTCCTTTTTCTTTATCTTTTTTGGTTTCTTTTGCTTTTGACTCTGTTTTTATGTGTTCAGCAGTCTTATTTTTTTCTTCGTTTAAAAATGTTTTCAATTGCTTGCGATATTCCTCGCTGCCATACATTGTGCGCATAATATCATTCATAACAATTGCCACATATTGTTGTTGCGCACTGTTTTCATTAAGCGCAGAAACAAGAGTTGCCGCTTTTTCTATTTCTTCATAAGATTCTTCAAAGTATCTCAATCGCCTTAAAAGCACTGCAAGATTGTAGTGCGCTTCATAACTCATAGGCTGAACTTCTATTGCTTTACAATATTGTATTCCGGCATCATCATATCTGCCTGCTATATGATATGCAACACCCAAATTGTATAGTGTATCGTAACTTTTTGGGGCAATTTTTAAGGATTTTTTATAGTTCTCAATGGCTTTTGCAAGATATTTTCTTTGTTTTTCCCAATCTTCATTTTCATAAAGCGATTTTAATCTGTATGTGACACCGATATTATAATACGCAATAGCCCTGTTTGCTTTTGTACTTACCCTGTTATTAAATATATAAGGAATAGACAACAATTTGCGTTTAGTTTTTACAATTTTGTTAAACTGGTCAATTGCAATATCAAAATTCCCGAGTTTTTGAGTGGCAACAATACCATAATTCATCCTTGCAACCATCATTTTTGGATTATGTTTAAAGGCTTGCGAGTATGAATAAAGTGCAGAATAATAATCTTCATAAGAAACATAAATATTCCCAAGATTATACCATGCTGTATAGTGCCCGGGGAAGAGTTTCAAACCTTTATTGTAAAACTTAATCGCTTTATTCGTTTTCATTTTGCGGTATGCTTCATCTCCTTTGTGAACATAATACATACCTTTTGCTCGGTTTATAATATGAGTTTTTATAAATCCCTGATTAAAATATACTGCTGCCGCTATCCCTGCAATTACAAGCAGTGAAAATATTGCGGAAATAAATCTTCTGAAACAGCCTTTTTTCATTAATATAGTCCTATACATTTTTATATTAACCGATATGGCTTTATTCCACATCAACCAAATAATGTAACAAAAATGTTACAAAAAAAACTAAAAAAGCAATTATTAGAAAAAAAAATTTTTTATATAGGTAAGGTAGGTAAAAAAGGTTAATTTATTTTGGAGGTAGTTATGGACAATGTCAGTTCAATACAACCGCTGAACCTTGGCAAATTTCAATATATGCCTATGAGTTCTCCGTTTTCTTGCGACTTTGACAAAATAGATATGACATCTATGGGCTCTTATACAGGCGCAATGGGAATGAGCGGAAGTATATTCAATCCTATGGGAATGGGGTTTTGCGCACCTGCATTTGGTATGGGAATGGGCAGTATGGATAGTTCTTATTTTGATAATATGAAAAATTATCAGCAAAATTGGAACAATTACTATGTTGATTCTCAAAAAATGCAAAGAAACAACGATATAAAACTTAACGGCGCAATGGAAGCAGTACAGGAAACTGCAGCAAATCTCAAAGACAAGATTTTACAAAATGAACAGGATCAAGTACCGGAAGCATATCAAAAATACTTAGATGCCGTAAAAAATGCCTATGGAGAAGCAAGCACAGAAGAAATAAACAGCCGTGCATTATCGCTATATACCCAGATGAACGGTAAAACTTTAGTTCAGGATTTGCGTGAAAACGGTCACAGTTCATTCCTTCAGGGTTTGATACAGTCTGTTACATTGAACACATATAGCAGACGCTCGGCAGAAGACAATATTGCAGATATTACGCATCAATCAGTACCGACAGGTGAAAAAACCGAACAAAATATCGGCAGAATAGCAGGTATTGGAGTTATTGGTGCAACTGCATACGGAGCAGCAAAAATGCTTGCAGGACACAGTGGAAGTATCTTGAAAGGTGCAACAAAATTCCTTACAACTAAAGCAGGATTTATCGGCGCGGCAGTTGCAGGGCTCGTTGCCTTAGGTTCTATTTTAACAAGCAAAATTTCAACCTAAATAAAAATTAAAGTGTGAAGTAAAATATAATTAGTGTGTAGTGTGTAAGAAGACCGAAAATTTAAATATTTTCGGTCTTTTATTCATTTTCATACAATTTTAGAGTTTCATTTATAAGATTAACCATATCATTTCTGATAAATTTCGGGGTAATAATCTCGCAAAGATCAGCATACCGCATAAGCCGTGAAAACAATTTATCCAACGGTTCACCCGAATTGCTTACAATTATTTCTCCATTCTTTGTATCCTGAAGTTTCTCTCCGTCTTTGAGTTTGTATGTTTTAGCAAGTCTGCCTTTTAATTTATAAACAACAGTTGTAGTGCTTTCATAATTTGAACTTCTGTTTGGAAGGACTTTAATCGACAAAATATTTGGCAGAGCAATTTCAATATTTTCTTTTTTAACTGTGTCATAAGCATTTAAGTAAGCCGTTTTTACATCATAAGTAACTTCTTTGGGTTTGCATTTTGAATGCATGTCTTTATTTCTTTTTAAGTAAGTAATATCTAAAATCACATTATCCTTGCAATAATTTTTGCATTGCTCTATTTGGTCTTTTAAATCCGTATAGAAAAATGAAAAATCTTTTTTCATACTTAAAAAATTGAATGTATTTTTATCGAAATTACTCATTCTCAAAAATAGACTTGATTTTAATTCTTCAATATTTCCAGTAATGTTTTCATCTGGCAGATTTCTGCTTGCTCCGACAATAAGGCTTAATGCTTTTAAATCACTTGCGCAATATTCGACAGAATACAGGCTGCTTTCAAGTTTATATTTGTGCTTTTCTTTTCTGATTTTTACCCCAAAAACTTTCAAGGCATTTATATATTTGTTTATTACTACCTGAATCAAATTATTCAATTTCTTTTCATCATAAACTTTACCGTCTTCAATGATATCTGTTTTAAAAATATTATAAACTGCATTATAATCAGCCTCATCATTATACAAAAGCATAAGGAATCTGAAGATATTAATACATCCGTTATTGATTTTTAAATTATTATTCTTCAATGTATCCTTCTTTCATATTTTTGAGAATTGCAATAATTTCTTGTCTGTAATTTTCAGGAGAAAGTACTCTGCATCTGCTTGAGTGAGATAAAATTCTTTGCATAATTGCAAATTTGTTGCGCGACTTTATTTCAACTATTACATGATTTTCTGTTTCTTCTGTAATTGTTTCTTCGTCATTTGGCTCAAATACTGTATTATCATCTTTTAAATACTCATAGCGTATAATGTATTCAGGTGATTCCAATTTTGGCGACTGCATATTTACACTGACAATCTTAATTATATTAGAGACTAAAAATTCACCATAATTTTTATATTCGGAATTATATCCGGTCAAATAAAGTTTTCCGTTTATAATGCTCATTTTGTCAGTAATTATATCTATTTCTTTTCTTTTGCCCGAATTTTTTGCATTATATAAAATTGTAATCTCGGTATTATTCTTTGCATATTTCATCAAATCTGATATTAAATCGTAATCAATATTACCTATTGGAGATAATTTTTTTAATTTTAACTTTAAATCTTCATTTGAAATATATGGAGAAATTTTATCAAAAAAAGCATGAAGTTCGAGAAAATCAGCTATTTCAATTGATTTTGAAATAGCCTTATACACTTTTATGATACTTTTCACCTGAGAATCGGATATTTTCAGGGAAAAAGGATGAGAATCAATATAATATTTAACAATTCTGCCTTCATTTATTCTTTTTATTTGGCAGCCGACTTGCTTTAGAGAATTCATATAAATTCTTATTGTATCTGTCGATACGGTTTCTTTTAAATACTCATTATTTTCAATTTCTTTTTTTATTTCATCATAAGTTTTTGGACTTTTTACAAGCATGGAAAAAATGAGCATGGCTTTAAACCCGCTAAATGACATGAGGTTGTGAGTGACTGTATTTGTTTCCATGAATCGTTTCATAAAATACCTAAATCTCAATATATTTATGGAAAAAGCATGCTAATTCCTTCACACTAATTTTATATTGTCAAATAAAATTTCGCAAAATATTTACAAGATTTCATTAAGTTATCTTCATTAAGATTTTATAACACGAATTTTGTTTTACTCTATCAAAGGGCATGGTCTATTGTAAAAAAATAATAATTTTTTTTTACTTGTAATCATGAAGAATTAGGTCTAAATTTAAATACATAGAAAGCAAGCCGATCAGAGAAAGGCTGCCGGATAGTTTAGGGGGGTGACCTTCGGGATAGGTCATTTTAAGGTAAGTAGTAAAGATAGTGAGTATGAAGAAAGAACAGAGGTGATGGCTAAGTAGTTTGGAAAGGGAAAGAGATGATTGAACGATATTTTGGAGTAAAAGAGATTTAGGGATAAGTTTTAACAAAAAATAATCATAAAAGATAAATAAAGTTTCATTTTATATATCTGGTTTATTAGGGAGTAAAGTAAAAAACTTTAAGAAGAGAGTAAATAGGATAGTTGTAAACTTCAATATAGTCTGTACCAAAAGTGCAGACTTTTTATTTAATAAAAGGTAACTATATAGGAGTTACCACAAAAATAGGTTAAAATCAGCGCCCACCCAATTTAACAGAATGTGAAATTTAGAAATTTGGGTGGGTGATTATCCGTTAGGGATAACCATTTTGCCAAAATTTTGTGGTAAATAATATATAATTGCCTGATAAAAATATGCATTTTCATGCTACAATGTATTTATCTAAGGAGAAAAAATTATGACATTGAGAAACGAAAGAGTCAGAAAAGAACTAATGCGTGATATCTCTGATATTTTGAGAAAAGAAATCAGAGGTTTAAAGGGAGTTGTGTCTATTGTTGATGTTGAAGTTTCTCATGATAATTCATTTGCAAGAGTGATATACAGTGTTTTGGGTTCAGCAGAAGATATTGAAACAACAAAAGAAGTCATAGAAAAATCAACCCCGAAAATTCGTTATAATGTCGGGAAACAACTTCGTCTGCGTCTTACTCCGGAACTCAAATTTGTTTATACTGACGGTCTTGAACAATCTTCAAGAGTTGTTGATTTGTTAAACAAAATTTCAAAAGGGGAAATCAAGTAATTGTTTGGCTTTATCAACATATATAAGCCTGAAAAAATGACATCTTTTGATGTTATTGCAATTTTGCGCAAAATTACTCATATTAAGCAAATCGGACACAGCGGGACATTAGACCCTTTTGCAACCGGAGTCTTGCCTGTTTGTATTGGTAAGTCCACAAGACTAATAGAATATCTTGATGATAACAAAGAATATATCGCAACTGTCAAATTCGGTGCGGATACTGATACTTATGATTTGGATGGACAAATTGTAAAAACTTATGAAACCGAAATTTCAAAATCTCAACTTGAAATGGCTTTAAATGATTTTAAAGGTGAAATCGAACAATATCCGCCAAAATATTCCGCAATAAAAGTACACGGGAAAAAACTTTATGAATACGCACGAAAAGGACAAGAGGTTGAAATCAAACCACGAAAAGTTTATATTTCAAAAATTGAACTTCTTGAGTTTGATAAACAAAACCAAATTGCAAAAATCATTATCGGATGCTCAAAAGGAACATATATTCGCTCTATTGCCTATGATATAGGGCAAAAACTTAATTGCGGAGGACATTTGATTGCACTTGAGAGGACAAAGGCAGGGAAATTTACGGTTGAAAACGCTGTAAAACTTGACGATATAAAAGGGGAAAACGATGTAAGAGAACATCTTATCAACCCTATTGATGTGCTTTCAGGCAAAAAATACATTCTTAATGAAAAAGAAAAAGAAAAAGTTATGCATGGAATAGCGTTAAATATTCGAGAACAAAAACAATTTACAGATTTATGCGATTCTATTGTATTTCTCATTTATGGTGGTAAAATAATTGCAGTCGGACAGATTAATGATAAAGTTATAAGAATTAAGAAAGTTTTTGAGGTGTTATGAAAAAGTTAATTATAGTTTTAGGATTATTGATTGGATGTTCATTAAACGCGTTTGGGGCAGAATGTAAATATACCTGCGTGGAACCTTATAATATGAACAACAAATTTTCATCATTTTTTAGTAATATTTTCGGTCTGAATTATACAAAATCGAAAATATCGGAAGCCGTGCTTGAAAAATCAATTAATAAAAATGTAAAAGGTAACAAGTTGAATGTTACGATTAATTCATACAGCGCAAAAGATTTGGCAAACGGGATATTTAAATCTGTTAAGGTTTCAGGGAAAAATTTAAGTATTGACGACATTTATTTATCTTCTATTGAATTGCAGACACTGTGCGAATTTAATTATGTTGAATACAATACAAAGGGAAATTTAAAATTTAAAGAAGATTTCCCTATGTCATTTGATATTCAGATGGATAATGATGCCTTAAATAAAACTATGCAGTCAGAAAAATATAAAAAAGTCATCAATAACTTTAACAAAAAATCATTTGCCGGAATCAGGGTTTCATCAACAGAAGCATCAATAAGAGGAAACAAATTTTATTATACAATCGGTATCAGCATACCTTTTATGAAAGTTCAAAAACTTGCATTGAGTGCGGATTTAAGTGTTAAAGACGGACAAATTAATTTTGAAAATACACGGCTCACATCAAATTCTTTCAATTTTGATTTGAAAAAAGTTAATTCTATTATGCAATATCTAAATCCACTTGATTTTTCAGTAAATATTCTTGATAATAAGAATGCAAGAATTTTTATAAGAAATATTGCAATAAAAAACAATGTAATCAATGCTGAAGGTGTAGTCATTATTCCTAAAGATTAAAAGGTGTTTAAAATGGATAAAAATCAAAAAATTCTTTTAATATTTATCGGGCTTTGCATGATTTTGGTTTTGGGGGTTGTTGCCTTTAATGTATTTATGCCAAAACCGGAGATAAAACCTGATGATGTCGAAGTTTCAAAACGCAGTACTGTCGAACAAGAACTCCCGTCAGATAAACCCGAACTCAAAACAAAAGAATATGTAAATATTTATTTTATCGGCAAAAACGAGCATAACGAAGAAGTTTATAAAGCGGTGAAACGCCAATACAGTGAAGACATTGACGGTTCAAAACTAAAATTTTCCGTATATGCTTTAATAAACGGTCCAAAACCTGAAGAAAAACAGCAAGGAGTTTACAGCGAAATTCCCCATTCTGCGCAAGTTATAAATATTTCAGAACAAAATGACAGAGTTATCGTAAACCTTAATTCTTCATTTGTAAACGGAGGTGGCGCAGATAGTTTGTATAAGAGATTATATCAATTAATCAAAACTGTAAAATTAAACTCCGATTTGCCTGTTTATTTGTATATTGACGGACAAAAAGCAGATGTCCTCGGCGGAGAAGGAATTATGATTAATCAGCCATTGAGTAATTCATCTTTGGAAAATTAAACAAAATGGAAGAACAGAAAAAAGATTTAGAATATTATTTAAACCTTAACTGGACTTTAATCGAAGGACAGGATTTGGATTTTGAAGGAAATCCTTATTGGTATATTGAAATAAAAGAGATTCCGAGTTTTACATTTTGCGCAAAAACACTTGCAAGAGCAAGAGAAAATTATAAAAGACAATTAAAATTATCATTAATGGTTATGTTAGAGAATAATGAACATATTATTGAACCGGGAGAAGAAGACGAAGAACCTGATTGGGAAAGTCTTTGTCCTTAGCAACAAAAAGAGGGGTTATAAAAATAAAATCTATGAGTAGATTAATAGATTTGGAAGAACTTTGTCAAAAACTCTTGGTGTCTGTTGCAACAGGCAAAAATTGGATTAAACTCGGCAAAATTGTTCCTTCAAAAATCGAGGGGCGAAAGGTTTATTTTGGTGAAGAATATTGTCAAGAGCTTATAAAAAATCTTAATAATGGACAAAATAGCAACTTAAAAAGCCGCCGCAATAAGAAATTTAAATCAGGCTTTAATTTATATAAATCATATATTTCAAAAGATTCAAAAAATTTATCAGGAATTGAAAAACTCATACAATATTTTGAAAACAATGATATTGCACTGAAACCAAATGAAATATCAGAACTTGTTGCATATTATTCAGAAATTCTGATAAAATCAGCCTTTGACAAAGAATATAAAAACTACAAATATCTCTGTGAAGAAATTTCAAATACTAATAAAACTATATTAAAATACCCTGTCATAAAAGATTTTAAACCTGTTTATGAACAGAATGAAGATATATTGGGACTTTTATATCTGTCATTAAACAACATATCATCACGAAAATCGCTTGGTGCATATTTTACACCGACGGATGTTGTAAAAAAACTTATCCAAAACACATTTGAAAATTATAGTGGTGGTACGATAATTGACCCCTGCTGCGGAAGCGGAAATTTTATTCTGCACTTACCACAAAATACTTGTATGCAAGATATTTTTGGTGCTGATATCGATGAATTGAGCGTAAAGATTGCACGAATAAATTTTGCACTAAAATACAAAATATACGATAAAAATTTTATTTATGAACACATCAAAATCCAAAATTTTCTGACCTGCTCAAACAAACAAAAATTTGATTATATAGTCGGAAATCCGCCTTGGGCGTATGAGTTTAATGAAGAAGAAAGAAAATTTTTCAAAAACAATTTCAAAACCGCACAAACTTCAGCCATTGAATCTTATGATGTAATAACTGAAAAAGCACTTCAAAAACTGAATGATAACGGCACATTATCATTTATATTGCCGGAAGCGGTTCTCAACGTAAAAATCCATAAAACTTTGCGTGAAATAATTACCCAAAAAGCTTCGGTTAAATATATCGAATATTTGGGAGAAACATTTGACGGAGTGCAATGCCCAAGCGTTATTTTGCGGATTTTGTATAACAATAAAACATTTAATTCAAAGGGATTGCAGGTTAAAACAAAGAATAAAACATTTACAATAAATACAAATAGAGAAATTACACCTGAAATTTTTGATTTTAACTGTGATGATAACGAATACAAACTTATAAAAAAAATAGAAAATATACCAAATAAAGTAACATTAAAAGATAACGCTGTTTTTGCGCTTGGAATTGTTACAGGAAACAATGAAAAATATCTTTCAAAGACAAAAAATTCAAATAATGAAGCGATACTAAAAGGAAAGGATATTGAAAAATTCAGAATAAAATCACCTGAGAATTACATTGTATTTAAGCCTGACAGTTTTCAGCAATGTGCCCCGCAAAGTGTGTTTCGTGCGAAAGAAAAACTTATTTATAAATTTATTTCAAAAAAACTTGTCTTTGCCTATGACGATAAACAAATGCTAACCCTGAACAGCAGTAATATTCTTATCCCTAAGATTAAAGGACTTGACATTAAATACATTTTGGCAATTTTAAATTCTGATATTGCACAATTTTATTTTGAAAAGAAATTCAATTCCGTAAAGGTTTTGCGCTCACACCTTGAACAAATCCCGATACCATACGTTAATAATCAATTACAAAAACCGATTATTGAATTGGTAAACAAAATTTTGTCACAAAAAAACAACAACAAGCTTATTTCTGAATTAAATTTAAAAATAAGGGATTTGTATTAATTTTTTTTGTGTTATTATTGTCATGAACCCAAATACATGCGGGTGTAGTTCAGTGGTAGAATGTCTGCTTCCCAAGCAGAAGATCGCCGGTTCGAGTCCGGTCACCCGCTCCACTGAATTTAAAAATTAAATAATCCCGGATCGTCTAGTGGCAGGACGAAAGATTCTGGCTCTTTTAACGGTGGTTCGAATCCATCTCCGGGAGAATAAAAAACAGATACCGCAAGGCATCTGTTTTTTATTATTGGAAAGTCTTCTCACCATGCAAGAATCTTGCAGTGGTTCTTGC
>CADAYE010000001.1:249606-266580 GCA_902792085.1 uncultured bacterium | reverse complement strand
AGTAAGTCCCGTTGCAGATTACAACGTTGATAGGTCACAGATATACGAGTGGCAACATTTTAAGTCGAGTGATACTAATAGGACGAGGGCTTTTCCTAAAAAATGAACGAAGTGAGTTAGCGGAGTCGGCTTGCGGTAGCAAGACGAGCAGGCTAACGAGCGAAGGTTTATAATATCCGCCGTTGCGAATGAAACGTAAGAGAATGAGCGAAGCAATCTATGATTGCACAGGCGGAACATGTGGGAAGAAGTTGATGATTAAGTTTATTTCTGCTATGCAATTTTGAGTGCGTGAGCCGGTGTTTCCGGTGTCGGCACACGGATAGTGTGACGAGCAGGGAAACACAATATGGCGCCGTTGCGACCGGAACGAAAGTGAAGGAAGCGAACAAATCTCTGATTTGTCAGGCGCTTAATAGAAGATTCGCTGGTGACCAAGCGTGAAGAAAACTCCCGTTCCCATCCCGAACACGGTCGAAAAGATTCATTGCGGTGACAATACTTGGAGGGCCACCTCCCGGGAAGATAACTAGTTGCCAGCACCTAATTTAGAAAAGTGAGAATTTGAACAGAGGTTCAATTCTCACTTTTTTTTAATTAAGCGAGTCAAATAGTTATATGTATTTCTATGAGAAATACAAGATAACAGCCTTATTCACACAAAATCTAACAAAACGGGTTTGTAAGATTTTGTAGTTTATTTCGGCATACTTTATCTCTAAGGCTCATACTTCGCCAAGAGCTAAAGTATAGTTGCCAGCACCTAATTTAGAAAAAAGAGATTTAGAACAGAGGTTCAAATCTCTTTTTTTTATCAAGTGAGTCAAATAGTTCAGGTGAGTAGCGAATAGTGAATTGTGAAAAAACTTTTAATTCGCTCATACTACACAATACTTGATACAGTTTTTTACTGTCAGTCAAATTAGCTTAACCCTCTCTCATTTTTCTAAATTCTCTTTTGCTCATTAAGAAAAATTTCTCTCCCCCAAGGGAGATAGAGTATGATTGTTTAGAGATAGGTTTTCTGCCTCTCCGTAGGGGAGAGGGCGTGTTCCCCGGGTAGATTAATTTTATCCTCTCTTGAATTTCTAATGCTCAACTTTGTTTCGCATTGAAATTCTTTTCTCCCCGTTGGGGAGTTAGTGTATTTAATTATTTGCTATGTATAGCAATGACAAGTTTTATAATCTATAAATTATATTCTTATATTTTATATTTCCCGCGTTCAAAAACAAAAATATTCAAAAGTGAAAATATCATTACGATAATAAGAAGTATTACTGCCATTGCACTTGCATAACCCAAATCCAAATTCTCAAACGCTTTTTCATAAATATAATATACAATGGTTTTTGTCGAATCTAATGGTCCACCTTTTGTCATAACATAAATTTCAGCAAAAATTTTCATCGCCGAAATCGAACTTATGGTTGTGACAAGTGCAATTGTCGGCATTAAATGCGGAACTGTTACCGTCAGATGTTTTTGCCAAAAGTTTGCACCGTCAATATCGCATGCTTCATAGAGTTCTTTTGGTACGCTCATTAATGATGCCAGATAAATCATCATATAATAACCGATACCTTTCCAAATTGTAACGATAATAACAGAATAAATTGCATACTTAGGGTCTGTCAGCCAGCCGATTTTATTAAGATGCAATAACTGCATAAAGTAGTTTAAAATTCCGTCCTGAGCATAAAGCCACTTGAAAGCAATTGCTGCAACAACAATAGAGACAATTACAGGCAGATAAATCAAAATTTTATATAAAGTAATCCCTCTGATTTTTTGGTTAATTAAAACTGCCAAAAATAACGGAAAAATTGCCAAAATCGGAACTGCAACAACCAAATACAAAATTGTATTCCACATAACCTTATAAAAAACAGGGTTTTGTAAAATTTCTATATAATTTTTTATTCCGGCAAAATCAGGAGAATAAATACTATGTGAATAATTGAAAAAACTCAATCCAATTGTCTGAAAAAACGGTAAAAAGAAAAATATCAACAGTACAATTCCTGCCGGAAGTAAAAACATATATGGAGCAAATTTACCATAATACTTGAACATATTTGAATTATCCCATTTTAAAGTTTTTCGGTCAAGTTGTTAATTTTGCTTTTTGTCAAATATTTCCATTGAAATAATTACAAAAAATACTTAATATCAACATTAAAAAACACTGCAAGTTTATACAAATTTTTCAGGTTTATCGGGTATTTACCGTTTTCAATATTTGACAAATGGTCACGGGATATTTTTACGGCATAGGCAAGTTCATCCTGAGTTATACCTTTGTCAATGCGTAACCCCTTTAATCGTCTGCCTAATTCATTTTGTATCTTTTTTAAACCCATTATTCAATTCTATAATGTTGATATAAAATAATCAGTTGAATATATTCAACAAAAATTGTTAAAATCCTTTATTTGCATGTATTTACATGATTTAAAATTTTTGACAATATCTAATTGTTGTAGTAAATAGAGGTGATATATGAAAAAAGGTTTTACTCTTACAGAACTTTTGATGGTACTAACAATAGTAGGTATGCTTGCGGTTTTGACTGTTCCGATTTTGATGAATAATTTCCAAAACAGGTTGTTTGCGACTCAAATAAAGAATTTTTCTGCGGGAATAGAACAGTTTGCGCAGGACCAACTTATTACCCACAAAACCCATGATTTGATGGACACAGACTTTGGTGAACCGTCAAAACTTTTAACCGACGGACATTTTAGTATTGTAAAAATTTGTGCTGCAGATAAAGCAAAAAAAGAGTGTTGGAAAACGACTGCTACTGGTAATGATAAAGTGACTTATAAATTATTAAACGGCAATAATGCTAATCCTACTTTAAACAACTTAACGGTTATTTTAAAAAATGGTATAATGTTTATATGTTCAAAATCGCAAACATATTCAGATTTTATTGTTTGCAGGGTAGATTTAAACGGGAACGGTAAACCAAATATTGTTGGTAGAGATTTTTTGGGGGGGGTATATTGACAGAAAAGGACATGTTAGCAGTTTCCCGAATCCTGATAATAAAAATATTAAATCAAATTGATAGATGTTTAAACAAGTTCAGCATGACAAAGAGTGAGTATGTCAGGCAACTGCCTAACAATATCTGTCATTGCTGTATATGTCAAGCAATGACAGATATTGTTAATGTAACATTGTATATAGATACCTAAAATTATTTCTTTGCAGGTGTGACCTGATTTGCATCTTTTTGCATTTGTTCTAATTGTTTGGTAAGTTTTTTGGTTATTTCATCAGGGTTATACTGTTTATCAACATATTCGATATTTGCCTTTTTCTTTGCGGCATTGAGAATATCATCAAGAGCCTTGATTTCTTTTTCACTTGTAAGGCTTTCTTTTAAATTATTCTTAACTTTATCGAATGATTCAACACCTGCAGGGCGCCTGTCTGTAACCAAAATTACATGATAACCGTACTGAGTTTTAACAGGACCGACAATTGTATTTGGTTTTGCCCCAAAAGCGGCTTTTGAAAATTCAGGAACCATAACTTTTGCTTCAAAATAGCCTAAATCTCCACCTTTTTGAGCACTTGTAGTATCATGTGAATATTTTTTTGCATATTGGCTGAATTTTGTTGTGTCTGCCTTTAATTCATTCGCAATTTTATTTGCAAGTGTTTCACGCTCTTTTACTGTTGCTTCAATCTTTTTATTCATTTCAGATTCGGCAATTTCTTTTTTACCGTTGTTTGTGATTTCCTGTGCAATCTGCATCGGGTCAGTCATTAAAAGAATATGATATGCTCTGACCTGTTCTCCGTGTTTAAATTTGCTAATATTTTTGTTATAAAAATCTTTTACTTCTTTATCGGATACTTTTACATTTTTCGCAGTCTGAGCAAGTTTTTGCATTTTTACCTGAGTTTTTATATCAGATTTAAACTGACTGATACTTACATTGTTTTGTTTTAGCATATTTGACAAATTATCTTTCCCGCCAACTTTATCAATAATTTTGTCTATCGCTTTATCAACATCTTTATTTGAAACTTTTATTCCTCTTGTTTTTGATTCCTGATCAAGAAGTTCCTGAATAACAAGTTGAGTAATAACTGCGCGTTCTGTCATAAGATACAAAACACCATCTTTATCTTTTTTGATATCTCCCATTCCCATTTTTGCAAACGGTGAGGCTTCAATTTGTTTGTCCATAAGTTTATCAAAGTCATTTTGAGTAATTACTGCATCATTAACCTTGATTATTGCCTGCGAATTTTTTAAACCGCAACCTGTAAATAACATTCCTGAAACAAGTAAAGTTGCTAAAAGTTTGGTTGATTTCATTAATTTATCCCTCTCTATTTTTTAATATTCGTAACTAACCTTGCGTATATAATAAAACAAATCATTCAAAATGTTAAATATTTCATCAAAATTTACATAAGAAGTGTTTACAATAAGAACAGATTTCCCTTCTGTGCAAGTTTTTGGGGCAATTGTAAATTTTAATTTTCTTGAAATGTTTGGCGGCAAAGTTCTTGCAACAAGATTCCATTCCGCCTGAGAATAAGGAGTGTAAATTCTTATATTATCCTGCGTTTCCCTGATTACACCAATTTTAATTTCAGTTGCACCGAGTCTTAATCTAATGAGTTTAATAAGATTTTCAACAGGTTCGGGCGGTTTTGCAAAACGATCTTTCCACTCATCAACTATATAATCAAGTTCGGTTACGGATTTTACATCCGCTAACCGTTTATATTCAATCATTTTTTGTTCGGATGAACCAACCCACTCATCAGGAATGTATGCCGTTACATTTATATCAACTATTGTCGGTTGGGTACGATCAATTTTTTCACCCTGCAACTCTTTTACGGTTTCTTCCAACAACTCACAATAAGTATCAAATCCGACATTTACCATGTGACCATGTTGTTTTGTCCCTAAAATATTCCCAACACCTCTTATCTCAACATCACGCATGGCAATTTGATAACCGCTCCCGAGCGTTGTAAATTCTTTTATGGCTTTTAGCCTGTCTGTTGCATCTTTTGAAAGTTCTTTACTGCGTTTATACAGGCAATAACAATATGCCTGTCTTTCACTTCTGCCGACACGCCCTCTTAACTGATACAACTGCGCAAGTCCGAATTTATCCGCCCCATGAATTATCATTGTATTAGCATTAGGAATATCAATTCCGTTTTCAATAATTGTTGTAGCAAGTAAAATATCGTATTCATGATTGGCAAAATCGACAATAACCTCTTCAAGTTGCTTTTCGTCCATCTGTCCATGCCCGACAGCAATTCTTGCATTAGGCACAATCCTTTGCAAAAGAGTTTTCATTTCCATAATAGTTTCAACTCTGTTGTACAAATAAAATACCTGCCCTTCTCTGTCAATTTCGTGATTAATTGCATTACGAACCATATTTTCGTCCCAATTTCCGACATAAGTCTTAATGGGCAAACGATTTTTAGGCGGAGTATTAATTAAAGAAATATCTTTTATTCCTGATAATGACATATAAAGTGTTCTCGGTATCGGCGTTGCAGACATTGAAAGAATGTCAATATTTTCTCTCAACTGTTTTAGTCTTTCTTTATGCCGAACACCAAAACGATGTTCTTCATCTATAACTAACATTCCCAAATCTTTGAATACTATTCCGTCCTGTAAAAGCCTGTGAGTACCCACAACAACATCACATTCCCCTGTTGCAAGATGCTTAATTGTTTCTTTTTGCTCCTTTGAAGTTCTGAATCGGGATAAAAGTTCGACTTTTACCCCAAAAGGTCTGAATCGTTCTTCCATTGTTTGATAATGCTGAAGTGCAAGAATAGTTGTCGGTACAATTACGGCAGCCTGCTTTCCTGAGGTTATTGCCTTAAAAATTGCCCTCATTGCAACCTCTGTTTTGCCAAACCCGACATCACCGCAAATTAGTCTGTCCATAGGCTGAGAAGATTCCATATCAGACTTGACTTCGGTTATTGCTTTCAGTTGATCGGGTGTTTCGGTGTATTCAAACGCTTCTTCCATCTCTATCTGCCAATTTGTATCAGGCAAAAATTCAATTCCCTGCTGCATTTTTCGTCTTGCATACAGTCTTAATAAATCATAAGCAACAGTTTCAACCGCTTTTTTAACCTTAGTTTTGGTATTTTCCCAGTCACGACCACCCATTTTTGACAATTTAGGCTTTGCAGTACCCGAACCTCTGTATCTGCACAAAAGATTTATTTGCTCGGCAGGAATATGCAATCTGTCTTTGTTTGCGTACTCAATAGTCAGATAATCCTTTAACTGTCCGTCAATTTCCTGTTTAGAAAGCCCTTTATATATCCCTAAACCGTGAATTGTATGAACAACAAATTCTCCGACTTTTATATCGTTTATATTTTCAATAAATTCAGGTTTTTCTTTGTAATAAGATTTTTTAGTTGAAGTAATTTCTTTGGGGCGCTTGTTAAACATCTCCCTGTCGGTTATAATAACCGTTTTAAAATCTTCCAATATACAACCGCCGCAAACAGTCGAAGGCGCAAAATCCACATTAAAGATTTCATTCTCTGATAAAATTTCTTTTACGCGTTCAGTATAATTCGTAGCGATGATAACATCCCATTTTTCACATCCATTTGAATTGATGAAATGGCAAGCTGTTTCATTTTCCCTCGCCCCATCGGGGAGAGGGTTAGGGTGAGGGGCTATATAATTCATTATAAATTGAGCAATATCATCAAGATTAGCCTCAAAATTGCGCAAAGGTTGAGAATTAAACTCAATTAAATCAAACATACCACCGTCGATAAAATTATTGAACCCGATTTTTTGGAAATATGAAGTTTCACGCAAAAATTCTTCATAGGTAAAGTGGTTATTTATATTGTCATTCCGAACTTGATTCGGAATCTTTTTATTTTTTAACCCCCTACGGACTTCGTCCACTTCCCCCTGAAAGGGGGCAGAATATTTACGCAAATCTTCTTTCCTTTTTTCACATTCTTCATCAAGAAATTCATATTTTGAGTAAATTTCCGAAGTTTCATCAAACACAAGCGCATAATCTTTGAAATAATCTAAAATTCCTGTCAGTTGCTTATTAAAGTACCCCTGATAAACCTCTATTCCTTCAAAATAATTTTCTTCGGGAACATCATCCTCCGATTCGCCCTGCAAGGCTCTTACCAAGTCCTCTTGCCCTGCGGTGATAAATTTATAAACAGGATAAATGGTTGTTTCTTTCGCTTTTTCAACAGATTTTTGGGTTTCATTATCAAAATAGCGAATATCAACAACTTCATCTCCCCAGAGTTCAATACGGACAGGGTGAGAATTCAGGGAAAAAACATCTGCAATATCCCCTCTTATGCTAAATTCCGATATGTCACTGACCATTGTTGTTTTTTTGTAACCCAAATTAACCAACTGCCTTGAAAATTTGCCTAAATCAAGAGTGTCACCCACTTTGATTTTCAGACAATTTTTTTTGAAAAAATCTTCGTTAGGGAATTTTTCAAGCAGAGATTTTACGGGGCAAATAACCACATTTGGTTTATTTAAAAGAATTTCAACCTGACGGGCATAATCATACAGGTTCGGACTGACCGCTTCGTACATAGAAACATCCTGAAAGGGCATAATTTCAGCATCAAGGTCAAAAATGGTTTTCAAATCGCTTTGATATTTCAAGGCAGTTTGTTCGGTTGAAGTAACCATAAGGACTTTTTTCTTTGCATAAGTTTTAATTTTGGATAATAAAAACAGACGCAAAAAAGTTGTCAAACCGGTTACGGCAAAAGACTCTCCCTCTTTCAACCTTGCCCTGAACCGCTCATAAGGATAGGGGATATCATTTTCGTTGATGTTAAACATATATGTATTATAGCAAAAATTTATCAATATAGGTTTGCCTTATCAGACGATTTAAAAACTTTAAAATTCATTTTATTTATATAAAAACCTCACCCGATGTTGTATAAACTCATAAGTTCGTTTACAACATCTCCCTCTCCTGATTTCAGGAGAGGGTTTGGGGGGGAGGAGGTTAATATATTTTGTTTGAAAGGAGAAAATAAAATGACTTTTAATGCTTTAAAAGAAAAAGGTTTACCGTTGGAAAAACAAGTGCGCACATGGCATGATATTGCGCACAGAAAATACAACAAAAATGAGGTTGATTGTTATTCCCGCACCCGTCAAATTTTGATGAACGGAATCGAAGTCGAAGCGTGGAATTTTAAACATAATTTTGCAAGACTATGCCAAGATGAAGACACATTGGAATTTTTGGCTCAAACAAAACGTATTGAAGATGCACAACAAACTACAATAAATTGGCTTGCACCATGCGACCAATCTGTTTTGGAAACAACTTTGGGTTATGAACAAGTTGCGGTAGATTTAACCGCATGGATGGCACAAAATGAGCCTGATCCGTATGTCAAAGAAACTTTTGATTTTGGTTTATTGGAAGACTTTGACCACTTATACAGATATAGTCAGTGGGCATATATGATTCACGGGATTACCCCAAATGCCGTTGTTCAGGGGCAAACTGATGTAATTTTAGGACGTCCGACACAAAACCACCACAACTGCAATATTGTAAGACTTCGCAAACACTATGACAAAGCAACAGCAACACCGCAAACAAAAGTTAATATCTTAACTCTTGTTGCAGGCGAACAACAAACACACAACTACTACGGCGAACATGGTTTTGCCTACGGCAGTGAACTTTTAAGAGAAACATACGCAGAAATTAAAGACGTCGAAGAAGAACACGTTACTATGTATGAGTCTTTAATTGACCCGTCTGAATCCTTCTACGAAAAATTACTGCTTCATGAATTTACCGAAGTCTGTACGTACCACAACTGCATGACTGACGAAAAAGACGAAATGCTAATGCCAATTTGGGAAGAATTTTTGGCAATGGAACTTGATCACTTGCAAACGGCGGCAAAATTATTCAAAAAATATGAAAAACGAGATCCTGAAGAAGTTATTGGAACAGATATCGTTCATCCTTGTCACTTCACATCTCAAAAGGCTTATGTAGAAGAAGTTTTACGTGCAGAAATAGATAAACGCTTGGGTTCAGATAAAGACTATCAATTCACAAAAGATATCCCTGATGATTGGGCAAGTTATTGGGTTCAGGAAACCGCAGGAAAAGACGGTTCACCGTCAGAAGTTACAATAAGAGTAATCGCGGAGCAAAAAAATCGTGACCTTGTATGCGCAAACGAAAAACTGAAATCTGATCTGCCAAAACTTGCAAAAAAATCAATTCAGCAAAAAGGTATGACATGTGACACCGTCACCCCTGAAGAATACGAAAAAATGTCAAAAGAAGAATTTGAATTGTAATAATATCGAGGCGGAACTTTGTTCCGCCTCTTTTATGCTAAAATTTTATTATGAAGAAAAAAGCAAATATTCAAAAATTAAAAGATTACGGCTTTAAAAAAGACAAAGACAAATACAGTTATTCTGTTGATATTATGAACGGTGATTTTACCCTCAATATCGACATTATAAACGAAAACGAAATAAAAACAGAACTAATTGAAAAGGCTTTTAATGAGCCATACACTCTTCATCTTGTTGAAGATGCACAAGGAACTTTTGTCGGGGAAATTAGAGAACAATATCAGAAAATCATGGATGAAATCAAGGAACAATGCTTTGAAATAAAGGCTTTTGAGTGGGAATACAGTTACAAAATTCTTGATTATGCAAAGAAAAAATACAATTCGTCTGCAGAATATTTGTGGCCAAAATTTCCACGCAACGCAATATGCAGGCGACAAGACAATGAAAAATGGTATTTTGCGATTTTATCCGTTCAGGGTTCAAAAATCGGACTTGATACAAATGAAATTGTTGAAGTAATCGACCTGCGTGCGCAGGCTGAAGATGTACCAAAACTGACCAAGCAACCAAATATTTACCCTGCATACCACATGAACAAAAAACATTGGTTTACAGTTGTTTTAGACGGTTCTGTCCCGATTAAAGAGATATATGAATATATTGATATAAGTTATCAACTTGCAAAAAAATAAAATATTATAAATCAACTTTTGAAATGTCTGTCAACTCAGATACACTCATTCCAAAAGCATTTGCTATTTTTGCAAGTGTCAATGTTGTAGGACTGCTTTTTGCACGTTCTATTGCTCCAACAGAATTTTTGCTCAAATCGGCATACTCTCCAAATTGTTCCTGAGACCACCCTCTTTTGGTTCTTTCAATTTTTATTTTTAGACAAATTTTATTGTTTATTTCTAATGCACTCTTGTCCATATGACAATTATGAGAGTTGACAAATACTTTTTCAAGCATATACTATTGTCTTATAGACAAGTTATCTTGTCCATAAGAAAGGATTATTATATGTCCAAACATAAATCAAAATTTGAATCAGCCGAATTGGAAGAATTATTAAATAAAGCGGTTTTGTATATTGAAGTAGCGAAAAATTCCTGCTTTTATCAAGATAATTATGCCGAGGGAGAAGTTCTCGAAAATGCAATAAATTATTTATATGATGTGCAGGATATTTTGCTTGAAGCGGAATATAAATCGTAGAATAGTACTGGATAATATATACTTGATTTCCCGAAAAAAAAATTGTAAAATGCATCTGTGGGTATAAAAATAGACAAAATCGATAAGATAAATCCTGTTGGAAATCTTGATTTATACAAGGTTCTTGAGGTTATAACCTCAAGCAAAATTACTACAGACCAAAAAATCAAGTTTATAAAAAAGAATCATTCTGAAATTTCACATCTTGTTGATGAAAAAATTTCAAGTTCGGATTTTAAGACAATAATGAATAATCGTCCTTTAAGATTGTTTAAGCCGTTAAAAAATTCTTATACAAAAGCAGGTGACAAAAAACTTCTTGCAATAGCACTCGGGATTAAACCGAACGAAGTTGATAATTACATAAAGAATATAAATCTTCAGGTACGCTCTATGCAGGATATAAACACAATGGGGATTTCTAAAGATAATTATGAAGAAGTTAAAACCTATATCTTTCGCCACGGGGAAAAAGAACAGGTTATAAATTTTCTTGACTATGAACTTTCTCACGCAAAAAATATTTTGCATGTTTTATACCATACATTAGAATACAATTCGGGCGGAGTTGCAGATTATTTTATACGCCCTATTCACAGACTTGATAATGGTACAATGCTTGGGATTTATAATGTTGTTGATAAAAATTTAAAAGCCGGTCGTGCATCAGGAAAAATTTCAGATGTTCAGGCACAGGAAACAGCAGAGTGGGCACTTGCGCGGATTTATAAAATCCAAAATAATCAACGGCTTCAAAATGCTATCAAATTAAAAAAAGAACTGGAATAATTGTTTAATATTATAATTTTCACGCAAATTTTATTTTTACGTATTTTATATATTTGTAAATAGAAGGATTAAAACATTGAAAATTTTGAATATACAGAGTTACACAAACAAATTCACCCCGAAAATATCGTTTTGTAATAATGATAGCACTCATAAAGAGAGCCTGAATAAAGATGAATTTTATAAAGATAATTATAATGATGCATACAATGCAGAATATAAACCTGTAAAATATGAAAAAACAACATTAATTAAAGGCAAACCGCTGATATTAAAAAGAGAACAAATGTTCAGACCAAGCAATGATTCCTTCAGAGAAAATGAATTATTCTTTGATGATATAGACTCAATAGATTATGTCTCGACAAAATATGATGATGAGGACATTCCGTTAGACCGAAATCTTTTGATTGGGGATTTAAGAAAAATATATAGAGAATATGCTCCTGACACAGACCTTAATACAGAAAATTCGAGGATTTGTCATGATGTCATATGTAAGCCTTGGGAAAATATATTTACGCTAAAAGCCAAAGAAGAACAAGAAAAATACGAATATGTAGTATCCAAAGAACTCAGATGCACAGACAACGCAGACTATAAAACGATTAAAAATATATTTAAAAGTTCATCAATCTTAAAAAACGGCAGAGAACAAGTCGATTGTAATTTATGTAATCTTGCGGTAAGAATATTTAGAAATTCAAATATTTGGGACGATACAGAAAAAGCAATTATGGACGAAATTAAAATTCCGATTTACAAAAAAGTTTATGGTGGAATTAGTCAAAAAAAATATGAGTTTACTGATAAATGTATTAAGGCAGGATATTCAAACGAGGGTACACTTGGTTTCTTGCGTGATTTTTATCCGGGATATGTTCTTGATTTAAGTTCAATAATGACGAAAGAAGAAGTGCAAGAATATAATAAAAATTGCGGGAAGTAAGCAATTTTTTATTATATTATACTGATAATATTTTTTATGTAATTAGTTCATTTTGCGTTTGAGGTCATTGCGAAAGTCAGTCAAAGGTCCTATATTCGGATTTCTGATAATTTGATAATATTTTTGGGCATAAGTTATAGGATATTTCGGCACCCAACTGAATTTTTTGTATATATTAATTGTGTCTGCGCCGTATGAGAGCATAAGTTCATCAATTGTTTCTTCATGTGCGGGCGAAATTGATGATACTATTTTTAACAAATAATCAGAAAATGTTAATACGGAATAGCCTGAAACCACACCTGTTTCTTTGATAAATTTGTATAAATTTATTCCCGTATCTTTGTCATAAACATGTTCTTTTGCATTTTCAGGAAGAACTAATTGTCCCGAATCCGCTTTTTCAATTTCATACCAATCACCTTTGTATAAAATTCTCATTACACTTTGAGAGGGCATATATATATCATCAAATTCGTTGTCTAAAAGAACTTTACCTTCAAAATTCATTACACCGTATTTATATTTTTTATAGGTCAAAAACATCCTGCCGAATAGCAGGTCAATTTTTTGGTATTTGTGTGGAATAATAATTTGACCGTATTCATTATATAAACCAAAATTATTTGAGTCTCCAAATTTTACATATTTCCCCAAAATTCTTTCTGCATGGCGGTATTTAGGTTTAATTATTATATCCCCTTTTTCGTCAGTCAAACCAAATCTGTCGTCTTTTGCCTGAACAAGCCAGGTATGATAGCCTATACGAATCATTTTTTTATAAATCGCATCAGTTAAAACCGAACCGTCTTTGTCTTTTAATCCCCATTTTTCACCAACCTGATAAAGAATTACATCATCATTGGTAAACCCCCTGTCGATTGTATTGTCTGCAATAGCAGGCATAAAAGAAAGACATAAAAGACTAAAAATAACAAAAAGTTTTTTCATAATCTAATTATAGCAAAAAAAATTTTGATGATTTTTATAATCAATATGATAGTTAATAAATTAATTAGCAGTGTAAAGTTGCCTTATGAAATTACAAAAGGTTCATTTGCGCAAAGGCAGGCAAAAGCGGATGCTTTTACCGAAAAATTATATCAAAATTTATCTTCTGAATTAAAAGATGATTATACAATTTTGCGTTTTAATGATTTGCAGAAAAAAATTACTGATACTCTTGCGGATAAAAATATAAAAATTATTGTTCAGAATTTAACCGAAGAAAATAGTCAAAACTGTGATGGGATTTGTGAAGTCCTTTTTAATGCAAATCGTGATATAAGGGCAATTTCTATAGGAATGGGCGGAATATCGTCTTCTGTAAGAAGTGTTCATATACCGCCATTTGTGCATGAAGTTCAGCATTTTGCTGATGATATTTATCATCCGAAATATTTGTCACGCTTGCAGAGATTGAATAAACAGGGATTAGCAGGTAAAAAATACGATAATTTTTATGATACCTATTACTATTGTCCGGAAATTGTAGAATCAAAGCACGATAAAAAAGATGCTTTAAAATTAATCAAAAATCAAACAAAAAAATTTTTAAGAGGTTTGAGTGTTAGTCAAAAAATTGATTATATTCAGGATATGCGCTACTCTCTTATAAGCGAAATTGAAGCATATAAACGCCAGAGAACTGTTGCGAAAGATTTAAAGAGCAAAAGTTTTATGGTAAGAGATTTTGATTTTGAAGATTATCCTAAAAATGGTTTGTTTGAAGAAAAAATAAATTTGCTCAAAAATCTTGCGATGGAATATATAGTCCCTGAGAGAGCAAAACACGCAAGCCGTTTAAAAAAGGGTAAATAATTTACTTAAATTTACACAATTTTGTTGTCATTACATAAATTGCCGTTCCTTCAACAACCGGCTGAAATTGTGCAAATTTGTTGTAATCACCATTTATAAAACTGTCATTCTCATCATACGAATCCAAAACCCCGATTTTGTATGTCCTTTTTGCACAGTTTATTTCGTACTGCCCCAATGTATAATGAACATGTTTACCGTTTATAGGTTCATATTGACCTTTGTTATATGCTTTTAATAAGAAGGAATAGCCGTAGATGTTTTCTAAACCGTTAATTCCGTCTTTATAAACATAATTATTCGGGGCAATATGTTCCCATTCTGCTGATTCCATGCTCATAACAGGCATGATGCAAAGTATAAATAATATAAATCCTAAAAATAACTTTTTCATATAATTATTATAATATTTTTTTTGAAAATATCCAATATAAATTATTCTTTTTAGTACAGTTTAACTAATTTACACAAAGTGCATTTTATTGTATAATTGTAAAGAATAAGGAGTGATATGTTAACAAAGAGCAATAAAACCGATGTTATAGTCGTTGGTGCAGGACCTGCGGGAATTGCTTGTGCTATTACACTTGCAAGAGCAGGCAGAGAGGTTGTTTTAATTGAACGAGGTCTTTTTGCCGGCAGTAAAAATGTTTTTGGCGGTGCAATTTATACAAAACCGACCAAAGAAATTTTCCCGAATTTTGAACAGGAAGCACCTTTAGAAAGGCGTAATATCACTCATAATTTTATGATTTTAGGAGAAAAAGATTCAACTTCTGTTGCTTACCGTAAAGACGGGAATGAAAGTTATTCGGTTATCAGAGGAAAATTTGACAGGTGGATGGCACAAAAAGCAAAAGAAGCGGGAGTTATTCTTGTTGAACAGACGGTAGTTCGGGAACTTATTAAAAACGGAACAAAAGTTGTAGGGGTAAAAACAGAACTTGAAGACTATTATGCCGATATTGTCGTTTTGGCTGACGGAGTTAATTCACTTCTTGCAAAACAATTAAAATTAAGAAAAGAAATCGAAACAAAAGATGTTGCATTGAGCGTTAAAGAGGTTATAAAACTTGATAAAGAAACGATTAACCAAAGGTTTAATGTCAAAGATGACGAGGGTGTAATCGGGGAAATTTTTGGCGGCTCTATGCTTGGGGTACTTGGTTTAGGTTTTATGTACACAAATGTAGATTCTGTAACAATTGGTCTTGGCGTTACATTAGACGATTTGGTAGAGAATAATTACAGACCGTTTGAGGTCTTGGAAAAATTAAAGCAACATCCGACTATTGCACCTTTGATTGAGGGTGGAACTTTAAAAGAATACAGCGCACATCTGATTCCTGAGGGCGGTTATAATAAAGTACCAAAACTTTGTGATAATGGAGTAATGGTTGTCGGTGATGCGGCAATGCTTGTAAATAATCTGCATTGGGAAGGTACAAATCTTGCAATGATTTCAGGTAAACTTGCAGCAGAAACCGCAGTTGAAGCGTTTGAAAAAGACGATTTTTCAAGAAAAACTCTAAAAAATTATGAGAAAAAATTACAAAATTCTTTTATAATGAAAGATTTGAAAACTTACCGTAAACTTATGCCTATTGCTCACGAACGCAAAAAAGCGTTTATGTGTTACTATTTAAAGAAGATTAATTCGTTCTTTGAAATGTTTACAACAGTTGATGGTGCCCCTAAAAGAGAAAATTACCGCAAATTTATAAAAAGTATTTTTACGGACAGAAAGTTTAGTGAACTTTTAAAAGATATCTGGGCTTTGATTAGACTTGTATGGAGTATTTTGATATGAATTTAGACCAAAAATTATATACGCTAAAATATACGCCTGATAATGAGTCGCACTTGAACCCTGACCAAAGTAAGTGCAAAAATTGTGTATCAAGGAACTGCACTTATATTTGTCCGGCGGGAGTTTATGAGTGGAACGAAGAAAAGCAGGAATTGATAATCAATTTTGAAAACTGTCTTGAGTGTGGGGCATGCAGAATTGCGTGTGAACATAAGTGCATAGATTGGCGCTATCCAAAAGGCACAAAAGGGGTTACATTTAAAAACGGTTGATGTCACTCTGAATTTATTTCAGGGTCTATCAATTTAATTAAATTAGTAGATGCTGAAACAAGTTCAGCATGACAGGAAAGCAAAGGAGAACGGAATTATGAAAGAAGAGTATTCAAATCAACACAGACGCTGGTATGACAAAGACCCTGTTTTATCGGAAGCGGTCAGAACTTTGGAAGAAACGGATGATCAGACACAGATTAGGGTAGCGCTAAATCTTATTAAAATTATCATAGAACACAATATTGAAGATGAAAAATTTGAAGCGGTTGATGATATTATAAACGCTGTCGGTTCAGGATTAGATGACAACCGCAGAGGCAGATGGTATGATATTGATACGACATTAAGAACGGCAATGAATATGCTGCAAAACTGCCCTGTAGATACTCAAAAGGTTATCGCAAAAGAAATGGCAAAAATGGTTGTCGATAAAATTAAAAAAGATGATGATGACGAAGATTAATATAAGATAAAATAACCGCAAAATGTTTTGCGGTTATTTATTATAATTAAAACTACTTGCGTGAAAATCTTTTCATGATAATATAGTTTATGCAAAGAGTTTGAGCCTTGGTAGCTCAGCTGGATAGAGCAACCGCCTTCTAAGCGGTAGGTCATGCGTTCGAATCGCATCCAGGGTAAATAAGACAGAATGACATTTGTTATTCTGTCTTATTTGTAATGAGATAGCGATGAGAACGCTGTTATGCGTTCGGAACGAGCG
>CADAYE010000001.1:0-249595 GCA_902792085.1 uncultured bacterium | reverse complement strand
GGAGCAGTCTTGCTTTTGGCACACTTGCCATAAAAAGCAAGACGCGCAGTCACGTCGAAGGCGAGCGAAGTGATTAATCGCATCCAGGGTAAATAAGACGGAATGACTTTTGTTATTCTGTCTTATTTGCTATTTTTTTTAGATTAGATTATAATTGTCAGGTAATTTATGGGAGGGAATATGAAAAAGTTATTTATTTTATTTATGGCATTATTTATATTATCTGCGTCAGTACCTGCATTTGCCGGTACTCATGGTACAAATGGTCATGTAAGCGGTCGTTCTGTTGGTGCAGCCGCATTATCACTTTTAATTTGGCCGGGAATTGGTCAGGCTGTGAATGATAATGGGTATGAAAAAAATGTTACACATGCTGTTTTGGGTTTAACAGGTGTTTTCAGAATTTGGTCTTGTTATGATGCGCTTGTTGACAGAAAAGGCGGAGTTTGGAAAAACAGAATTTAATTCGGGTCTTCCGGAAACGGGACGCAAAGGGGATTGTGAGCGAAAGCCAAAGCCATTTTACTTTTACACATAAGCAAAAGAAATGGACATGTTATCTGAATATCTTGATAAAATACTCAGATAATATGTTTGATGTAATATAAACATTTGTTACAAAAATTTTTTATGCTGAAATCTTGTTTTTTTTATTGTTTTTATATATTTGAATATAAAAACACTCAAGGAGAGATAGTGATGGCTGAAGAGATTACATCAATTGAAGAACTAAAAAGAGCACAGGCAGCAGCACAACAACAAGGAACAAGCATAACAAATTATTCTGAATGGGAATCTATTTTGGAAGATTTTGATATTGCAGGTATTCAGTCAACCGGTACATATTCAGGAGATGTAAAACTTCATAATCAAATTATGGCTCAGGTTGAAGATATGATAGCCGAAACTGTTGAAGAACAAAATGCACAAAAAGTTCAACCTCAGCACGACGAACTTACAAAAACAGACCAAAAAACAGCACAAGATAAAGAGCAAGTCGTAAAAGCAAATGTTGTGAATGCCACAAGTTCAACAATAATGGCTGACTATATGAAATACTACCATTTACTAAGTTAAATAGTATTTTTTAATCGGTGTAAAATTCTTAAACGGTTTACCGGCCAGAAAATAAAGACTGCTCTGCCTATGAAGCGGTCTTTTTTTAATACACCCCAATAACGGCTGTCCTGTGAATTTCCTCTGTTATCACCCATCATAAAGAATTCATCATCTTTCAGATGAAACGGACCGCATTTCATAATTCTGTCATCTGCAATCATCCTTTGAGGTATAGGAGCAGGACAAAGAGGATATTCATAAACACTTTTTATATAATTTTCCTTATATTTTTTATCATTTATATAGACAAACGCAGAGCCGTCATCTTCAAATTTTATTTCAACTTTATCTCCCGGAAGTCCTACAACACGCTTTATGTATGCAACATCTTTGCAAAATATACCCGTAAGTCTTGAAATTAAAGGCAAAGGCATTTTTGATAACTGCGTTGAAGGAGGATAAAATACCATAATATCCCCCCTTTTGGGAACCCCAAAAAATCTTGAGAAACGCTCTACAACAATTCTGTCACCCTCAATGAGTGTAGGATTCATAGAGCCTGACGGAATCCAGCGAACTTCACCAATAAAAAATCTTATTATAACAAGCATTACAACAACAAAAATTACCGTTGTAATTGTTTCCCCCCACCAGGTTTTATTAAAATCATCATATTTTTCTTTTAATTCTTTATAACTAATCATTACCTAATAACTCCAAAAAATTTTCCAAACCCTTCTTATATACATTTTGCGGTAATTTTTCGATATTCGCATAAGCCGTTTTGATATAATTATTCAACAAAACACGGGTTTTTTCAAGTCCGTTTATATAATTATCGGGATTACCGGCATAAATTACGGGAGCATTATAAATACCTTCCGCAATATCATTCCTAAGGGGTTTTGAACTGTCAGATGATGTTAAATTCATCAAATCATCCCGTATCTGAAATGCTATCCCTGTATTAATCCCAAAATCCGACGCCATTTGTTTTATTTCGTCATTATGAGACTTTAGCAAAATCTCATTATTAAACGACTCACAATGGCAAATAAACGGAGTAATTAATGCCGTTTCAAAAAGATATGCCGTTTTGTTTTTTGATTTTTCAATATAATCTTCTATTTTACTTATTTTAAACCTGTCAAAATTTTGATTTATTTCACCAACACACATTTTATTAAGAGTATTTGAAAAGTTTTTTAATAATTCAACAGAACCAAGTTCGGTTACAATTTTCATAGCGACAGAAAGTAAATAATCCCCGCAAATTACTCCCAATTTATTTCCAAACTCACAAGCAACCGTTTTTAAACCCCGTCTTGTATCACTCTCGTCAATAATATCATCATGAATCAAAGAAGCACTGTGAATAAGTTCGACAGATGCAAGCGCTTTAAGTTTTTCATCACTAATATCTCCGTAAAGAGATTTATAAAACAAAATTGATAACAACGGGCGTATGCGTTTTGAAGGGGCATTAAGAAAATTTATTATATAAGAATTCAGCGGTTCTCTTGTTTCAACATTCTGAACCATAAATTTTTCAATAAACTCTATTTCGTCTTTGGCGAGTTGTCTTATATCGGCATATTTTTCTTCAAATGTCATTGTTGCTGCTTTTGTTCTTGTTCTTTTTTATCCTGTTCTTTTTTAATATCTTTTAGGTCTTTTTCGGTCTGAAGTTTGAGGTAATTTACATTATCCCAACTCAAATCGACAAATTTGATTTTTTCATCGACGCTGTTAAGTTTAGGAAGAATTGTATGTATCCTTTTAATTCTTTCAAATACAAGACTGTCTAAGACCCCAAGCCTGATATTTGTTGATTCGATTTTTACATAGACATCATTCGGATTACGCATATCCACATAGCGAACTTTTTCACCCGAATATGCCTCAACCTCTTTTGCAATTTTATCTATATCTTTGACCCTTTGAACAGTCCAATCCCTGCGGAATTCGGGATTTTTTACAATAATCCTTAATGTCGAATCAGACTCCGCAAGATGCATAAAGTTTTTATTTGTAACCATTATATTATCAGTCGTAACAAAAGCAACAGGAATTTTATTTAATTCGGTTTTTATTACTGCCATCGGCTCTCTTTCTCTTACTATAATCTGTATTCGTGCTGGGAAACCGTATCTGCGGACATAAACCTCTTTTATTGCAGGAATTTTCATTAACTCATTTTTAACAGGATTCACAGACATAATAAATATCGGAACATGATTTACTTTCAATTCCCTTAGAGAATTATATAAAATATTAACAGGTACAAGTTTATTGTTTATAATTTCAATTGTTTTTCCGTCAGGTTTTGAGAAGGCATCTTCTCGTAAATACCACCCCGGAAGCATTATTAATCCATAAATGCAAGCAACCATACACAAAAAAAGCAAAAAACTCAAAAATGCTTTCAATCGTGACATTTTTTTTATTTTTTTACGCAATTGACGCTCTTTCTGTTTCATGTGAACAGAATGTTTGCCCTTTTCCACTGCTTTTTCAATTTGCTGTGAATATGTAGAACCTTTGAATTCGTTGCTTTCGTTATCAGACATCATTATTTATTCAGCCCCGCACCGTTTAAAATAATTTGTACCAAATCATCATAACTTATACCCATAACTTTGCACTGGGCAGGCAAATCGCTTGTATCTGTCATCCCCGGAGAAGTATTTATCTCAATTACATAAGGAATACCGTCATTTCCTATCATCAAATCTACTCTTGAAACACCTCTGCAGCCTGTTATTTCGTGAGCCTTAACAGAAATTTCTTTAACTTTCTTTGTTAAATCTTCACTTAATCTTGCAGGTAAAATAAAATCTGACATGCCTGCAGTGTATTTAGCCTCAAAATCGTACCATTCGTTTTTCGGTCTTATTTCGAGAATTTCAGTTGCAAAATTTTTGCCGTCTTGCTCTAAAACACCGACAGTAACAAAAAAACCGTCAATAAATTCTTCTACTAAAACATCATCATTATATTTTATTGCTTCTTCATAAGCGGATTTCAATTCCTCTCTTGAATTAACCTTAGACATCCCAAAACTTGAGCCTTCGGAAACAGGTTTTGTAATAACAGGGAATTTTAAATCTGCCGTTAATTTGTCTAAATCATCACCTTTGCGCACAAATGCAGATTTTGCAAGCGGAATATCAGGACAGGTTGAAAGAACTTTTTTTGTATATTCTTTGTTCATACAAATTGCAGAACTCATTACACCACAACCTGTATATGGGATTTGCAAGATTTCTAAAATTCCCTGAATACAACCATCTTCACCGTATTTCCCGTGCAATGCATTGTAAGCATAAGCAAATTTGCCGTCTTTTAATTTTTGTGCAATATCTTTATCTACTTCCACAAGTTGAGCGTTTTTATAGCCGAGTCTTTGTAATGCGCCGAAACAGTTTTTACCCGAGCGACGTGATACTTCAGCTTCTGACGACATACCTCCGCAAAGTACGGCTATTTTTGCATTTTTATCTATTTTTGAGTTAATTTCTGCCATAATTTCAGTTCCTCTTTACTTTTATTTCCCAAATATTTTATTTCGGGTTCAAGTTCAATATTATAAACCTCTTTTACCCGTTTTTTCATTTCACACATCAATTCAAGTACATCTAAAGATTTTCCGCTGCCTGTATTGACTATAAAATTAGAATGATTGCGCCAAACCCTGACATCTCCAATCATAATCTCTTTTGCTCCGACACTTTCTAACAGCCTGCCCGCAGGATTACATGGCGGATTTTTAAATATACTTCCGCAATTAGGCAGAGCAAGCGTCGGCTGATGCTTTCTGCGAAAATCAAGATTTTCGTCCATTTGTTTTTTTATTTCGTCAGAATTTTTCGGGGTCAATTCAAATTCCGCTTTTAATACTATTAAATCATCTTTTTCACAGCGGGAAGTCCTGTAATCAAAACCCATACGGTCTTTTTCAAAAGTAACAAGCCCGATTTTCCTTGAATAGCAAAGAACGGATGTAATGCAGTCACTTATACACTGACCGTGTGCCGATGCATTCATATAAACTTCCCCTCCGACACTTCCGGGGAAACCTATCATAAATTCCAATCCTGATAACCCCGCTTTGCAAACTTCCTGAGAAAGTTTTGGACCTTTAACACCACATTCCGCCGTTACTTTGTTATCTTCAATAGTAATATTATTCAATTTATGGGTTAAAATTACTTTTCCTTCATATCCTGCACTTGAAACAAGAGTGTTTGACAAATTCCCCAAAACAGGTATGTTGGGATATTTTTGCAAAAGCCGAACAAATTCATCAACATTGTCAGGGAAATAAGCCTCGTCTATTTTTCCGCCAATTTTAAATGTTGTGTAATTTTTTATCTCAAAATCTTTTTCTATATAATCAGTCATTCCATAACAATTATATTACACTATTTTTTGCCGTGCAATTTATTACAATAATAAAACTTGTCAATTTTTCCCTTTAATCGTCCTAAACCTGACAATACCGTCGTCCTAAACCTGACAATACCGTCATCTTAAACCTGACAATACCGTCGTCCTAAACCTGACAATACCGTCATCCTGAACTTGATTCAGGATCACTTTATTTAATAAATAAAATCAGGATTATTTTTAGCGATTAAATCTATTTTCCACTGTCTTTTCCAATTTTTTAATTGTTTTTCTCTGTTTAAAGCATCTTCAATTCTTTCGTTCTATTCGAAATAAACAAGTTTACTTAAATTATATTTACTTGTAAATCCATGTATAGATTTAGTTTTATGCTCATGAATTCTGCGAAGTAAATTATTTGTTACTCCGATATAAAAAGTTGTATTCGCAAAATTTGTCATTATATATACAGCATTATTTTTTGACATATGCGCATTATATAACATGAAAAGATCCTGAATCAAGTTCAGGATAACGATAAATTGTTTATATTGATTATATAAACAATTTTGCCATTCTTAATTTAATTCAGAATCTTTTTTGGTTTTATAATTTATATCTCATTTTTTGCATCTGCGCTTTGCAAGATTCTTTTATCTCTTTCAAAAATATCCGCATCAAGTTGTTTTCTTGCGCTAATTGACTGCTCAATTCTTTGAGAAATTGCTTCAGCATCATGGATACTTTTTTGAGAATCTGCGTTTTTGAGTTGCTTACAGTATGAACCCATACAGTTAAAAACCATCGGATTATTCATTTGATCACGAACCGGTTTATGAACACTTTTTGGTATCACTAAAATATGTACCATTATAAACTCCTTTATTATTTAACCTGCACTTCTTTACTCAAGTTCATAAGTTCAGAACCAAGTTTTGTTATTGTTCCTGCGCCTAAACCGATTACAATATCATTTGGTTTAAGGTCATTATACAAATTTTTTGCAACTTCTTCCATGCTGCCTGATATGTGACGGCAAGGAATATCTGATTTTTCTTTAAATTCCGCAACAAAAGATTTTGAATTTACCCCTACAATTTCGTCTTCACTTGCTGCGTAAACATCAGTTACAATAAGTTCATCTATTCCGTCAAACGCTTCCATAAACTCATTCCAGAGATTTTGCAAACGGGAATATCTGTGCGGCTGAAATACTGCAATAATATGTTTGTCCTTAAAAGATTTTGAGCAGGATAATGTTGCTTTAATTTCTGTCGGATGATGCGCATAATCATCATATATTTGGACTCCATTAAACTCCCCGACCTTTTGAAATCTTCTGCCCATACCTGTAAACCCTGCAAAATAAGGATTTACCAAATTCATATCAACTCCGGCAGTATGCAGACTTGCCCAGACAGCAAGCGAGTTATAGACATTATGCACCCCTTTAAGGCTGATTTTAAGATTTGTTTGAAATTCATCTTTATAATAAATATCAAAAGTCGTATAATCCTGCCCGTAAACAATATTTTTAGCGCAATAATCGGTATTTCCGCCGATAGAAAATGTCATAAATTTAGCATTATGCGCAAGTTCGTGAACAGAAAAATATTTAACAAGTCTTTTTACTCCTTCATTATCCATATTGGCTAAGATTATTCCGTTTTCTCTCATATTTGAAATGAAAGTTTCAAATGTTTCAAGAATAGATTCTAAACCGTTTTTGTAAAAATCGAGATGGTCAGGTTCCAAATTGTTTACAACTACAAGATTTGGGCTATATTTAACTATTGTTCCATCACTTTCGTCAAGTTCAGCGATAAAATATTTAGCATGTGCGCAATTTGCGTTTGTGTTGATTTCAGGGATAATACCGCCAACAACATAAGACGGTTTTAAACCTGCTTTTTCGAGCACATAAGAACAAAGCCCCGAAGTTGTAGTTTTGCCATGAGTTCCTGAGTATCCTATAAAATATTCTTCACCCCTTGAAATCTCAGCAAGCAAATCAGAACGATGCCAAATAGGCAACCCGAGGCGCTTCGCCTTCTGAATTTCAGGATTGAACTCTCGGATAGCGGTACTTGCAACCACTATACAATCGTCAGGCAAATTATCTTCGTTGTGCCCTATATAAACTTTTGCGCCTAAATCACGAACGCTTTTTACATATTTGCTGTCATTAATATCAGAGCCGGAAACTTCATAACCATTTTGCAAAAGATATTTTGCCAAACCGCTCATTCCTACTCCGCCTATTGCTATAAAATGATATTTCTTTTTCATATTTCCCTTACATTCTGTCGGGGCAGAATCCCTGACTTACATATTAATTTAAAACTGCAAAAATATTTTGGTATCTTGTTAAAATACGCAATATTTCGATTTTATTATCTCTAATCCTATATGCGATTACAAAATTTTTCTTTATAGAGTATATTCTAACTGTTTTATTCGCTAAATCATTTTTAAGTGTTCCTATTTAAAAATTCAAAAGCATCGGCCTTCTGCAATTTTTGAGCGAAGAAATCTTTCAATATTAGGTGTTAATGATATATCCATAACATACTCCTTTGTCAGACACATTATATCAGAGATGTAATAAAACTTCAATGTCTTAGGATAGAAAGCAATTTTTTAAGAGGGAAATACTTTACATAAATATAGGGGATATGACAGGGAAAATTCATCAGGGTTATTCTCTTGGGCATTTAGGACAATTAGAAAAGACAAAAGCAATTGAATATATTTACAGTCGTGATATTTGCCCGGATATTATAGAAGGAATACAATGCAGACGGTTTTCAATAAATGATTGTATTGATTCAACGATTGGGGTTATTAATATTAAAAAATTGATAAGCATATTTAATTAGTCAGTAGTGTGGGCAAAGCGAAGTGAGTCCATAATTATTAACCCTCACCCCAACCCTCTCCCCCAGAGAGGGAGCTATTTAACCCTCTCAAAGGGAGAGGGAAGAAAATCAAGTTGAGCCGGTTTGAACAGAAGATGAAAGGTGAAGCTGATATCTGTTTAATGCGAACACCGGATGCGAAACTTAGATTTTCGGGTGAGGGTTAGTTACATACTTATGCTATTATTGAAACAATGAATTCAAAAAATATTCTTGCTCGAAATTTAAGAAAAAATCAAACACCACAAGAACAAAAATTGTGGCACTATATACGCAACAATCAATTAGGGGTTAAATTTAAAAGACAACATCCGATTGGCGATTATATTGTTGATTTTGTCTGTCGGGAAAAATGGTTAATCATTGAACTTGATGGCAGTCAGCACAATGAAGATAATAATATTATCAAAGATAAAGAAATATATTGATTAACCCTCACCCCAACCCTCTCCCTCGGAGAGGGAGCTAAAACTAACCCTCACCAAGCCCTCTTCCCCGGAGAGGGAGCAAAAACAAACCCTCATCCAATCTTACCTCTCGGAGAGGGTATAGTAAAAACCCTCTCAAAGGGAGAGGGAGTAATATAAATTTTTTTAAATATTTGCTAATTTTGTCCAGAAGTCATTTGCCTGTTCAAATTGATATGCAAAGTTAAATAATCTGCCTTCTTCAAACTGAGGTGCTAAAATTTGCAACCCAATTGGCATACCTGAATTGTCAAATCCCGCAGGAACACTTATCCCGGGAATTCCTGCCAAATTACATCCGATAGTTGCAATATCCGTTAAATACATTGCCAAAGGATCAGACGCTTTTGCACCAAGTTCAAATGCACTGTTTGGACAAGTCGGTGAAATAAGGACATCAACTTCTTTAAACGCATTAACAAAATCCTGAGTAACCAATGCCCTCATCTGTTGTGCTTTTTTATAGTATGCATCATAATAACCTGCTGAAAGTGCGTAAGTACCAAGCATTATACGACGTTTGACTTCCGGTCCGAAGCCTTCTGCTCTTGTTTTTGTGTACATTTCCATAAGATTTTTTGCATCAGGCGTTCTGTAACCATATCTTACTCCGTCAAATCTTGCAAGGTTTGAACTACATTCAGCAGTTGCCAAAATGTAATAAATACCGATTGAATATTTTATGTGTTTTAGCGAAATCTCTTTAACTTCACATCCGAGTTTTTTGTAAGTTTCAATAGCATTTTCAACTGCTTTTGCAACTTCTGGCGAATTACCCTCACCCATAAGTTCTTTTATAATACCGACTTTTTTACCTTTAATGTCGTTTTTTAAAAAGTCTGCATAATGCTCAACAGGCATATTGAGTGATGTTGAATCCTTAGGGTCATGTCCTGCAATAACTTCCAACAAATTTGCAGCATCTTCAACGCTTCTTGCAAACGGACCGATTTGGTCTAAAGATGATGCAAATGCAATCAGACCGTATCTTGAAACTCTACCATAAGTTGGCTTCATACCGACAATTCCGCAAAATGATGCCGGAAGCCTGATTGAACCGCCGGTATCAGAACCAAGCGCCAATGTTACTTCGCAAGATGATACACTTGCTGCAGAACCGCCTGAAGAACCGCCCGGAACTTTATTTAAATCCCATGGATTGTGAACTTTTTTAAATGCCGAGTTTTCATTTGATGAACCCATCGCAAATTCATCTAAATTTGCTTTACCGACAATAGGTACAAGGTTATTTAACAATTTTTCCGTAACCGTAGCATTGAAAGGGGACACGAAATTTTCCAAAATTTTTGATGATGCGGTAGTTTTTGAACCGACCAAATTCATGTTATCCTTCAAAGCCAGCGGAATCCCTGCCAAAAGCGGTAATTCTTCCCCTTTTGCAATTTTTTCATCAACTTTTTTGGCGGTCTCAAGTGCCGTATTTTCGGTTAATGAATTAAATGCTCCAAGTTTTTCATCTAAATCGTTTATTCTTTCCAATGCGGCTTTTGTAAGTTCGACAGCCGAAATTTCTTTATTTTTCAATGCCTTACTCTGTTCAGAGGCAGTCTTTTTCAAAAGTTCAATCATATCCTCTCCTTAAAAACTATTTGCTAATCTTTGAGGATATTTTATGACAAACATAAACCATAAGCAAGGAAATATTTACCCCTACGCTTTCATTTGCATAGGACCTTCTAAAGATGCTGTTACAAATTGTTTTGTATAAGGGGTATCTTGTTTTAACAATTCATCAGGAGTACCTTCAAATACAATTTTTCCGTCATATAGCATAATTACTCTGTCTGCGGTTCTTGTAATAGTTGACATTTGGTGCGTAACTACAATAGAGGCAGCATTTATTTCATGCTTCAGGCGAACGATATAATCTTCAATTAAAGTTGACGACATCGGATCTAAACCTGCAGTCGGTTCATCATAAAGAATTGTATTAGGCTGAGTAACTATTGCCCTTGCAAAACTTACACGCTTTTGCATACCACCTGAAAGTTCAGACGGAAACTTATTTTCTATCCCCTGCAAACCGACAAGTTCAAGTTTTTGGGCAACAATTTCATGCAACTGTTCTTCATTATACAATTTTCGCAGTTCTTTTCTTTCTCTTAGAGCAAAAGAAATATTTTCAAAGACGTTCAATGAATCAAATAATGCGGAATATTGAAATACCATTGCAATATCGCCCTCTGAAGTTATAATTTCACCGTTATCATAAGGGATTAAACCCGAAATAAGTTTTAAAACCGTACTTTTACCTGAACCTGAAAACCCTACTATCGCAAGAATTTCACCGTCATTAACTTTAAATGAAATATCATTTATGATAACTTTATCTTCAAAACTTTTTACCAAATTTTTTACTTCAATACTCATTTTTTTGTCCTTTATTTAAAAGAAAAATAACATCGCAAAAATCATATCCCAAATAACTATTGAGATAAACGACCATACGACTGCCTTTGTTGTGGCAAGACCGACACCTTTGGCACCGCCTTTTGCAAAATATCCGCAGGTACAACTTATAAGCGCAATTGTTCCGCCAAAAACTGCGGCTTTTGTAAGACAAACCCACAAATCTTTCATATACAGACCTAACCACACAGATGTGAAATATGCTCTGTATGAAAGACCGGAGAAAATATTTGATGCCACACCGCCTAAAATTACCCCGAAAACCGAAGCAATAATTACTATAACAGGCATCATAATTATTCCCGATAACACCCTTGGAGTAAACAAATGCCCTACAGAATCAACACCTAAAACATCAATGGCATCTATTTGCTCTGTTACCCTCATTGTTGCAAGTTCAGATGCCAACGATGAACCTATCATTGATATAATGGCAAAACCCGACATTATAACACCGACTTCTCTGACGGTTAAAATAGTCATCAGCATACCGATTAAACCTGAACCGCCCTGTTTTACCATCTCATTTGCAACTTGCGATGATACAATAATTGAAGTCATTCCGACGATTGAAAGAGTAATCGGTAATGAACTTATGCCAAATCTTTCACATTGAACAAAAAGTTCTCTGAACTGAACTCCGTCAATTAAAATTCGTTTTGCCATCCTTAGTCCCATTTGGGCAATTTGACCAATGGTTGAAATAAAATGTTTTGTCTCTAAACCTAAGGACGAAAACACTTTATATGTTGCAGATTTTTTCCAATATTGCGCAATCGTAATCATAAAATAATTATATCACAGTTTGTCTGTTGTGAAAATAAAAACAACAAGTATTTACATAAACTATATTATCGGTAGTTTTTGTTTCATCAAAACTACCATGACCGCTTTCTTTGGGCGGTCAAAGAAAGCGGTCAGAAAGAAACCCGCCGACCGGTACTCCGTTCG
Source organism: uncultured bacterium (assembly GCA_902792085.1). Taxonomy (GTDB): domain Bacteria; phylum Cyanobacteriota; class Vampirovibrionia; order Gastranaerophilales; family Gastranaerophilaceae; genus Zag111. Next base: position 237,381 of record CADAYE010000001.1, on the reverse strand, counting down.
CTAATCATTTGTAATTGCTCCACATAGAGGCGGGATAACTCACTATCGTTCAAACAAATCCCGCCTTGTTGTCGTGTCGCAAACAATGACAAAAACACATATTACTGCGTTAGCAGTCTTATGCCGCCGTTAGGCGGTATTGTAATCAGCGATGTTTTCTTTTCTTTGGTTCATTTCTTTTCTTTTGCATCGCAAACAAAAGAAAAGAAATGAACAGGTAGAAAGTTTTAATCTCTCAATGACTACCGATAATATAGTTTATGTATATAAAAAGACAAACGGATTATTTTTAATCCGTCTGTCTTTCTCTTTTCTTAATATCCTTTACTAATATTCAATACCCTGTCTTGCCATAACACCAATATCAAAATAATGTTTAATCGGCTTCATTTCAGTAACCAAATGAGCCATAGCAATAAGTTCAGGATGCGCATAACGACCTGTTAATACAACTTCAAGATTTTCAGGCTTATGCAACAAAACATCTTTGATATCACTGACTTTAATCATATTCATAGCGGTACAAATATTTATTTCATCCAAAATAACAAGTTGATATTCACCTGAATTAATAGCCTCTTTTGCTTTTTCCCAACCTTTTTTTGCTTCTTTATAGTCTTCTAAACATACATTGTGAGAATAACAAACTCTGTCCATTCCAAATTGAATTACTTCCAAATTCGGCAAAAATTTTGATGATGAAAGCATTTCACCATAAGTAGTCGCCCCGTCACCTTTTGTAAACTGAATAACCAAAACCTTCCAGCCATGACCTAATGCACGCAAAGCAAGACCTAATGCTGCCGTTGTTTTGCCTTTTCCATCTCCGGTATAAATTTGTATATAACCATGCTCTAACACTTAAACTACCTCCGGACTACACTCTCTCTGTCCTCATAATAAACTATTTTCCCATAAAATTTAATCGTTCAATGGATGGATAAATGAAGTAAAAAGAAAAAAAATTCTAATTGCTTGTTTAAAAATCTCGTTCCCGATTAAGTAAATTCATAATAGAATAAATTTTGAATTTTGACCAATATTTTTTTTACCTCATGCCAAAGTTTTTACAATTATTTTTTATAAAAATCTTAAAAATAAGAATTTGAGGAAGTTTACACAATTATTAATTTCCAAAAAAAATTTACAATAAATTTGTAAAAAAAGGTTAAAATACTCTTGCACAACTCGGAACATGAGAACACAGTTGAATTTTCCCCCATGCTTGAATTGTGAAGATTTTTTAATAATTGCCAATGATATTTTTTTTTATTATCATGAACAAAAAAGGGGACGGGGAATTATGGAAGAGAGAAACAATAAACCGATTGTAAAACTTATATCAAAACCAAAAGACATGCTTCGTACTGTTTATACGGCATGCAGAACTTGTTACAGCGCTGATACGCCAATAAATATTTATGAAAATTCAACCGACGAAGAAAAAATGTTAAAACTTATTAAAAATGTTGTTGCATCAGGACACCATTCAACAATAGAACATATTCAGGTAAGTTTTGCAATATCGAATGTTTCAAGAGCCTGCACTCATCAACTTGTGCGCCATCGTTTAATGTCGTTCTCTCAAAAATCACAAAGATATGTTCAGGAAAAAGGGCAGTTTGATTTTATTATTCCGCCTACTATTGATAAAAATCCCGAACTCAAAGAAAAATTTATTTCGTTTATGAGCGAAATTTCAAATAAATATCAGGAATTTGTTGATGCGGGAATTCCGGCGGAAGATGCCAGATTTGTTCTTCCAAATGCCACTTCATCTTCTCTTGTTGCAAGTTTGAACTTGAGAGAACTTATTCACCTTGCGCAGTTAAGACTTTGCACAAGAGCGCAATATGAAATCAGAATGATGGTTAAAGCAATGTGTGATGAGATTACAAAAGAAGAACCTTGGCTAAAAGAATACCTCGTTCCGAAATGTGAATTTAACGGTTTTTGTGACGAACACAAATCCTGCGGAAGAAAAATTACAAAATCAGAACTCTTTAAAAAAGCAGGCTTATAAATGAAAGCATTAATCCAAAGAGTAAAAAGAGCATCAGTTACAATAGATGGAAAATTATTTTCTTCAATTGATAGTGGATTGCTTGTATTTTTGGGAGTACAAAAAGGCGACACAAAAGAAAATGCCGATAAACTTTCACAAAAACTTGTCAATCTGCGCATTTTTGAGGATGAAAACGAAAAAATGAACCTGTCACTAAAAGATGTAGGTGGACAAATGCTTGTGGTATCACAATTTACACTATGCGGAGATTGTAAAAAAGGTACAAGACCAAGTTTTGACAATGCAGAACTCCCTGACAAAGCAAACGAACTATATGAATATTTTGTAACACAAATAAAAAATCTTGGAATTAAAACTCAGACAGGCAGTTTTGGCGCGATGATGGATGTCGAACTAATAAATAACGGTCCCGTAACATTTATGGTGGAAAAATAAACAATAAACGCATTTTATAATATATATACGCATAATACATATTATCGGTAGTAATTGAGAAATTAAAACTTTCTACTTGTTCACTTTTCTTTTTGATTGCGACGCAAAAAGAAAAGTGAACCGAAAAGAAAAACACGCTACGGAACAATACCGCCTTCGGCGGCATAAGACTGCTAACGCAGTAATATGTGTTTTTGCCTGTCGGCAAAAATCTCTTAGCGCGCTTGCTCGCAATTAGGCAGAATATTCATTACTGCCATAATTGCTCGACTGTCGCTATTGCTCCTGCCTCTGCTCACTCACGCTAAGGACAACGGCGCGCGCTTGCAAGAAGTCCGACCTTTACGCAGTGAGCAATCATTGTTTGCGACACGACAACAAGGCGGGATTTGTTTGAGCGATAAGCGAGTTATCCCGCCTGTATGTGGAGCAAATACTAATGATTAGCGAACGAAGTGCAGGTCGGGGAGTTTCTTTGCGCCCCGTTTCTTTGCGGTCAAAGAAATGGGGCATGGTAATTTTGATAAAACAAAAATTACCAATAATATGTATTATGGGGAATTATATGTTTCCAAATATTACCCTGTCAATGTTTGCAAGGTCTTTTACAATTTGAATGTTTTTAAATCCCGTATTTTTCATTATTTGTGCAACTTCAAAACTTTCATTTATCCCGAGTTCAAAAAGCAAGTATCCATTTTCATTCAGATATTTCGGGGCGTCTTTAATTATTTTTTCATAAAATTCAAGTCCCTTTTCATCTTTTGTAAAAAGTGCAGTTTCAGGTTCAAATCTGACCTCTTTTTGGATATTCTTTTTCATAGACGGAGGAATATATGGCGGATTAGAAACAATGACATCAAACTTTTCATCCTCTCTTATCATTGAGAATAAATCAGATTTTCGAAATAGCGCGCGATTAAAAAGTTTTAAATTTTCCATATTTTTAAACGCAGTTTCAATTGCTTCAAAAGATATATCGGCACCGATTACCGTTGCATTTGTAAGTTTTGCAACCATACATGCGATACACCCCGAACCCGTTCCAAGGTCAAGCACCGTTTTAAAATGATTTTCTTTTACAATTTCAACCGTTTTACGAACAAGAATTTCTGTTTCATCTCTCGGTATCAAAACAGACGGATTAACAATAAATTTTTCACCCATAAAATCGGCTTCACCAATAATATACTGAACAGGCTGACGGGTTGAAGCACGCAGTTTTGCCTTTTGCTCAACAATTTTGAGTTTTTCTTCGTCTAATTTTGTCCCCATAATAATATCTGCAATACCGTAACCTGCAAAATGTTCTATTAACATTTTTACTTCAATATTTGCCTCATTTTGCTCAATTCCGGCATCTGTTAAAATTTTTACTATATCAGTTATTAACATTTAATCCTCTGCATTTAATTTTACATCGTGTTCTGTAATAATTTTATCAATTTCTTCCATTGCTTCAAGCTTTGACGACAATTCTTTTTTCTCAAGTCCGTATTTTTTGCATAATTTTTCATAGTAATAAAGTTGTTTTTCGGTCGGAGATTCCTTGGACATTTTTACTTTTTTAAGAAACTCACGCTTTTGTTTTTCAAAAGCTTTGTTTGCCTCTATAACAGGTCTTTGGCTTTCTTTGTAATCATAATATTTTTTACATTCATGAATATATTTTTCGGTATCTTTTTTAAACCAATCTTCAAATAAAATATCTTTCAAAAACTCAAACCTTGAACAATTCATCTCAAGATAATATTTTTCATCATCAATAAATTTATCAAAAATCTCTAATTCGGAAAGTTGCGGATTTTTTTTGACAAATGCACGCAAATAGTTGCATAACGCAGATTTCTGATTTTTTGTGAAATCAGGATAAATTTGTTTTTTAACCTCATACATAAAGTTATTATAAGTAATTTTTAGAATATTGGCAAAATTTTTTATTTTTTATTTTATAGTAAATATAAAAAGATTTTTATGAAAACAGAAGCAATAAACCAAATTCGCAATAATGTCCGCACAAATTATAATCAAACTCCTGCCGGCATTAAACACAGACAAACAATAAACCTGACAAGTTTGCCTGACACTTACCCTGCGGTTTATTTTACGGGTAAAAAAATTACCGACATAAATGAGGGTAAAAATAAACTCTTAAGACAACTTGATGAAATTTTAAAAGAAGATGCACCCGAAGAAGAAATAAATCAAACCGAAATTCAATACAAAGGTTTACGGGTCATGATGAGATTAAAGGATCAACTTGAAAGGCTTTATGCAGAAGGCGAAGTTCTTTGGGCGGACAAGTTTTTAAATCCTCAACAAAAATACAACCGTGCAATGCAGATAAAAAAAGAAGTTAATGCAATAAAAAATGTATATGACCGGGGTTATGTTTACATTGTGCAGACAAATCCCATAACAGACGAAAAAACTGATTATGTATTGATTAACAAGTTTAAATCATCAGTCGGAGAAGATAATTTTAATCTTAAAAAAACATTTGCTGATTATTATCAACCGATGAATGATATTCATTCCATAAAAGAACTTAAAAAGAAATACCCGAAAATTCACATTCCGTCTAAACCAGAAGATGTTATTGCCCGCAAACTTGAAGATACAATAACAAGAGATTTTTATGAAGATTTAGATGATGCTTTTGTATTAAAAGACAAGAAAAAAGCGAAAGAACTTTTATCATCTAAAGTTCTGCAACTATTAAATGATAATATAAAAATTAAATCACAGGAAGAAAAAGATAACGCATACAAAAAACTTATAGGACCGATTGTTAAAGCAATCAGCGCAAGATATTACAAACTGCACAACACAAATTCTTTTTCATCAGTTCCGGAATTTCGTAAACAAAATAAAAATCTTATTTCCGAAAACGATATAAAACTTCTTGGAATAAACTATGAAGATTTTGTATTGAGTGTTTTAAAAGAGCAATATACAAATTTCAAAAACCCTAATGAAATCGTATATTCAAAAAACGGAACAACTATAAAAGTTTCATCAATTAAAGACCCGGACTACAAATTTGAGAAAATTCCAAGCAGAATTATAAAACTTATTCAAGATTCAGAAAAAGTCAGAACATCTCAAAGAGATTACAAAAACTATACAACAGATAACTTCAAGAAAAAACTTGAATTTTATGCAGAAAAATTTGACGAAAGTGAACGACTTTTACACACAATAGTCCAGTTCGATTCCTGCCTTTTTGGAGAGGATGATATAAAAATGTTAATCAAATTTTTACAAGGCGCAGACAAAGTTTGGGACGGTGAAAAAACAATTAAAGAACTTGAGGAATATATTAGCGACAATTCAATTAAACCAACCCACACTGAAAGAATAAATGCCATTGAAGAGAAAAAACGGGTTGAAGCAATAAAAGCAGAAAATAAAAAAATCGCAACTCTACGCAATCTTCAGGAAAATTTTGATGCCCGCATAAATATTCTTTATGAAAATAACCTGAATTATCTTGCAGAAATATATTCAAAATACAAACCTTTAAGCCTTGATGAACAACAAATAAAAATTGCCCAAACAATAACAGATACGATTGATAAAAATATTCATGGACATTCTCTGAAAAACAAAGAAAAAGCGGAAACCCAACTTATGAGGGTGAGCCGTTACATTGAATATTTAACCTCTGATAAAGAAAATCCGACTTTTAAAAATGCAGTAAAATATGCAACGAATCCGAACGGTAAAACAGATATTGAAAAAGCCGGCAAATATATTCTTAATGCGGAATTTATAAAAAATTACCCTCAAAGTCTTGAACTTGCATCAAATAAAGAAGTTGCAGAAAAAATTGCACAAGAGACAAATTTGAACAAAGCAGTTGAATATCTATGCAAATATGATGATTACAGAGATTTAAACGCAAACGAAAAAACAAAAATTTCAAATATTTTAAACATTTTTGATACAAAAGATTCAACAGAAAAATTTATAATAAAAAACATAGTTGAAAATGACTATCTGAATACAGACACCTATGCAGTTGCAAAACTAACCGATGACGGCAGTAAAAAAGCAAAAGCAACAATGGGCAAAAATGCCAAAAATCAGATTTATGACCATTACAAATTCCCTAAATGCCTGATCTATTTTGACGCATTTGAAGATGCCCTGACACATTTTGCAGTTAATAAAAATTCGTCGGGAATAAAAAAAGTAATCGGAACTTCTGACGCAAACGAACTCAAAATAAAAGGTCATGACGACAGACTTTTTGCCTACAACAATTCATACTATTTTGATGAATTTTCATCAATCGGGCTTCATTAAAAAAAAATAAACACAAAAAAGTGTAACGAAGCACAATCGTTTCAACTTTTCGCAAACCGCACAAATTTATGTACGTATCGATCCTCATAAAACCGTGTTACTAAGTCTATCTACCGAACAAATCACGAACAGAAAATTTGCGGGTTTTGTTGGACAAGCCAAAGTCCAGCAACTTTCGTTTAATCGGATTCGTTTGATGAGAAATGACAGATTGTTCAGAAACTTCATTAACTCTTTCTCTGGTATCATCTATTACTTCAAAGTTTTGTCTGCTTTTCTCATCCATAGATTTGATTATACCTCGTTACTCTTATATAAACAATTTATAAAATCAAAAATTGCGTAATTTTATATAAAAAGTATATATTTGTTACATATCTTTACAAAAACAATTAAACTTTACATTGTGATACTACCCTATCACTTCTGGTTGAGAGTTTTTACTTCCTATCTCCCCTGCGTGAAAAAAAAGATTTCCACTTGAGGCTTTGCCGAAAGTTAGAAATCTAAGAGAGGGTAAGTTTCGTTTCCCTTCAAATATCCCATTTGGGGTGAGGGTCGGACTTTTACACAGTTAGCAAATACAAATGATTAATGAGTGGAGTGCGCGCTAAGAGATTTTTGCCGACAGGCAAAAACACATATTACTGCGTTAGCAGTCTTATGCCGCCGTAGGCGGTATTGTACCTTAGCGTGTTTTTCTTCTTGGTTGTTCGCCTTAAATGTGACTTCGTGCCCTGCTTGTCTTGCTCTCGCAAGCCAACTCCGGCACTTCGCACTCTGCTTACAATCCGCTTTTCGGTTCACTTTTCTTTTTGCGTCGCAATCAAAAAGAAAAGTGGACATAATAAGAATATCTTAGCGAGATATTCAGATAATATTTTTTATGTAATTAATTGCTTAACATGTACAGCAATGACAGGCTACTGTAAAATTGTATATAGTTGCATTAAATTTATCGGCTTTACTACATTCTGTTTTTTAGTTCTTCTATTGAATCACCGCCGTATTTGAGCAAAATTTCATTCAAAAGCACCCATGCAACTCTTGATTCTGCAACTACTGCACAGGATTCAACCGCACAAACATCAGACCTTTCATAATGTGCCTGAGCAGTTTCATTTGTTTTTGCATCAACAGATTTTAAAGGCCTTAACATAGTCGGAATAGGTTTCATTACCGCAGAAACAACCAAATCCTGACCGTTTGTCATTCCGCCCTCAACTCCGCCTGCGTGATTGGTACTCCTGCAAACTTCACCGTCTTTTATTTCAAACTCGTCATGGTATTCACTCCCGCAAACCCCCAAAGGATTATCCCCGATTTCAACGGCTTTTATCGCAGGAATACTCATCAACACCTGCGCTAGTCTGCCGTCAATTCCTCTGTCCCAATGTACAAATGAACCCAATCCGACAGGAACATTTTTATAAACAACCGTAAATTTTCCCCCTACACTGTCACCTTTTTCTTTGGTCAGGTCAATTTCCTGGTGAAATTTATCAGGACAACAAGCCGTTCCGATTTGCGTAACCTCACTTGTTCCCGTTATACCAAGCGTTTTCAAAACAAGTTTTGCAACCGCTCCGACTGCAACCTCAATTGCGGTTTTTCTTGCACTTGAACGCTCTAAAATATTGCGTAAATCTTTTTGGTTATATTTTACAGAACCGGCATAATCAGCATGCCCGGGGCGATACACAGAAAACGCCTTATCATCTGTTTGGTCACTTGGCGAAACACTCATAATCTTTTGCCAATTTTCAAAATCACGATTTTTAACTAACAACGTAATCGGAGAACCCAAAGTTTTACCAAAGCGTACCCCTGAAGTGATTTCAACGGTATCACTTTCAATTTTCATTCTGTCCCCGCGTCCATAACCTTGTTGGCGACGGTGAAGTTCCGAGTTTATAAAATCAATATCAATTTCAACTCCTGCAGGTGCACCTTCAATTATCGCAGTCAAACATTTGCCGTGGCTTTCGCCCGCCGTTAAAAATCTGAATTTTTCCATAATTTTGCCTTTCAATTATGTTCAAGTGTAACAATTTTAGCATAAAAAGGCAATAAGGCACTAAGGCAGTTAGAAATTAAGGTAACTATATACAATGTCACAGTAAATATGTCTGTCATTGCAAGGAGCGACAGCGACGCGGCAATCCATTATACTAACGACAGCCAAACACAAACGGCTGGATTGCTTCACTTCGTTCGCAAAGACATGCTACTGTAAAATAGTATATAATTATCAAAATTAATATACTTTCGGTATAAACCTATATTTGACCTTCTGACAATATGCTTTGTACTCGTCATCTTTTATCAGATTTCGTTCTTCTGTTATTGCTCGCAAAACATAAACCCCAATCCACAATATCATTCCGACTGTCAACACAACATCGCCTAAAATATTCAAATCTCCTGCCACATATAACGGAACAAAAGTTAAAATTACATAACATATCTGCATAGCATAATCAGGATGTCTTACCACATTATACGGAAAACCCGTTACAATCCCTCTGTTTGTAAGATTCCCCGCTTTTGTGCCAAGCCTTAAAATCGCAAACATTGAAATAAAATTGACTAAAATCGCAAAAATGTAAACGGCTATTCTCAAATATAAATCTTCTATCGGCACAAGTTCACGCATATTTACAGGGAAAAGTCTTTCCGTTATCAAAGTAAACGGATAAAAACACATTATGCAGCTCAAAATTCCCAAAGGTGTCGTATCGGCGTATTTTATTCTGTTTTTCAGAAAATCGGCTTCGGTTAAATAACTAAACGCAAAGATTAACGCACTGATTGTAAACATAAAAGTCAGCCACATATCTGCGGTATCATCAATAAACTGCATCATTCCGCCTAATACACCGCTTGTCTGAATATATTGCGCACTTTGAGAAAACATTTCACTCAAAAAATCAAAATTGTAACTCATTTGGGGCAAAAATTTGTTACACAAAAGATTAAGCGAATACACCCCGAAAAATGTCTTTATAAAAAGAATTACAAATGCCTGTTTTTCATTTTCGTTTAAGTTCATTTCAAATAATTTTTGTTCAATATTCCTGCCTTTTAAAAATTGGCGCTTAAAATAATTAACAATAACAACATTTCTTGATTCTAAAATCGTCTGAGGTTTGAACTTTTTAAAAATCGGATAGGCAAAAATTACATACAAAATGTAATATATAAGCAGGACAGCAAAATAACTTGTCCAAGGGTTTTCAATATTCTGATTAAACAGCGGACTGACAAAAAGAATTAAAAGAATAACCCCGTAAACCAAAATTGATGATAAATAATGTTTTAAAATATCTTTATTTGTAACTTCCATAACCTACTCCACATCTTGTCGGCATAGCAATGCCGACCTACATTTACTCTCCAACTTTACTCCTTAAAAAGCTCTCGACAAATCCATCCAAATCGCCGTCCATCACACTGTCAACATTTCCGACTTCAAAACCTGTCCTGTGATCTTTGACCATTTTATACGGATGAAAAACATAAGAGCGAATTTGCGAACCAAAATCGATATTCGCAGTTTCACCTCGAAGTTGCGCCATTTTCTTTTCCTGTTCTTCTTCTTTTATTGCAAGAAGTTTTGATACAAGAATCTGCATTGCATATTCTTTGTTTTGAAGTTGAGAGCGTTCCTGCTGGCATTTTACAACAATCCCTGACGGTTTATGCAAAATTCGCACAGCAGTTTCGACTTTATTAACATTCTGTCCGCCTGCTCCGCCTGAGCGCATTGTGGTAATTTCCAAATCTTCAGCAGGAATAACAATTTCTTTTTCAAAATTTTCAACAATAGGAGAAACATCAACTGAGGCAAAACTTGTCTGACGCTTTCCGTTAGCATTGAACGGTGAAATTCTGACCAAACGATGCACCCCTTTTTCTGCCTTTGCATACCCAAAAGCATATTTGCCCGTAATTTTTACGGTAGCGGATTTAATCCCTGCTTCTTCACCGTCAAGTCTGTCTAAAAGTTCACACTTCCAGCCGCGATTTTCCACCCAGCGCATATACATTCGCAAAAGCATACTCGCCCAATCCTGCGCATCCGTACCGCCTGCGCCTGAATTTATCATCAAAATCGCATCTGCACTATCGTATTCCCCTGACAACATCTGCTGAAGTTCAAATTTTTCAAGTTCTTTAGACAGAGTTTTTAACCCCTCAAAACTCAAAGATATAAGTTCATCGTCGCCCAACTCCAAAGAAGTTGAAGCATCATCAATAACCTGTTCCCAGCCGTTTAATTTATCAAGAATTTCTTTTTTTTCTTTGACTTCCTGACCGATTTTTGAGACCTTTTCGCTATCATTCCAAATATCTGGATTTTGCATTTGGGAATTTAATTTTTCCAAGTCTTTTTCAAGATTTTTCGGGTCAAAGACACTCCTTGATTTTTTCAAATCGAGGTTTAATTATATTCAATTCCTGTTTTAATTCTGTCTCCATAATATTATTTTAGTATAAAATTTACCCACCGTAAACAACCTGTTCCAAATCATCTTCCAGCAAACTTTGGCGGAACATATCACATTCCTGCGCAAGTTCAAATATCTGCGCATACTGCGGACTTTTCAAAATCTTTGATACATTCTCAATATTTTTTGCCGTAACTACATAAAAACTGTCTGTTTTTTGAGAAATTTCTATACACCCGAACTCCACAAACAAATTAAGCAAAGATTCTACAACCTCAAATGATTTGCCCAAAAAACTTGCGCAACGCACAAATTCAACCTTTCCGTTATTATTATTTATCGCAAATTTTATCATTCCGTTAAAAGTGTTTAGCAAAGTTATTTCGTCAAAAATTTTCGGTTCAAAATTCATAAAATGCAAACCTTTTGGCTTTGCAGTATTTACTATGTAATCAAAAGTTTCTCTGTCTGTCGGATAATCAAAAAACATTACAAAATCATATTCATCCACATTTTCTCTTGTAAAAACTCTTGAACTTATTGCCGGATAAGGTTTTATACTATCTAAGACCGTCTTACATTCTGCAAATACACCAATTTTTGAATTTGTATTTTTTAAATAATCATTTACATTATTTAAAAAATCTGTCTTTTGGCGGTAATCATAAATCTTTAGTTTTTCTTCAGACGGTTCATCTTCAATCAATTTTTCGCTATGAATATCATCGACAATTAATTGAACTGAAACATTTCCGTTATACTCATTTTTTTGAGGATGAAAAGCCAGATCAAGCCTGTCACCAACTCCCAAAGGAACATCACCCCTGCTCCACCATATAGCAGGGAAAGTGTAACCGTCTTTTGATACCACAAGTTTTAAATGTTTGCCATTTTCACCCATAAGTCTTTTTTCTGAAACGACAAAATCATCTGTTTCAAAAACCGGACTTGGATTATTCGCGCCAAAAGGTTCAAGTTCTGATAAATGTTCGATGAAATCAAGCGAAATATCAGGTGCTTCAAGTTTCAAATCAATATTTATAAACGGTTTTAAATCCTGTCCTGAAACATAGTGCGAAACTGTTTCATTAAGTGCTTTTTTAACATCTGCAAAAGTGGATTTTTCTTCGCTGAAACTTAATCCTGCAGCAAGTTTATGTCCCCCAAAACCGTCTAATAATTCGGCATTTTCACTTATTACATCATACAAAGGTACTCCCTCTATACTTCTTGCACTGCAGCGATATACTCCGTCTTTTTTGGTCATTAAAAATGTCGGTTTGTAATATTTTTCAACAAATTTTGAAGCCACAATTCCTATAATCCCGATATGCCAATCTTGGTGATATAAAATAATTGCAGGTTCTTTTGTTCCCTCTTTCAGATACATCTGCTCCGCCTGTTCAAATGTATCATCACAAAGCCTTTGACGAACAGAATTTAATTCATTTAAGTTTTCTATTGCAACTTTTACTTCCGAAATATTATCCGAAATTAAAACTTTTACGGCATTATCAACATTATCAAGCCTGCCTGATGCGTTAATTCTCGGTGCAACACCAAAAGCGATATTTTCGGAAGTTATACCTTTTGTTATATCATAATTTGCACTCTCTAAAAGTAATTTCAAACCCTCATGTTTGCCCTGCGAAATCAAATCAAGCCCTTTTGTGACAAAATATCTGTTTTCACCTAAAAGCGGAACAATATCGGCGATTGTCCCAACAGCAACAAACGGTAAAATTTCATTCACAAATGCACTCTTACCGTAGTGCGTTAAAAGTGCCTGTGCAACTTTTAGCGCAACACCGCACCCTGCAAGATATGTAAGATGTTCAATTTGTTTTGCAGACAATTTTTCATCCAACGCATTCGGCGCTTTCGGATTAATAATTGCATAAGCGTCAGGCAAAATTTCAGGTGCTTCGTGATGATCAGTAATAATTACATCAATCGTTTTAAAACTGTTTACGAATTTAACCTCCGTAACATTAGATATTCCGCAGTCAACGGTAATAATAACTTTTGGCTTTAATTTTATCATTATCGAAGTCAATGCCTTTGTATCCAAACCGTGACCTTGAGTTTCTCTGTCAGGGATAAAGTAATTGACATTCCCGCCTAAATATTTGAAAGTTTTATACAAAACCGAGGTTGAAGTCACTCCGTCAGCATCGAAATCTCCGTATATCAAAATCGGTTCATTATTATCAATGGCTTTTGCAAGTCTTTCGACCGTTTTTTCCATATCAGTAAATACATTTGGAGAAGTAAGTTCCATCTCTAAAGGATTAAGAAAATTTTTAATTTCTTCAGGAGTTGAAATTCCTCTTGAAATCAAAAGTTTTTCTATCAAAGAACCTTTAATATCCCCGTTATTTTTCAAAAACCATTCTTTTTTCATACTTAAAATCCTTGTTTAATTACAATGATAACATAAATTTAATATGCGTTAAAATTATTAAGGAATTGTTCCATATTCCATTCAAAATATATATACTTTTTCAATAATTGACATTTACATGTATAAATTATAAAATATAGGGATAAAAGTATGATTTATTAAAAGATTTGGGGTTTATTTATGGAATTACGGAATAGTCACATTTTGTCTCACATTCAAAACAAGACAGCCGACTACGAAGAACGGGTTGCACTTGGTATAAAAGGTCAATACGGCTGGGAGGAATTTACTTACAAAGGACTTGGACTTTTATCAAGAAAAATTGCAAGACACCTGATTGAAGATGTCGGTATCAAAAAAGGGGAATGTATTGCGATTTTATCAGAATCAAAACCGGAATACGGTGCGTGTGTATTTGCATCTGTTTTGACTGGTACAACAACTGTACCTTTGGATATTAAACTTTCAAAATATGAATTAAAATCTATTTTGTCAGATTGTTTGCCTACAGTAATGTTTGCCTCTCAACATTATTTGCCGACAGCACTCGAATTGCAAAAAATGATTCCTGAAATTAAACATATTTATGTAATTGATGAACACACAAACGATACAAATGTTCAAAATATTTATGATTTTCCTGACAATTATGACGGCAAATGGCGTCAGAGAAGTTCAAAATCAACAGCATTTATTATTTACACATCAGGAACAACAGGTGCGCCAAAAGGGGTTGAAATTTCATTCCAAAATGTTAATGCCCAACTTGTTGATTTGATGGAAGTTGTTGATATTATTCTGCCGAAAAATCAGAAAATTAATATGCTTTCAATATTACCAATGAATCACTTATTTGAAATGACTGTCGGATTTTCGACTTTCTTAAATTCGGGATTTTCGGTTTATTATACAAGCAGTTTCAAACCAAAAGACATCACAGGGGTAATGAAAGAAAAAGGTATTCAGTTTATGATTGCCGTTCCTGCATTTTTAAAACTATTAAAAGCAGGGATAGAAAAAGAACTTTCAACAGCACCGAAATTTGTTCAAATTCTATTTAAAATGATGTATTTTGCGGCACAATTCATTCCGTCATACAAAATGAGAAGGAAATTATTCAAAAAAATACACCAAAGTTGGGGCGGAAAATTCTTCGGATGTATTTCAGGCGGTGCGCCGTTAGATGTTGAGGTCGGAGAGTTTTTTGAAAGAATCGGTATCAGAGTATATCAAGGCTACGGATTATCAGAAACAAGCCCTGTTGTATCAGTAAATTACGACAAGCGTGGCGAACTTGCATCAGTTGGACATCCGTTAAGACACTTTGAAGCAAGAATTGAAGAATCAACGGGTGAATTATGGTTAAGAGGTCCTTCTGTTATGAAGGGTTATCACAACCAGCCTGAAATGACAGCAGAAGTAATTGACCAGGACGGTTGGCTTCACACAGGTGACATTGCAAAAATTGACAAAGACGGTCATATATATATAACAGGCAGAATTAAAAATATGATTGTTTTGCAGGGTGGCAAAAAAGTATTCCCAGAGGAAGTTGAATCGGTACTTGAAAACAGTCATTATGTTGCAGAAGTCTGCGTTTTGGGGATTTCAAGAAGTTTCGGAGCAAAAGACGGGGCAGAAGAAGTTACTGCAGTCGTTGTACCAAAAGCGGAGATGTATAACACATATTCAGATGATGATATTGACAGAATGATTAAACTTGATGTCAAAACTCTCTCTCAGCAACTTGCACCATATAAACGACCGACTTCGGTTGTAATTTCAAAAGATCCGTTACCAAAAACAACGACTTTGAAAGTTAAGCGTAAAAACGTCAGAGAAATGCTCTGCGTATAATCTTAAACAAATAAGTAAACAAAAAGAGTGTGATTAATAATCGCACTCTTTTTTGGTTTACATAGTAAATGCGCGCCGTAGTTTTAGGCGCGCTAAGAGATTTTTGCCAACAGGCAAAAACACATATTACTGCAATAGCAGTCTTATGCCGCTGTAAGGCGGTATTGTACTTTTGCGTTTTTCTCTTTCTTTGGTTCTGTTTCTTTCTCTTTTACTCGCAATAAAAGAGAAAGAAATGAACATGCATATAACATATATTATGAAAACAGGAGAGTATTTTTACTCTCCTGTTTTTGCGTTTTGATTATTGTTCAAGTTATAATGTAAAATCTTCTTCTGCCGGTAAGATTGCAGGAATAGATTTTATCCAGCGTTTTGCTTCATCACTTGCCTTAGACCAATTTACAGATAATAGACCTCTCTGCACCCAGATAAGTTCTTTAAAGAACTCATATTGAGAATTCATAGCATCAAGCTTTGCATCATAATAAAGTTTATGAGCATCAGCAATTTGGTTAATCGGAACTTCTCCCCTTAAATATTTAGCCTTAACCATCTGATAGTTTTCACTTTGAGCAAACATTGCCTTATAAGATTTTTCAATCATAAAGTATTTTGAAATTGCTCTGTTTACAACCGAACGAACCTGCATTTCAATTTCAGTATTAACTTCTTCTAAATATGCATTAAGTTCATTGAGTTCAGCCTTGCATCTTGCTATTTCAGCAAACTTATGTCCGCCTTCAATTGGTTTCCATTGAGCACCGATAAAGAACCTTAAAGATGTTTTATCAAGATTCAAATAAGGTGAACTGTTCCATGCATTACCAAAAGCCTGTGAACCTGCACCAACACCTGCTGTTGCAGCGGCGGTTGCATTACCCGTTGCAGCATAAGTCTCAGCAAAAGTTTGTGCCTGAGTAGCACCTGAAGTTGCGGATGCAGTGCCCGAACGCAACTGATTATGGGCAGCATCTTCATAAGGTAATGCCCTGTCAAACATTGTACCGTACTCTAATGACATTTTTGCATTAGGTAATACAAACTTTTGAATATAATTAGCCATTTCTGCTTTTTTCATAGCAATAGCGGCTTTTAATTTTGTTGTTTCAGGTGACAAATAAATTGCTTCTTCAACCAGCATATCAGTAAATTTTCCAAGTTTTTTAGGATCTCTTACATGGTCAATAATATGCAAATCAGTAGTAAAGAATGCAGGGTCACTTGCCGTCAAAGGCACAAATGCAAAATCAGATTTTTGGTCTTTATTTAAAAGTTTATTTATAGTAACCTTCAAATTTTTATAATCTGCCTGCATAGCAAGAAGTCTTTTTTCCTGCTCGCTGACTTCGCCTGCCCAGCGAAAAACTTCTTCATAGCCGCATTTACCTGTCTTTTCTCTTACCCTTGCCATAGCAAGATTTTCTCTTGTTTCCTGCAAAGATTCTTCCTGAACTTTTATCATATTTTCAAGCATCAAAGTATCGATAAACAAATTCCCTACATGATATTCCGTATTTGCCCTTGTCAAAAGTTCTTCCGCTTTATCAAATTTTAACTTTTTATGTTTAACAATAATATTGGTGACCAAATCGGGTGAATATAAAACCTGATCCATTGCTACGGTAAACTGCCCTGCATGAGTTGGAACACCTGAATATGAACGGGCATAAGCATCATTATAAGACTGATAACCCAAATCCAGTCTTAATGTTGGCAAATATCTTAAATATGCACTTGCAACCGAACGACGCGCCGCACTAATTAAGAATTGCTTTCTTTTTATATCCAAGTTTGTTTCATCCAACGCATCAATCAAAGTTCCCAATGAATATTTTGGCAACTGTTTATGTGTAATAGTTACCGAATTATTTAAAAGTCTTAAAGGCGGAGTATAATCAACCGCTTCACCGGTATCAGAGTTATAGAAAATCACCTTGTCATCATAAAAAGGTATTCTTTCATTTTTAACTACGTTACCGTGTAAAACACCGTGAATATTAAATGATGTTGCTTCAGCAATCTTCTTATCAACATCCATTGTAGAAGTACCAAGCATTGCACCAAGTTCAACATCTTCTTTACCTACAATTGAGTAAGACGGAAGTTTTCTGCTGATAGCATAATCATAAACTTCTTTTCTCTGTGCAGTTGTCAGATTGTATAAAGGTGTAACAAAAATCCCGTCAACATCAGATGGTATTTTAGCCAAAGATGCTTTTAAATTTGAATTAATCGGAACAATTACAAAATTCAAATCGCAATTTTTTTCTTTCAATTTCTGTTGAACACTTGCTTTCCAGTTTGTTTCGGTTTTATAAAAATTCTCATTCATCAAAATTGCCGCTTTTTTTATTGACGGAACTAACACCTTGAAAGTATAAAAATCGTTTGCCGTCTGCTGAATCGGGTTAAAAAATTTATTCCCGAAATCTCTTAAACCATACTGTTCGATAGTTACGACATATTTTTTCTTGTCTTTTTTATCTGAATAATAATTACTTGACATATAGCCTAAAGAAATAACCATTCTTGCTCTTGAATTGAGAGCCTTGTCAGATGCAACTTTTGCACCTTTTTCAGTCCAGTCCCCTACAAAAATTAAATCTTTTGGAAATACGGCTCTGTAATCAGGCAGTAAAGAAATTGTAATAGTTTGTTGGAAAGTTTTTAAAACTTCTAAATTTTTCTCTGACGGTCCGTCAAAAACAAATGCCAATTCAATAGGCTTTGCATTTTTCAGCATTTGCTCAATTTTTGCCTGTTTTAATCGTGCCTGCGCCTGCATAGGCGATTCCTGTACCGCCAAAGCACTTCCGCTAAATATAATAGCAATCATAAATGCCAAAAATGTGCACAATAATCTCTTCATATCCCCAAACTCCTTATAAACTAATTTTTAAAATAATAATGTAAATTATAACAGAAAAGAAATTGAGTGTCAAAAAATATAAGTTGCAAATTCACTCAGGTTGATTTACAACTCAATATAAATATTTGGCAATTATATATTATTTACCACATTCTGTTCAATTTGAAATTTCTCCCTCCCTCACGAGGGAGGGTTGGGGTGGGTGCTGATTTTAACCTATTTTTGTGGTAACTCCTATATAGTTACCAAATATTTAATAATTATAAAAAAATAGAAAGGGCCTCGTCGGCCCTTTCCATTCTAAAATGAACAAAAATACAGTATTTTTAACTGCTATTAATATTATAAACTACCTCTCATGTCATTTCAACCCTAAAAAAGATAAATTTATGTAACAAATTTAAAAAGTAACTATATATAAAGTTACACAAAAATAACTTTAACTTTATACTAAATGCTACCAAAAAATCTATTTTCTAAATAAATTTTAAGGTCTAAAACCATAAATGATGAGGTTATAATGAAAATTCCCGTGTTTTATACGAAATTTGAAAATCAGTTTTGTATTCTTTTAGTATGTATTAATATCTATGTTTGGGGTATGATGTAAGAAAGATATTATTAGAGGATTTAACCCTCACCCCAACCCTCTCCCAAAGGGCGAGGGAGAAAATTGCAAAGGAAAAGAGAAATGCTAAAAGGAAATGAGATAAGAAAATTATATTTAGACTTTTTTAAAGAAAAACATCAGCATACTGTTGTCGAAAGCTCAAGTCTTGTACCTGATAATCCGACTGTACTTTTGACAACGGCAGGTATGTTGCAGTTTTTGCCGATATTTTTGGAAATTCAGCCTTGTCCTTATGAACCGGCAAGAGCAACTTCATGCCAAAAATGCGCAAGAGCAGGCGGAAAAGATTCCGATATTGAAAATGTCGGAAGAACTCCACGTCATCATACTTTCTTTGAAATGCTCGGGAATTTTTCTTTTGGCGATTATTATAAAAAAGAAATTATTCCTTGGGCGTGGGAATTTGTAACTGAAGTTTTGAAATTAGACAAAGACAGACTTTGGATAACTATTTTTGAAACCGATGATGAGGCGTTTGATATTTGGCGCAGTGTCGGTGTTCCGGCAGAAAGAATTAAACGCAAAGGCAAAAAAGACAATTTCTGGGGTCCTCCGGGGGCATCGGGTTCTTGCGGACCTTGTTCAGAAATTCATTATGACTTGGGTGAAGAATACTCCTGTGGGCACCCGAATTGCGGTATTGATACCTGTGAATGTGACAGATGGGTTGAAATTTGGAATTTGGTATTTACAGAACTTTATCAGGATGAAGAAGGCAATCAGTCGCCTTTGGGCAAAAAAAATGTTGATACCGGTATGGGTTTAGAGCGTATTACAATGGTTTGCCAGGGGGTTGCATCTACATTTGAAACAGATTTATTAAAACCGATTTTAGACAAAGTTTCTTCAATGTGCGGTGTTCCTTATAAGCAGTCGGAAAAAACCGATGTTTCATTGAGAATTATTACAGATCACGCAAGATGTGTAACTTTCCTTATTTCTGACGGTGTGATTCCGGGAAATGAAGGCAGAAGCTATGTATTGAGAATGATTTTAAGACGCGCATTAAGACATGGCAAAATTTTGGGTATGGAACTGCCGTTTTTGTATAAACTTGTTGATGTTGTTGTTGAAATGTACGGTGAAGCGTACCCTGAACTTGTTAAAAATAAACAAAAAATTATTGATACGATTAAAGCTGAAGAAGAAAGATTCAATAAAACTCTTGACAGAGGCTATAAATTGCTGGAAGAATTTATTGAAAGTAAAAAAGATATTGATGGCGAAAGCGCATTCAAACTATATGATACATTCGGTTTTCCACTTGAATTAACCAAAGAAATTGCGCAGGAAAACGGTTTAAATGTTGATGAAGACAGTTATAAAGTTGCGATGCAGGAACAAAAAGACAGAGCAAAAGCCGCAACCGCAAAGATTTCCGTTACAGGCGACATTAAATATGCACAGGTAGAAAAAGAAGTCGGTTCAACAAACTTTATCGGTTACAGCGAGAATGAATGTGATGATGCTAAAATCCTTGCTCAGATTGAGGGTGAAGGATATGTTGATATCGTATTAGACAAAACTCCTTTCTATGCGGAATGTGGCGGTCAGATTGGTGATTGCGGTTATATTGAGAATGACACATTCAAAGCGGAAGTTTTGACTACATTCAAAGTTAATGATTTGTATGTTCACAGATGTTCAATACTCAATGGTGAAGTTGAAATCGGTGCAAAGGTCAGTGCAAAAATTGATGTAGAAAAGCGTGAAGAAATCAGAGTTCACCATACATCTGCACACTTATTGCAGGCTGCGTTGATCAAGGTTGTCGGAGATGAAGTAAAACAGGCGGGTTCTTATGTGGATAATGAGAGAATGAGATTTGACTTTACTTTTTCAAGGGCAATGACACCAGACGAAATCAAAAAGACCGAAAATCTTATGAACAAATGGATTGGCGAAGGTTACACGATTAATACCAAAGTTATGGGTATAAAAGAAGCCGAACTGACAGGTGCAACGGCATTGTTTGGAGAAAAATACGGCGATACCGTTCGTGTTGTCAGCATTGAAAAAGACGGGCAGTCAATTTCAAAGGAATTTTGCGCAGGTACTCATGCAAGAGAACTCAAGGACTTGAGATTTGTTAAAATAGTTTCTGAAGGTGCTATTGCCGCAGGTACAAGAAGAATTGAAGTTGTTGTATCAAAATCTGCTCTTAACTATGTAAATGCAAAGGTTGAAGTTACAGACAGTCTTTCAAATCGTTTCAAAGCGCATTATGATGAAGTTATCGACAGAATTGACAAAATTCAGGAAGAAAATAAATCTTTGCAGAAAGAAGTTGAAAAACTTCAGGAAGAAAATGCGAAGTCAAAATTTGCTGCATTTGTTGACAAAGCACAAGATATTAATGGCGGTAAATTATTCATTTCCAAAGTTTCTAATCTTACATCCGTAGGAATTAAGATTGGTCTTGAATTGTTATCACGCAAATTAGGTAAAGATAATATTGTAGTCCTTGCGGGTGAAAAAATGGTTGCTGCAAAAGTATCTGACAGTTTTATTGCCAAAGGAATCAATGCAGGTGCTATTGTCGGTGAAATTGCAAGAGCAACGGGAGCAAACGGCGGAGGCAGACCGTCTTTTGCACAGGGCGGTGTAAAAGACCCGTCAAAATTAGATGAAATTCTCGCTAAAGTTGAAAGCGATATTAAAGCAAAATAATGATAAATCAATGAGGTTAAAAGGCAGGGTTTTAATTGTTTTACCCTGTCTTTTTGCCTACAAATGGTAGTGACTGAAAAGAGGAATTTTCAAATCATCTCTAAAATCGTATAATTTTTTTATACATTTACTCGTGTTTCTTTTAAGAGGTGATTTATGAAATATAAACTGTTGGATGCCCAACGGGAATTTTTGGAAATTCCTCACGATTATACCCTTGATGTTGCGGTTTATCAGGGCGGATATGGCTCGGGTAAGACTTTTGCCGGCGCACTTTTGGGAATTTTACTTGCTTTAAAATATCCAAAGATAAGAGGGTTAGTTGGGGCGCAAACTTATACGCTTGTTAGAGATACGACTTTGCAAACATATTTTGAGCATCTTGAGGCTATGGGATTTGTTGAAGGAAAAGATTTTAAATGGTCATCAACAGAGCAGAAACTTTCTTTTTATAACGGTTCCGAAATTATTTTCAGACATTTTGACGAACCAAACAGGCTGAAATCTTTAAATGTCGGGTTTGTTGAGATTGAAGAAATGTCAGATACCCCTTACGAAACATTCAAAATGTTATTGGCAAGATTAAGACAAAAGCCATATAAAAATTGGAAAAATTTTCAATACAGAATTTTTGGGCATACGAATCCTGAAATTGTGCAGGGCTGGATTTATAAAACCTTTTTTGTAAATCCGAATCCTAATTACAGGCTAATTTGCGCTCCGACAACTCAAAATATTTATCTGCCTAAAGGGTTTTGTGAAGAGTTAAAACAACTTTATGATGAAAAATATTATAATACTTTTGTTCTCGGTCAAACGGGAAGTTATGATGATAATCTTGTTGTAAAAGATTTTACGGATGAAAACATAAAAGATATTGCATATCATGATGATTTTGATGTTCATATAAGTTGTGATTTTAATGTTGACCCTATGGCGTGGGTTTTGGCATACAGAACAGAAGATAAAGTTTTTTATTTTGATGAAATTGTGCTTGAAAATACGACAACTGCAAAGGCATGTGAAGAATTTCACCGCAGATATCCGGAACATAAGGGCAAAATAATTATAAACGGAGATGCCTCCGGTGATAACAGGAGTTGCACAAGCGAATACACAAATTATGTCATCATAAAGAAAAAATTGTTATCATTTGGATATGATGTTGATATTAAAATAAAAGCCTTTAATCCGCCTATAAAAAACAGAGTTGCGGCATTTAACGCAAAAGTTCACAATGCAAACGGAGATATAGGTTTGTATGTCAGTCCTAAATGCGAAAAACTTTTGTATAATATAAGAAATCTTAAATATATTGAAGGTACATCAAAAATAGATGTCCCAAATTACAGACAAATAAAGCAGTCTAAAGAACTAAAATTTTTATCCCATCCGTTTGATGCAGCAAGTTATCTTGTAGATTTTTATTGGCCGATAGTTTTATAAAAGGAGAAAATTATGGATACATTAATTTATTATTCCCCTGTAATAGTCGCAGTCGTGATTTTTCTTATTCAGCAAAGAATTGTTGTAACTCCCGAAGAATTGGAACGCAAACACAGGCAGATTTTGCAGGAAGTTGAAGCCCGTTTTGTTACCCTGAACAGTTACGAAGACTTAAAATCCCAGTTTAGTGAGATTAAAGAAAAAATTGATAAAATTTATGATTGCTTAATAATTTCAAAATAATTATATGTAAACTTTTGTTACGTTGAATTTAATCATGTATCAAGTTTTTAAATAAAAATGCCGTAAACATGGGTAAGTAAAGGATTACTATAATCGAAAGGATTTCACGAAAAAAATGGGATTAGCCGCATCACAAGCAAGATTCCTCGGCATTACGTTAAGAAAAGCCAATTGTGAATTCAAATCAACTGAGTTGGCTCAGCAAAGGCTGGAATTAACGAACCAAATGACCGATATTTCTCAGGAATATGCAAATGCCTTAAATTCAACCAAGTTGGTATGGCATAATGGTGCCGTTTGCGATAGTTTCGGAAATCCGACAGATTTCGGATTGTCTTACAGTTTGCTTATGATGCCTTCTGCCGCAAACGATTACAATCCTTACATGGTTTCAACAAGAACAGGTGCAATAATCTTAAATTCAAAATATGCTGATGCCGCTGAATATGCAGGTATATCAATGGGAGGTTCTACTCCGACTAAAGAAGGCAGAGATAAATTCCTTGCTGCTCTTGCAAATATATCAGGGGCTACCCCTCAAGTGCCAAGAGCAATTGGCGAGACAAATAATAACATTATTACCGAAACAACTTATAATATATTAACCGGTGCTGCTACTGCATCCGGTGATGTATCATGGCATTATGCTGCAGGCATGGGTGCAGCACCTAAAAATAAGGGGGTTGCTGATGCTACCAATTTGGTTGATTTGATGAACGACAGTACTATTGGCGGCAGGGCATTAGATTGGCTTCAGATTGAGCGAGGGCTTTTAGGACTTGGTATAAATGAAGGTATGACTGATGCTCAAATGGCTGATGTAATGCAAGGTTACCGAGATAATGTAGCAAGCGCAAAATTAAATTATATAAATAATAATATTGGCGTCCAGATAGATTCATTAACAGTTAATAACTATGTTGTTGAAGCTGAGAAACAGGCGCAAAAAGTAATTGACCAGTGGAAAATAATTAGTGCTTTAAGTATTAGTAATGAACAAAAAATTACCCAAATAAAAAATTTTGGTTATAGTGCTACGAATGCCGAAACATCACCTGGAAATGAAGCAATAGATGTAGAAGCATTTTTGATAATGGGGAGATTCGCACATCTTGAGGCTCAAATTGAATTAAGTCAAAATGAATCACAAAGAATACAGTTTGTTAATGAATTAGAAAAGTTAAAAAAAGGTTATGATACAAATGGGGTTTTAAATAATGATAATGAAAATTTATATAAATGTCCGTTATATTGGGCAGTTTATGAACAGACAAAAGTAAGTAACGCAAAATCTGCAAACGGAATCGCTTGGGATGGCAGCGCATCAGCTTCTAACGCAAATTATACAGCCAAATTTAGTGATATTTTTCAAACATCTACCCAAGAAATAGCGAGCGGGGAATACACATCAAGTAACGGTAATAAAACGATTGAAAAACTGACAGTTGCTATTAATGATGTTGTATGTAGTAATGAAGCAGAATTAAAATCATTGACAATATCTGATTTATTAAGCCGGAATATTGTTTTGATGGCAAAAGGTGACTCATCAATAAATAGTGTTTCAGAGTCCGCAGGTTATTTGATGGAATATATTGCATCTGTATTCGGTTATGGTCACATTGGCAGAGGTTTAAATGTGGATCCTGAATCCGATTCTGCATTGAAAATGGCATTGGCAGCCGTCCAAAAACAATTTTTAAAACCAGGAAACGCAATAAGAAATGGCGGAGAAAAAAATGATAAATCATTGCTAAATAATTCTGCTTATACAAATTGTAATAATTTTAATCGTATAGGTTCAAATGAAGATGGTGATTATGCTGCCGTAAATCTCTCAAATATGGTGTCTGCTTTTCTTACTTATTTTGATAATTATTTAAGGGGCACAGATTCCGGATATACTGTCGGAAAAGGTAATACCGATGGTAAAACAAATTTTGTTACAGATGATAACGGTTATGTATATGTTACCAATACTATTGAAGGTATTACTAATGATGAAAAAATAGCAGATTTCTTTAACGAATTGTATAACAACATCTGTGAACACGGATGGCGATATGATGATATGGTTCAGGATAGTAAATATCTCGAAAGTGCGGTTAAAGACGGAAGATATCAAATTATGGCATTGAATAATGACGGTTATTTCTATCAGATGAGATATAACGAAATCGGTTATATGGAAGAAGTTCAGGATCAAGATGCCATAGCAAGAGCCGAAGCAGATTTCCAAACTAAGAAATCGCAAATAACATTTAAAGAAGACCAAATTGATATTAAAACCAAGAAATTGGATGCTGAAATAACTGAACTTAATACTGAAATAAATTCAGTGCAGAATATCATTTCAAAATCTATAGAAAAAATCTTTTCAATGTTCTCTAACTAATAATTAGAAAGAAGAAACCGGCATTTTCTATTTTTTCAGGCATGCTTATACGCTTATTAAACCTTTATGTAGTTATAGGAAGTTTATATTTTGGTTTAATGCATTTGTTGTGCCTTTAAAATATTAAAAGTGAAAATGCCGGATTAAAAAATAAAAATAGAATAAAATATGTCTTTTTCATACTAAGATACACTTTTTTATTTTTATATTTTTCTCCTTAAAACTTCCGCCTTTCTGATATATAAACGATAATAAAATTTTGATGAAAATTCTATTAGCCAATCGGATAATATTATTTAGTAATTATATACTATTTTTCAGTAGTATGTCATGCAATGACATATTATTTTATTTGGACAGCATATTTTGTCAGGTTAAAACCAGACCTATTAACTAAGTAGGGGAGGTTAGGTGGGGTTTAAATTCTTAATATAAAAAGACTAACCCTCTCCCGTACTCCCTCCCCCAAGAGAGGGAAACATGAAATAGGGTGCGTCAGACTACGCACCCTACAATTCTTAAATATTTAAAATTTTTCGTGCAATATTTTTTAATACGTACGGAACTCTCTTAAGACGTACCATAATTGAAGGTTTTTTGTTCATTTTTTCAAGCGATTTGTTTACCATTTCAACAAAAGCAGTAGCATTTGCCTGAGAAGATTTTGGTACTTTTTCATAGGATTTTAAGACACTCTCATTGAGTTTTATTTCAGGCAATCCTTTCAAAATCCTTCCATTTTTAAAACAATTCTTTGTTAAACAACTTACTCCTTTTACAAACATAATAATTTTTCTCCTTTCGTATTCTCTATAAATGTTTTTCCCCTGTACATTTATAAAAAATTTTCGGGTAAAATTATTGACACGAGCCCACATATCATATCATATCATATCATATCATATAGCAGATTATAACTGGGTTTGAGGGGTTTTGAAATTTAGCTTTACAATTCGTTACAATAGATATTTCGCCCTCACTTTTGGGAGAGAGCAAACAAAAGCAGGCATAGGAAACCTATACCTGCTTTTTATCAATTACTAATTTGGCTTGCAAACTACCAGCTTGCTTTTGTAACACCCGGTAATAAACCCTGGTGTGCCATTTTTCTTAAACAAATTCTGCAAAGACCGAAATCTCTGTGGTATCCGTGTGGTCTGCCACAAATGCTGCATCTGTTATGTAATCTTACTGCAGGGTATTTACCAGCTGCAACAAGTCTTTCGCGTTTTGCTTCTTTGTCTATCATCGCTTTTTTAGCCATGAATTTCTCCTTTATGTTTTATTGTGTATTATTTTCCATTTCGTAAGAAAAATTTTAAGATTCTGAAACAAGTTCAGAATGACAAAATTTTTCATCTTACTTGTTTAAACCTTTGAACGGCATGCCCAAAAGTCTTAACAATTCTCTTGCTTCGTCATCAGTTTCAGCAGTCGTAATAACTGAAACATTCATACCCTTAACTAAATCTACTTCTTCATAAGAAATTTCAGGGAACAAAGCCTGTTCTTTCAAACCTAATGTATAGTTTCCTCTGCCATCGAAACTTTTAGCACTAACGCCGCGGAAGTCACGGATTCTTGGCAAAACTACACAAATTAGTTTTTGTAAGAAATCATACATTCTTTCGCCTCTCAATGTAGCCATTGCTCCAACAGGCATACCTTCTCTTAATTTATAAGATGCGATAGATTTTTTAGCCTTTGTTACAACTGCCTTTTGACCGGCAATTTTTGTCAATTGATGTTCAATTGCTTCAGCAATTTTTGAGTTGTGAGAAGCCTCACCTACACCCATGTTCAAAACTATTTTAACTAATTTTGGTACTTGGTGGATATTTTTATATCCGAATTTTTCTTGCATTGCAGGAACTACTTCACTTGAATAGCGTTCCTTTAGATTTTTTGTTACTGTCATTTTTTCTTTCCTTTACTATTGGTATTAATGTCGTAAATCACTCGGAGCGAGAACCCTCACCCCCTACCCTCTCCCAAAGGGCGAGGGAAAAAGTTTCACACATTAAGCATCTAGTTGCTCACCGCATTTTTTACAAACGCGTACTTTTTTGCCGTCAATAACTTTCATTGCCGGTCTTGTTGCCTTGTCACATGCAGGACAAACAATCATTACATTTGACGAATCAATTGGGGCTTCCAATTTGATAAGTCCACCCTGAATACCTGCAGCAGGCTGTGGTTTTTGGGCTTTAGTAATCATATTTTGTTACCGATTTTTCCTTTGTCTTTACCTGCAATAATGATAACTCTGTCACCATTTTTTACATGTAAATCTTTCTTATCTGTGTTTGTCATTTTTCTTTCCTTTTTGTTTTACTAACCTGTACCCTCGCCCCTCCGGAGAAAGGATATGGTGAGGGGAGTTCCCTCATTTGCTTTATATCCCGAAACAAGTTCGAGATTATTTATCCCTAAATTCGCCTGACGGCTCATTAATGGCTAAATAACTTCAGGTGCAAGAGAAACAATCTTCATATATCCTTTGTCTCTCAATTCACGAGCGACAGGACCGAATACACGAGTTCCTCTCGGGTTGCCGTCTTTTGCAATAATTACTGCAGCGTTTTCGTCAAATCTGATTACTGAACCATCTTGACGCTTGATATCTGCCTTAGTTCTTACTATTACTGCACGAACAACTTCACCTTTTTTAACGGTCATATTAGGAGTTGCATCCTTGACTGAAGCAACAATTTCGTCCCCAACGGCCGCGAATTTTTTATTTGAACTACCCATAACACGGATACATAATAATTCTTTTGCACCTGTGTTATCAGCAACTACTAATCTGGTCTCTTGTTGTATCATTTTTCTTTCCTTTTCTTGTGTCGATTTTTACCCTCACCCGCCCTGCGGGCACCCTCTCCCAAAAGTTGAGGGGAAAGTTTCCTTTTGAATTTTAAACCGACCTACTGCCTCTCATTACTCTGTGGTAATGTTGCTTTGTTTTGTAGGTGGAGGTCCTGAAATAAATTCAGGACGAGATACTTGTACGTTTCGCAAAGCGAAACTACAATTATCTCGCTTTTTCAACCACCTCTGCCACTGCCCATCTTTTATCTTTTGACATTGGCTTTGCTTCTACGATTCTGACTATGTCACCTTCATTACAAATATTATTTTCGTCATGTGCTTTATAATGTTTGTTAGATTCCATAATCTTTTTGTATCTCGGATGCGGTTCGTAATCTGCAACTTTTACAACAACCGTCTTGTCCATTTTATTGCTTATAACCGTTCCTTGTTTTTCTTTTTTAGGCATTTTCTTTACCTTTCTCAGTTATAACTGTCTTTCAAGAGCAACTCTTGATTCTAATAATTGTTTTTTCCAATCAACAATTGCATTTTGCAACTCATCGACTGTCTTTTCACGCATTTCACTTAATTTCATTTTTATTTTCCTTTTTAATTATGCTTCTGTCTTTTCGACTATTTTGGTTTTGATAGGCAATTTTTGTGCTGCAAGTTCCAAAGCGTGAACTGCAACTGCTCTATCAAAGTATTCAAGTTCAAACATGATTCTGTTTGGTTTTACTACTACCTGAACCCATACGAGTTTCAGCAGGTTTTGCAGTAATAGGTTTATCAGGGAATATTTTAATCCATACATTACCGCCACGTTTGATTTCACGAGTCATTGCACGACGAGCAGCCTCTATCTGACGGCTGGTAATCCAACCCGGCTCTACTGCCTGCAAACCGTAATGA
Organism: uncultured bacterium; assembly: GCA_902792085.1. GTDB lineage: Bacteria > Cyanobacteriota > Vampirovibrionia > Gastranaerophilales > Gastranaerophilaceae > Zag111. Next base: position 207,914 of record CADAYE010000001.1, on the reverse strand, counting down.
CCGAATTCAAGTTTTGTACCTCTTGTTTCGGTACCTTTCATTCTGCCTTTCATCATTTTGCGGTATTTTGTTTTTTTAGGCTGTAACATTTTATATTGCTCCTATTATATTATTTATACCTTAATTACTTAGTTTCTTCTGTTGAAATCGCTGCTTTTGCGCGTCTTTGGCGTCTTGCAGGTCTTTCGGAATTGTTTTCTCTGTTACCTTTGCTTGATTTGATGTTTTGATCAGCAAGTTCACCGGGCATCAAGTTGCCTTTGAAAATCCAAACCTTAACACCAATCTTACCCATGATTGTATCTGCTTCCGCAAAACCGAAATCAACATCTGCTCTTAATGTCTGCAAAGGGATTCTTCCTTCTTTTGCCCATTCTGAACGAGCGATTTCTGCACCACCCAAACGACCTGATACCATAACTTTGATACCCTGTACGCCTGAACGCATTGTTCTTTGCATTGCTTGTTTCATAGCACGACGGAATGCAATACGCTTTTCAAGTTGTTGAGCAATATTTTCTGCAACTAATTGTGCATCAGCATCAATTCTTGCAACTTCAACAACATTGATAACAACTTCTTTGCCAATGTATTTTGATACTTCTTTACGAAGATCATCAATACCCTGACCGCCTCTGCCAACAACAATACCAGGTTTTGCTGTAACAACCGTGATTGTTATTTTGTCACCTTTTCTTGCAATCCAGATTTTAGAAATTCCGGCTGCATAAAGTTTTTTCTTAACAAATTTTCTAATTTTAGCGTCTTCCGCTACGAATTCTCTGTAGTCTTTTGCTTTAGCAAACCAAGTGCTTGCCCATTTTTGAATGATACCTACTCTGAATCCGGTTGGATGTGTTTTTTGTCCCATATCATTATTTCCTATTTTTCACTTACTACCAATGTGAGGTGTGATGTACGCTTCATTCTTGAGTACATACGACCTTGTGCTCTTGTTCTTGCGCGTTTATAAGTTGTACTTTCATCAGCGAAGATTTGTGATATCTTCAATGATTCAGGAGCAACACCATACTGTTCTCTTGCGTTTGCAACTGCGGCTTTCAAATTCTTTTCAACCACTCTTGCTGCAAAGTATGGCATAAAACGCAACATATCCTGAGCCTCAATAACAGATTTTCCGCGAACTTCGTTAATTACTCTGCGAAGTTTACGTGCTGTCATTTTTATGTCTGTTTGTTTTGCTTTTGCTTCCATTGTTTTTATCCTTTTTGTTTAATAAATATTACTTTGGATTTTGTACTAACCTCTTTTTGCAGTTTTATCAGAACCTGCATGACCTTTGAAAAGTCTTGTCGGAGCGAATTCACCTAATTTGTGTCCGACCATTTCTTCAGTAATATAAACAGGAACGTGAGTTTTTCCGTTGTGTACTGCTATTGTATGGTTTAACATATCAGGTACTACCATTGATGCTCTTGACCAAGTTTTGATAACTTTCTTTTCAGAGTTAGCATTCATTTTATCTATTTTCTTTTGTAGAGATTCTTCTACATATGCACCTTTTTTTAATGAACGTGCCATTTATTTCTCCTTTTTGTTTATTGAGTATTTATTGTTTATTAACGCTTGTTGCGTCTTCTTACGATTAATTTATCAGACGCTTTGCCTTTTTTACGAGTTTTGTAACCAAGTGCCGGTTTACCCCAAGGAGTCTTAGGATTACCACCGGGACCTGTTTTACCTTCACCACCACCGTGTGGGTGATCGCAAGGGTTCATTGTTACACCGCGAACTGTAGGTCTGACACCCAAATAACGCTTTCTGCCGGCTTTACCGATTGATAAGTTCTTGAATTCAGCATTACCCAATACACCGATTGTTGCCAAACATTCTTTTCTTATCATTCTCATCTCGCCTGAAGGAAGTTTTACTGTAACATAATTTCCTTCTTTTGCCATTACTTGAGCACTGTTACCAGCTGCTCTGACTAAAATTCCGCCACGACCCGGGGTCATTTCAATATTATGAACAAATGTACCTAACGGAATAAGTTCAAGCGGAAGTGCATTACCTGTCTGAACAGGTGCTTCAGGACCGCTTATAATTTTATCTCCTACATTCAAACCCTCCGGAGTCAAGATATATCTCTTTTCTCCGTCAGCGTAAAAACATAATGAAATTCTGACATTTCTGTTCGGATCATATTCAACAGTTTTTACTGTTGCAGGAATACCGAATTTTTCTCTTTTAAAATCAATAACACGATATGCTCTTTTTACACCACCGCCTTTGTGACGACAAGTGATTCTGCCTGTGTTATTTCTGCCTGATTTTTTATTTAATGATCTAAGCAATGATTTTTCAGGAGTTGAAGTAGTGATTTCAGAATAATCACTTCTTGTCATGCCTCTTTGTCCCGGAGACGTCGGATTAATTGTTCTGATTGCCATTTTATTTTCTCCTTACGGCTTTCTACTACTTTTCAGGACTTATGCCGCCTACGCCCTGTTATTTGTGAAGATTAAACCCTCACACAAATTAAAATTTATTACACTTGCATAAATTCTAATGGTTCGCCTTCGATTGTTACGATGGCTTTTTTGGAAGAATCTGTTCTTCCGAATTTATAACCCATTCTCTTTGAGTGAGATGGCATATAAACTGTTTGAACTTTCTTTACCTTTCTGCCAGGGAAAGCCAATTCTACAGCTTTAGCAATTTCAATTTTATTTGCATCTTTTCTTACTTCAAATGTATACTGACCATTTTCAGTTGCTGCTACAGACTTTTCTGTTATTAAAGGTTTTTTGATTACATTGTATAAATTTTCTTTACTCATTTTTCTTTCCTTTACAATTTTATTTTTTGTTTGGGATCCCGAATCAAGTTCGGGATAAGTTATTCGTAAGCCTCATACTTCGGCAACGACTAACTTAACCTTTCTGTAATTTCATTTATTGCAGATTCTGTCATTACAACGAAATCAGCTTCAAGTAAGTCTTTTACATTCAAATTGTTAGGTAATAAAAGTTTTACGCTTGGAATATTTCTTGCTGACAATTCAAGATTTTTGTTTTCATCCGCAGCAAAATTAGCAACGATTAAAACTTTTCCGCTAACATTTAATGATTTCAATGCACTAACCATCAACTTAGTTTTTGGTTCGGAAATTGTTGAAAAATCCTTAACAACAACTAATTGAGATTCTCTTGCGCTCAATGCAGATTTCAAAGCCAACTTTCTTGCTTTTTGCGGCATATTGAAAGCATAACTTCTTGGTTTTGGTCCAAAGATTACGCCACCGCCTGCAAATAAAGGTGATCTTAAAGAACCTGCTCTTGCACGGCCTGTACCTTTTTGTTTCCAAGGTTTTCTCCCACCGCCTGAAACTTCTGCTCTTGTTTTTGTGCAAGCGTTACCTGAACGAGCATTATTTAATTGTCTTCTTAATGCCAAGTGCATTACATGTATATTAGGTTCAACACCAAATACTTCTTTGGCTAAGGTGATTTCGCCTAATTTTTCACCATTTGTACTTAAAATTTCTTTTGACATTTTTCTTTCCTTTTCTTTTTACTACTGCCTGTTACCCCTTCCGCAACCTGCGTTTTATATGGCAACTTGAGGATTTTTATAACTTGTCTGTTACTGTTATTCCGCCTGTCAAATCAAAGATTTGTTCGTTCATTTCGCTTATGCTTCATTCACAACGGCGGAGATATTATGTTTCGTGCCCTGCTCGCTTCGCTCTCGCGAACCGACACCGGCACTTCACATCGGCTTACGCCTTTTAATTCCACTTTGTTCTTGTTGGAACGATTGTAACCAATCTTCCTTCGCAACCCGGAACTGAACCTTTTACTAATACTAAACCGTTATCAGCATCAACTTTAACAAGTTTAAGTTTAGTAATTGTAACTCTTTCATTACCCATGTTACCTGCCATTCTTTTGCCTTTGATAACACGAGAAGGAGTTGTACCTGCGCCGATTGAACCAGGTTCTCTGTGGTTTTTAGAACCGTGAGCCATAGGTCCTCTGCCAAAGTTCCATCTTTTTACTGTACCTTGGAAGCCTTTACCTATTGATTTGCCTGTTACATCGACTTTTTCAACTTTATCTAATACAGAAAGTTCAATTTTATCACCTACTTTGAAATCAGCAGGATTATCAATTCTAAACTCTTGTAAATGTCTGTAATTTGATAAGTTGTTTTTCTTGAAATGACCTAATTGAGCCTTTGTCAAATGTTTTTCTTTGGCTGCAATCGTTCCTACCTGAATAGCATTGTAACCGTCAGTTTCAACTGTTTTTACCTGAGTAACAACAGTTTCATCAACTTTGATTACGGTTACCGGAACTGCCAAACCGTTTTCGTCAAAGATTTGAGTCATTCCGACTTTTTTACCAATTACACCTATTGTCATAATTTTTCCTTTCCATGCTCATCCTACTTGGTGCAGAATATATCTGCCTCTTGAACCTTACAATCTTTTGAGCTTTCAAAATAAAGTTCGTTTTTCAGAATTGCACATTTTTCGCTTGTGAGCGCTACCTTTTTCTTTACCTTTTGAGGATTTAACCTCACACCGCTACGGGTGCCGTAGATCACATTATGTTGCATAATGCTATTAAATTTTCAATTTCGGCTGTTGATTATAATTTTACTTCTATATCAACGCCAGCAGGTAAATCTAATCTACTTAACTCTTCAGTTGTCTGTTGAGTCGGATCGTATATATCAATAATACGCTTATGAGTTCTCATTTCAAAATGTTCACGAGATTTTTTATCAACGTGTGGTGAACGCAAAACGCAATATATACGTCTTTTTGTAGGTAAAGGAATAGGTCCGGCTACTTTAGCGTCTGTTCTTTTCGCTGTTTCTACAATTTTTTCAGCGGATACATCAATAAGTTTGTGGTCATAAGCCTTTAAACAAACTCTGATTCTTGATTTTTTTGTGCTGTTTGCCATCTTTAGCATTCCTTTATATTTTCTATGTACTACTTGAACCAAAAGCCCCGAAAAAGCCTTTGTTTCGTACTCAAAATTGCTATTTTACATACTTCGGACATTATTTTTGAGTATAACTATACTATGACAAACAAAATTCACTGTCAACAAGCATTTTGCATGATTGTAAAGAATTGTAAAATGAAGAGAAAGCGAAACAATACATATTAGTTGAATGGTTGAACGGTTGAATGATTTTTATAATCGTTCCTCCCCAACGGGGGAGGTTAGGAGGGGATAGATTTTAGTTGAACAGTTGAATGGTTGAAGGGTTTGTTTAACAGTCATTCTGAGGGAATGAAATGACCGAAGAATCGCATGATTGAACATTGATAAAAAACAATAAATAGAAGATTCTTCGGCTAAAGCCTCAGAATGACGAAGTTAATTCGGTGCAAATAATTGCACCCTACTCATTTATTCAAAAAATGAGGCTTTGTCATCCTGAATTTATTTCAGAATCTTAAAAGCCTCATTTTTATATTTTTTGTTGGGTTTCACCCAACCTACATTCTCCCCCATTGGGGAGGAAATAGACACAACAAGAGAAGAACAACAGGTTCTTCTCTTGTAATTTTATGTTTTGTTAATGCAAAAATTGCACCCTACAGGCTTATTATGCCAGACCTAATTCTTTTTGGAAGAATTTAGAAACTGCTTCTTCTGATTGCTTACTTAGATTACCACAGTTTATAAAATGACTTGAACCTTTTAATACATCTTCCGATTTTATATAGCCCCACTGATTTGCACCATCAAAGAGAATTTCATATTTCCCGCCATCACCTGGTCTGAAATTATTTCTTAAAACTAAGCCGTATGTATGTCCGCCTTCACTTTCTTTTAATGTTATGCAAACTCTTTTTTCGTCAAATTTTGAAAAATCATGACCTTTTTCTATATCAGCAACTTTACCTCTGACAGTCTTTGATTCAAATACAGAATTTTCAGGATAAATATATGTTATTTCTTTTTCACCATTTTTTAAATCCTTAACATGAACTTTGCCGCCAAATTCTTCAAATTTTGCTATTTCTTTTTGATAATCAGGATTTATATATGGTAATTTAGCATCGCCATAAAATTTACGTTCAAACAATGCCTGATTTCTTGATATCGGCTTTGCATCCCAATTTACTTTTTCCATATCTTCAGCTTTCGGATATCTGCCGATATCCCTATAACTCGGACCTTTCCCGTCTGTAAATGCATATTTCCCGCCTTCATTACGTTTTAGCATTTCTACACGGTCAATCATTTCATTTGCATTTTTTCTTGCCGCTGTTTCTTTAATAACAACAGGCTCGACATGATTAAATCCTACTTGAAAAGCTTTTTTTGCGGCTCTTGAGTTATGCAATAATACAGTCGCTGTTCCTAAAGCTGCCAATGCCCCCAAACCTGCTAACACTTTTAATGTTTTATTTTGCTCCTTAGGTAAATTATTTTTTCTTTCTCTTGCTTGAAATGAGCAAGTTGACACAGGAGCAGTACCAACACGATTTACACTTAATGACATAATTAAAATTCCTTTCTACATTTTTATAAACTATTACCTAATTTCATAAAAACTTAAAAGGAATAAAAATTGCCCCGCCCCACCACATCATATCATATCATATCATATAGCAGATTATAACAGGGTTTCAGCCTTTTTAAATTCAACTTTACAATTCTTAATATTTACACAATTTTATTCGTTTTGTCATTCCGAATTTATTTCGGAATCTCCTACTGAACACTCTTGAATTTGATTAACAAGGAGATGCTGAAACGAGTTCAGCATGACAAACAGTTCAGAATAATATGTAAGTTGGGCTTTCAGCCCAACAAACTAAATGTTGGGGTAGAAACCCCAACTTACTTATTTAAAAAATATTTTTAGTTTAATACAGATTTAATATTATCAATTTTCTCCTGAGAGTCACTTTCGATATAAATTCTCAAAAGCGGTTCGGTACCTGATGCACGAACTAAAATCCATGTCTTGTTATCTTCAAGATACAATTTAATCCCATCTTTATCATCTCTTCTGATAATATTCATGCCGGCAATTTCATTCATTTGGGCAAATTTCTCAATTGTAAAGGCAATTTCATCAAAATTATCTAATTTTTTATCGACTCTTGTATTAATAAATTCACAACCGACAAAATCTTTAAGACCTTGCTGCAGCGAAGTGAGAGTTTGCCCCTCACCCTCACTCCCTCTCCCCGATGGGGCGAGGGAAGCCGTACCATAAGCCATAGCCTCAAGAATCAATAAATTAGCAAGAATTCCGTCTTTTTCCGGTATATGCCCCTGAATACTCAGCCCGCCTGATTCTTCACCGGCAATAATCGGATTATATTTTCTCATTGCTTCGCCTACATGCTTGAATCCGACTGCAGTTTCAACAACTTCTACACCAAGTTTTTGAGCAATAATATCAAGCATCAGACTTCCCGCAACAGTTTTTACAAAGCAACCGTCATAACCTTTGTTTTGTTTCAGGTGCATCAGCAAAATTGCCATAATCTCATTTGGAGTAACATATTCACCGTTTTCATTGATTACACCAAACCTGTCGGCATCACCGTCATTTGCAAATGCGACATAACCGCCTTTAAGCGCAAATTTACCTTCGCCCAAAGCCAACGGAGTATTGTGAAATTTTACATATTCAATTGCTTCACCCATATATTGAGGCTTAGGCTCAGGCATTCCACCGCCAAAATTTGGGTCATGATACATGTGAATACTGTCAAATTTTATATCATGACTTGAAAGTAATTTATCAAAATAACCGATACTTGAACTGTATAAACCATCAAAAAGTATATGGGTATTTTTTAACCCGTTTTTTATTTTTTCAAAATCAATAATTTGATTAATTTTTTTAAAATAAGCATTTGAAAAATCAGACATAATCAGTTTGCCTTTGACATTAGTTTCAAATTCACAACCGATATTAGAGACAATTTCATCTGTTATTTCTTTTGTCGCAGGTCCGGCATAATCCGGTATAAATTTTATCCCAAGATACTGTGGCGGATTATGAGAAGCAGTAAACATAATTGCGCACGCATCAAGATATTTTGCATTAAATGCAAGAACAGGTGTTGGAACAACCTTATCACTATACAATACTTTAAATCCTAAATTAGCAAGAGTTTGAGCGCACTGCATTGAAAATTCATCAGCCATATTGCGCGGATCATAACCTATTATTATGGTTTTGTATACTCCATAATTATCAAAAACATACTTGCCTATCGCCCTTGAAACGAGTTCTACATTCTCTTTTGTAAAATCTTCTCCGACAATCGCTCTCCAACCATCTGTTCCAAATTTTATATCAGCCATCTTATTTTCCTTTATTTTTGATATAATTGTAATTGAAATAAGGAAGAGGTGCAAATGTTTAATTTTGAGTCGGTAAGAAATATTGCATATTTGGAACCTGAAACGAGTTTCAGCGCAATGGCAGTTGATGAATTTTGCTCAATGTATAATATGAACTGCTTTACAACTCCTTTAAATAATATTAAACAGGTCGTCGAATATGTAGAACAAAACCCTGATACTTTAGGTGTTTTACCGGTTGAAAATACTTTAGACGGAACTATAAGAGAAACATTAGATTACCTTATGGCAACAAAAAATCCGAATATTAAAATTTTATCGGAAATTATTATGCCGATAGAATACTGTCTTTTGTCAAAAACAACAGAATTATACAGTATTACAAATTTAATCGCATCTCCCCGTATGATTTCAAAATGTCAGGATTTTATAAATAATGAACTTCCTATGCATCATACAATTATTGAAGCAGCATCAATGTTTGAAGCCGCTGATGAACTGCGAAATTACAACCTTACATACGCATCAATAGGAAACCGAAAAATTGCGCAGGAAAATATGTTAAACATTTTAAAAGAAAATATTCACGATGATAAGAATAACAAAACAAGATATATATTAATAGGTGATATGGAAACAACACCAACAGGCAAGGATAAGACGACTATTGCTTTTCGCACAAATCATACTCCGGGTGCATTGTTAAAAATCCTGAGTATATTTCTTGAACACAATATTAACCTTACATATATTTCATCCCAGCCGTCACGCTCAAACCCTGATGAATACATATTTATCGTAAATTTTGACGGACATGTTCAGGGAACAAATATGTTAAAAGCAATAAACGAAATTAAACCCAAGACCTCATTTTTCAGATACCTTGGCTCATATAAAACAGGAGTAGAAGTTAAACTGTAAGATAAAGTATTATTGGGTTTTATCCAACCTACATTCTATCCCCCTTGGGGGAGAGCAATTTTTCTTAATGAGCGGAAGCGAATTTAGAAAAATGAGAGAGGGTTTATCCTATCGGGAGAAAAGAATTTCAATGCAAAACGAAGTTGAGCATTAGAAATTCAAGAGAGGGTAAGGTTTATTAACCCCTAACAGGGAACAGCCCTCAGCACAAGGCATACAGGCTCACACGATTTTGAAGATCCTGAATCAAGTTCAGGATGACAAAAATCGGTTCGCTTTGTATCCCCTACGGAGAGGGAAAAATTTAAAGGCGGGGTTTTTACCTCCGCCTTACATTTTATTTTATGTCAGGCAATTGCCTGACCTACACCCTGAAACATGTCATTGCGAACGAAGTACTCTGCCGAGAAAAACAATTAAGTATTGTTTTTCGAGAGGACAATCCAGCCGTTTTAATTTGGTGCAAATAATTGCACCCTACTCACTAATGATGACGATACCAAAATTCAGCGGTTCTTTTACCTTTTTGCATTAATTGCTTAATTACATTCATTCCTTCTGCAAGCAAATTTCCGTCTTTATCAAATGCCTTTAATATTTTTTCTCCTGATTGTTTTGATAAATCAAAATAATGAACATTCGCAAAACTTGTTATATCATTTCTTGGAATTGTCCTTTTTACTATTTGCTCTCCTTTTGGCAAATTCTGATTTAAAATTTTTTTTACGACAGTCTTAGTTTTCGGAAAAATAGTTTTACTCAAACCGACCAACGGTTTTTCAATAATTCTTGCAGTAACTCTTGCCCCAAATGATAACATAATAATTTCCTTTCCTTTTAACCTAAATAACCCTTATACTTTAATTAAAACATTTCACTCAAAAGGATTGCCCCACCCCACCACATCATATCATATCATATCATATAGCAGATTATAACAGGGTTTGCGCTATTTTAAATTCAGGTTTACAATTCTTAACAAATACATTATTCGCTTAATTTTAATGCGAGTCTAATTGCCTCAACCATACTATCAGGATTTGCAACACCTTTTCCTGCAATATCAAATGCCGTACCATGTCCCGGAGATGTTCTTATGACATCAAGTCCGATAGTTGTATTAACAGTTTTTTCACCTGCAACCGTTTTAACGGGAATCAACCCCTGATCGTGATAGCAGGCAATATAACAATCATAATCGTCTTTTTCATTATTATAATAATATCTGCCTGCATTAATAAATAAAGTATCTGACGGTTTTGGATAAGTAATATCAATCCCCTCATCTTTTAAATATTCAACCGCAGGGATTAAAATTTCAATTTCTTCTCTGCCTAAAATCCCGTCCTCACCTGCGTGGGGATTAAATCCGCAAAGTGCAAATTTCGGGTTATCGATTTTAAAAACAGTTCTAAAAGTTTTGACAAGATTTTCAACTTTTTTTATAACGATTTCCTTTGTCAAATTTATTTCTTTTAGCGCACAGTGTCTTGTTAAAAGCAAAACCCTGAAATTGTCCGCTACAAAAAGCATCTCTGCAAGTTGACCGTCATGCGAGAGATATTTTTGCAAAACTTCAGTTTGACCGTTAAAATTGTATCCGGCAAGGTGCAGGGCATTTTTTGCAACAGGAGCAGTAACAATTGCCTTTGGCTTTAATTCACACACTTTTTTTAATGACTGAAAAGAAAATTCGCCTGCCTGAGCAGAAACTTTTCCTGCGTGTATATCTGCTTTGTTATACGGAATTTCAATAATTTCATATTTATCAATGTCAGCATGACAACCTGCCAAATTATTATAAAAATTCAGCACTTCACTATTAGAAATCAAAACAACTTTATCTGTGGTTAAATTCAAAATTTTTAACGCTTTGAGAGTAATTTCTGCCCCGATTCCGTTCGGGTCACCCGTCAGAATAGCAATTTTATCCATAAATTAACCCTCATGAGTTTCAAAATAGCGCAAAATATCCATTATAGTGGTATCTTTGCCCAAATTACCCGATTTAGTGACAATATATTGGGTTGAATCAATATTTTTACTCAGCGCAATGGCAGGCAATACCTCATCAACAAGGCTCAACTGACAAACACCCAGAGCGTCACAACACTTATATGATGTTTCACCGCCTAAAGTTATTAAAATAGCACAAATTTTTGATAAAACTTTTTCCGTTAATTCCGCCAAGAAATCTGTTATCATATCGGCTAAACCCGATTTTGTTAATTCCGCATTTATTGAAGAAGAATCAAAACCGTTGAAATTTTTAAATAAATTTGAGGTATGAACGAGCACAATCCCCGTATTATTAAGGTCATTCACAATTTTATCAACAAATTCTTCACTAATACCAGTCATAATCGTATCCATATCAAGTTCGTAGACCTTTGATTTTTCACTGTAAATACAATTATTTTCAAGTGCATGAATCTGATTGGCAGTAATATGCGTTGCGCTGCCCGATACAATAAATTTTGGCATCTTCGGAACCGTAACATTTTTTCTTTCAAGTTCGTTTTCTTTCGGGAACCAAATATTACTCAAAACTTTTGCCGCTGCCGCATTACCTACAGGCAAAATCTTATATTCTGATTTCTGAACCGCAAGAACAGTTTGTTCAATATCGGTATTTGATGCAGAATCAACAATAATAATGCGTTTCCCGTCATCAATGAGTTCATTTATTCGGCGCAAAATCGGACCTGCACCGTCAAGAACTGTTTTTAGTTCAACAAGACCGACAAGTTTTTCCAAATTCTCACCTAACTGATGCTTTAATAATGTCGGCAAATGAGATTCTGTTATGGGGGAATGAGGATCTGCCGCCATTTCAGTTCGTTCAATAGGCGAACCTTTCAAAAGTTGATACCCTCCGACAGTTATTCTGCCCTCGTTTGGAAACGCAGGCATAACAACTGCAGCATCCCAATCCAAAACTTCTAATGCCGAAATGATTTCAACCGCTATATTCCCTCTGACTGTTGAATCTATTTTTTTATAAAAGAAATCAGGATGAATTTTTTCAGTAAAAAGTTCAACCGCTTTTTTGACCTTTTCAAATGCACATTCCGGTGTTCCGTTTCTTGATTCTGTTGAAATCGCCCATGCCTGAGGAATATGTTCATTTATTCCCGCAACATTTTCATTGAGCAGAATATTAGTATCCGCACCGTTTAGTTTAAATTGCAAAGCGGTATCATTCGCACCTGTCAGGTCATCTGCAATTATTCCGACAATATTTGAATTAGTAATCATTATACTGCTTCTTCTACATCTCTTTTTGAACCTAATAACCTGATGTTATTGGCAATTATATAAAATGTTTCTCTTTCGTTTCCGGTTGCTTTATCAGTCCAGCGGCGGTTGGCAATTCTGCCGTCAACTGCAACAAGTCTGCCTTTTTTAACATATTCTGACGCAAATTCAGACTGTTTATCCCAAACATCAATGTTAAACCAATCCGTAACTTCGGCTTTTGTTTTGGCATCCCATCTGTTTACTGCAACAGAAAAATTTGTCTTTGTTTTGCCTGATTCAAAAGATGTGAAATTCTCTGATGCATCTCTGCCAACTCTGCCTACTATTGTAACCGTATTCATAATTTTTACCTCTTATTATTTATAAATTTTTACCAATTCCTTCACTCCGTCAAGAACCTGACTCGCTTTTTCTTTTGCTTTTGCTGAACCTGCTCTTATTATATCATCAACCTCGTCAAGATGTTCTTCATAATATTTTCTACGTTCTCTAATCGGTGCAAGGATTGAATTTATCTTATCGCCCAACTGTCGTTTACACTGTGCACAGCCTCTCAAACCCTGTTCACATTCACTTCTGACAGCCGCAATTTCATCATCAGCACCAAATATTTTCCAATACTTGAATGCAACTTCACACTCATCAGGATGCCCCAAATCGTCTTTGCGCAAGCGTGAACGATCGGTTATTGCAGTCATAATTTTTTTGGAAGTTTCTTCTTCACTATCTGAAATTTTTATATCATTGTGATAAGACTTGCCCATTTTATTTCCGTCTAAACCGCAAATCAACGAGCATTCATTTAATAACGGTTTTGCTTCATGGAAAAACTCACCGTACAGGTTATTAAATCTTCTTGCAATATCTCTTGTAATTTCAATATGAGCAACCTGATCAATTCCGACAGGAACCAAATCAGCATTCATCATCATAATATCCGCACTCATCAAAACAGGGTATCCCAAAAGTCCGTAATTCATTTGTTGTCCCTGACCTTCTTTGGTTTTTAGGATTTTTACCATATCTTTTAAAGTCGGATCGCGCTCAACCCAGTTTTGCGGAGTAATCATGCTTAAATATACATTAAGTTCCGCAACTTCAGGGATTAAAGATTGAACATATATAACGGATTTTTCAGGATTAATACCGCATGCAAGCCAATCCAAAACTACATCATAAGTATTTTGCTTGAGTTCGTCGGTTTTATCATATTTTGTAGTCAAAGCATGCCAATCTGCAACAAAATAATAACAATCATATTTATCCTGCAAATTCACCCAGTTTTTAATTACACCAAGATAATGTCCAAGATGTAATTTCCCTGTCGGACGCATACCCGATACAATAACCTGTTTCATAAAAATCCTTTCTATATGAAAAGTATTATATAACAAACAGAAATAAATAAAAAACTTACGCTATATAGAAAAGCAAATTGATTAAAAAGTCTGCAACGAGCATATAAATTGTCGAAAGAATAGCAGCCTTAGTGGTAGAAGTTCCGACTTCTTTAGCGCCGCCTTTTGTTTCATAACCCTTTGATGCACAAACAAGAGCGATTAAACCGCCAAAAATACACGCTTTCAAAAGACTTATATAAATATCTTTTGTATGCATCCATGCCCAAACCGAATGCCAATATCTTGCAGGATGAAGTCCTATTGTACCTTCTGCAACAGCCATACCTCCTGCAATTCCGATAAATTCCGCTATCAAAACAACCATCGGAACTGTTATTGCCGCACCTAAAATTCTCGGAGTAAAGTAATAACCGACAGGATCAATTTTCAAAGTTTTTATCGCATCAACCTGAGAAGTTACCTGCATATTGGCAATTTCAGCAGAAATTGCCGTTCCGGCTCTTGCCCCGATAGCCAAAGCAACAAACCCCGGAGCAATTTCTCGTATCATTACAATAGCGATAGTTCCACCGATATACGCTTCAGCACCGGTCATTAAAAATTCTTTTGAAACCTGAATTGTTATAACTGCTGCCGCAATAAAAGCAATTACAAGCGAAATTACCAAAGAATCATAACTGACTGCTGCCGCCTGAGATATGACAGTCTTAAATCTCTGATTACCGCCAAAAAGATACTTGATACAAGTTATTAAATTTTGAATACAAACACCTAAAAATCTAATCATTTGTAGTAAATATAGCACAAAAAAAGTCGTTTGACAAACTGTCAAACGACTTTTTAAATCTTTTAAGTTATACCAATTCCGGAACTTTAACTGCATTTCTTTGAGCAATTTCAACTAATGCAGAAATTGTAGCCATCATAGAAAGTTCTGATGATAACTTATTGATACAAGAACCGCAACCGATTGCACTTGCACCTGCTGCAAAAGCAAACGGTGCAGTTGTCGGGTTAATTCCTGTTGCTGTCATAACAGGGATTTCAACATTTCTGCAAAGTTCAATTGTATTTGAAATAGTCAATTCTGCTCTGTCCATCAATGCTCTTGCACCTGTCATTTCAGAATTTGCGTGATAATGTCCTTCTGTTTGGATTAAATCAATACCCATTTCTTCTAAATGATGAGCAAGTTCAATTTGTTCTGCGGTAGAAATTTCACCCGGAACAGTAACACAGAAAAATATATCGCTATCTCCAATTAAAGATTTTGTTTCTTTAACGATGTCCAAAACTTCTTGTGCGCTGAATGAACGACCTTCTTTATATAATGTATCAAAATTTCCTACTTCAAGACCATCTGCGCCAAGTTCAACTGCTCTTGCAAGTTCAGATGGAACAACTGATGATACAAAAATCGGCATATCAGTCATTGAACGAACTTCACGAATAATATCTTCTCTTGCACAGATATCAACTGCACTTGCGCCTGATTTTTCTGCAGAAGATACTACTTTTTTAATATTTTCGATATCAAAATTATCAATACCTGCGATAACTTTTACTGCTCTTTTTTCTTCCAAATGATGTTTGAATAAATCAATTCTTGACATAATTTTCTCCTTTTATAATTTCATGTTGAGCAAGTTTACCCAACCTACATTTATTTTTCAACTAACAAGCCAATTATACATTATTATTTTAATATTTGCAAGAACGCTATTTGCCGTAAACAAATCGGAGAATACGATAAACCATAAACAAAAGTAAAGTTAGTTAAGTGAATAAGGTAAATATACAATGAAAAAAATTATAACAACATTAGCAATAATATTTGGTCTTTGTACTCCCGGTTACGCACAACACTACGACAAAGACGAACTTATAAATATCAATGTTTACGAAAAAATTTCGCCTGCAATCGTGTCTGTTGTCGCACAACTTAGTGACGGAGTTTCGGAAGGGACAGGCTGTATAATCACAACTGACGGACAAATCCTGACAGGATGGCATGTTGTTGAAGGCGCAAAAACCATTGATGTCACCACCTCAAACGGTCAAACCTACAAAGCAAAATTAATGGCAAAAATGAAAGATTCAAGAGATTTGGCTCTTTTAAAAATTGAACCGAATGAAAAACTTTCAACCGTATCATTTGGAGACAGTGAAGAAGTAAGAGTAGGACAAAAAGTCCTTTCTATCGGCAATCCGTTTGGATTTTCAAATACGCTTACACAAGGAATAATATCAAGAATTGATTATGTAAAAAACCGTTTTCAGACTGATGCTGCCATTAACCCCGGATGCTCGGGCGGTCCGATACTCAATTCTACAGGCGAAGTCATAGGGATAAGCCAATCAATTTATAACCCTGACCATAACATTTCAAATATCGGAATCGGCTTTGCTGTACCATCAAATGAAGCAGTAAAATTTATTGCTTCCCAGAAAAGATAATAAGGTATTGTGACAATAAGACAGTAAGACCTTTAAAAATTCGTGAATTGTGAGTCGTGAATTGTAAATAGTTTTTTACGGTAATTTTGCACCTTTATGACAATAAAATTTGTAAAGGACAATTCACTATTCACATAAACTATATTATCACCCTTATTGCAACTTTTTCACAAACTCCGCAATATCAGAAGCATCTTTTGTGCCTTCGACAAATTCAAAATCGGGACATTGTGCGTTCAGTTCTTCTATCATATCCGACACAAGCCCCGGAATAATAATCCTTCGGGTTTTGATTTTATTTTTTATATCAAGTTCATCCAAAAATTTTGACACGATTTCAGGAGTGAATGTCTGTGCCGACCACGCTGTCAAAACGCTCATTCCGTCAGCAGGAACAATTATCAGATATGTCGGAACATCAAGATTTTCAAGTTCATTTGCGACTGCAAAATAGGTCAGCGCAAAATTTGTGGTCATAAAAATAATAGAATTTTCATCGGGATTATTGTATTTATATAGACCCGAATCAACCTGTAAAGTCTTTTGAGGATCAGTAAAAATATTATGTCTTAATGTTAGTAATATTGAAAATAAATCTTTGTCAAACTCCTCAAAAATTAGCATATTAGCATATTTACACAAATAATAACTTGCTCTTGCGCATTGACTATAAATATCATCATTTTTCATAACAACACAAACAGGCGCAGAACAAGCTTCGTCTTTATACAATATTGCCCTTTTTCTTGTATCTATTAAATATTTTTTTGTAGTATGAAAGTCTTGTTCCTCAATAATATTTAAGTCTAATGCCTGTAATTGTTCATAAGAAACCATAACACTACCCTCACCCGCATTTGCACGGCTCACAAATTCGCCTGCAACTGTTTCCTCTCCCAAAGGGGAAGGGGAAGGGGAAGGGGAAGGGTGAGGGGTTAAACAATTTATCTTCTTTGCCTCCGGCATTTCCCAATTATAAAGG
This sequence comes from uncultured bacterium, assembly GCA_902792085.1. Taxonomy (GTDB): domain Bacteria; phylum Cyanobacteriota; class Vampirovibrionia; order Gastranaerophilales; family Gastranaerophilaceae; genus Zag111. The sequence continues at coordinate 190,611 of CADAYE010000001.1, read as the reverse complement.
ATTTTTTTGGAGGTATTTTTCAAAATAATTAAATCAACCCCAAAAGTTTGTCCGACATGTGTATATTCAAATTCACAGATTTTTTTGATTTTTTCTTCGTAATCAGGTTTTGAGCAGTCAACCATGACCGCTATAGTTGTGGGGTTTATAAAAGTTTTTTCATGACGATACAAAACATTCTCGCCGCCAATTTTTAAATCCCCGATTTCAACGGTATTTTGCGGATGTTTTAAACTTTTGCAGTAATTTTGTCTTAATTCCTCACAAACATAAGGGCATTTATCAATTTCAATCTGTTGTTTTGCAAGTTTAAGAGAATAAACCATACAAGTCGGACAACCGCACTCTTTGCAATTACTTTGCGGAAGTTTTTTTGCAGCAGGCATATATTTAAAAATTTGTAACCCTGTCATTTCCATACTACAAAAGCCCTCGAATTACACCAACATTATCGGGATTTTTGACTACAACAACATTTGCACCTGCAGCCAATGCACCGGATACCGCAGTGAGTTCTATCATTCTTGCACGCTTTTCACCGCCATATTTTGCCTCTTTTGTCTTTAAAGATTCTAACCCCGCTTCACTGATTAACGGCAAATTCAAATACTCATCTTCACTTTCAAGACGAATTTTTTCCATTATACTGTAACCGTACTCATACCCGTAACCAAGTCCGCCAATATCAGTATTCATAAGTATTTTACTCTTGTCTAACCCCATATCTATACACAAAATATTGAGTTCCTTGGCTAAATTTATATCAATAGGTGTTTTTAAAACAACGTGATGACCACCCTGAATTACAGGCGGAATAATATCTTTGTAAGTTTTTTCTGTTACATAAGAAATAATACATTCTCTATCAGCAATTTTGACAAGTTCTGGAAGCAAAATCCTGTCAGCATCATCTTTCCCGCATCCGCAAAGCATAAGCGGTTTATTTATTTTAGGCAATATATTTTTAAATAATTCCTTTGACTTTTCAATATTTTCATCAAATTTCAATGCCAAAATATCACAATCAACCTTGTTCAAAGGTTGATTGTCTGCATTTATATTTAATGCAATTAATTTTGATTTATTATTTACATTAATCATGAATTATGCTCTTGAGTTTTTCACCCTGTCCATAATTTGTGCAAATTCCTGCTCATCAATAGTTTCTTTGTCTAAAAGTTCTTTTGAAATCGCTTCGAGCATATCACGATTTTCGGTTAATAATCTCTTTGCAAGTTCGTATCTTTCTTCAACAATATTTTTAATTTCTTCATCTATTTCATAAGCGATTTGCTCAGAGTAATCTCTCTGATGCCCAAAATCTCTGCCCATAAAGACATTTTCCTGATTTTTGCCATACGCCATGGGACCTAATTTTTCTGACATGCCCCATGCCGTAACCATCTTACGAGCCATATCTGTTACATTTATTAAATCCTGTGAAGCACCGGTTGAAACTTCATTTTTGCCGTAAACAATTTCTTCTGCAGCACGACCGCCTAATGAAACGGCAATTTTTGCCAATAATTTTGCTTTACTTACATGAACACTTTCATCTTTCGGTCTTGTCCAAGTTACACCCAAAGCCATACCACGGGGGATAATTGAGACCTTATGAAGTTCGTTTGCATCAGGCAAAAGTTTGTCTATCAAAGCGTGTCCTACTTCGTGATACGAAGTTAGTTCTTTATCTTTATCAGTCAAAACTCTGCTTTTTTTCTCAACACCCGCTATTACACGATCAATTGAAACATCAACATCTTCCATACTTATTTTGTCTTTATTTTTACGCGCAGCAAGAAGTGCAGATTCATTTAACAAGTTCTGCAAATCAGCACCCGTAAACCCAGGAGTACGCTTTGCAAGAATTTTCAAATCAACATCACTGTCAAGTTTTTTATTTTTTGCATGAACCTCTAAAATTTGTTCACGACCTTTAACATCAGGAGCATTGATATAAATTTGTCTGTCAAAACGACCGGGGCGCAAAAGTGCATTATCCAAAATATCAGGTCTGTTTGTTGCCGCAATAACAATAATATTTGTATTTGCATCAAAACCATCCATTTCGACAAGCAACTGGTTTAAAGTTTGTTCTCTTTCATCATGCCCGCCACCTAAACCTGCGCCGCGTTGACGACCAACAGCATCTATTTCATCAATAAATATAATACAAGGCTGATGTTTTTTAGCCTGTTCAAACAAATCTCTTACACGACTTGCACCGACACCGACGAACATTTCAACAAAATCAGACCCTGAAATTGAGAAGAAAGGAACATTTGCTTCGCCCGCAACTGCTTTTGCCATCAATGTTTTACCTGTTCCCGGAGGACCTACAAGCAACACTCCTTTTGGAATTTTTGCCCCGAGTTTCATATATTTTTCACCGTTTTTGAGAAAATCAACGATTTCTTCAAGTTCTTTTTTCTCCTCATCAATCCCTGCAACATCTTTAAAAGTTGTCTTAACTTTGCTGTCTAAAAGCATTTTTGCTTTACTTTTTCCAAACGACATTGCTTGAGAACCACCTGCCTGTATGGCTTTAAACATCAACGCAAGCGAAATAATCGCAAAAAGAACAATTAAACCTGTTCCAATATTACCGAGCAACTGCCCTGATTCCTGCGCCTTTTTGACAGTAATATCAGCGCCTGATGCGTTCAACTTATCCATAAGCGTTTCGTCTTTTGAAGGAATTTGAACTTTATACTGAAACAACGGAGCCTGTCCGTTTGTATTGTCAGGCAATAAAAAAGGAGAATTAATCGCATCTTCTTTTGATTTTTCTGCCTGTTTTGGCTGAGCAATCGGGACTGCAATAATCATATCATCATATTTTTCAATACGGGAAAACTCTTTATTTTCAAGCATTGATAAAAATTTTGTATAAGATATTTCTGATGTGTTTGTAACAGGTCCTGTCATAAAAATTGTTGATAAAAACACCGCAACAATAATCGCAAGTATCACATATAACCCCGTTGACTGACTTTTATTCATAAATATATAACCTTTCCAAAAATAAAACTGTTTATTACCGTTAAAATTATAACTTAAAAAGATAAAAATGTATACATAAACAATATTATCTTTAGGGACGGTTATATTAATTCAAACCTCACTCGCAGATATAATTCGCTATGCTCAAAAATCTGCGCCCTCTGCTAAACCTTTCAGATGAAGGCAATGCATTTATTTCTTGGCTGATTAAAAGTAAACAAGAAGTCTCTTTTGTATCCTAAAATACCCCTAACTGGAGGGTCCTGTAGAGCAAGTTTGTTAACTGTAATAACATGTATAATGTTTATATGAGGTGTTTATGATTATTGAATTAAATGAACAAAATTTTGACAATGAAATAGAATCAGGCTTGAAACTCATAGAATTTTATGCAACTTGGTGTACTTATTGCATGAAACAAAGAATTGAACTTCAAGAATTTGAAAATTCTGATATAAGAATCGGTATTGTTGATGGTGATGAAAGTCCAAATATTGTAAGCAAATATCAAATAGACGGTTATCCGACTTTTATTTTATTTAAAGACGGTAAAAAAATTGCAAAATTCTCCGGATTTCACAAAAAAAGTGAATTGCTTAATGTATTGATGAAATATGTTTAAAATTTATCTTCAAGCAAATTGCCGCTGTTTGCTGATTCAACAGCCATACGGTCGCAACGCTCGTTAAATTCATGACCGGCATGTCCTTTTATCCAAATAAATTTGACATTGTGAGGTTCTTTTGCTTTTAATAACCGTTCCCACAAATCACGGTTCTTGACCGGTTCTTTTTGAGAATTTTTCCAGCCTTTTTTAATCCATCCGTCAATCCATTTTTGATTAAACGCATCTACAAGATATTTTGAATCTGATGTGAGTTCAACATCACATGGTTTTTTAAGCGCTTCAAGTCCTACAATAGCGGCAAGAAGTTCCATCCTGTTGTTTGTAGTGTTTTTAAACCCTTGTGTGAGTTCTTTTTTATGAATATTTCCCGCTTCATCCTGCGCCATTAAAATTGTTCCGTATCCCCCTTTGCCGGGGTTTCCCGAACATGCTCCGTCCGTATATATTTTTACTAACATTTTATTTTCCTTTTATCGCACTTGAAATTCGTATAATAATAGTTTATAATAAAAAAGCAGGGAGTCGGTCAAACTCCGCGAAAGTTTAACCGACTATGCAACTACAATAACACAGATACAATTTGTAAAAGAAGTCCTATGAGTGTTAGGGCTTCTTTTATTGTTATATTGTTCAATGCCATCACCTCCTTTTCACCTTTTGCAACTTTACAGGTCGTTGTGTGTCGGAGGTTTTAGTTACCCTGCTTTATTAAATTTTCAAAGATTTTTATAAATCTACAAATTCAATTTTATAATTGAGAATTTTTGCAATAATTTCCATTTCATTATATCTTATAGAGTTTCTCGCTAATTTATTTGAAATACTTTGTCTTGTATATTTATGTCCTGTAGTTTCTGTTAGTATTTGTGCAAGTTTTGTGATTGTCATACCCCTTTTGTATAACAAAATTTTTATTGTTTCTTTTGATGACATATTTCACTCCCATTTCTTATGACACAAAATTGTAGCATTATTGACAAATATGAAACAAATACATAAAATATAGACATGATATCGTGTCGCTCGACATATTAATGAAATAAAATAATAAGGAGAAAACACGAACGAAAAAGACGAAAGACTTTTCAAAACACTTGGCAATAGAATCAGGAATGCAAGAAAAGAGAGAAATATTACTGTGGCTCAATTATCGCAAAAAACAGGTATTTGTAAATCGTATCTTTATAAAATTGAAAACGGAAAGGCTTATGGGGTTTTATTAGAAAGGCATTTATTCCCTATTTTGGGGATGTTGAAAGTAAAGTGTTCGGACATTTTTAAGGGATTATAACAGGCTAAATACACAACTCTCTCTCATTTTTCTAAATTTACTATGTTCATTAATAAAAATTTCTCTCCCCCAAGGGAGATGGGTTGTTACCCCTCCGTAATATCCCAAACTTCCAAAATATCGTCAGGAATTTTATCCAAAAATCTTGACGGTTTAGATAGTACCATTCCCATTGAATAATCGTACATATCGACAGGGTACGAAATATACAAATTATTTTTTGCTCTTGTTGTTGCAACATACATAAGGCGCAATTCCTCGTCCATTTCTTCTTCAGAATTAAACGAATAAGCACTTGGGAATCTGCCGTCAACTGCGCCAATTATAAATACGCTGTCCCATTCAAGACCTTTTGCACTGTGTATTGTTGAAATCGTCAGTGCTTCGTCATCAATATTATTTTTATACATCCCTTCAACGCTGGAGTCAGGCGGGTCAAGAGCCATATCGCTTAAAAAGTCCTCAAGATTTTTATATTGTGTTGAGAGGTATTGCAAATGCTCCAAATCCTTCTCACGCTTATTAAAATCGTCATATTTGTCACGCAAAATCGGGCGATAGTATCTGATAATTTCTTCCATAATTTCGGATGGCTTTTTTGTCGCAATTACAGAGTGTTCTTTATTCAGGACTTTTAATAAAGGCGCAAGACTTGTCATTTTATTTGACGGTAAGAGTTTTATATCAGGATTAAAATTGCCCTTTATGACAGGCAAAATATTATTAACTGCAGCATTTCCGACACCTCTTAAGAGAAGCAAAATTCTTGTAAAACTTATTACATCATCGGGATTAACCAATACTCTCAAATGAGAAAGAACATCTTTGATGTGTGCAGTTTCCATAAATTTTGGACCGCCGAATTTTCTAAACGGTATTGATCGTTTTGAAAGTTCAATTTCCAATGAATAAGACATTCTTGCGTTTCTTGCAAGTACGCAAATATCCGATAGCGGTACATCTTCGTCCAAAAGTTCTAAAATTCTCTGACAAATAAAATCTGCTTCCATCTGGGTATTTTTTGCACAAATCAGTGCAGGTTTGACAGGTGATTCAATTTGCGAAAACAGTTCTTTGTCATATTTTTCCTTTGCTCTGCCGATAATTGTATTGGTTAATTTCAGTATATTTTGAGTACTGCGGTAATTTTGTTCTAATTTAATTATTTTGGTATTTTTAAACAGTTTTGGAAAATCAAAAATATTTTTATAGTTTGCCCCTCTAAATGAATAAATACTTTGAGCATCATCTCCTACTGCCATAATGTTTCCGTGAACAGAAGCCAAAAGTTTCACTACATCAGCCTGCAAAGTATTTGTGTCTTGGTATTCGTCAACCATAATATATTTGTATTCGCCTGAAATTTTTTGCCTTAATGAGTCATTATTTTCAAGAAGAATTTTTAAATATACAAGCAAATCGTCATAATCTAAAATTGAATTTTCACGCTTATAAGCAACATAATTTTTGTGAACCTCAAGAATTTTATCAATGCAATGCTCAAATTGCGGAAATTCTTCCTCTATAATTTTTTTAGCCGGGATAACTTTATTCACACTTTTTGAATACATATCAAGAATAGTTGATTTTTTAGGAAATCTTTTTTCTTTTTTGGGAAACATTTGTCCGACAATATGGTTTATTATGTCCTCACAATCGCTTCTGTCCATTATTGTAAAATTATTTTTTAGTTTCAACGCTGAAGCATATTTGCGCAAAATTATATTTGCAAAAGAGTGAAAAGTTCCTCCTGCAACTTTTTCACAGCGTTCATCGAGTACAAGTGATGCTCTTGATAACATTTCGTGTGCGGCTTTTTTGGTAAAAGTCAGTAATAAGATGTTATTTGGCGCAGTTCCATCTTCAATAAGCCTTGCAACACGATAGGTCAATGTTTTGGTTTTTCCTGAGCCTGCCCCTGCAATTACAAGTAAAGCACCATCATTAAACATTACTGTCTCAAGTTGTTTTTCGTTCAAATCCTGCGAATAATTTACCTTATAATTTTTACATTCCGGTGTTCGTTTTTTCAACACATATTTTTTATGTGCCGGTTTGTGTTCTGTTATTGTTGAAAGTTCTTTTGCCATTAAATCCCCTGTCAAAATTTATTATAGTTTAACTTTATTGTTATTTTCAACACAATTTATGTAAATTTTTAATAAGTATAATTGTAAACAGTCTTATTTTTTTTGAAAAAAAGTAAATAATATTAATATGAAAAAGATTTTTTCGGTTATTTTTGTAATATTTTTATTTTTTATAATTCAGACAAATGTTTGCGCAATTATGCCGGCATCCCCGCCAAATCCCAATTCAAAGCCTGTATTAATAAAAACTCAGGGATTGAAAGTTTATATTCCGCGAAAAGATATGCTCTCAACGACAATGAAACACGCATTTATGGATTGGCAAAAACATACCGGCGGGAATTTTACTTTTGAATTTGTAGGAACAAAAAGTACCGCAAATATGGAAGTAGTATTTATTGAATCCGGGATGGGGGCAATATGTCATAACGATAAAGCACTTGGCTGCTGTTCTTTTGTTTCTGCAAAAACCGTACACGGCAACAAAAGAATTTTAGGAGTTAAAATATATATTTCAGTTTACGATATGAACGGCAAACCTATGACGAAAAATCAGGTTTATACTATAATGCTGCACGAAATTGGTCACGCATTGGGACTTCAACATTCAAAAGATAAAAAAAGCCTGATGTATGAGGGTACAAATTCCGAAATGGCTGAAGTTCAGGAAATTCAACCGGAAGATGTAAAAACTCTTTATGAATTATATGGAATAAAATAGTATGAAAAAAATATTTTTATGTTTTTTATTAATTGCTTTTGGTTTTTATTTTCAGATAAAAGCAGAAAGTGTTTGGCGCTGGAGTAATCCGCAAAATATTTCTGTATATATTCCGCAGGGTGATGATAAAACAAGTCTGATGAAAAAAGCGTTTGATGATTGGCAGAGAAAAAGTAAAAATTATATCGCTTTTAAAAGTGCAAAATCAATAGAAGATTCGGATATTGATGTAATTTTTATAGAAAAAGATTTGACTGATTACTGCGGAAGTCCTGAAGCAATGGGTTGTACAAAGAACTTTCGTCATAATGGTAATATGCATTCAAGAATATATATTGCCAAAAGGCGACCGAAAGGTCTTTTGTTAAGTAATACGCAAGTTTATGCAGTGATGCGTCATGAAATCGGTCACTGTTTGGGGCTTACTCATTCAAAAGGTTACAACGATATAATGTTTGCTTCTACAAATCTTGGCATTGCAATACGGCAAGAAATCGGAACTAATGATATCCGCGCATTGTATTCACTTTACGGAATTAATCTTCGGTAGTTTGTTTTACTGCAGGTTCAGGTGAATTTTTGTCAATATAAGTCCAGCCATTGAGATGAAAAAGTCTTAGCATATCTGTATTTATTATATCTTGATTTTCAGTTACAGGTGTACTCATTATTCCCAATTTTCTTGATGAATCATTTAATCCGAGTGCGTGTCCGATTTCGTGGAGCATTACTGTATAAATAAGATTATTTGAATTTTTAGTAGGATTTGGAGCGATAACTATATTTGCTTTAGTAATTGCACCACCTTTTATAATTAAAGAATAACAACCAATATCGCCGTCAGTTCCGTCTGTTTCATCTGCAAAATCAACTTCAATATCTGCAGGCGGGGTTGTTACATATTCAAATTTTAATCGGGAGTTACTTTTTTCAACCCATTTTTGGAACGCTCTCTGCATCATTTCGGCATAACTGTCATCTGCAATATAAACTTTGATAACCTGTTTTTGCCAATGCGGGCCATAGTTACCTGCGGCAAATGATTTTAAGCCAAAGAAAAATATTCCCGTGAAAATTATTAATAGTGATATCAAAAATTTTTTCATAATACCCATTATTCAATTCCTTTAAATAATTCATTTATATCTACTTCAAGAACTTTGGCAATTAAATATAAGTTTATTGCGTTAGGAATTTGCTTGCCTTTTTCAATTAAACTTATAGAATTTGTACTCAGATTTACCAATTCTCCGAGTCTTTCCTGAGAAAGTTCTTTTCTGTTTCTTTCTGCTTTAATATTTAAACCTAATGCTCTTGTGTTCATATTTTGATTATTAACTATTGACAAAAAAATAACAATATGGTATTTATGTAAATATTACAAGTATAATTGTAATAATATAAATTTAATATGGAATAGAATATGGGCAAACTTACAAAAAAAGCGGAATATATATATGACGAAATGAATAATGTTGAAATGCTTTTGACTTGTCTAAAGCAAAGCATAGATATTTGTTCAAGAGATAATATTGAAGATTGTACGCATTTGCTCATACTTGCAGAAATTATCAGCAAAAAATTTGAAAAAACAATATGTGATTATGAGGAATTATGTTATGAGATTTAATCTTGAATTAAATAATTTTCGACCTATAATTTAATTATCAATAGCGGTATCGTCTAGTGGTCAGGACGGCAGATTCTCATTCTGCAAACACGGGTTCAATTCCCGTTACCGCCGAATAAAAACGAGAATACCATTTGGGATTCTCGTTTTTATTTAGCGTGTAACAGTGGGATTTAGCCCCTTTTCGGGTTCAGCGCAATCCGAGCAGAGGCTGAAGTTGTCGGCAACATGTTCAAGCGGTCGGCTGACAGGGTTGCCGACACGGAAGCCGTCCCATGCGAGGATTGCAAGACAATTCCCGTTACCGCCGCCAATGAGAAAGACACGTTTATCGTGTCTTTTTTATTGGCTGATATAATTGTTGCGATTTGAGAACCCGTACAAGCCGAAAGGCTTGTCAATAGGGTTCAGCGAGGAGCGAGCAGAGGCTGAAAGGGCACGACAAGGGTCGTGACCTGTAATGCCGTTTATAGCGAGCGACTCAAGACAATTCCCGTTACCGCCGATAAGAAAACTAGTTCTGCTTTATTTCTTTTATTAAGTTTTTTTTCTTGAGTACAATTAGAGATATGTTTATTTCGATTTTTCATGATACGATTTGACTTGAGAATTTTGATCAATATTAAATTTATTGAATTAGTATATAATTGAGATTTGCATTATTATAATGATTGGAGTACAAAATGAGTGAGAGTCTTTCTAAAGAGAAAATATTAGTAACAGGCGGAGCAGGGTATATAGGAAGCCATTGTGTTTTGGCTCTTTTAAACCAAGGTTATGATATTGTAATTTTTGATAATCTTTCAACAGGTCATATTGAAACAGTTGAAACATTAAAAAAATACGGAAATGTAAAATTTTACAAAGGGGATTTATTAAATCCTGCAAATTTGGATAGTTTATTTATGCAGGAAAAAATCGAGGCAGTTGTTCATTTTGCGGCGTTTTCTCAAGTCGGTGAGAGTGTTAAAAATCCGAGAAAGTATTACAGGAATAATGTATGTGGGACTTTGAATCTTTTAGATGCAATGCTTGATAACAGCGTAGGAAAGATTGTTTTTTCTTCTACCGCTGCAACTTATGGTGAACCTATTTACACACCGATAGATGAAAAACATCCCCAAAATCCGATTAATACATACGGACAGACAAAACTTATGCTTGAAAAAATTATGGATGACTATGACAGGGCTTATAGTTTAAAATCCGTGAGATTGAGATACTTTAATGTTGCAGGTGCAGATAGTGACAACAGAGTAGGAGAATGGCACAACCCGGAAACACATTTGATCCCGAATATTTTAAAATCAACTTTTTCAGGCGGTAAAACATTTGAAATGTATGGAAGTGACTATGACACAAAAGACGGCACTTGTGTGCGAGATTATATAAATGTTGAAGATTTGGCGCAGGCTCATGTTTTGGCTCTAAAATATCTTGAAAATGGAGGGGAAACTGACTTTTTCAACTTAGGAACAAATGAAGGCAACACCGTAAAGGAAGTTTTTAGGGCTTGTGAAGAAGTTACAGAGCGAGATATTCCTGTAAATGTATGCCCAAGACGAGAAGGTGACCCTGCTGTTTTGGTTGCAGATAATTCAAAAGCTAAAAATGTTTTGAACTGGAATCCTCAAAAAAATTTAAAATATAGCATTAAAACGGCATATCAATGGGAGAAGAGTTTTCAATAAAGTTTAGTAAATATATATAATAATACAAAATAAATTACATGGATATAAGACTTTAGTATAGCCTATTTGTCTATATATTCCTTTGTTAAGTTTTTTATCAACATCACTTTTTTTTGTATTTTATCTTTAATGTTTATGTTAGTATCTTGTTGCGAATATTAACAACAGAATTGATTTTTTTTGTAATATTTTGCCGAATATACAAAAAATAGCAATCAAAAACATATTTTATAGAATCTAAATTATTGGAGTGATACAATGTTTAAAAGTTTGTCTAAATCGACAACGATAATGTTTATATTTGATTTTTTTGTATTAAGTTTATCTACATTTATATGGGCGAGTATTTTTGATTATACACCTAAAGCAGTTGTCATTTTGTGTATAACGACAGTATTAGCAGGTCTTGTTACTTTATATTTGAAAGGCAATTATAAGATTCGTGAGTTTAATATCAATACAAAAAATACATATCTTCTTTTTGAAGGTGTTGTAATGACTCATGTTATTCCTGCGGCATATCTTTTGATATTTGCATCATCGATAACTTCAACAATAAATTTTATTGCGCTTAATATACTTACAATATTTGTTATTTTAAGGCTTTACAGGGCATTTTATCATTTTTATTTATTCAGAATTAAAAGAGAAAAAAATATTTTGATTTTGGGTTCTGATCACAGGGCAAAGGTTATTGCAGATGAAATTCAGGGTAAAAAGGCTTTAAGAATGAGAGTTGCAGGATTCGTTCAAGTTAACGAAACTGATGAAGAATTTGCGCAGGACGATGATGTTCTAATATATAAAGATGTCAATGATTTAAGTCAAATTATAGAAGAAAATGAAATTGATATAGTAGTTATTGCTCAGGCAACGGAGTTGATTATAACTGCGCCTCGTTCTGTTGCTATATACAAAATGCCTGATTTTTATGAAATGGTAACAGGAAAATACTATATTGATGAAAAAACAATAACGGAATTATATTATCAGTTTGCAACACATCGTTCATACGCTTATGACTTTTGCAAAAGAGTATATGATATAATTGCCGCATCAATTATTTTAATTGTTACATTACCTGTTACCGCATACATTGCAATAAGAGTAAAATTAACTGACGGCGCAAGCCCATTTTTCTCCCAGACAAGGGTAGGAAAAGGCGGAAAAACTTTTGAATGTTATAAATTGAGAACAATGTATGTAAATGACTATGTCCCAAAGGATTCTACTGATGTAAAATATGCAGAGTCTGTCAAAGGTGATGATAGAATTATACCGTTTTGCAGATTTGTGCGAAAGGCAAGATTTGATGAAATTCCGCAAATGGTAAATATTTTGAAAGGTGAAATGTCGATAGTAGGTCCCAGAGCCGAATGGGCAGACGAAGCCGAAATATTTAAAAAACAAATTCCATATTATACTTGCAGGATGTGGGTAAAAACCGGTTGGACCGGATGGTCACATATTAATATGAATCCTGTATTTACGGTAGATGAAGAAAGAGAGCGTCTTGAACACGACTTATATTACATAAAACACAGAAATGTGATGTGGGAAATTGCTATACTCGTAAAAGCAGTATTCTTGGCTGTCGGAGGGAGACATAAGTAATGGGCAATAATGAGAACACAAAAATAAAAGTTACTCAGATTTTTCGTTATGCCTATCCGCATATTGGTGGTGTAGAGGCGGTAATTAATCAAATCAATAATAGTATGCCAAATGAAGAATTTGAAAAAGAGGTTTTGTGTTGTTCAAATATTGATAAATCGTCTGTAGAAAATGATGTTAAATATACAAGAGCAAAATATTTGTTTGAATTTGCATCTAACAACATTTCTCCACAATTAATTTGGAATTTATCAAAAGTAAAAACCGATATTCTACACATGCATATGCCATTTATATTTGGAATGATTGCATTTTTTATAGCCAGACCAAAGTATAGAAAACTGTATGTGACATATCACAGCGATATTGTCGGATTTGATAAATATATGAAATATTTTTGGTGGTTGTATAGAATATTTTTAAGGAAAGCCGATAAAATCCATGTACTTTCACCAAATATTATACATAATTCCCAAATGTTAGAAGAGTTTGCAGACAAATGCGTAGTTGTACCGCAAGGGATTTCATTAAATTACACAGTTAATAATAACAAAGTTAATGAAATAAGAGAAAAATTTAAAGGTAAGAAGATATTATTTTCTTTAGGTCGCCATGTTAAATATAAGGGATTTATATATGGTCTGAAAGCAATGAAAAATGTTGAAAATGCAATTTGGCTTCTTGCCGGCTCAGGTCCTTTAACAGAAAGTTTTAAACAATATATTGAAGAAAATAATTTGCAAGAAAAAGTTGTATTGGTTGGCAGATTACCTGATGAAGAATTGGACAATTATTATGAAGCGTGTGATATATATCTTTTTCCTTCGGTAACAAGAGTAGAAGCATTTGGAATTGTACAGATTGAGGCAATGAGGCACTCTAAGCCTGTTATTAATACTTGGCTTAAAAACGGTGTTAATTATGTTTCAGTTGATAAAGAAACGGGTTTGACTGTTGAACCTAAAAATGTTAAGCAACTAACAAATGCAATAAATGAATTGATAAATAATGATGAACTTCGCTTGCAATATGGTCGAAATGCAAGAAAAAGAGTGGAAGAATTGTTTGAATTTGGAAAAGTAAAAGAAAAATATAAGGAGTTATATAGATATGAAAAGTAATGATAATATCGCAATAGCCCTTATAACTGATAAAAATTATGCAATGCAAGTAAGTGTTGTTATTGCGTCAATAAAAGCTAATCAAAGAGAAAATGTTTTGTATAATATTTTTGTTTTAACAGATGGCTTATATCCAGATGATGAAACTAAATTAAAAATAATGGAAACAGAATATACTCATATAAATATTACAAATGTTGGTATTGAATATAGTAAGTTCCCTAATAAATCCCGTTGGTCAAATATTATATTTTTAAAATTCTATATTCCATATTTAATAAAAAATTATGATAAAGTTTTGTATTTAGATGCAGATGCTATTGTTAATAATGACATTTATAACATGTATCATATTGATTTAAAAGATAATTATATAGGTGTTGTGCCTGATATTACACTAGTATTACAAGATGAATTATATCCAGATTTAGAAAATTATTTTAATGCGGGTATGATTTTGTTTAATGCAAAAAAAATTAGAGAAGAATATACTATAGAAAAATTTATAGAATATTATCAAAACAATATAGATATATGCTGTTGTCCAGAACAAGATACTTTTAATTATTTATTTGGGAGAAAAATATTACACTTACATCCAAAATATCAATATATAGTTTTATATGATTATTATTTAAAACATAATTTTATGAAATTTTATCAAATTAAAAATAAAAAAGAAATTTCTGCAAATAATTTGACTATCATTCACTATGTAACTCTTACACCTTGGAGATATTGGAATACTCCATATGTTAAAATTTGGGATAAGTATTATAAGCTATCTCCTTTTTATAAACCATTAAAAAGAAAATTTTATAATCCTTTATTTAATTTATATCGCAGAATAAGATACACATACCGATTTTTTAAATTCAAAAAAGATTTGTATTTTAATTATGAGGTACAAAAATGAAAAAAATTATTATTGAAGATGGTTTGAGTTTATATAATAAGACAGGTATAGGTCAATATACTCAAAACTTGTATGAAATAATGCAGAATTTGGGTTATGATATTTTAATGCCTCGTAAATATTTTTTGGAACGCATCTCAAATTCATATTTAAGAAGATTTTTGTACATTTTATGGGTGAATCTTGTATTCCCGTTTTATATTTATTTCAATCAAGTCAATACAGTTATTTTTTCAAATACAAATTCACCTCTTTATAAATTACCAAAAGTTAAATATTATATTGTTTTACATGATTTATGGGCAAACCAATTCCCTGAAACGATGGGAGTTATAAAGAAAAATTATGCAAATTTTGTAATATCAAATATAAAAAGATTAGCTTATAAAATTATAACTGTCTCAGAAACTGTAAAAAAAGAAATTGTAGATTTCTATAAATGTGATGAAAGTTTTGTGAAGGTCATATATAATTATTTTTCATTTGGTGAAAATCCGAAAATAGGTTTATCAAATGAAGAACAGAAATTATTTTTAGATAAATATGATATAAGAGAGAAAGAATATATATTATCTGTTGGTTCAATCAATAAAAGAAAAAATATTAGTTTTTTAATTGAAGCTTATAAACAAATTAATACCGATAAAAAACTTGTGATAGTTGGCAGAAAAGAAAACCAAGAACTCAATATAAATAATAATATAATATTAACTGGGTATTTAAACGACGAAGAATTAAAAGTTTTATACAAAAATGCTTTGATATTTGTATTCCCCAGTTTATATGAAGGTTTTGGAATACCTTTGATTGATGCACAAAGTTTTGGGGTCCCTGTCTTATGTTCAAATATACCAGTATTCCGGGAAATTGGAGGGGATAGTGTCGAATATTTTCAAATAAATAATACAAATGATTTGTGTATAAAATTACAATATTTATTAAAAAATGAAAATGCACTAAAGGATTTAATAAAAAAAGGAGAAGAAAACGGACAAACTTATTATAAGGATAATATTAAAAAACAAATATTGGAGGTATTAGGTGAATAGATTAAAAATAAACTTGATACCTATACTATATGTATTAATAATAATTTCTCTGTGTTTTACTGAAGGTATAGGTATTATAATATTGTCTATTCCTATTACTTTATTAATTATTTTTATACTTTCTCTAAATTCAAAAAAAGTCCTTGAGATTTTAGAAAAATCTTTTAAGTATTTAAAAGAAGTTCGTTGGTTATTAAGTTTTTTTATTGTTGCACTGATAGGAGCTTTTTTTAATATAATGACTCATCATATTGAATTTCCGCGTTTTCTTCTAAGTATTATAGTTACTTATATTCTATCATTTGCTGTATTTTATTTAATTGGATTATTCTTGCCATTTATATTTAGCAATAAAAAAATTGTTAAATTATTTATAATTTCATTACTAATTATTATGATAGCAGGTTTCATTGAATTTATTATATTTTCATTGCATATATATTCTTTTGAAGTTTTTTATAAATTTATTACTGGTAGATCTAATATTTTATGTTATAAAATGGGTTTTCTTCCCAGAATACAGTCATTATTTCAGGAACCAAGTCATTATGCGTGGTTCTTGGTTTGTTTAATGCCATTAACAATGAGTATTAGTAAATCAAATAAAGTAATTCATATTAATATACAAAATATAATTATAAAAATGCTATTTCCGATTGTTTTTATTTCTTTGTTGTTAACTCGTTCTCCTATTAACCTTATTATTTCCGTAGGAGTTTATATATTTTGTCTATTGGCGTTAAATAAAATAAATATAAAAAAAATAATAAAAATAGCTTGTTTAATATTTGCCATGTTGTTAATTATAAGTATATTACTAATCAAAGTAGAATTACTGTATGATTCAATTACATCTCGAATAATTTCTGGTATGATGATATTTAAAAATTTTGATTTACTTATACATGTTGAATCTTCTTTTGCTACAAGAATAATTTCATATGTAAATATGTTTATTATATATTTACACCATCCAATATTTGGTACTGGTTGTGGCTCATTAGCAACTGAGTTATACAAACAACTGCCTAACTCCCCTTTACCATTAACTGGTAGTTTGTCTGCACTTATATCACAATCTCATTCAACTTCAGCAAATCCTTCTATATTTTTCAAAGTTTTAGTTGATACAGGTTCGCTTGGTTTTATTTGTTTTGCAATGTTCATATACAATATATACAAAAAAATAAATAAAAAATTTTTATTTATAAATGGAGATATTTATAATTTTTTGAATGGTATAAAATATACTTTGTTAATATTCGTATGTTTGTCTATTTACGATTCGACTATTGCATGCCATTATTTTTGGTGTTTGTTTGGTGTTATCAGCGGTTTATATTTAAAGAATGTCAACAAATTCAGAAAAAATTTAAATAACTAGAAAGGTAAGAAATGAAGAAAATAATATTTACAGCAGATTTTTTGGCCCATACAAAAAAACATAGTAATAAATTTACTTTATGGGTATTTAAATTATTCAAACCAATAATTGAAAGCGCATTAAATAGTGAAGTGGATGTTTATGCAGATATTATAAATGAACAAAATAAAAATTTCTCTATCAAAAACTTTTATGAATTAGGCGGAATTACAAATATTAAAGAAAATTATAATACATACAATACTAAAGAATTTAATCAAGAGCAAATAGATTATCTAAAACAATTTTTTGACGAAAATACAATAGTCGTTGGGATAGAATTGTATAAACCCCTTACGGATTTGTTGACATCTTTTGGAACAACCGTAATTGATTTTGCCTTTCATTCATATAAATTGTTTGATGATTTGGCTTTTGGAATAAGTACAAATAACAAGGATATTTATAATCAGTTATTAAAATATCAGATTCCTCAGGAAAAGTTTTATTACTATGCAAATTATTGGAAAACATATATGGAATATAACGGGATGATTCAGGATTCCGATTTGGAAGATAATTCTGCGTTATTTATCGGGCAAACTCTTGTCGATAAATCAGTCGAAAAAGATGGAGTATATTTGAATGTAACTCATTTTGAAGATAAGTTAAAGGAATTAAAAGAAAAGTATTCAAAAATATACTATCTACCGCATCCTTATTTAGGAACAAAGCGAAAAATGATATATGACTGGGTAAATAAATCTCCATATATAGAATTATTAGCAAATCGTTCAACATATGGGCTTTTGGCATCAGATAAGATTAAAAAAGTTGTTGGTATCTCGACTTCAGTTCTGTATGAAGCACAATATTTTAACAAAGAAATTGAATATTTATATAAACCTTTATTCAATATTGACGCATCATTTGAAGAACATTCTTATATAAGTATATTTGAAGATTACTGGAATCCGAAATTCTGGGCGGATATTTTATCTCCTGTTTGCGAAGTTAAATCTGATGTTAAAGATATAAATCATTTTAAATATTCTTGTAACAAATTGAGAGATATTACAAATTCATATTGGGGATATGCGCAACTCGATCCGATTAAACGAATTCCGAATGCTTATGAAGCAATTAAAAACTTATATAAAAAATACATTGCACCGCATTTTTAAGGATAAAAATGAATATTATAGACAAAACACGGACTGCCTCGGCAGAAAAGAAAAATTTATTCAAAAATTTTACGGCAATGGGTATAATTCAGATTTTAAATTATGTTATACCTTTTGTTACTCTGCCTTATTTAGCCCGTGTTCTTGCGGTTGATAAATTCGGTTTGATATTTTTTGCTCAGGCAATAATGGATTATTTTTCAAGGTTTGTTGATTTTGGGTTTAACCAGTCAGGCGTCAGAGAACTTGCAATAAAAAGAGAAAACCCGCACAAAGTTTCTTCTATATATACTTCCATTATGTTCGCTCGTCTTGGACTTTTGCTTATAAGTTTTTTAATTTTGTCTGTTATAGTATTCGGGTTTGAAAAATTCAGACAAGACTGGGTTATATATTATTTCACATTTTTATCTGTTTTAGGAAATATCCTGCTTTCAACATGGTTTTTCCAGGGAATGGAAAAAATGAAATTCATAACATATTTGAATGTTTTGACAAGATTTATTTCTCTTGTGTGCATATTTGCATTTATCAGGGGACAAGACGACTATTATCTTGTGCCATTATTTAATTCTCTCGGGATTTTGGTTGCGGGTCTTGCAAGTGTGTGGCTTGCGATTCATCATTTTGGTGTAAAATTATATATACCGAAATTTAAGGAAGTGTGGTTGAAATTAAGAAACAGCAGCGAATATTTTTTGGGTAATGTTTCTATTGCGCTGTATCAAAGTGCAAATGCGTTTGTTTTGGGTTTATGTGTTTCGACAACAATGGTT
The DNA here is from genome assembly GCA_902792085.1 of uncultured bacterium. Classification (GTDB taxonomy): domain Bacteria; phylum Cyanobacteriota; class Vampirovibrionia; order Gastranaerophilales; family Gastranaerophilaceae; genus Zag111. The sequence goes on along the minus strand of CADAYE010000001.1, from coordinate 171,534 downwards.
GCATATTATGTTTCAGCACAAAAGATTTATCTTGCGATATATTTTATGTATATTCCTTTCTATAACGCATTTTTCCCTTATATGTCCAAAAATAAAGATATAAAATTTTGGAAGAAAGTATTTAAAATAATTTTGTTTGTCAGTGTGGGTGTATCATTATTCATTTTATTATTTTCAAAACCAATTATATCTATATTTTACGGTCCGCAACTTGTTGAAAGTTATAAAGTTTTGAGAATATTTGCAATAATTGTTCCGTTCCACATGCTTGCAGGAACTATGGGTTATCCGCTAATCGGGGCGTTTGGGTATATAAAAGAAACAAATCAATGTTGGATTATGGCAGGAATAATTCACATAATTGCTTTGTGTATATTGTATATAATTAACAGGTTAAATATATATTCGGTTGCTTGTTTATATGCGTTTTCACATATATTTATGTTTTTGCACAGAGTTTATTATATAAACAAATATCAAATATTAAAGCAGAAAGGTTAGTAAATGGGTTCTACGGTTGAAAAAACAGTAAAAAATAATTTATGCATAAATTGCGGACTTTGTAAAACAGTTTGTAAATTTGATGCAATAAAAATGGTTCGCAATGATTATGGCGAAGTTAATCCTGTGATTGACTTTGAAAAATGTAAAAATTGCGGTCAATGTTTAAAATATTGCCCTCAGGAAAAAGAAAAATTATTTTCAATAGCACAAGACTTATCCAAAATGGAATTTCCTCACAGACATGGTTTAGAAAATAGCAAATATTATGTTGCGTGGGATAATAATGACGAGCAGAGATTAAAGTGCTGTTCCGGCGGAGCAGTTACAAAACTTGCATCATACCTTATGGAACAGGGGAAAATTGACGGTATGATTCATACGCAAAGACTTTGGGGGAAAAGAGGTGATTTGCATTACGGTGCAAGACTTTCTGAGACCATTGAAGAAATAAATGAAAATGTAAGTTCAACATATCAGGCGATAGATTTTTCTGATGTTCTGTCGAAATTAGAAAAAGGAAAAACATATTTTATGACGGGAACTCCCTGTGTGATAAGAGGAATAAAAAATCTTTTAAATTCAAATAAAAATTTTAGTGAAATAAAAATTATCACTTGTGCTTTGATATGCTCTCATAATGTTAATTCAACATTTGCGGATTTTTTAACAGAAGTGAATAAACTTTCGGATAAAGATTTGTGGCAAATAAATATGCGGGCAAAAGATGAAACAATACCTGATGCAAATAATTTTAAAAATTATATCTATACAAAAGAAAAAACTCTTATGGATAAAAATCGTTTCGAAAGCGGTTGGACAAGTTTTTGGCGATTTTATTATTTTGCAATGAACAGTTGTCTGTATTGTCCTGATTTTTGGGGCGTGGGAGCAGATATTTCCGTCAAAGATGCCTGGGGCAAATGGGCAGATGAAGACGCAAAAGGTAAATCAATTCTTGTTATAAGAAATGAAGAAGTTTTAAATGAATTTCTTAATTGCGGTCTGGAGTATGAAGAACTTGATTATGAAACAATGAAAGACCACCAAAGACCTACTCCCGTTTATAAACAGACAGATGCTATATATAAATTTACTCAAAAACCTTATTCAAATAAAAATCGAAAGTCAAGATTTTTAAGATATTATATTAATTCAGGATGCTCAAAATTTTTGTATAAAAATTTTGGATTTAAGGTGACTTATCATATAATGAAAATAATAAATGCCGTTACATGGTTATTGGAGAAAATATAATGAAAAAAAGCAGAAATATATTAGTTACAGGCGGATACGGATATACAAATCTTGGAGACGAGGCACAATGTGAGGCAACTCTTGAACTTCTTACAAAAAGATATCCGCAATATCAAATTATAAATTTAACTCCGGATGTTAATCATTCAAAAGATATACACCCCAAATTTTTTCATGACTATGCGTCCAGAACAGCATTTTTTAATCAGGGACTTCCATTCAATATATATTCTTTTGGCAAAATATGGACAATTCCGGTATTTTTATTAAAATCTCTTTGGATATTATTTAATTCTTATTTGGTAAAATATGATTTACCGCCATTATTTTTAAATCCGCGAAGTGTAAAATTTTTGCAGCAATTAAAAGAAGCAAGTTTGTTTTATTATTGTGGCGGAGGATTTTTAACGGGTAAAACATTATCAAGATTATGGGATGGAATATTAATATGTCTATTGTGTAAGATATTTAAAACTCCTGTTGTAATGAGCGGGCAAACAATTGGTGTCTGGAATGGAATATATAATGAGTTGTTTGCAAAATGGGCTTTTAAATCGGTTAATGTGATTACTGTCCGAGATGAGGAATTTTCACTTAAAGATTTAGAAAAAATAGGAATAAAAGGTGAACATTGTTTTGCAACTCATGATGATGCTCTGCATAGTCCAAAATCAGAAGAAAGACAAATTGATTGCGACAATTATATAACACTTAATTTCCACTATTGGGGTATGAAAGGAAAACAAAAAGAAATTTATATTGATAAAATAAATAAAATTGTAAATTATATAATTGATAACACGAACTATAATATTGTTTTCATTCCAATGACTCAAACTGATACGGATTCTTTTGACGATTATTTGAAAAAATATCCTAATGACAGGATAAAAGTATATGAATTTAATTTGGATTTCAGAAAAATTCGCCGTGTAATAGCAGATTCAAAAATGTGTATAACGATGAAACACCATCCTATTATTTTCGCTATGGGAGAAGATGTTCCGACAATCAGTCTTGCGTTTTCCGATTATTATGTTCATAAAAATGTCGGGGCATTGGCTCAATACGGGCAGGAAAAATTTTCAGTAAATTTAGAAGATAATAATTACTACGAAAAATTTACGCAACTGTATAAAGAACTTTCAGAAAATAGAAATGAAATAATTTCTGTTATTCAAAACAGAAAATCAATATTAGACGAAAGAAAAGAAAAATTTTTACAAATGGTTGATAAAATATTAAATTGATGATACTAAAAGAATAGGAATAATTATTACTACAAGGAGAAATTATGGAACAATTAAATAATAAAGAATGTTCAGAGTTTGATGAAGAACTAACCATAAATTTGAAAAATATATTTTTGACATTATGGAACCGAAAATTTTATATTGCAAAAATATTCACATTTACTTTGCTATTTTTCATTTTACTGGCATTTATATTACCTAAAAAATGGACTGTAACTGCAGATTTATACATAAATAAGGCAAATAGTACAAATTTCCTTGAAATTAATCCTTATGCAATTGAAGATGCCGGAAGTATGGGTTCATTATTAGGAGCTGCTGATCCTTTGGCAAATGAAATAGAACTTATACAATCTCCTCTTGTAATGGATAAAGTCATTAAAGAAAATAATTTAAGATATAAAAAATTATATGGAATTATTCCAACTAAAAAAACAGGTGAATATATAACAACAAAAAAGTTTATCAAAAAAGGTCCGGAAATTGAGTCTAAAAAAGGAACTAAAGTATTACATATTTCTTACACAAGTAAAAATAAAGATTTGGCATATAGTGTTGTAGTTTCAATAATTAAGAATTACATTGCATTACATAAACAAATAAATAATATCAAATCAAAATCCGATAAAGCATTATTGGAAGCAGAATATAAAAAAGCAAAAGCGGACTTGGATAATCAGGTAAAAACAGCAGGCGGATTGCCGACTCAATCTCTCGCAGGTACCGGTAATTTAACTGCAATGAGTACTTTTTCCCGTTCTGCACAAAATGTAATTTCAAATATAAAAGGGCAATATATTGCAGGTGAGAAATCAAGAATCGGTATTACTGAAAGTTCTGCAAGAGTATCTCAACTTGCTTCAAAATTAGAATGGGCAAAATTAGTAGATGAAATGTCTGATTCATCAAAAGTTTTTGTCATAAGTAAGCCTACAAAACTCAGAGATTGGGAATATTCTTCTCCGAAATTATTTACGAATATATTATTAGGTATTGTTTTTGGTGTAATATTCTCGCTTATCGGGGTTGTATATAAAGAATTAACTGATAAAAAATTATCATATTCAATGCTTGGAAATGATGTTATTTATGATTTAGATAAGGAATTTAACAGACTGTGTGCGGAACTTATATCAAATTCTGATAAGAAAACGGCATTAGTTTATTTTGAAGATATATCTGACAGCGTAAAAGAAAAATTGAAAAATTTTGTCAATCTTATACCAATAAAGGCAGAAATCTCTCCTTCATTTAAAACTTCGGTAAAAAATATTGATAATGTTGTTTTATTCGAAAAAATAAGTAAAACAGGCAGAGAAGACTATAAATTAGTAAAACATATCCTTGAAAGTATGAACAAGAATATTATATATGAAATTCTTGCAGATTAAGATTATGAATGATATTAAGGAATTAATAAAAGAATTAAAAGAGCAATATGGTGTCGTTGCTTTGCGTGCCGATATGGCATCTGAAGTTACGACATTTGCACAGTTAAAAGAATTAAAACTATTATCAACAGATATAGGATTAAATTTTACGATAAAAGTTGGCGGTTGCGATGCTCTGACAGATATTTATATTGCAAAAGAAGCAGGTGCAACATCTTTGATTGCGCCAATGATAGAAACGGAATATTCTCTAAAAAAATTTGTTGATGCCTGTAAAAGTGTATATGACGATAGTTTAAAAGTTATAAACTTATATATAAATATTGAAACAATTACAGCATATAATAACCTTGAAAATATACTTTCCTGTTCCGATATGGATTATATAAAAGGAATTATTCTTGGCAGAGATGATATGACAAAATCGTTTGGAATGTTTCTTAATAACATTAATTCTGAATCAATGCTTAATATTGTAAAAATTGTTTCTAAAAAAGTTGCAGAACATAAAAAAGATTTTGTTGTCGGAGGGGGTATTCGTCCACAAACGACAGCCTTTTTGAAATCGGTAAAAGATGAATATCTGTCAAATTACGAAACAAGAAGAATTGTATTTGATTCGGATGCAATTTTAAATACAAATTCGGAAACAGGTATAAAAAAAGCTGTAGAATTTGAAATTATGTGGTTAAAATATTGCAAAAAAAAGAATTATATAAATAATTTTTATGCACAAAAAAGAATTGAAGAATTGAGTGTTTACAGTTTATAAAAGTACTGTAAACTTATGTAACAATATGTCCTGATACTATAAAGATTTGGCAGTCATGTGCCGACGCACCAATTATAGAGTAATTATATAGGAAAGGACTGCGCAAAACATGGGAATGTCAGCTTCACAAGCCAGATTTCTGAGTTTGACGGCTCGCAAGACCAATGTTGAGTACGAAGGTCAACAAATTAACCAACAACGTACCACATTGTCAAACGAATCTTCTAACTATTATAGCCAACTGACATCAATGGCAGTTCCTGTTCCGCCATCAACTGCGGACTATACAAAAATTACTTATACTTTTAATGATGGTAGTGCAAAAAATACTATCACTTCCCTTGTTGCGACAAAAAATACCGCAAAATCAGGGTTATATATGCTCAATTATGTTCAGGAAATTCCGTCACACAATATGGTTGTGAACGGTACTTCTATAGTTACAAAAACTAATGACAAATATAATATCGGCACTGTTGAATTACAGAAAGCCGGAAATAATGATTACTCTATTAATAAATTCACGAAGGCTGGTATTCCTTACGAAGTAGTAGTAGCGATGTCCGAAGAAGAGAGAAAAAGAAAGCTGGCGGTCGAACAGCAATATGTTGCAATGGCATCTGAAAAGTATGCAACCGATGATTGGCTTGTACGCTATCAGAGAAATTCTTCAACAGGCTCTTATGAAGCAGTCTTATACAGCCTTAAAGAATTACAAAATGCTGATTACAACCAAAAAACAGGGGCATCTTTAAGCGGTATCAAACAATATGTATTTGGAGAAACAACTGAATCAAGAGAGATTAAAAATGCTCAGGCTAAACTTACTCAGGATGCAACAGGAAGATACCAAACTATCACTATATTTGATGATAATGATATTACATCAAATACAACTCAAGGCGACATAAGAACAGACGCACAGAAAAACGCTGCTGAAATATGGGCAAGTATGGAACCAAAACTAAGCGATTATGTCGATTCATATTCAAGTCCACAATTATTTAATGATTATATTGTTGCAACAGACGGTTGCCGCCGTCGTGCTTTAAATGGTGATATTAAATGTTATAAACATGTATTGGCATATATGCTTAATTTATCACTTAATTCTGATGGCACAGTAAATTCTAACTCTTATCCTCAATCATTTAATAGTTCCATATCAAATGGGAGTAGTGATGTTACTGTCAAGTATGATGATGTGAGAAGAACTGCAATATATGATAATAATATGGCCGACAATATGATTCCTGTATCGAATGCAGTAAAATACGGAGTTCAGCCGGAAGGTAAATCTAAATATTATACAATTTTGGCATCTGCTCATACGGATACTACAACCGAAACTGATAAATTAATGAGTGATTACTATATAAAACAAGATAATCCTACAGATACACAAAAATTATTAAGCAATTATTATGTTGATTCAAATGGCTCAATTGAAAATAAAACTGTAGAACAAAAAGCGATAGACTTAATAAGAGCAATAGATTTATATAATACAGGAAACCTTCAGGTTACGGATTACAATACTCTTAAAACAATATTGTTATCAATTGATAACGATATTCAGACATTTACATTAAATGATAAGAAAGGTTATGACACAGCAGTAGAAGACTGGCAAAAGAATAAACCACAATACTCTGAACCTGTTATTGGTGATATAACAACATACAACATTAATGGTGTAGGCACAACATACAATCTTACCTGCACAACAGAAAGTGATGATGTTGCATACAATCAGGCAATGAATCAATATTATTATGACAAAGCGCAATACGATCAGATGGTTCAGAATGTCAATGCTAAAATTGAAATCATTCAGGTTCAGGATAAGAATTTAGAACTCAAACTCAAACAACTTGATACAGAACAGAATGCTATCCAAACAGAAATGGATGCAGTCCAAAAAGTTATTTCTAAAAATGTTGAATCTTCATTCAAGACATTCAACGCATAATTTTTTGTAACGATTTATGATTCTTTTTTTGCTGACAAATATTTATGTATTATCATGTAAAAACAAATGGGGGAAATTATGCCGGCAGTAAAAGCAAAGAAAAAAGAAACAGATGAGAATTTAATACCGCAAAATATAGAGGCTGAAGAAGCAATATTGGGTGCCGTTTTGGTCAATCCGTCATGTCTTGCAAAGGTTTCCGATTCTCTTGATGCAGGGTGTTTTTACAAACCTGCTCACAGATATATATACGAGGCAATGATTGAACTTTTTAATAACAATGACAATATAGATATTGTTTCTGTTTCTGAAGTTTTAAATTATAGTGGGAAACTTGATGCAGTAGGCGGTCGTGCTTATATAAACGATTTGGCGGAAAATACAATCACAACTACAAATGTTGCTTATTATGCCAAAATTATTAAGGAAAAAGCAATTAAACGCGCTCTGATTAGTGCCGGTGCCGAAATTGTAGGTAAAGGTTATGACCTTGAACCAAGTGATGCTTCAATAGAACAGGCAGAAAAACTGATTTATGACATAAGCGCAAACAAAACAACTTCAGACCTTGTTCCCGTAAAAGATTTGGTTTTGAGTGCATATGATAAAATAGAATATCGTTGCAATCATAAAGATGAATTATCAGGTGTTCGTACGGGTTTTGACAAACTTGATATGCTCCTGAATGGTTTAAATAAATCGGATTTAATCATTCTTGCCGCTCGCCCTGCGATGGGGAAAACGGCATTGGCTTTAAATATTGCTCAAAATGTAGCGATTAATGAAAAAGTTCCTGTTTGTATATTTTCTCTTGAAATGTCAGCCGGGCAACTTGTTCAAAGAATGTTATGTTCACATGCAGAAGTTGACTCACAAAGAGTAAAGACTGGGCAAATGCTTCAAAAAGACTGGGAAAAACTAACTGATGCCATGGAAGATTTTAATCAGGCAAAGATTTATATTGACGATTCTGGCGGTTGTACTCTCACTGATATTCGTACAAAATTGCGCCGTCTGAAATCTCAGGTAAAAGATTTGGGCTTGGTTGTAATCGATTACCTTCAACTTATGGAAAGTTCGGGCAAGGAGGACAGATTGCAACAGATTTCCGCTATTTCAAGAGGTTTAAAGATTTTGGCAAAGGAACTTGATGTCCCTGTAATTGCGCTTTCGCAATTATCCCGTCAGGTTGAAAGCAGAAATGATAAACGACCTATGCTTTCAGACTTGAGAGAATCCGGTTCAATCGAACAGGATGCTGATATCGTAATGTTTATTTATCGTGCGGATTATTATGCAAAAGCAGAAGAATCAGAGGAAGAAGAAGCGATTAAAGCAAATTCAAAAGGATTGTCAGAAGTAATTATTGCAAAACACAGAAACGGTCCTGTCGATACCGTCAAATTGCTGTTCCAATCAAATATTACAAAATTTAAAAATCCGCTTAATGATTCTTTTGATGCGTTTTAATATTAATATTTCTTAACAATATATAAAAATATAGCAATTTTTAAAAACAAAAATTGTTTATATAAATGTAAGGGATATTAAATCAAAAGATTTTGGGAAAAAAATAAATAACTCACGAAAGCGAAAATTGAGTTATACAATTTTTAAATAACAGGGAAAAATTTAGGGGAATTTTAAATCGAATCATCCATCATAATCAATCTTCTTGGGTGCTGAATATATTTCAGTGCCTTTTTTCTTTGTATTTTTCAAATTTTATGCTATTGTAATTGTAGGAAGTGGAGTTTTTGCTATGATACATGAATTTTTATCTGATCCGAATTGGTTAAATCCTCAAATTGATTATCTTTTATGGGTTCAAAATTTGAGAACACATTTAGGGCCTGTATTTGAGAATTTATTTTTGCATATTACAATGTTTGGCGAAATACTTATCCCAACACTTGTGATAAGTATAATTTATTGGTGTATTGATTCTGAAGCAGGGTTGTATTTATTCGGATTAAATTCGTGCGGAATATTATTTATGCAATTATTTAAAACTTCTGCGTGTATATATAGACCATGGATATTGAGTGACAAAATAAAACCTGTGGCATCTGCCCTTGCAATGGCGCATGGGTATTCATTCCCGAGCGGGCATTGTATGATTTCTGCCACAAGTTGGGGCGGAATTGCATTTTTACTGAGAAAAAGAAAATTTATTGCAACTTTGATTGTGTTATTAATTCTTACAATAGCATTTTCAAGAACTTATCTCGGTGTTCATACCCCTCAGGATGTTTTAATCGGTTTGTTATCCGGATTGGTATTTGTTTTTGTAATGCACTATATTTTAAAATGGTGCAAAAAAAATAAAAACAGATATTTATATTTGCTCGCAATTTTTGATATGACAATTTTGGGTACATTACTGTATGTAATTTTAAAAAGTTATCCTTTGGATTATGTAAACGGAAAACTACTTGTAAATCCGTATCATGCAAGATATGTTGCCGTATTGTTCTGCGGTTGGGTTATGGGATTAGTCAACGGGGTATTATTATGCAAAAGATTTTTCCCGTTTGATGCAAAAAGCGGAAGTATAAAGACAAGAGTAATAAGAGGTATAGTTGGGGCGAGTGTTTTTTATAGCATTTTTTATCCGGTAAATAATTATTTTATAATACATGAATCACATTTCAGAGTCGCTTTGCCGTCAATGTTTGCGCTGGGATTTTTTGTAACAGCAATTTATCCTCTTATTTTCTCTAATGTTGAAAATTTTATTTCGAAGAAACAAATGAATAATGTAAAATCTGTGTAATAAATTTGCACTCATTTTTGTCAAAAGTTACAATAGTAACAGGAACAATAGAAGGGGTGGATTTTGATGCCGAAGTTAGCAAGGGATTATAATTATTCAAATTATTCTTCTTACACTTCAAATACGGTTTCTGATGTAAGAACTTCAGGGAAAATATATAGTTATTCGCAGATGCGTAAACGCAAAATAAAAGCACGAAAAAGAAAGAAAAATCCGTTGCGTTTTCTTTTGTCAAGTTTGATAGTGCTTGGTTTATTGATGATATTTATGCCTTATTCTTTCAGTACAATGAAACAATCCGTATTTGCTCCGACTCCTTACAAAAATATTTCGCAGAATTTGTATCAGATTGCATTTCCTGTGACTAATTATCTTTCAAATAATTGGTATTTGGGCGAACGCAAATTTTCTTATCCTTTAGATTCAAAGGATGCGCAAATGAATTCAATTATTGAGGGTGTAAATATACCATCTTTGCAGGGTGAACTTTTGAGGCTTATGGAAGAATATCCGATGGTAAAACCTGCAATTTATGTCTGGGATTATGAAACCCAAAATTATGTAGATATAAACGCTTCAAAAATTTATCCGGTTGCAAGTATAATAAAAATCCCTGTTTTGATTGATCTGTTTAAATCAATTGAAAACGGTGAAGTTGCGCTTGATGACACAATTCTTCTTACGGAGTATTACAGAAGTGAGGGTTCAGGAAACTTGCAGTATATGGCAGGAAATACCCCATTTACTGTTGATAAACTTGCTCAGGTAATGATTACTGAATCCGATAATTCCGCTACAAATATGATTATGTCCCAAATTGGCGGTATGAATACGGTTAATCAGTCTGTAAGAGATTGGGGATTAAAAAATACGGAAATTCATACTTGGCTTCCTGATATGAGAGGAACAAATCATTCCACCGCAAAAGAAATAGCACAAATGTTATATAACATTGACCTGAATGAGAAATTTTTAACTGATGCATCAAGAAATAAAATTTATGATTATATGAGTCATGTTCATAATGACAGACTGATTCAGGCAGGTTTAGGCAAAGGTTCTGTCTTTTATCACAAAACAGGTGATATAGGTAAAGTGCTTGGAGATGCCGGAATTGTTGTTACTCCGACAGGCAAACGCTATATTGTTGTGATACTTGCTCATAGACCTCACAATGCACCGCAGGGTAAAGATTTTATTGTAAAAGCATCCGAAATTATATATAAATATATGGTGAGATAACAATGTTAAAAGATTTATTGGAAGAAAAGCATTGTTTCAAACTTGTTTGCGGGGCAGGGAATGAAGATGTAGAGAGCATAAGCAGGCTTGTGTATCTGTATGCAATCGCAGGATGCAGATTTTTTGATTTATCTGCAAATGAAGAAGTTGTTGATGCGGTATTAAACACTTTGCACAGTGCAAATATATATGATGCTTATATAAGCGTGAGCGTGGGAATTAAAAGTGACCCTCACTGTAATAAGGCGGTTATAGATTACAACAGGTGCATAAATTGCGGTTCTTGTGAATCTGTTTGTCCTCAGGGTGCAATTCATTATGCAAAAGTGAAAAAATCTAAATGTATCGGTTGCGGAAGATGTTGGAGGGTTTGTCCAAGAGGTGCTATATCTTATACCCCCGAAGAAAAAAATCTTGACGAAATTCTGCCTCAACTTATTAAAAAAGGAATAGACTGTCTGGAATTTCATGTGATAGGACAGGATGAAAACGAAATTTTTACAAAATGGAAGTATATAAATGATAATTTTGACGGAATTTTAAGTATTTGCATCAGCAGAGGGAAATTAGGTGACGAAGCGTTAATTGAACGAATAAAAAAAATGATTGATGTCAGAGAGCCTTATTCAACAATAATTCAGGCTGACGGATTCCCAATGAGTGGCGGAGATGATGATTATAAAACGACTTTGCAAGCCGTTGCAACCGCTGAAATTGTGCAAAATGCAAAATTACCCGTATATTTAATGCTTTCAGGCGGAACAAATTCAAAAACAACAGAACTTGCACAGATGTGCGGTATAAATTATAACGCAGTTGCAGTAGGTTCTTATGCAAGAAAAATTGTTAAAAAATATATTGAGCGCAGCGATTTTTGGACAAATCATAATATAACAGAAGATGCTCTAAATATCATAAAACCGCTTGTTGACAGTGTTTTATTGTAGATAAATTTCAATATCTTCATCCGTAATCATTTCCGTTACGGCAACAAGAATTTTGTGTTCATCAAGTCTTATTCCGCCCAAAATTCCCTTTTGTTCCAAATCAGATAAGAATTTGTCTGAATTGTCAACTTCTATAACAAATTCATTGAAGAAATTTTTATTTAAAACTTTTATTCCTTTGTTCTGCAATTTTTCAGCAAGTTTGTGAGCGTTTAGAGTTGATAAATAACCTGCCTGATAAAATCCTTTTTCTCCCATAACCGAAAGATAAAGATTAGCGCAAAGCCCGATTAACGCCTGATTTGAGCAGATATTGCTTGTCGCTTTTTCTCTTTTTATATGCTGCTCTCTTGTTTGTATAGTAAGACAGAATGCTTGTTTACCGTCTTTATCTACCGTTCTGCCTGCAAGACGACCGGGAAGTTGACGCATAAATTTTTCCCTGCAAGCCACAAACCCTGCACTCGGACCGCCAAAGTTCATCGGAATTCCCAAAGTCTGAATATCTCCGACAACAATATCTGCACCGTATTCACTCGGCGGTTTCAATATTGAAAGGGTTGAAACATCTGTGCAAACAACAAGTAAACAATCTTCATTTTTCTTAATTTCAAGAATTTCACCGTAATAATCAGGAGTCTGAACAAGTACGCAGGCATAATCTTTTACATCCTGCGGAATTTCATCAACCCAATTTACTTCAATATTTTGTGAGTATGTGTAGGTTTTGACTACTTCTTTGTATTCAGGGTTGAGAGAATTTAAAACACAGACTTTGTATTTCTTTGAAATACGGCAAGCCATTAAAATTGCTTCAGCACAAGCCGTTCCCCCATCATAAACAGTTGCGTTTGAAATATCCATTCCTGTCAGACGACAAATCATTGTCTGAAATTCGTACATAACCTGCAGAGTGCCCTGTGAAATTTCAGGCTGATAGGGTGTGTATGCGGTATTAAATTCAAATCTGTTTGCGACCTGACCAATGCAGGCAGGAATAAATTTGTTATAAATTCCTCCGCCCATAAAGTTGATGTAATCGGATTTATTTTCTTTGGCAAGTTTTTTTACCAGTCTTTGAGTTTCCATTTCACTTAACCCGTCAGGCAAATTAAGTTCCTTCATTCTTATATCCTGAGGAATTTGTCTAAATAAATCTTCTACACCATTAATGCCGATTTCTGCACACATTTGTTTTATTGTGTCATCGTTATGTACTAAAAAATTTTTCATAATTATTCCAATTCTGATTTGTAATCATCATAAGTTAATAAATCATCAAATTCGCTTTCCTGTGCATCTGATTCGATTTTTACAAGCCATCCGCCTTCGTAGCAATCTTCGTTTAATTTTTCCGGTGCATCAGGAAGTTCCTCATTGATTTCAACAATTTTACCGCTAATTGGCATATAAATTTCGGATGCTGCTTTGACTGATTCAATATTTGCAAAAGTTTCACCTTTTTCAAATTCATCACCTACAGATGGCAATTCCAAAAATACTATATCGCCTAATTGTTCGATAGCATAATCGGTTAAACCAATTACATATTTCCCGTCTTCTTTTACAACATATTCATGAGATTTTGTGCAATACATTTCATCTTTGTAACTCATCATCATACTCCTTATAATTGTCATCCTGAACTTGTTTCAGGATCTTATCAATAATTAAAATTTTTAAGATTCTGAAATAAATTCAGATTGACAAAAATTTTAATTATTATACTCTATTCCTTTTTTGAACAAACGGTCTTTTGACCACTTTTGCATCATGTAATTTTTCTCTTATCATAACTTGAATAATAGAATCCGTGCAAATTTCGGGTAAATTCTTTACATAACCCATTCCGATATTTTTGCCTGCTGTCGGAGCAACTCCACCACTTGTAACTTCCCCGACTTTTTCACCTTTAAAATATATCTCGTATTCGTGACGCGGTATATTACGATCTAACATTTCAAATCCGATAAGTTTTTTTTCAACACCATTTTGAATTTGATTCAAAATTACATCTTTACCGTTGTAATTTTGGGTTTTATCTTTCGGAATTGACCAACTTAATCCTGCTTCAATAGGTGTAGTAGTTTCGTTTAAATCATTTCCGTATAGATGCAAACCTGCTTCAAGCCTGAGAGTATCTCTCGCTCCAAGTCCGATAGGCTTAATTCCAAATTCCTGTCCTTTTTCTAAAATTTTGTCCCATAAAAATTCGGATAAATCATTTTCTACAAGAATTTCAAAACCATCTTCGCCTGTGTATCCAGTGCGGGAAACTAGAAGTTTTAAACCCTCTATGGTTGCAGATTTTATTGTAAAAGATTTTTGCTCCTGAATATCATAGCCCATTTTACGCATCAAATCTATCGCTTTTGGTCCCTGTATTGCAAGGAGTGAGTAATTATGCGACTGATTATCTATTTTAACATCAAGTCCTTTTGCGTTTAATGAAAGCCAATTTATATCTTCATCTACTCGTGATGCGTTACAAATAATAAGATAACTTTCAATACCGGTTTTATAAATAATCAAATCATCGATCAAACCACCATTTTCTTTTGTCAATTGGCAGTAAACGGCTTTTTCGTAAGGCAGTCTGTCAATACTTTGCGGAACGACTTTGTTTAAAAATTCTGTTGCATCTTTGCCCGATATAAAAACTTCTCCCATATGAGAAACATCAAAAACTCCGACATTTTCTCTTACTGTTTTGTGTTCTTCGATAATTGATGTGTACTGAACAGGCATGTGCCAAAGTGCAAAATCAACCATCTTTGCACCAAGTACAACATGTTTATCATGCAAATAAGTTTGTTTAACCATAATTTTAATATCCCCTAAACTGTTTTTATTGTCGGATGTAAGCACACATTTGTCAAGAACAAGTTTACATAATACATATTATAGGAAAGCAATTATATATTATTTATCACTAAATTTTGGCAAAACGATTATCCCTAACGGGGAATCACCACCCACCCAAATTTCTAAATTTCACATTCTGTTCAATTTGAAATTTCTCCCTCCCTCACGAGGGAGGGTTGGGGTGGGTGCTGATTTTAACTTATTTTTTTGGTAACTCCTATATAGTTACCTATAGGAATATAAATATATATACTATTTACTCATTTTTATATTTTTAAAATCCCCAAATAGGGCAAAACCATAATGCCTACTAATAGAGATCTTTAAATTAAATATTAACAAATGTTAAAAAAAATATAAAGTTTATCAATTTTTTAAACACAAAATACTTTATATATACACAGGGGATAAAAATTAAGGGGAAATTAAGATGAGTAAAATCGGGAATCTCCGTAGCAACGGCTATGGTGATGGAAACTTGCATACTTATGACAGAAAAGGTGCAAAACCTAAAAAAACTCTTGCAGATGTCAGAAAAGCAAGAGAACTTGCACAGGAGAAAGCAAGACAGGCAAAACAAAAAGCCGCTCAAGCAAAACAAAGAGTAGAACAAACATTTGGACAGAGAACTCAACTCAATTCAAGTGTTATTGACCATAACTTGGGATTAGACAGAACACCAAAATCCGCTCAGGAATCTTTCGGAGTTTTTGCAAAACATGATGTTTCACAAGTATTATCCCAAAGAACTCCATTGAATCCAAGCGTTATTGACCACAATTTAGGGTTAGACAGAGCAGCGAAATCTGCTCAAGAATCTGCAGAAGCATTTAAAGCAGGAAGTATAGTAAGACAACATACTATCCCTGCATCACAGGGTTTACAGGAATTTACCGACAATATGCTGGGCATCGGAAGAACTCCAAAATCTGCACAAGAATCAATGGGCATATTCGTTAAAAGAGAAGTTGAACAGGCATTATCTCAAAAAACTCCATTAAATCCAAGTGTAATTGACAATAATTTAGGTTTAAGCAGAACTGCAAAATCAGCACAAGAATCGGCATCCGCATTCATTGAACATGGTTTAACAGATACCGAAGCGTTAGGAGAAACGACAAAAGAATCTAAAGGCATCTGGGGTTCTATAAAAGGTTTATTTGGTAAGGCTAAAAAAGCACTCTCATCAGGTTGGACAAAATTCAAATCATTTGCAAAAACTCCAAAAGGTAAATGGTCATTTGCCGCTACTGCCGTAGTTGTAGTCGCAGCAGGAATATGGGCTTATGTTGCAGACAGATTTTCCGGAAAAAATAATCCGGCAACAGTAGGTCCTTCAAAAGCATTTATGCCAAAATTAGAAGCAACAGAAGAAGATGATAATATTCCGGAAATTGAAACAGAAGTTGTTGAAGAAACCGATGCCCAAAAAACAGATAATGACGAAACAATAACTGATTCAACCAAAGTAGTTCCGGCACCTGTTGGAACAGATACAGACAACGAAACTGACGAAGTTACTGACGCCGATAAAACTAATAAAACAGACAAGATTGACGAAACAAAAACTCCGGCAACTGAAGAAGAAAAGAAAGAAGCTGAAGAAGTCGCAAAAGTAAACGATGCAGAAAACAAGCGTGAGCCTGCAACAGTCAGCGGAGATGAATACGAAGTAGTAAAAGGCGACTGTGTCTGGAACATTGCAAAAGCACACCTCAAAGAATTAAACAAAGACAAAGCAGATTATACTCCGTCAAATGTTGAAATATTAAGACACACAAAAGAACTTATGGAAATCAATGACTTACACTACGAAGCAGACAATTATGTAGTAATCATTGAACCGGGACAAAAATTAAAACTAAAAAAATAAAATAGAGTGAAGTTCGGATTATATATAAAAAGCGACCTCCCTTAAAAAAGGAGGTCGTTTCCTATTATAACCACTGTTGAATTTTTTGTTCAATTTCTTTTTGCTCAAAACCTTTATAATTTACACCACAGGAGGTTATCGGCTGTTTTGAATTGTATGAAGGAGAATCAACAATTACAAACGGGGGCATTATTGATTTTTTATATAAAGCCGTTGCCATTCTGCGATAAAATTTATCAAGCCACATTGTTTTTTGTTCTTTTGTAACAGAGTGGTTCTTTTCATATAAAAACTCTGATTTTAGCATAACATTATAATTTTCTTTTTTATTTTCAATCCGCCAGATTACTTCGTCTAAAAATTCGTACGGCATAAGCGCATCTTCGGCAATCAAAGGTTTATTTGTTTTCGGGTCAATCGCCAGTTCTGCACCAGGTCTTTTATCAATAACACTTTGCGGAATAGCATTTTTTTGTTCTCTGTTATTATTCAGCCATCTTGCAAGTGCAAAAAGTTTTGTCTTTGTAATATCAGCAATCGGAGCAAATCCGCCTGACATATCGCCATTAATCGTTGCATACCCCATATATGCTTCTGACTTGTCAGAAGTTGCAATCGGCAGACAATTGCCAAATTCGTTACTGACTCCCCATAAAAACATCGCTCTTGAACGCGCCTGAATATTATCTGCAGTAAACGACTGTTTATATCTGTTATCCCAATGTTTTTCAACATCTGCAAAGAGATTTTGCAAACAATTATTTGTGGTATCAAACATATCTTTTATAGGTGCAATCGTAAAACCTATTCCCAGATTTTGCGCCAAAACCTGTGCATCATCTTTGCTTGTTTGGGAAGTAATTTTTGACGGCATACTTACCCCGAAAACATTTTCTTTCCCTAACGCATCAGTTAATAAAACTGCGCAGACAGTTGAATCAAGCCCGCCTGACAATCCCAAAACCGCACGCTTAAAACCTGTTTTGCCAAAATAATCTTTTATTCCCTGAACCAAAGTCTTATATGTTCTTTCCATATCAGGTTCATAATCAAGACTGAATTGCGACTTATTATCATTATTCGACAGGATTACAGACGGATATATTTTACCTAAATTTTTAGCCGGATTAACTATCAAAAACTGTTCTTCAAAAGATTTTGCACAAGCAAAAAGTTTTCCGTCCTTATCAAAAACCCTGCTTGTCCCGTCAAAAGATGCCCCATCAATTGACCCAACCTGATTTACATAAACTAACGGAACTGAATATTTTTGTGCCAAAGATGACATAAAACTGTGTTTAATTTGTTCATTTTTGATTTTTGTCGGAACAGCACAAATATTTATAATTAAATCTGCATTTTGTTCAAAATCGAAATCTTCTCCAATTAAAATTCCATATTTTATCCCATTTACGATAATTACATTATTGGAAGAATTAAAAGTTGTAATACAATTAAAATCATTAAATTCAGAATTATTTGGCAGAGATTTTCTCCTTATAACATCAGTAATTTTACCCCCATTCAGAACCGCAACGGAATCATGAAATTTATCTTCATAAGGCTCGACAAACCCAACAAGTGCCGTTGTTTTAGTCGTAATTTTTGCAATTTCATTAAGCCATTTTATACATTCATTTGCAATAATCGGATGATTTTCTATTGAATTTTCAAGTGGGAACCCTGTCAAAATAAGTTCAGGAAAAACAACCAAATCAAGCCCGATACTTTGAGCAAAATTTATATATTGGACAATTTTTCTTGAGTTATATTCTATATCGCCAACTTTTGGGTTCATTTGAGCAATCCCTATCGAATCCTTGTCATAAGGCGAAAGCAGTTTTTTTAATTCTGTTTCAATTTCATTTTTATTTTGTGAAGTAAAATATTTTTCGGTTAATTCAAAAATTCTGTCTGTTTCAGCCATAAAAAATCCCTCTTTTCAAAATAATTATAACCGAAAAATATAACAAGTCAGGCTGAAATCCAAACAAATAATTTATTCTTTTTCTTTCAAAATTTGAGCGTATTTATCAAGCACAAACAAGATTTTTCCGGCTTCATCCCAAACTTCATGCGAATGAGCGCCTTGTGCAATTTTCATATCCGCTCTGCCTTGAACTGCAAGTTTTAAAACTTCCGGCACATTTATTGCAGTCGGGTGCTCTGATGACAAATTTTTATAGTAACTATCCTCGTAATCATTATTAAGGCGTAACTTCCAATTATTCGGATTTTCATCATGACCGCCTTCGTTATAAGTTTTGTCTATTCCGAAAAAGTCTGCAAATGAAATCTGAACTTTATCACCTAACATAAAAAGTTCGGCAAATTTTGCTTTGACTCTTTCGCTGTCATCATTTGCAATTTTTTTGCAGTATTCACTGCTGTCGTGTGATGCATTCAAAATTCCTGCAAGATACATCGGATTCCACGCTTCGTTTGCTCTTACCCAATCTTTTTTAATCATTTTTTGCGCAGGATCACTATCGTGAGAACCGACTAATGCCCAATTTTTTGTATCTTTGTAATATTCCCCTCTTTTATATTCCAAAGGTGTAATCCCGGGTAATCCGTTTTCCTGATAGTAAACTCTTAAAAATGTCGGAGTTTCCGTAACCAAATCTTCCCAAACCGGAGTATATTTATCAATTCCGTGTTCTTCCAAAGTCGGCAGAATAATTTTACTCAACACTTTTTGATAATTCTTATCAGGGTCAATATCAGGCATATCATTGATATTTCCTTGTCTGTAACCGTCTTTTGAATAAATATACGGATCAACAAGCCCTAAAACATGGTCAATTCTGACATTATCAAAATTATCAAGTGCATCATCAAGTTTTGTTTTCAAATATATGCCTGCACTTCCTAATGTTCCATCATCATTAAATAATTTTTTAGGGTCAAGCACAGGGACATTCCACTTTTGTATCCCGCCATTTGGTCCGCCATAAGGACAGCCGATTGCATAATCTTTTAAAAATAAATCCTGATGAGCCCATTCATCAGCAGGAGAAAATCCGACAAGCATATCACTTATATATTTAAATCCGTATTCTTTTCTTAAATCAGTATTTTCTTTTATTTGCTTATCAAGAAGATATTGACCAAAACAGTATTCTTCATATTTTGTACCTGTTTTTAACCTTAGTTGTTCTTTTCTGAAATGGGACTCATAATCGTCTTCATTTTCAAGATTTTTGGGTAAATTTCTGTCAATTTCTTTCCATTTTGTATAATCATCAGTTCCGTACAAATCTTTTAGAATATAAAATAGCGCATAGATTTCTGTTTCCGGTTTATCTTCCATAAATTGAGCAAATTCATTTGACATTTGGATTGCACGAACATCTTTTTGCTCTAATTTTTTTGTAAAATTTAAATATGCCTTTTTTATTAGATTATCATAATTTGCAAATGCTTCAGGAAAATCCGAATAAGCATAATTATCATCAGATTTTGTGACAGGAGATACAATGCCTGTTATATCAGTTGATTGTAACAAATGTCCGTATTTATTTTCGGTAAGTTTATTAAAATCTATAAATAAATAATTTTTGCTTCCGACAGAAGATTTATAAGGGGAATACTCTCTGACTGAATTGAGTTCTCCTATTGGTCCTAACTGATTACAGGTAAAACCATGCAAAATTTCAAACGGCATAAGCTGAGCTGCAACTTTACCATAAGGAGAACCAACACCGATATCATTATTTATTTTATTATTTTGCTCTAATCTGCTTTCAGGGTAGGAAGTTCCGTGCAAAATCATTGCGACTTCTTTTGTACCAAGATAATCAAGAGCAGGTTTAATTCCGTTATTTTTATAATCCTGTTCTTCGTCTTTTGTTAATCTCCGCCGGAAGTAAATTTTTTGCGGAGAATAATTGCTGATTCTGTTTATGTGCATATTATCCCGAATAATAGTTCTGTATATATATCAAAACACATAAAAAACTTTTTTGCTAATATGAGTAAAAAATATTTACAAAAAAAGACCCCTTATGACAGGGGTCTTTTTTCCGTTTGTGTTTATTTTATTTGCCTTAGTTACTTGCTACACCATAATGTTGTTCAGCGTATTCATCATCTTTTGCTCTTACATAAAGAAGTTTAAGTTCTTCATCGTTTACTGTAACAACTTTAACACCTACCATATGGTCTTCAGTAGAATAAGCAGGGTTATTGCTCCATTTGATTTCAGGATCAGATGCAATAAGATCCGTTAACAAGATGTTACTTCCAACAGATGATTTATCCAAGTATCCTTTACTAAATTCACCGTCTTCTCTATATAAGCCTGTTTTAGCATCATAAGAGTAAACATTTACCTTGTTCCCTGCAGTTTGGAAGAAGTATCTCTGTACTAAGTTATTATCATAAATTGATGTATTCTGATCCCATGGATTTACATAAGTTTCAAAGAAGATACCTTTTGGAGAATTTAAAGTTTTTCCGCTGTAAGTCTGGATTTTAAAGTTTGATGTAGGTATTCTGTAAACATCTTTACCCCAGCCTTTGTGATTACCAAGCCAATCTAAATCTTCTCTGTCATAAACAAGGATATTCTTAGAAGATTCTAATTGATTCATGTTTGCAACAAATCTTTCACCGTATTCCCACTCACGAATTGCTTGATAATTTACGATATTATTTCTGCCAGGTGTTACTCCGTCAATATCAAATTTATCAGCCCATTTATCCAATGTATCCAAAGGAATCGGTTTTTGCCATCTGTCAATCCATTTTGTAATTGTATCATGAGTTACATGGTAACTTCCGGTATCAACATAAACATAAACAGGAATTTCTTTTGGTACTTCAATATAAGTTGTGTCATGGTGATGAATTGTATCACCCGGTAAATAAACGGTATCACCAGGGAGTTTTACTGTATCACCAGGAAGTTTTACTGTATCACCCGGTAAATAAACAGTATCACCCGGTTGAGGAACATAAATATACTGAGTATCACCCGGTTCATGAATGAAAACAGTATCTTTACCGTTTCTGCAAGATTCACAACAACAACCTCTTGGGTGAATGTTTACTGTTGCAGATGCATTCGCACTTGCTGTTGCATTGGATATTGCGACAGCAGTTGCACTAGCAGAATCTTTTTCGCAACTTGTTAATGACGGAGCTGCTGTTAATAATAACAATGAACCAACACCTGCCATTGTTGCATTACGCATTAAATTTGAACTTTTTCCTTTTTTACTGCCTGTAAAATACAATGAAGCAGTTAAACCTTCATCTTGAACAGGTTTTTGTTCAGGCTGAGGATTTTCCACTGCCTTATGAGCCATTAAAGACTGACCGTAATTAAAATTTCTGATTGCACTAATTTGCATATTTTTGCCTCCTATTATTTGCTTTTTCTTTTTTTAAGTCAGAACATTTTTTTAATTGCTACCATGAAATAGAAAAAATATTAGCAACATGCAAAGTTTCAATCTATAATTGAATTACAGACAAAAAATTTGTATTTACATTTCTTAATAATGCTGTTATTCGGCAAGTTTTTCTCTTACAAGTGTTTCAACCTGAGCCAGAATATCCGGATTTTGTTCAAGATATTCTTTAGCCTTTTCTCTGCCTTGTCCAAGTTTTTCTTCATTAAAACTAAACCATGCTCCGGCTTTATTTACAATATCAAGATTTACGGCAACATCAAGAATATTACCGATTTTTGAAATCCCTTTGCCAAAAATAATATCAAATTCGGCAGACCTAAATGGTGGGGCAACTTTATTTTTCAATACTCTTACACGAACATGAATCCCTACTTCACCATCATCACCTTTTAAAGTTTCGGTTTTTCTGATTTCCATACGAACTGATGAATAATATTTCAAGGCATTTCCGCCTGTTGTAGTTTCAGGATTTCCGTACATAACACCAATTTTCATTCTTAATTGGTTAATAAAAATAACTGTCGTATTGGTTTTACCAATAATACCTGTTAACTTTCTCAACGCTTTTGACATTAAACGAGCCTGCAAGCCCATCTGCTGATCTTCCATCGAGCCTTCAATTTCGGCTTTCGGAACAAGCGCCGCAACCGAATCAACAACAACAATATCAACAGCACCCGAACGAACAAGTTCTTCTGTAATATCAAGAGCCTGTTCCCCCGTATCAGGCTGAGAAATGAGCAAATTATCAACATCTACCCCTAAATTTCTTGCATACTCAGGGTCAAGAGCATGCTCTGCATCTACATAAGCGGCAATCCCACCTTTTTTCTGACATTCGGCAACAATATGCTGCGCAAGAGTTGTTTTACCTGACGATTCAGGACCGTAAACTTCAATAATACGACCTCTCGGAATACCGCCGATACCCAAGGCAACATCTAAAGATAACGCACCTGTCGGGATAGAATCAACACTTACGGTAGGTTTATCTCCAAGTTTCATAATTGAACCTTTACCAAAATCTTTTTCAATTTTGTCTATCGCAAGTTTGAGTGCTTTATTTCTTTCTTCACTAATATTTACTTCCGGTGCTTCTTTCGTTGCCATTTTAATATCCTCTCTTTATACGCGAAAAGTGAATTGTGAATTTGATATATGAGATAAATATTTTCAAAAACGATCAAATATTAACAGCCAAAACTGACCATTCACCATTCACTATTCACTTATATACTTATTCCCAAATATAGATTTCTTTTTTTCTGTATAAACCGAAACCTACGGATTTGTAACTGTTTACTTCATTTTTCAGTTGATAAATTTCTTTATTCAAATCAACGATTTTTTGTTTCAGAGTTTCATTATCGGTTTTGCATCTGATAAGTTCAACAACTACATCATCCATACCTTCAAGTTTTTCATCAATAACTTTTGAAATTCTTTCACTTAATTTTGTTTCCAAATCCTGTAAAGAATTTAAAATGCTTCTGATAGCAGGATTAGCAGGAGCAGCAACAGCAACTGCAGTTGATTTTGCGGATGCATCAGTTGTTCCGTTGATTTGAGCCTGAACTTTGCGCAAATTTTTTACTTCATCATAAGAAAAATAAGTATAACCTTTTTCATTTTTCTTTGGTCTGATAGATGCTTTTTTGCAAAGTTCAACAATCTCTTTATTGTCTGTTTTTAAAATAGTTCTGACTTCCTGCGGAGTCAAAGTTCTCTCATTCGTTTTTTCTTTTAACATTTTACCTATCCCTATAAAACAACACTCTATCAATTACAATACTATTACATTTTCATGTGTGTGGCAAATTATTTTCATGTAATCATGAAGAAATGTAAAGGAAAATATGTAGTGAGAAGTGAATTGTGAATAGTAAACAGTCGGTTTTGGTGTTAACGCACATTTTGCAACTGTTAAATTTGTAAAGACCTTTTTACTACTCACTACTTGCTACTCACTTCTGATATTTTGTGTTATTATGAACTCATTACTAAGGAGAGAATAATGTATAATACAAAGCAAATTACAAACGATTTACACTGGGTTGGAGCAAATGACAGGAGAATATCACTTTTCGAAGGCGTATATGATGTCCCTCTTGGAGTTTCATATAATTCATACCTAATTTTAGATGATAAAACAGTTTTACTTGATACAGTGGATAAAGCAGTTTCACATCAATTCTTTGAAAATGTGGCTCACATCTTAAACGGAAGAAATTTGGATTATTTAATCATAAACCACATGGAACCTGACCATTGTGCTGAAATCGAAAATCTTGTGAACAAATATCCGAACATAAAAATTGTCTGCAACACAAAAACTCAAACGATGCTGGGGCAATTTTTTGATTTTGAAATCCCAAATGAACAATTTGTGATTGTAAAAGAGGGGGACACTTTAGAAACAGGGAAACACAAATTTACTTTCGTTATGGCTCCTATGGTTCACTGGCCTGAAGTTATGGTAACTTATGACACGACAGACAAAATTTTATTCTCTGCCGATGCTTTCGGAAGTTTCGGTGCAATTGACGGAAATATTTTTGCGGATGAAGTGGATTTTGACCACAGATATATGGACGAAGCAAGACGCTATTATACAAACATTGTCGGCAAATACGGACCACAGGTTCAAATGCTTCTTAAAAAAGCGCAAGGACTTGATATTGAAATGATTTGTCCTTTGCACGGTTATGTTTGGAGAAAAGATTTAAATGTATTTATTGACAAATACCAAAAATGGTCTGTTTATGAACCGGAAATTCAATCCGTTTTGATACCATATACATCAGTTTATGGCAATACTCAAAATTGTGCTGAAATTCTTGCAGGTGAACTTGCAAAATTAGGAGTAAAAGATATCAAAATGTATGATGCATCCGTTACACACCCGTCTTATATTGTATCTGATGCGTTTAAATATTCTCATATCGTTTTTGCAACAACAACTTACAACATGGGAATATTTGTTAATATGGAAAATCTGCTAAATGATTTGACTGCACACAATATTCAAAACCGCAAAATAGCAGTAATCGAAAACGGTTCGTGGGCAATAACGGCAGGAAACCTCATAACAGAAATTGTTTCAAAATGGAAAAATACAGAAATTATCGGAAACAAGATTACAGTCAAATCTTCTGTTAAACAAACTCAAAGAGAAGAACTTGAAACACTCGCAAAAGAAATTGTTAGAACAATTAGCGAGTAGTGAAAAGTGAATAGACCGGTTTCAGAATTATGAACAGCAAAATGTGCTTTAGGGCCGAAACCGACTATTCACTATACACAATTCACTACTCACTCATAAAAAGGAGGCAAATATGGCAATCGACAAAAAAATGGAATCTGCATTTAACGACCAGATTAACAAAGAGTATTACTCAGAATATCTATACATGGCAATGAAGGCAAAATTTTCGGAAATGAATCTTGAAGGCTTTGTAAATTGGTTTGATATTCAGATGCAGGAAGAAAAAGCACACGCAGAAGGTATGTATAACTATGTACTTGAAAGAGGTGGAAGCATTGAACTTTTTGCAATAGATAAACCGGAAATCAAAGGAACAACTCCTGTTGAAATCTTTAGACAGGTTCTTGAACATGAAGAATATGTAACTTCAAGAATCAATGCTCTTGCCGATGTCGCAGACGAAGTAAAAGACAGAGCTGCACTAATATTTTTAAACTGGTACATAAAGGAACAGGTAGAAGAAGAAGCAAGTGTAGGCGGAGTTCTTGCAAAACTTGAACTTATCGGCCAAGATAAACAAGGTATTTTGGCTTTGGACAAAGAACTTGCAACAAGAGTATTCAATCCGCCTGTTATCGGATAAAAAATTAAGTGAATAGTGAGTAGTGAATAGTTCGTTACGAAAATAATATACAAAAAACGGGAATTTTAATAAATTCCCGTTTTTTCCTTTTAATAATTTTAATCTTATACTTCTTCTGCTTCTTCTTCCGGTGTTTCAATTACATTACGGATAGATTCTTTACTTGAAGAAATATTTTTATCTTTGAATTTTGTAATTTGTCTCGCAAATTTATCTGCTAACAAATCGATGCTTGCATACATTGATTCAGCGGCTTCTTCACTATGAATAGTTCCTGAATTTGTTTTGCAGGTAAGCTCTGCTATATGTTTACCTTCTGCAGACGGATTCTTGATAACCGTCAAAACAACATCAATACCCTGAATTTGGTCATAACGAGCAGCAACTTTGCCGATTTTTTCTTTTACATAAGCCTTGATAGCATCGGTAATTTCAATATTTTTACCGTTAACATGAATGTGCATAATTACCTCCGATTTTTCACATGTCGCTTTGTCATTATAACATATTCACGCTTATTTTTAAAGGGGGTAAAATACAAAATAACAAGCAATTTTACCCAAATAGTCAAATATTACAATGATTACATTAAATTCGATTAAAGAATTTCTTCTTTTACTTCGTCAGGCAAAATTTGAGGTAATTCAACATTAGGTGTACCTATTGTTCTGACAAGTTCCAAAACAGATGCTTTCATTTGACATTTTTGCGGTGAACCGCTGAAAAATTTCTGATAAAAACAACCTTCGCAGTTACAACCCCTTTTATAACATTCAACAGCAGTTTCTGTCCAGCGTCTTACTGCTACTGCTCTTCCCATATCTCTACTTCTTAACAATTTATATAATCTCCATTTATTAAGCGTACTTAACATGTACATATCCACTAAAAGGATACATTACATATCTCCCCTAAAGCCCGTCAAATCAATGACTTACAACTCTATAACTACATTATAGAAAATAAGATTATTTTTTCAAGAGTAAATCATGTGCTTGTTAAGTTTTGTAACATACCCTTAAACCCTTGTTCGTGCAGGCTTTAGCACAATTTTAATTAGCCTGAAACCATGTCAATACATGCTTTTAGGCACGGTTAGGTTGCTTGAAACCATGTCAATACATGGTTTTAGCATGATTTTACTATTATTAAGTTTTGTAAAATATTCAATAATTTTCTAAAAATAAGGCATGCTCAGGGCAAAAAGGCATGACTTATATCCCAAAAGCCATGCCTTTTTTACGGAGACAAATTTGTCAAGTCATGCATCATCTGGCAAAATTATCATCCGTGTTTGTACTCTGCCCCATTGTTGCATGTCTGCTGAAGTCGCAGTGTAACTTGGCGTTGTGAGTACAAAATACTTGCATTTTCAATATAACAATTTTAATACCGCATTTCACTACCTATTTTGTTAATATTTATTCTTAAATATTAGCCTTATGAGTGATAGAAAATTATATAAAATTCTTAGATTATCGATAAAAAAGGAGCCTTTATGACCTGCAAAATGTTATTTTTTGATTACAGAGAAAGTGAAAAACCATTTTTTGAAAAAAAATCAACACACAACTTTGACATAAAACTGATTTCAAACAGTCTTAATAGGAAGACCGTCAGAGAACTTGACAAAAATGATTTGGAACAAACAAGCATTTTAAATATTTATACTCCATCAATAATCAGTGCGGATGTGATAAATATGTTTCCAAATTTGAGAGTAATAGCAAGCAGAAGTGATAATATCAAAAACATTGATCTCAAAACCTGTCTTGAGCGTAATATCGCTGTTGTTAATGTTGAAATTCTGCCTAATGAAAGTGATTGCAAAATTGTGCAAAAAACAATAAATGCAATTACAGGTGTTTTTTGCGGATGCAAAGATTACAGAGTAGTTTAAGTATTGTATATTATTTCTTAATTATTTAAGTTTTTTTAAATTCTTTGTTTGTTATTATTTTTCCAAAATTTGATATGATACCGCACCGAATAAAAAATCCCGCCGTTTGACAAGTTTAAACCCATGAGTTTCAAATTCCTTAATAAGTTCTTGCGGTTCGGGGTATTCGTTTTTTGACCGAATAAGATATTTATAATTGTCGGCCTTGCAACACCGACCTACTGTATTAATTGCAAAAAGAACAATGATATCAAATATTTTTCCCCCGAATCCATGCTTGCCAAAATCAAGATGTATAAACTTTCCGCCCGTTTTTAATGTTCGGTAAATTTCTGATATTGCTTTGTAACGGTTTTCAACATTTCTCAAACCAAAACCGACCGTAACATAATCAAATTCATTATCTTTAAACTTTAGTTCAGTACAATCACCCTGCATAAAGACTTTTTGCGGATTTTTTTGTTTTGCAAGTTTTAGCATTTCAACAGAATTATCAAGTCCGATAACTTTTGCTCTCGGCTCAATTTTATCAATAATTTGCGTAAAATCACCCGTTCCGCAGCAAATATCCAAAATATAAGAGTTTTGTTTAATTTTTAGACTTTTGAGCGCAATTTTCTTTATAAAATAATGAGTACCAAGCGAAATAAAGTTATTCATTTTGTCATAATAGCCTGATATTTCATCAAATATTTTTGTAATTTTTTGAGGGGTTTTATCGCAAGTCATAGTCTTATTTTTGATAAACTCTTGTGTAATTCCAATAACTTTTCATAACCTTATAGACATAATTTTTTGTTTCGTCATAAGGAATCTGTTCAACAAATTCATCTGTATCAGTGTATTCAAGATTTTCTTTCCATCTTTGAACCGAACCGATACCTCCGTTATATGACGCAATTGCAGAAATATCTTTGTTATCAAGTGCATTTCTTAACTGTGAATAATAAATATTTCCAAGTTTTACATTAAATTCCGGATTAAACAAATCCGTGGTATTAAATTGATACCCGTTTCTTTCACCTACCTCGTGTGCTGTTTCAGGCATTAATTGCATTAAACCTATTGCTCCTACTCCTGATTGCGCATAAGGATTGAAATGGCTTTCTTCTTTTATAATAGCCATAATAAGCGCCGTATCATTTTTAAAATGTCCTGCATTATTCTCTACCTGTTTAAAATAATGTAAAGGATAAACAAGACGCCAGCGAGGGTCATCTTTTGGTGGTTTGTTTTTTAACTTATCCATAGCCTTTTGGGCGGTATAAGATGACGATACATAATTATTTTTCTTATATTGAACCCAACTTTTTATAAATCCGTCTTTTGTATATTTATTTATCATATCGTAATCATTTACCAAAATAAGATTATATAAAACACTCCCTTTTGGAGGGTATTTATAAGGGTATTCTATCTTTTTATATTCAAGTTTTGCATTCATCACAGAAGAATTTATTCCCTGAACAATCCAAAATGCCCTGTATGCAAAGTAAGAATCAGGGAAATTATTTATTACATTGCGGTAAAAAATTTCATAATTCGGGTTGTGGGTATATTTCTGCTCAATTTTTGCCCGCCAAAACATTACCATATCAAGATTTTCACTATCAGGATATTTAATTATAAAATCGTCTGCAACAATTTTTGCACCTGCATAATTTTTATTCAAAAGCCTGCCTATCATGGTTTTTATCATTGCATTCTGGGCATAATCGCCATTGGGGTATGATGCGTATAATTCTTCATAACAAGCGTATTTATCTGATTTTGGGGCATTTTTACATTTTAAGTTCCAAATATAATCTTTATTTTCGCCATGTGCAATTTTTAAAAGTTCAGAAGCCGAATCATAAGCATTGTTACTATGATTTACATATTCATCAACTATTGCTTTATAATCCTCTTTCTCTGCATTTTTTGCATATTTTGATACCCCGATAATAGTAAGACTGTTTGCCTTAACCTTATTACCGAGTTTAAAAGAATTTAAACCTGCAACTGCCCAATTATCTTTTGTATCTGCTCTGTTTAAAACTTTTTCCGCATCATTATACATCCCTGAAAGCATTAAAGCCTTCCCGACAAGAGTATAATCCGATGAACTCATTGCAGGATTGTATATTTCCCAATTCTTTGCAACCTGAAGTGCAAGTCTGCCGTTTGGATACTTTGTAAGATAATTTCTAAATCCTTTTTCTATATCAGATTTTTTAAATTTTGTTTTCGGATTTTCAGATTCAATTCTTGATTTGTAGTATTCTGATGCAACTTTATAATCTTCATCAGCACCTGATAAAATTATTTCATTAAAATATCTTTTTGCTTTTTGCGGATTCAAATCAATAATAAGTTGTGCTGTTTTGTACTTTGCTTCCGTACTCAAATGACTTGTCGGGAAATATTTGAATAACGAAGTATAAGCATCAACCTCTGATGCTTCATCTCCAAGGGCATGAGCGCACAATGCCTGACGATAAAGAGCGACAGGTTTCAGTTTTGAAAAATAACCCACTCTTGAAAATAAATAGTAAGCATTTGAATAATCTTTTGAATTGTAATCTTCTAATCCTTGAGAATAAATTTTTAGAGTCTTGGCGCTTGGCTGATATAAACGCTCAAATGCAATACCTGCACACAGGCATAAGCCCAAGGATACCGCTATTATTACTTTTTTATTCTCTCTCAAAAAATCCAACATATTTAAATATTTTTCTTTTATAATAAAATTATAACATACATAAATTTACGAGGATACAAACAATGTCACTTGACCCGAAACTTCAATCTGAATTAATCGCAATAGGCTTAAATGTAATATTTATACTGATACTTTTTAAGATAATAAATATTGTAGATAAAAAAATCCGAACCAAAATACAGACTCAGGAATCAAATTCTCCGCTTTTGAGGTTCATGCCTATAATTATCAAAATCATAAAAATTGTGTTGATATTCCTTGCTATAACAGGACTTTTGCAAACTCACGGTTACTCAATGTCATCTATTATTGCAGGTTTCGGAATAGGTGGTTTAGCAGTAGGTATGGCAGCAAAAGACACTTTAGCAGATGTTTTCGGCAGCATATCACTTTTATCGGATAAAGTTTATAAAATCGGAGATTATGTAAAAGTAAACGGAATTGAAGGTTATGTTGAGGATATTACAATACGCTCAACAAAAATAAGAGATTTGGATAATTTCTTAAACACCATTCCGAATAATATGGCTGCAAATGCCATCGTCACAAATGTTTCTCAGGCGCGTAAACGACTTCTGAAAGTGACTTTCGGTGTTACATATTCAACAACGGATGAAAAAATAAAACAGGCAAAACAACTTCTCGACAAAATCGGAAAAGATCACAAAGAAATCCATAACGATTTTACTATTGCCATTCACGATTTGGGAGACAGTTCAATCAATATCCGATTTATGGGCTATGTAAAAACCGGCTCTTATTTCAAATTTTTAAAAGTCAGAGGGGAATTTATCGAACAGGTTGTTGAATCTTTCAGAGAAAATGGTATAGATTTTGCATTCCCGTCAAGGTCAATTTATATAGAAAGTGACAATTCAAAAATTGAAAATTAAAATTATTGCACTTGGAAAAATTAAAGAAAAATTTTTAAAATCAGGCATTGACAAATTTTTAAAACGGCTCACTCCTTATGCGCAAATCAATGTCACAGAAATTAATCCGATTGAAATAAAAGACGAAAATCTGACAAATAAAGTTTTGTTATCAGAAGGCGAAAAGATTTTATCAAATATCAAACCGACTGATTTTGTAGTCACTATGGAAATTTCGGGTAAAGAATTTTCAAGTGAAGAATTTGCAAAAAAAATTGAAGAACTGACAAACTCAGGTACTCAGGAAATTGTTTTTGTAATCGGTTCTTCTTGCGGTATCGGAGAAAATGTTTCGCAAAGAGCAAATCTAAAAATGAGTATGTCAAAAATGACTTTTCTGCACGAATTTGCAAGACTGATACTTGTTGAACAGTTATACCGCGCATTCAAAATAATTAAAGGCGAAACATACCATAAATAAAACTTATTTAAATAAGGTATTTATATATTTAATTAGCCAAATAGATTTTCCTCTCCTGCAAGCAGGAGAGGATACAAGATGTAGGCAACTTGTTGTCATACAGATTGTTGGAGAGGTTATATTGATAAAATTTATGTAATTATATGCTAATTTACAGTAGCATGTCATTGCCTTAAATTATAACAATGATTTAATTGCAAGAGCAATTAAAATTAATCCGCCTAAAATGTGCAAAAGTTTTGGTCTGATATTTGATATAAAATTACCTGTCCAAAAACCTGTTAGTGACATTGAAAAAGAACCTAAACCGATAATTAAACACGCAAGCCACAAAACCGTATGAGTAAGTCTTAAACTTGCACCTGATATCAACGCATCAATACTTGTTGCAATCCCTAACCCGATTAAACATTTTAAATCAATACAATTAATTTTTTCACAAATTTCACGCTTAAAACTTTGAACAATAAAATTTAAGCCTAACAACATAAAAATTGAAAATACAAGCCACTTGCTATATGGAACAAGAAAATCATAAATTTTATGCGTTGCAATATAACCGATTATCGGCATCAAGCCCTGAAATAAACCCATTGTCAATGCAAGTTTGAGGGAGTTTTTTCTGCGCTGTGATTTGAATATTAAACCCTGTGAAAAAGAAACAATCAGGCAATCCATTCCCAAAGCGACTGATAACAAAATTATATCAATTAAATCCAAATTTCTACCTCAAATAATCTGTGCCATGGATATGAATATTTTAAATCAATCTTTGAATTAAATACATTACCTAATACGGTTTCAAATTCTTTCATCAAAATTTTCAGTTCATTTTCATCTGTTTTTTTCAGCATTTGACGAACATTTGCCTGATATGCCCAATCATCTGCAAATCTTGTTATCTGTAGTTTTTCAAAATTTGCTCTGTTATATTTTTGAGCGAAGTATTTAAACTTTGCACCGCAAATTAAACTCCCCAAAGTATTTGCCGTAGTATTCCAGGCACTGTAACCGTAAAAATATTTATCTGAAATCTTATTTTTAAACAATGCCTGAATAAATCCGTTGTCACTGCCGTTTGCAAATCGTACATCTGCAATCATATATGGTTTCTCAGGAGTTTTAAATTCTCTGTCAAAACTTTTTGTATCGACTTTCATAACAATTTCGCCCTGATGCTTTATAAAATTATTGATATACAATATCAAATCCGCATTATCTTCATCTGCACAAACTTCGCATCCGGCAAGTTCAATCTGACCTTTGACCGAATTTTCAACCGAAACATCTTCGTAATTTGAAATTAAATTTTTATATTCAGGTTCTAAAAACACAGGAAAAATTTTGAGTTTTTTATTTAGCGCTCTTGATAAAAGACTTAAAGGAATTTCATCTGCGCCTGTTTTGGTAAATCCGCCTAAATTTTCAAGTTCCTGTGCTTCTTTCACATTCAGCCCAAATTGTGCGCAATCATCTTTTGAAAATACCAAAAATTCAAAAACTCCCTCTTTTTGCCAGTCAAGATAAATTTTGTTTACCTCAAAATTACGCTTTCTTGTTTCAAAGTAATCCTTTATAATTTCAGACGGTACATCAGTCTGAGCAAAACCGTTTTTGTGCAAATTAAAAGAATATTCAAAAATTTTCTTTCCGTATTGCCCCCAGTATTCTTTTTCTTCCTCATTATAATTATTATTTGAAATTCTCATTATGCTTGAGAAAGCATAAATTTTTGCACCTTTTGACAGTAGGAGTTTTTTAAGTTTTTCAAGCCGTAATTTTAATTCCCCCAAGGTTTCTTTCCCTCTGCGTGAGGGTATAAGTCCGCCATAAATCAAAGTATCAAGCGACATTATAATAACATCTTGTTCGGATAGATTTTCGAGCCATTTAAAAATACCGTCAATATCAGCCGTTTTTGTCAAATCTCCAAGTAAATTTCTTGGCGGAATAGAAAATTCCACGCAATCATCAATGCCTGAAATTATTTCAGGCATTGTATAACAAACAGGTCTGTTATCTATCGGTAAAAACGCAATCTTCATGATACGATTTTAGCCTAAAACATTTTTATCGCAAAATTGTTACAAGTATTTATTTATTAATCATAGAAAAATTTTAAAAACATAAAATTTCTTTTAGTTTTAATAACTTGACAAGGAATATTTATAATATAGAATAGAACTACACGAAACAACGAGTTTTGGAGGAGTGCCAGAGCGGTTGATCGGAGCAGTCTTGAAAACTGTCGAACGTGCAAGCGTTCCGTGGGTTCGAATCCCACCTCCTCCTCCATTTAAAACCACCCGAAAGGGTGATTTTTTATTGCAATGAGTGAGGTGAGGATGAGCCCCCCCCTGTTTTGTGGGTTGAACAAGCGAGCCAAGTGCGGAGCCGTCTTGCTTGTTGCACACTTGCAACTAAAAGCAAGACGCGAAGTCACATCGAAGGCGAGCGCCGTGACAGAATCCCACCTCCTCCTGATAGAAAGCAGATAGTTTTATCTATCTGCTTTCTATTTTGCGAAAATTTAGTGAATTTAAAAGAACCCAACAAATTGCTATTAGAAAATTGAACATACAAAATACAATTTCTCAAATTTTAAGCAAAATTTATTCATAAATCTTATTACCAATTTGAACTTTTGTTACATACATTGTTTCACAGGCGCCAAAACCTCTGCTTGTTCTGTCCGTATCAGTTCGGGAAAGACTTGTTTTATACATATAAATCTTATTCTCTCGTGTATCTTTTGCAGTCATATCTACAAGTTCACCCTCAAGTTTGAAATCCTGATAATCACGAAGTTTTAACATTGCAGCCATTATATTACGGTTTGCAGGAATTATATGAGTGTGAGAAAGATGTGAGGTTATATATTCTTCCGAATACGGAATATCACTGTGCCAACTCCAATTCAGCCGTCTTGCACCGGTCAATTGAACTTTTTCGCTGTAAACTTTTACATACTTTTTCAAAAGTTTTTTGTCTGCAAGTTTGCCCCACGCTGTTCCCAAATCATATAAAGCAGCACTGTCAAAAAACTTTGAAATAAAAAGAAAATCATGGTTATAAGCAATAACTTTGCCTGAAATTACATAATGCGCCTGAGGGGTTATCTCCATTGTTCCTTTGTTTATCAAAGAATGATAAACAAATTTTTTCTTCTTCTTTTCAGCCTCTGTATAATTCGTCTGAACAGGCTCTTTTGTAACATCAATATACTCTTTGGTATAACGAGTTGGAATCGCTATCCCAAACTTTGCCCAATAAATAACAGTTCCCCTAAACAAAAATAACAATAAAATTACCGCAATTATAATATTGCGTTTCACCTTTTTGTTATGCAATTCAACATCAGCCTGAAGTTTTGAGTCTATTTCCGCTTCGGTGAAATCGCGAAAAGTCCTGTTATCTATCTCATCATCCATTTTTATATAATAACTTTTTTGATTTAAATTAGCAAATCTTTAAGGATTTTTGGTAATTATATACTATCTTACAGTAACATGTTATTACGACCCTGTGGAGCAACATTTATTATATTTATATACCGATAATATTTTTTATGGCAATTATATATTATTTACCACAAAATTTTGGCAAAACTATTATCCCTAACGGGGAATCACCCATCCAAATTTCTAAATTTCACATTCTGTTCAATTTGAAATTTCTCGTTCAATTTGAAATTTCTCCCTCCCTCACGAGGGAGGGTTGGGGTGGGTGCTGATTTTAACCTATTTTTGTGGTAACTCCTATATAGTTACCTTTTTTATATTACCATTTTGGTAAATTCAATACAAAAGTAAAGAGAGTATAACTTATATGCAATAGCAAAAATTTTTCTTTTAAAAGATAGAAATTAATTTTTATACTATAATCTAATCATGAAAGAAATCAGGGCAATATATTGTGATTTTGACGGAACGATTACCAAATCTGATGCGGTAAACACATTCTTTGAACTCTACACCGGCGACAAATGGCTTGAATCCGAAAAACTTTGGATTGATGGGAAAATTTCGTCTATGGAAAACGCAATCATTCAGGTTGGACTTTTGCCTGAAATTACCCCGAAACAACTCAACGATTACATTGAAAATATTGAAATTGACCAAACTTTTTTGGATTTTATTAAATACATAAAAGAAAAAAATATAAAATTTACTGTTTTGAGTGACGGGTTTGACCTGTTTATTTACAAAACTCTTGAACGGTTAAACCTCAAAGATATTCCTGTTTTTGCAAACCATTTGGTTTATGAAAACAACAAATTCAAAATAGAATTTCCGTATCACAACCCAAACTGCGACAAAAAAGCAGGAATGTGCAAATGTGACAAAGTTAAAGAAAATAAATTCTGTTACATAGGAGACGGAACAAGCGATTTGTGTATTGCAAGCAAAGCAGATGTTCTCTTTGCAACAAAAAATTTACATAAATATTGTGAAAAAAATGTAATAAAGCATCACTATTTTGAAACTTTTAGTAGTATTATAGAAAAGTTAGAAGAAGGGGTATAAAATGAAAAAAATATTATTTATTATAGGCCTTATTTTGATGATGATTGTATCAGTTGCAAAACCGTCTTATGCGTGGGATGTAAAAACAACAGACGAACTTCAAACCCGAATGAACGAAGTCGGATTTAAGATTTTAAATTCAAATCGTATAGAAAAAAGACTTATATTCATGGCAATAAACAGAGTTTACACAAGAGATATCTGGACAGATGTGAGTTCAGTCAACAGAATAGTTTGGGTAAAACCGACTGTCTTGCCATATATTGATGATGATAATGAACTTGCAGCAATCTTAAGCCACTCAATTGCGCACGGTGTTGATACTTATGAAGGGGCATTAAGAGGTTATGTTTCAATCTTAAATTATTGGGTTGCACCGAATAAATATGACCTCAAAGCAGACAAGTCGGCAGTAGATTTAATGGTTAATGCAGGATATAATCCGCTTGCATTGATTACTATTTTCAATAAAATCGGGAAACAATACAGATTTGATGCATTTTCAAATCACACACTTGCATCACGCCGTATGATGCTTATTTATGAATATATTTATACAAAATATCCGTCAATTCTTGTTGAAAACGAATACAAAGATAATATTTACTACCAGAACTTTTTACTTACATCAAGAAAAAATCGCATGTTATTATTAGAAAAAGTAAAATCAGGTTCTACAAGAAAAGTAAATTACAAATACTAATATGAAAAAACTGTTTTTGACCATAGCATTAATAATATTTTGCACACCTGCATTTGCACAAAATTCAGAGCCTATCAGAGATGAACTTTTAGACCCGAATATTTATGCAGACGGCAACAATTCCATATTCAAACTCGGAATATATGAAAGAGGAGAATACCATTATATTCCGATTGAAGATGAACTCATTGACAAAGATTTTGTTGCCAATGCGTCGAATTATGCTTTGCCAAAGAAAGAATATTTTGATGATTATTTTCTTGAAAAACAGATTGATTTGTCAAAAGTCCGTAAAATAAAACCGAAAACAAAATATGATTTTACAAAACAAAGAATTCCGGTTCATATACAACTTGCAAAACAAATAAAATCAACAAAAGAACTTATTGAGGGTTCTGTTATCCCGTTTATTGCTACACAGGATTTTGAAATTTTAGGTAAAAAATTTGAAAAAGGAACAACTGTTTTTGGCAGGGTGGAACTGATTTCGGCTTCCGATAAAATGGGAGTTCCCGAGTGTTTAAAAATTGGTAATTTTTATATTGATAATGAGGGTAAAGAAATAAATCTTCACGGTCATGTTTCAAAAACGGGAGCAAATCGTTCAATTTGGGTTTATCCGTTGTATCAGGCAGGCAATATTACTTTTTATGTTGCAGGATTTGTATTTGTGCCGATACACGGCGGGAGAGCAAAACTTTCTACCACTGAATCTTTTACAGTATTCTATGAAATGCAATAATAAGTAAGTTGTCTTTGCGCCTAACGAGCAAGCGTTGGGGTAGGGACTCTAACTTACTTATTCTAAAAAGGGGGCTTTTGTCATTCTGAACTGATAGTTATACTATCACCCTGAACTTGTTTTAGGGTCTCACCCCAATCATATTGTATGGTAATTTTAACAGAGTGTTTCAAAATCTTAAAAGCCTCTTTTTGTATTTTTTGTTTGGTTGAAACCCGACATATTCACTACTTATTATTATTTTATTTAACCCTCTCCCTCCCCCTTAGGAAGGAAAACTTGTTCCTCCTCTTGGTAGGGGAGGTTAGGTTGGGTATGGAATAATCAGGCTGAGAAATCAAATCAAAACCCATCCCTACCCCTTCCCTACTTAGGGAAGGGAAATTAATATGTAAGTTGCAGGGTTTGTATTTGTGCCGATACACGGTGGCAGAGCAAAACTTTCGACCACAGAATCTTTTACTGTTTTCTATGAAATGCAATAATTTTTTTACACTTTTGTAATATTAATTAGCAAAAAATTTTTTTTTGATTTTTTAGTGGTAGAATAAAAAATGGAAATGTATAAATAACACTATTTGAATAGGGATGGAAAATATGAGTGTATTAGAAATTAAAACAAATATTGAAAATGTAAATGGGGTTAAAACAGCAGAAAACATCAATTATACTGATGATGAGTTGCGTGAAATAGGTAAAGAATACTGTTCTCACGGTGATAAAGTTTATGCAGACCCTATTCCGAAAGTATTTAAGGATTGCAACGGAGTCTATATGTATGACTCTGAAGACACACCATATTTAGATTTGGAAATGTGGTTTGCGGCATGTAATTTGGGTTATAAAAATCAACGTATAAGAGATGCCGTTGTTGACCAGATAGATACATTACCTCAAATTTCATCTCACTTTTTATATGATTACAAAGTTTTATTATCAGAAAAAATTGCAAAAGCAAATATTGAAAGATTTGGATATAAGGGTCGCGTTCAATACAATGTAGGCGGTTCACAGGCAACCGAAGACGCTTTGAAATTAGTCAGAAATTACACTCACAAAAACAGAGTATTTTCATTTTTTGGCGGATTTCATGGCAGAACATTGGGTGCAAGTTGCTTAACTGCAGGTTACAGATACAGAAAACCGTTTGGACATTTTGGTGATGAGGCGCATTTTGTACCTTATCCGTATTGTTTCAGATGTCCTTACGGCAAAAAATGTGATTCCTGCAATTACTATTGCGTACAACAATTAAGACGCGAATTTGAAGATAATTGTGCCGGCTTATATGACCATTCTACAAAAGACTGTGCTTTCGGCGCATTCTTTGTTGAACCTGTTCAGGGTTCAGGCGGTTATATTGTTCCGCCAAAAGGATACTTTAAAGAACTCAAAAAAGTTTTAGACGATTTCGGTGTACTTTTTGTGGCAGACGAAATACAAATGGGCTTCTATAGAACAGGTAAACTTTGGTCTATTGAACATTTTGATGTTAAACCTGATGTTATTACATTTGGTAAATCACTTACTAACGGTTTAAATCCGCTTGCAGGTATGTGGGCAAGAGAAGAAATTATTAATCCTGAAGTATGGCCAAACGGCAGAACTCACTCAACATTCTGCAACAATCCTATTGGTATGAGAGCAGGATACGAAGTTATGAAAACCTTTGAAGAAGAAGATTTTGAAACTCAGGTTGCAAACAAAGGTAAATACTTCCTTGACGGTTTGAAATCATTGGAAAGAAAACACAAAAGAATCGGTACAGTTGATGGTTTGGGGCTTGCTTTGAGAATTGAATGTGTAACAGAAGACGGCTACACACCTGACTCAAAACTTTGCCATGATATTTTGGCAGAAGGTCTTAAAGGGGATTTGACATACAGAGGAAGAAAATGCGGTATTATACTTAACAAAGGAAGCCACTATAACAACTCTATTACTCTTGTTCCTGCCGTTACTATTTCTTATGAAGAAATTGATATGGCTATTGAACTTATAGACCAATTATTTACGAGGTTGTCATAAGTGCCCGAAAGTATAGATTTTGAACTTATACATAACGACTCTGAAACAGATAAAGCCGTACTGTTGTTTCACGGTTTGACAGGCAGTCCGTTTGAGATGAAAAAATACGGTGATTTTTTGTTTAAAAACGGGTATGATGTTTTTTGCTACTCATTTCCGGGACATGGCGACAGAATAAGCGAAATTGAAACTGTTACATGGCAGGATTGGTGCGAATTTGCTCAAAATAAATACACAAATTTGAGAAAAAATTATAACCGGTTTTTTGTTTCGGGCTTGTGTTTGGGTGCTGCAATGGCAGTATATTTGGGTGAACATAATAAGGATTTGACAGGAATTATTGCACTTTCTACGACTTTATTTTTGGACGGTTTTTGTATCCCATGGACAATTTCACTTTTGCCGTTCGCTTTAAGTACAATAATAAGATTTTATTATACTTTTCCTGAAGACGATTGTTTTGGGGTTAAAAACGAACGCACAAGAAAAAGTCTTGCAAAAATTACCGCGAAAGCAAATATAAGCATGGACAATTACCCGTTGAATTGTGTTGACGGACTTTTGAAATTATCAAAAAATGTCAGAAAAAATCTTAAAAATGTGACTTGTCCGATTTTGTGTATCCATTCAAAATATGATAATCTTTCAAGCACAAAAGGAGCAAAAGTTGTTTTAGAAGGAGTTTCATCAAAGATTAAAAAATATGTTGAACTCAATGACAGTTATCACATGGTACTTTACGATAACGAAAAAGAATTTGTAATGAACACGGTAAAAGAATTTTTAGACGAATTTACACCACAAAAAACACAACAGAGAGAACTACAAACAGTATGAATATAATTACGCTTACAACTATAATTTTAAACATAGTTGCAATACTTGTGCTATGTGCAGGATTATTCCACAAATTTGAAAATCCGAAAAACAAAGCCGTTTACGGATATGTAATTGCAGGCGGAATGATTCCATATATGCTTGCATTGAGCATTTATATTATTTCAGATATTATAGTAAATCGTAATTTTTGGTCAATGTTTTTGATTTTGTGTGTAATTTCGCCATTTATAATCGGAAAACTTGTAAAATATGAAACATTAAAAATATACACATTTATCCAGATTTTATGCTTTTGCGCAAGTCTTGCGGTTTTGTGTTTAAAATAGAGGAGTAAATTATGTCAGAATTAAATTTTGTTGTGGACAGGGAAAAATGTATTCATTGCGGTAAATGTTCTGATGACTGTGGTACAGGAATTATAGAATTTGATAAAGAAGGTTTTCCGCTTGTAAAATCGGGGAATGAACAATATTGTATGAAATGCCAGCATTGTTTAGCAATTTGTCCTGCCGGTGCAATTTCAATATGCGACAAAAAGCCTGAGGATTCAGACATTTGTGATAATAATTTGCCAACGGATGAACAGGTTTTGAACCTTATTCAGCACAGAAAAAGTATAAGAAGTTACAGGCAGGAAAATCTTGACAAAGCGACTATGCAAAAACTCAAAGATATGCTCAAATATTCTCCGACAGGCTGTAATAACCATAAACTCCATATCGCACTCATTGATGATATTGAAGTTATGAACAGATTCAGAAACAGAACTAATAATACTATCAAAAAAGCACTTTTATCAAACAAATGGCTTCCTGTATCAAAGAAATTTGAAAAATTCAAACAACAATTTATAGACGGCAAAGATGTAATTTTCAGAGGCGCACCGCACATGTTGGTTGTGTCTGTGCCTGTAACTGCACCGTGCGCACCTGTTGACCCGATAATTTTATTAAGTTACTTTGAACTTTACGCTCAAAGTTTGGGAGTCGGAACTTTGTGGTGCGGATTTGCGGAAATTGCTCTGAAATTAATCCCTGACCTGTGTCAGTATTTGGAAATTCCTGACGGCTACAAAGTCGGCTATGTAATGCTTTTTGGTAAAACAGATTTGAAATACCAAAGAGCAACTCAGCCTGAAGATTACGATATTTCGGTTATCGAACCGCATGAAATCTTCCCTGCAACATTTGTTGATAAAGTTAAGAGATATTTTTGGAACGCTTTGAGATAAATCTCATACAAATATAGGATAAAAACCTTGTTCATATCGTAAATAATTATATTGGGGCAGGAATTACAAGGGGCATCTTATGGAACAATGGCTTGATTTAGACTTGGAGGATGAATTTTATTCGCCTGCAAACGAAGAAATTTCTGATTCTATTACTCAAAATTGGACTCAGCAGGCGCTTGAATGTTATGAAATTAATTGTGACTGCAAAAAATGTTCGCTTTCACAGGGACATTATTCGTTTATCTGTCAGATGCCCCGCGTAATTGAAACACTTATTGCAACTGTCGGTGTGCCGCAAAAACAAAGAAAAACCGCCTAAGTTATATTTGTCAATACACATTCTTGCGTTTTGCTAATTTCAATCAGATTTTCAATTTTATTGTTTAATATTTCAATTATTTCAAAAATATGACTGCAATCTATTCCATTGTCAGCATTATAACTTATTGATTCATATATAACCCTTGTCATATCTGAAATTTTATACAATTCGGATGTAATAAATTCCGCTTGTTTGTTTACATTTGTTTTGCACATATTAGCCTCATAAATGTTAAATTATGCTTAATATATATCTATATAAATGATAATATATTCTCATTTACATAGATAATTATATATTTCATTATCATATATGTTAACATATAAACAAATTTGTATAATAAAAAATATGAAAAGAAGTGCAAAAGAACAAATAAA
The DNA here is from genome assembly GCA_902792085.1 of uncultured bacterium. Lineage (GTDB taxonomy): Bacteria > Cyanobacteriota > Vampirovibrionia > Gastranaerophilales > Gastranaerophilaceae > Zag111. The sequence continues at coordinate 128,691 of CADAYE010000001.1, read as the reverse complement.
ATCAATGTTGGCATTAAGAGGAATGACTATAACTAAACTCGCTGAAATGTTGTCTGAACACGCAGGGAAAAAATATACTCTTGCATCTGTTTCAAATAAATTGAGCAGAGGAACAATGCCATATTCAGAAGTTCAAATGATAGCAGAACTTCTTGGTTTTGAAATTATATTCAATGATACAAGCAAGTAAAATGGTTAGATTGTTTCGCTCATGTGCGCAATAACAAAACTTATTCCTTTAACAGAGAACAGAGATTTTATATCTGAACGAACTTATTGACTTTGAGTTATTCAAGTGTCAAAACTCTGTCTAAACAAGCCTTTGGTGAATATTGCCATTCTCTGAAGGTTATGCGTTTAACTTTATATCCGCTTCGCTCAAGTATAGATTGCTTTTTCATATTTGAAATATTAGACTTTTGCTTGTCCTCAACGCCGTCAATTTCAAGTATAAACTTGTCATCTACAACCAAATCCGCACTCAAACCTGCAATATCTACCCCTGCGAGTACATGATGGTCAAGTTTACGAATTTCATCGGCAACTTCACGCTCAAATGAGTTTTTATAAATATTTGCATCTATTTCGTCATTTGCAAGCGCACGTTTGCGCTCCAAATACTCTTTGATATAAGAAATATAATTTCTGAAATGCCCTTCTGACATTGTTTCAATATCGTGAGAAACAAAGTTTATACATTTATTTTTCGCTCTTGTAATCGCAACATTAAACAAATTAGGTTTCTGAATAAATGTAATGCTCTGCGGATGAGAATTGTTTGCAAAGCCCCATGAAATAAGCATTATATCTCTTTCATCACCCTGAAAGGTATGCGCCGTACCAATTTCAATTTGGTGTTTTTTAATCATGTAATCAGACAAAACTTTTGGTACAGAAATTTTCAGTTGTTCAACCTGCGCTCTAAAAGGTGAAATTATCCCGATGGTTGTCGGATTATCAGGGTTATTTTTTTCGTCTTCCACAATAATTTCATGCAAAACTTTGACAAGTTCTTCAACTTCAGGCAGGTTTCTTGTTGCATCAGAATCAACTTTTCCGTCTTGAACTTTGACCAAATCCAAAACTTTTTCATCAAGTTTGTCCTTGCGCATAACTCTTATTCTGTCAGAATAAAATTCACGGTTAGAAAAATTGATTATAGGCGGAAGGCTTCTAAAATGCTCATCAAGCATAACAGAATTCATTGAATAGTAATCTGCCAAATCAAACATGGAATTTGTTCTGAATCTCCACATCAATTGATACTTGTCAGGGATTCCGTATTGACTTAAAAATGATTGTTCTTTGGCTTTTTCAAGGAAAGACAGGTGCGGTAATTGTTTATCATCTCCTACGATAACCGATTTTTTGGCACGGTACATAATCGGGAAACAACTTGCAATATCGCACTGCGAAGCCTCATCAATAATTGCAACATCAAACATTCCGGGTTTTAAAGGCAAACTGTCAGATACCGCATAAGTAGTAACACACCAGCACGGGAATGCCTCTAATAACGGTTTGAAATCTTCTGTTTCAAGTATATTTTCAGAATTTTTTCTTCTGTTACTTACAAGTGATTTTGAATGAATTTTTATTCTGCGAACTTTTTTTGCATCACGCAAAAGTGATTTCAACGCTTCACGGCGAGAACTTTTGAGGATATTTATTGCCAAAGATTTCTGTTTTCTTTTGAGTTGACGAATTTGCTCCATCATGACATGAAGATTACCGATTTTTTGAATATCCGCTTCAATTTTTCTTAACTGCCACTTTTGAGTAATAAAATCAAGTTCGACTTTCAGACGATCTAAATTTTCACTTTCAACCTCAAAATCTTTTAAGTCGAGAATTTTTTTGAGTTGTCTTAAACTTGACATATTTTTTAAACCTGCAAAAAATCCTGCTTTTTCCATATTTTCCGTCAAAGTTTTGATAACATCATTTATATTATCAATTTCGGATTTTTTAAGCGGTCGTTTAATATACTGCATATCGCCGACAGCCATAGAGTTTTCTTTAATTTCATCTCTCAAATCGTGCCATTTTTTCTCAAGTTTTATAATATTTTCACATTTTTGTTCGGTTTCACGGATAATATCGAGATGTTTTTTCATATCATCAACATCTGCAAAAATATAATCTTCTACATCATCATCAAGATTAATTTTATTATTAGTCAAATCTTTGAGTTGATTACTTAATTGTCTTTGGTAATTTAATCTTCCAGCCCTCAACGCAAGATACGGAGCCCCAAGACCATTTAAGCGGTCAGCAACAACATCCACAGCCTTATCCATACGGGAAGCAATTAAAACTGTTTTTCCGTTTGCTATCAGGTGTGCAGCAAGGTTTACAATAGTCTGAGATTTTCCTGTTCCCGGAGGTCCTTGAACCGCAATAAATTTATTGTTTTCAATATTTTTAATTACTCTTTCCTGCGAATCACTCAAAGACAATGGAGTAATCGGATAGAAAGGAGTATTGTCATCTTTAACTGTGTTTCTTTCAACCGCCTGATTATATTCATCATTTATAACTGATAAAGTAGTTTCACGATAAACTCCGCTTGGTTTTTCTGCGATTTGCAAAAGTTCGTGCAAAACACCTGCCGTAACTGTCGGGCGTTTTGTCAAAATAATTGCGCTTTGATAAGTTACACAAAGTTTTTTGAGATCCCCCTCATATTTTTGTTTTTGCTGTTGAATATCATCTTCAATTATTTCGTCTAAATTATCACCGTTTATTTCAACATTTGAATAATCAGGTGTTTCATCTCTTGAAACATTATCTTCATCTGCATCTTCGCTATTATCAAGAGCAATCTCAACATCAGGAATAAGTGATTTTAATGTGGTCAGGAAAATATCCATTTTTTCTTTTGTAATAGGTAAATCAGGAACAACATCCAAAATACCTTCCAAAAAAGAATCCACTTCATCGTCATCATCACTTTTTTTCATCAAAGATGCCAAAGCGCCGGTATTTAAAGACAAAATATCTTCCTGACGAATACAATTTATATTTACGCCGTTTCGCTCCAATTTGCACGGAACATACAAAAGCGGGGTCAAAAACTCATTACGACGCTTAGATTTTCCGTTTCTGCCAACCAAAAACATATAACCGTAAATGAGGTATTTATCTCTTGAATTATTTTCACTCTGAATCATAAGTTCGGTCAAATTCGGGTTTGCCCCGTCAAGTTTTAAATATTCAAGACCGTTTGTAAGTAAAGTTTCTTTTTCTTTTAAGAAAATCCACTTGTTATCTTTATCACCTTTGAGGTTTCGGAAAGTTGAACTTTTAACCTCCTCACGCACACAATCGTGAAGATATTGACTGATTTTCTTAATAAAACTGTTATTAAATGCTGAATTTAGTGCTTTTGTTGCTTCCTGTAACATAAGATTCCCCTTTTTATCTTAATTCCCTTCCCTTCGAGGGAAGGGATAGGGATGGGTGCCATTTTGTAATTTTTACCTGACGGAATAGCACCCCTTTTGTATTCTCCCCTCATAAGGGGAGAAATCTATTATATTTTACACTATTTTAGGCTAAAATCAACAATTTCACATCATTAATTTAATGGATATGAATTTAAAATCTCGGTTTTGAACGGTAGTAACCTTTAACTTGTGTTCCATCGGAACGGGTATATGAATTTACATACACAACACCGCCACCAAGCCGAGCAGAGGCAGGTACGTAGTACCAGACCGACAATTATGTAAAAATGAATATTTTTACTAATTGGAGGCGTTGCCGTTTAATGCGAGGCGCAGTTTTATTGCTTCTCGCTGCATGTCACCATTGGTCGGCATTGTACCATTGAATGCTCTTGTTTGTGCATCAATTTCTTTTTCATGTTTGGCAAATTCATCCGTAGTCATCGCACCAACTTCTTCTCTTGTGTATATATGATTGCTGCCAGTTAATGGATTTGTGTAACCGAATAAGCCTGAATCCTGTTTAGGTTGATTTGTAGATTGTACATCAGGTAATTGAATTCCTAACATATTTGCAAGTTGATTGATATCAAAATTTGCAGCCTGACCTGTTGGAACACCTGAAGGTTGTCTTAAACTTTCAGGTATAGCCATTGGGATCATATCCCATGGATTTGTTTTTTGAATTTGTTGTTCAATAGGGTTGACCATCAAATCATTTAGATCAGGAAGGTTGTTTTGTTGGTAAGCGTTGTATTCTGCAAATAATTTGAATAGAGCATTATTAGTATCTGAGTTTATATTGTTTGGAGTAGGAACACTATTAGTTTCATGTGGCTCTTGAGTAACAACAGATTGTTGATTAATATTTTCTGAGATATTATCAAATTTCAATCCTGTAATACCTGAAACATCATAATCTTGAAATCTGTGCATATACTCACTTACAGGTACTCCATTGGCATCTTTACCGTCAATTTTCCCTCCACTATGCACATAATCACTAACTTTAACATGCCCTCCGATATGTGCTCCTCCTAATAAGGCTGCTGGAGTTATTTTAATTCCATTAATTGTTTGTCCCAAGTATTTTGTAGCACCTGAATTTTGCAAATAACGCCATTGCGCTTGCTTAAATGCTTTTTGGGCATTTTCTTGCGCTTGTTTATTATTTAAAAAATCTTCTACACTATAAACACCGTCTTTACCTGTAAATTGACCTGACCAATCATTATTATAATTGTGTGAAGGCTTTTTATAATATCCTGCATCAATCATTGCAGACTCACCCATTTGGTATTTACCTAAATAACCATATCTATTCTTTGCTTTATAATTACCACTTGATTCTCGTATACCTAAATCTGTATAAAATTCGTCTAATGTTTTTGTCATAAAATTGTCCTTTCATACTACATCTAAAGTGTTATATAAATAACACTTTTCTGGTTTAATTCATTACAAAAATATTATATATTTACTTTCATTTTTAAATAATTATATTCATAACTATTATTTTGAAAGAGTAAATATATTGTGCTTTCAACAAATTCACCTTTTAAACGATAATGGTTATTATAACATTTTGCTTTGATTTCTTTATAATTATTTATAACAATATTATTTATATATATTTTTTCATTTGGCAGAATATGTATGTCCGACAAATCTATATATTCAATATTATTTTGTTGCTCTAATATAAATAATTTAAAACCTTCTGTGCAAGAATAATATGTTGAAAAAACAACACCAATAATTTCTTTTTTACCGTCACCGTTCAAATCGGTTTCAAAAGCACTTACTGTTTTTGGGGTTATATTTGCAAAATCTTGTGCTTCTTTTGGAGTTTTATTTAATTCTTTCAAGACAAATTTATATAATATTTTACTTGCTTTGGTTTGAGATTGTTTAGAAAAATCGTATTCAATAGTTCCGTCAGGATGAGTAATCGGCTGGTTTTTTGTTACAGGACAACCCAAAACAGGACAAGTTATAAATAAACATATTAAAAATAAAATCCATATTTTTTTCATACAAGTATTTTACAAATAAAATTATTTTTTTCAAATATTTTACATTGCTATTTCCCTCCTATATTTCGGCTTGAGCAATATATTTTTTAGAATTTATTATAAGATTATAAAGTATTTGTTATGCATTGAAAATTCCTCTAATCCGTCACTACTATTTAGTAGTGGCAAAAAAAATTGTATAGCAAAAAATAAAATTTACAGATTTTTTGATATTACAAAACTTAAAACTGACTTGAAGTTAATGTCTGTAAAATTTATAATACATCATGCCAGTGTGAGTATGGAAAGGAATTAAATATAAATGGCTGCTATTGAAGAAAAAACTTATCCTGAATTAGAAAGGGCTATTAGTCCTAATCATGACATCAAACTTTTTGCAGGTCGTTCGAACCCTGCATTAGCACAGGAAATTGCAAATGAACTCGGAACAAATATCGGACCTATGGTTGTTAAGAATTTCTCTGACGGAGAAATTTATGTTCAAGTCAAAGAAAGTGTCAGAGGAGATGATGTTTTTATCATTCAGCCGATTTGTAATCCCGTTAATGAAAACCTTATGGAATTATTAATTATTATTGATGCATTTAAGCGTGCAAGTGCAAAATCAATTACTGCCGTTATCCCATACTACGGTTATGCAAGACAAGACAGAAAAACTTCGGGCAGAGAAGCCATTACGGCAAAACTCGTTGCAGATTTACTCACAACAGCAGGAACAGACAGAGTTCTTGCAATGGATTTACACACAGGTCAAATTCAGGGATTTTTCAACATTCTTGTTGACCATATTTTTGCTGCTCCAATTTTGACTAATTATATTAAAAGTTTAAATATCAACCCTGATGAAATGGTTGCTGTTTCCCCCGATATGGGTGGAGCTAACAGAACAAGATATTTTGCAAAAAGACTTGATTGTCCTATAGCAATTATTGACAAACGCCGTGACAAGCACAATGAAGCAATTGCTACAAATGTTATCGGTGATATTGAAGGCAAGGTTTGTTTAATGTTTGATGATATTATTGATACGGCAGGAACAATCTGTGAAGCGGCAAAATTACTAAAATCAAGAGGGGCAAAAGAAATCTATGTCGGCGCAACTCACCCTGTTTTCTCAGGTCCTGCGGTTGAAAGATTAGGTTCTGCACCTATAACGGAATGTATTGTAACAAATACCATTCCGCTTGATATGAGCAAAATGCCGTCTAATATTAAACAACTTTCTGTAGCACCGTTACTTGCTCAGGCAATAGCAAGAATTCATGATGATGAATCAGTAAGTTCTTTATTTGGTTTTGAAAAAGAAATGCAGGTTAATTAAGTAAGTTAATATATTTATAAAAAAAACAGGCTGTCAATTTGGCAGCCTGTTTTTTATTATTTTATTATTGGTTTTGCACTTGATAAAGTTTTATTTTCCGTCTTCTTAGCAGACGGGTCTTTACCTATTGCCCATCTAAAGCCGGCAGATAAAGCAATACCATTTCTTCCGCCGTTGCGAAGCATAGCCTGAGCAAAGCCAGTAAACCTTTCGCCCCAGCGTTTTTGTAATCCGACACCATATTGAATGTACGGTTTTACACTCATATTCGGTAATGAAACATTTTGTGCCTTGAAATGTGTATCATCCATTATGTTCCAGACCATCTGAACTCCCACATAAGGCTGCCAACCATGTTTTAAATTCCCGATAAATTTCAAGCCCGGTGCCATATTTATTGCATGTAACGGATCAGATTTAATTCTTACTCCCGCAGAATTTGTATAATCAAAAGTATTTACAAAGGTATAACTCATTAACCAACTTGGCTGAATTATGAATTTACCCTTTGCAAGTTCCCAATTATATCCTGTCTTACTTGCAACACCTGTCATTAACATAGGGAAATCTTCACTGCCATACATTGTAGATGCATCTGCTACACTTGCTCCGACATTTGCAGTTAACGCAGTAAAGAAATCGCCTTTATACCATATTCCCGTTGCACCTAAATTACCGCCGTTTTGGTATATTGAATTACCCTGATAGTTCTGGTGTGAACCATTATACCCGATATAAACAGAATATTGATAATCCCAGCCGTTTTTAGTTTCATACATTTTAGAATCACCGCCAAAGTATGAACCATACATTACATTTTCGGCATTAGGACCGCCTTTAAGATTTACTTTTTCAAAACTTGCATAAGGTCTGAACCATCCTGCACTGTCTTTTTCAGGCAAATAAGTCGGACTGAATACTTGTGGCTGAACTTCCGAAGCATAACGATTTGCCATCTTGTAAGCCTGTCGTTCTTCACGAGTCATAAGCATTTTCATATCCAAATTTCTGAATGCTTCGTCATAAGAATTTAACTGACTTAAATATCCGCCCAACTGTGCAGCAACAGGACTTACCGTAACCGCGGGGTTGTAACTGTCATAACCGCTTCCTGATCTTGCAAGTCCAAATACGACAGTTCCGTCTTCCATAACGCCGAAATTCGTATTGTATTTATAAATCGGAGTTGTTAAAGACTGAGGTTTCAATCCAAAAACTACCGACCTTTTTAATTCCATATTTTTAAATTCAGGACTGATAATTGGTACTTCATAATTATCTTGTGTTAAAATCGTACGCTCATTGGTATTAACAAGATTTACATTGTCAATATTAATTGTTCCGTAATTAGTAATTGCATCATCTTCATTTTCAAAAACAAAAGTATCTGCCTTACCGTTTTTTATATCCACATCAATTGCCAAATTGGTGTCCTCATTAAGATATAATTTTGACAAATCAATCGGAGTGACTTCATTATTTTGCAGATTTATATTTGCTCCGTTTAAGATAAGAGAATTTGTTCCGCCCGCCAATGCAGAATCCTTATTAACATTAATTTCACCACCTGCTGCATTGATAGTTGTATTTGAAAGTTGTCCGTTTAATTCAAGATTATTTGCTTCACTATATAATGCTACATTCTCAGTATTATTGAGAATAACATTATCTCCATAAGCAACAACTTTTGAATTTTCAATACTTTCGCCAGTAATTTTACCAGCAACAACAACTTCAGAACCTTTATCAGACTTCAAAATAACATTTGAACCATTGTCTAAATATACAGCGTTATTACTGCTTACAATTGAAACATGAGGATTATCAGAACCTGATACAATATTTAACATACCACCATTTTGAACAGTATAGGTTCCTTTATTTTCACCGCCTTCTGAAGCATTTAAAGTTGTAGTTTTTATTGTCGTACCTTGCGGATTTGTAGTTCCGTCAATAATCAAACCTTTATGACCATTAAAATTCAGACTGTCACCACTGACTTCAAAAGTTTTTCCCGTAACTGTTCCGCCATCTGCATTTTGAATTTCACCTTCCGCAACAATATAATTAGATGTTTTTGCATCCTGTGCGGCATCACCAACACCGTTTGATGCTGAAACAGAACTCACTACAAGATTTTGTTTTGAACTGTCTTGTGACAGAGTATATTTTTCCCCGTCATAATAAACATTTGTTGATGAAGTTCCTAAATCAACCGAAGCATTTGTAAACAGAGGTTTTTCATAATCCGTTCCTTTTGCTTTGAGTTGGGAAACTTCACCCTTATCGGCATAAACTCTTGAAATTTCAGTCGTTCCGGTACTTCCTGAAGTATCTGTTATATTAAATGTATCTCCCAAATCAACATCAAATTTTGAACCATCTGATGTAACTAACTTATTGATTTTTATATTTTCTTTTGTCTGATTACTTGTATCAAGTTCACCCGCATTAAGACGCAATTCGTTATTAATATTTGATACATTGAAAGTTTCTAATATTTTACCGTCAGAAACATTGATTGCACCACTTCCTGTAATACTTTCTTCAGCATTTTGAGTTTTTATTGATGTGTTACCGGTAATATTCAATACTCCGTTATTCGTGATATTATACACATCAATAGTTTTTGATTCGGTTGAATTTCCAAAATTCAGAGTTCCGTTCACATTCATTTTTAAGGTATTAAATGTGTCATTTTCCCCTGTGATGTTATCAGAAAAACTACCCTCGTAAGCATCAGTTCCATTTCCAAAATTCAAATTTGTAAAATAAATTTTACTTACATCCTCACCTGTCACAGGTTGACCTTCGCTATCCTGAACATACATACCTGCTCCAGACTGAACTGAATTCCATTCGGAAATAATATCACCTTTTACGCTTGAACCGTTTTCTATATTGATATTTTTTACATGCGCATTTTCGGAAATATAAATTGATGCCTTTTGACCTTCAAGTTTACCTGATACATTGAAATTTTCAACCAAAGGTCCCTGTAATACATCTTCGGCAATGGGGTTCTTCTTTCCGTCAAATTCAGAATATGAACCTCTACCGGAATATAATTCACCCATTACATTTTTACCGAAATCAAATTCGGCAGCCACACCGCCATCACCCTTTGCGGTTACTTCTGAACCCGAATTTAATGTAATTGTATGATTCTTACCCCACATAGTTGCAATACCGATACTCCCTGCACCTGCAGTATCAATTTTATTTCCGGTATTAAGAATATATGAGTTATTTACACCATCAATTCTTGCTCCGATTGTATATTTACCATCAGATAATATATCCGAAACCTGAGTAATATTGTTATTATCACCGTAAATATGCAGACCTATACCATTTTCTGTCGTACTTCTGCCTGAATACATGCCTGATGTTTCATCCCAAACATCACCATAACCTCTTGTAAAAACCTCTGACATATTATCAAGATAATAAGATTGACCAAAATATTTTCTCATATCAACATCATAGCCAAGGTCTTTTAATACCGCCAATTCGGCTTCCATAAGTATTGCCCAGTTCTGATAATTCTGGTGTGACATAAAACTGTTTTTAAGTTCAATATGGGATAATTCCGGTCTGGAATCTTCTATTACATTGACAGGCAGCCCCAAAACCAAAGGACGCTTTGCCAAAGCATCATAATAATTAGAATAATTTTTCAATCCGCCTTTATACATTATATACGCTTCCATATCTTCAACAGAAGCATTATTTAATCCCGTAAGAACTTTTAAAGTTTCTTTTCCCGCAAAATACGGAGCATAATTCAAAATATCAAAAATTCCACCCTCATCCATATTATCAATTTTTAGAGACATACCCCGAGCAGAGGCAATTTCAAGCGCAGGATTATAATATGATGCGGAAGAAATATTTCCCTTATATATCCTCAAATAACTGTCCCAAATTGAAATAGGAGAATTTACATTTTTGGAAAAATAATAACCAAAATCATCTTGTTTTACCTTGTATTGAGATGCACCGCTTGCAAGACCAATTGAATGGTACATTTCATGAATCATAGTTGAATATATATCAGGCAAGTGCTCTTTAAAAATAGCCGAAGCACCATCATAATTGTTCCATTTAGGTTCTGATTCAATTAAGCCAAGACCGACTTCAATCAGCCCGTGAAATTCCGGTAAAGGTTCATCTTCATCAGGAATTACCTGCTTATTAGTCATCATTGAATTTATTAATGTGTACATATAATCTGAATTTGTGACTTCATAATAGCCGCTTGATGCAGACGCATTAAGTTCGTTTGAAGAATAAATTCTGTAAATCGGTAAATTATTCGGAGTAAAATTGATATATTCTGTCCATTTTTTTGCCGCATCAAAAAGAGCCCTCATTTGATTGTTTGTAAGATTATATGTAGAAGTAACCGCTTTATTATCATAATCAAAAGATTCCCCTGCATCATAAATATCAAAAGCATAATGCGCAGAATCTTCCGGCACTTCATATCTTGTATATGAAAATGCAGGAACAGATAATAATGTACTTAAAACCAAAGCGAAAAATATCTTTTTCATCTCTATCCCCTATATCATTAATTCCAAATAATATAATCATATTAACACAAACTTTATGAAAATATTAAATATTGGTAACTATATACAATGTTACGGCAATGACATTCTACTGAAAAATAGCATATAATTGCCAAAATAAAATTAAAAGACTTTGAAAAGTTTTCAAAGTCTTTTTTTGTAAAACTGTATTTTAACGGATTAGTTTTTCTTACCGTATCTTTTGTTGAATCTTTCAACTCTACCTTCAGAGTCAAGAATTTTTTGTTGTCCTGTGTAGAACGGATGGCATTTGTTGCAAATTTCAACAGTGATGTTATCCTGAACTGAACCTGTTTCAATTTCGTTTCCGCATACACATTTGATAACTGTTTTTTTGTATTCCGGATGAATATCTGCTTTCATTTTTACCTCTTTCCTTCAGGATTCCAAACCTGAATTTTTGTGTAATATTTCGACTAAGTACATTTTATAACGCTAAATTCATGAAATCAAGAGGGCAAAGTGAGTGAAATGTGAATTGTGAGTTGTGAATAGACCTTTACAAATTAAACGATTCATATATGTGCTTAAGCACCGATAACGACAATTCACAATTCACAAATTATTTACCATTTTTTGAAGATAAAAAATACGGCAAGAACAATTAGTGCAAAACCAACGAGGTAGTTCCATTTGAATTGTTCTTTGAGATAAAAAACCGAAAAGAAACTAAAAACTACAAGAGTAATTACTTCCTGAATAGTTTTTAGTTGAGCGGCATTGTAGGTTGAGTAACCGATGCGGTTGGCAGGAACCTGAAAACAGTATTCAAAGAACGCTATCCCCCAACTCACCAAAATTACAGCCCACAGGGCAGATGATTTGAATTTCAAATGTCCGTACCAAGCAAAAGTCATAAAAATATTTGATATAAGTAATAAAAAAATCGGTGCAATGGCTCTAATCATGGCTATTCTCCTTAAAAGTTTTTCAATAAATATAATTATAAGTCAAACAAAATTGCTTGACATGAAGTTTTTTTGGCTTATAATAGTAATTACGAAAGAAGTTGCCGGCATAGCTCAATTGGCAGAGCAACGGTTTTGTAAACCGTAGGTTGTAGGTTCGAGTCCCATTGCCGGCTAATCTTTTGAAAGGATACAATATTAAGGTTTCTTTCAAAAGATACTCTGAACACAGGCCCTTGTGGTTCAGGGACTCTGCCGAGGAAAAGGTGACTAAATGTCACATTTCCCGAGAGGAAGCACTCCCTTCTGCCGGAAGGCATCAAGGAAAACTAAATAAGCCCTTGTGGCTCAGGGGTAGAGCACTCCCTTGGTAAGGGAGAGGTCACGAGTTCAAATCTCGTCAAGGGCATTTTTAAAGACCTAACGAGAGTGACAATTAAATATATGGGTAGGTGGCCGAGTGGTTAAAGGCGACAGACTGTAAATCTGTTCACGCAAGTGTACGGTGGTTCGAACCCACCCCTGCCCAAACTTTTTCAAAAAAAGCGACTTCTTAATGAAGTCGTTTTTTTGATTTAAATTTTGTAAGGGGGATTGGGTTTGAACCACTATATGTTTTCAGGACAGTTTAGATGCGTTCTTATTGGCTATGATGCCGAGTTATTGGGAGTTTAAGGCAGGTTTATAGTGTAGAGATTTGCCGGAGTATTCTTGCACTTTTGTCCTTATTTTTGCACTCTTTTGCACTGATATTTAATCATGCTGAACTTGTTTCAGCATCTATCCCGCTTTGTGTTTGATATTTAACGAGTGCAGAATAGTGCAACATAGTGCAAAAATAAATTATCTTACATTTTGATATGTGTCAAAATGTCTCTGAGATTGAGATTTAGGACTTGATGTTTCTGCGAAACAGAGTGATTAATGTGTATGCAAAGGAGCATACGCATGGCAGAATTTACTCCAGAAAAATGTAAACAAATCGCACTCGCAAGATTAGATATTGTTCACAAATGGCTTGAATTCAGGGAGAAATCTAAAAATAAACTTCAAGCTGATTATGATTTTGTAAAATTGCATAATACTTCAAGTTCACATTTATTTGAGATTTTAAGCAAAATTTCCCGTGGTAGTTTGCACCGTTGGTATGCGATGTTAAACGGAACGGAAGATTACGCAAAACTTTTACCGCAATATAAATATTCAACTGTTCGGGAATACCGAACAGTTCTGAATGATGAAGAAATAAAAATATTTATGGGTTTGCTTTTACACCCGAATAGACTGTCTATTGGCAAAGCCATTGCATTAACGAAATACAGATTAAAAGAGCAGGGACAAAGTTTTATTCCTGCTGATATCACTTTTAGGAGATATGCAAAATGGTTTAAAGATAATAATTATGACAAATGGATTCTTTCTCGTGACGGAGAAAAAGCACTTTCTGACAAAGTTGAACCCTACATAAAACGTGATGCAAGTTTGCTAGAAGTAGGGGATATTCTTGTCGCAGACGGACATAAACTTGCGTTTCAGGTAATCAATCCGTTTACAGGAAAACCCTGCAGAGCAACATTAGTGGGATTTTTGGATTGGAAATCAACAGCTTTAGTCGGTTATGAAATTATGCTTGAAGAAAATACACAGTGTATAGCTTCGGCTCTTAGAAATGCAATTATAAATCTTGATATGGTTCCAAAAATTGTATATCAGGATAACGGCAGAGCATTCAGAGCAAAATATTTTACTGACGATAAAGGTTTTACAGAACTCGGTTTTCAGGGATTATATTCAAAACTCGGAATTGAAACAGTTTTTGCTCGCCCGTATAATGCCAGAGCCAAAGTGATAGAAAGGTTTTTCAAAGAATTTCAGGAAGGCTTTGAAAAGTTACTCCCAAGTTATATCGGAAGCAATATTCAGAATAAACCTGCTTATATGATGCGGAATGAAAAATTGCATAAATCTTGGCACGCCGATTACATTCCGACCATAGAAGAAACAATAAAAATGATTGATATGTGGCTTGGTTTTAAGAATTCTCAGCCTTGTCCGAATGCTCCGGATAAAACAGTGGCTGAAGTTTTAGAAAAACGAAAAAGACAAAATATTGATATTAATACTCTTGACGATTTGATGCTTGCAACCGAGATTAAAACAATTCAGCGGAATGGCATCAGGTTTTTAAATTGTGATTATTTTGATGAAAGGTTATACGGCTTTAAGAGCAAAGTTTTAATTAAGTACAACCTTTTTGACCTGACAAGTATCAAAGTTTACACACTCAAAGGTGAATATTTATGCACCGCAGAACGTGTAACAGAAACACACCCTATGGCAAAATTACTAGGGGATGTCAAAGATTATGAGGATTACAAGCAGAAAATTGTCAGACAAAAACAATTAAAAAAGAAAACTGTTGAATCCGTGAAAAAGTATCTGGAAACTGAAGATATAAAGTTACTTGAAACACAGGTAGAACCTACAGAAATTCAAACCGTATTCAAATCGGATTCAAAAAGGGTTCAAACGCTGTTCAAAAATAATTCAGAAAAATATGAGTATTTAGTTGCGAATGATCCATATAATTCTTGGATAACGGAATTTAAAAATACAAAGGAGTATAGGTTATTATATGAATAAAATATTCGTAAAAACTACTAACGTTAAAAACTTCATTGGACTTATTGAGAATTTAATTAATAAACCCAAAAATATTCCTAAAATGGCATTGGTTTATGGAGAGCCCGGACTTGGAAAATCGCAAACTGCATTATGGCTTGCGTGCAAATATGACGGAATTTATTTAAGAGCATCAAATCTAATGACCGGCAGATGGCTGCTTGAGGAGATGGTAAAGGAACTTGATGAAATACCGAGATTCTTGACTTCGGATAATTTTAATATTGTGGTTAAAAAACTAAAACAAAAGCCACAGGTTATTTTTATTGATGAGATTGATTACCTGATGAATAATTACAAAACCATTGAAACTTTGCGGGATATCCACGATGAAACCGGCTGTCCAATAATTTTTATTGGAATGGGCTTGGCACACAGGAAACTTGAAAGATACAAGCACCTTTATGACAGGTTTTCAGAAATTTTAAAATTTGAAACCTTTGGAGTGAATGATATAGGACAAATTATTAACCAACTATCAGAAATCCCATTTACTCCTTATTCAATTGAATATATCTATTCAAAATACAACAGATTAAGACAAATAGTTCAATTGATAAACAAAATGGAAATATTTGCAAAAGATAATAATTTAGATGAAATTACAAGAGAAATTATGGAGCAAATAATATGAACATAGAAAAATTAGCAAAGCACCTGAAAGAATTTACGCTAGATGAAATTGAAATGATTGCGGAATGTAATTGTAAAACAGAACTTGAACGACTTTTGAACGAGGGTAAATTGGTCTTTGAACAAGACTTGTATAAATATAAAGAGGCAGAGCAAGAACAAATTTTTGATTTATTTGTTATACCGAAAAATAAAATTACACCCATAAAAGTTGAAGATGCCATTGCATATTTTATGAAAAATTATGCAAATGTGTATTGCAAATACGAAACCTGTAAAAGTTATAATTCTATTTTTAAGTATAATATTTTACCGTATTTAAAAGGGAAATTTCTCAATAATATCAACAACAATGATATAAAAGAAGTTTACAATATTTGCCAAAACAGAGGTTTACAGTATCGTAGGACTAAAAATACACTAGCATTGTTAAATCAATTAATAAAATATTTTCAAAATCTCGGTATTATAGAAAGAAAGTGCACTTTCCAAGTAAAAAGATTAACGGACAAAAACAAATTTAGCATTAACAGAATAACTTTTGTATAAAAACATGTTTTTTAATTTTATGTTGACAGGTTTTTAATAATTTGCTATTATATATGCAAATAGGAGATTTATATGTATAAAAAGATAGTTAACTTTATAAAAAATAATATGAATTCAAATACCGAACAATTCAGTATGCGAATTCCAAATGACTTAAAAAAGCCTTTAGAAAAGAAAGCAAAATCATTAAGATTACCTTTACCTGATTATGTTAGAGCAATTATGTTGAATTCTATTTTGCCTGAAATTTTAGATTCAGAATTAAAAAAAGTAACCTGTGAATGGATAACAAAACAAGGTAAAGATTCAATAGAAATTCATTTTGGAGAAAAGATAAAAAGATTAAAAGAAATAGTTGATATAGCATCCTACGCAATTGAAGAAACTGAAAAGCTTCAACAAAAATTCATTGATGTTGAGGTCGAATATTTAGATATTATAAATAGCAAATTACACTAGTCGACTACAATTTAAGCTACAAAGGAGGTAAATATAAATAGCAAAAAACAATTAATTTTTCAAATTATACAAAATAGGTTCAATATATTTTGAACCGAAAATTAGCAAATCTAATATGACAATTAGCATAAATGCTGTTATGCCAATATTTTGCAGTGCTGTAATTTTTTTATTGCAGAGATATTTTTGGTTGCTTATTTTAATAGAAAAAATTAATTCAACAAAGTATATCAAAGTACTAAGCAAAAATAATAGGATACTCAGCAATCCTATTATGTGAAACAGTAAAATCAATCCAAATAGTGAAGATTTTGTTAGTAAGCCTATTATTAACAAAACTATAAACAATATTAATTCTAATATCCCGAAAACACACAAAATATTAAAAGCATAAGATTGTCGTAAATGATTTAAAAACATAGTTATAGTATACAAAAAAAAGGAGAAAAAACAATGAATAGCACAACAACTCAAAAACAATTTGACAACGAAATGAAATCCTTATCAATAGGTGTTTACAAAGGGAATGAAAAATCAATCCCAAAAGGTTGGATTAAAGTTTCAGAATATGACAAAAAGAGCGGATTTCATGGTGAAGCTTTTTACAAAGATGGAAAAGTCGTAATTGCAATGCGTGGAACAAACGACAAAGATGATTTAGCAAACGATGTAGATATGGCAAAGAAAAAATTGCCAAATCAATATGCTGATGCTCAAAAATTTTATGAAAAAGTTAAAAAAGATTTCACTAATCAAGAAATTGTTTTTACAGGACACTCATTAGGCGGCAGTCTTGCACAATTAATGTCAAATAAGACCGGACACGAAACAGTTACATTTAATGCTTATGGTGTGAGAGATATTTTGCAAGGAAATGTGAGAGATAATTTAGAGAACATAAGAAATTACGGAAATATAAACGATACGGTATTTAACAATAATATTGATAATCAACTTGGCGGTACTTATGTAATTAAAAAGAATTATGACGAAGATTCTGTAACAAAAGGAACTGAAGGATATATTGGAGGTTTAGACCCATATTTTCACCATAAAGCAGAGTGGATGGGAGATTTAGAAGATGCGGTTGAATACAAACCAAATCGCTTGGAGGGACAAGTCAATATGAATATTGATTTTAAAGATATTGATACAAACAGAATCTTTACAAACGAAGAGATTGGACAAATGTCTCAGGACGAATATTCAAGATTAGAAAGCTTTATAAATCAACAAGTCGCAGCAGGCAAAGTTATGCCTGAGGCTCAAGCAAAACAACAAGTACATGCAGGGAATTTGATCTATGTAAATTCATATACCCGTTCTGATGGTACAGAAGTAAAAGGTTATTACCGCAGCAGACCTAGTATTTAGTTATATGAATAGTCCGACTTTTACATAGGTCGGACTATTTAATTTATAAAGAAGGAGTTAATATGACAAAATTAGATAAATTAAAACAGGCAGAGCATTTATATGTTTACGAAAAACAATCGCTTGATACAATTGGTACAAAACTTGACCTTTCGCGCAGGACTTTATTCTATTGGAAAAAGGAATACGAATGGGATAAAAAGAGGTTTGAAAAAGGCAGAGAGCAGGAATTATTCAATCGGGAACTAATGAATTTTGCAAAAAAAATAATGGATAAAATTTCAAATGACATTGATAATAACCAACAAACCCCGCAAGCAGAAATGTATTCATTGATGAATATTCTAAAAAGAATTCCGCTAGTGAAACAATGTACTGATTTTCCGCAGCAGAAACAATTTTTTAAACAAAAGCCAACTAGTTGCTTATCTCCTGATATTGTTAGACAAATAGAACGAGAAATTTTGGGAATGGAATAATATATTCATTATTTTTGAAGTAAAATAAGTGTTATAAATCACGAAGCAATGTAATGGAAAGGATTATATATGGTTAAAAATATAATTATAGCGAGCCATTTTACCGTCGATTTTAGATCTATATAAAGGCATTTGTTCTAATTTTGCTGTAGCTCTTAAATAGTAACAATTTCCTAACAATAACTCTATATGCGAATTAAAAGAATATTTACGGATTTTATTGGCTTTTTGTATATACGTTGTATAATCTTGTATTGCCTCAGGATAAATTTTTAAATTCTGATATGAAAGGGCTCTTGTATAATAAACATTCAATGCCCAATCCACAAAATCATATTTGTTTTTATCAAAGCCAATCTGAATCGATTTTGTTGCATCGCTTACTGCACTTTGATAATTACCAACAAGCATATACTCTAATGCTCGATATGCATAATTTTCTGCTTGCTCATATGAACCTTTGGGAGCTTTATTTATTGCTGCAGTATAATTTGCAATACTGTATTCCTCGGCTTCGTAATCTATATTATTTTTAGAAACATGCTCTTCTGGGTACTTAATCCTTATTGTTACTCCCTCATTAGGCTCTAACTGCCTAAATATTTCACCTTTAACCATATTTCCCATAATAGTATATTTAGCGCCCTCAGAAAAACCTTTTGATCCATATTTACCGACAGATAATCCGACTTTGCTTCTATCAATTGTCATAGGCAACTTAATATTAAAACTTACGTGATTTATTTTGGTATTCCAGTCTGTACCAATAATATTAAAATAAAACTCATTATTATGATCTATAAAATTATAGTCATAGGATATTTTATATGTATGATTTCCTTTAATATAAAGGTCAGGCGATCCAATTTTAATTAAATAATTATTATCTTCATGGACTACTTTATAATTTTCATTTACAAAGATATTCGTTATTTCATCATTTTTGGTAGGAATGCTGCGAATTATGCCATGGGAATTGATTGTAAAATATGTATCAATTGTTTCTGTAATATGAGCATTATTTGTATTATTTACATCTATATTTACCTCATAATTTTTGATATAAAAATTTTCTGCAAACGTAGGTAACGTTATAAACAAGCAAATAAAAAATGCAAGAATTAAATTCAAGAATTTTTTCATTTTAAACTCCTTATCTATAGTATTTTGCTTTTAATTCTTTAAGAATCGTTGTTGCCATTTCTTTCTTTGCATTGGCAATAGGGCTATTTAAGGCAGAATATGTACTTATTGCTTTTTCTAAATCCTTGAATACCGCTAAAGCATCATTGTGAGATTTTACCATTCCGGCTTCTATTTTTGCCAAAGCTATTGTTCTATACGCATCTCCAACTTGAAGCACAACTAAAGGGTCTTGAAGATTATTTTTTTCGTAATTTATAAATTTTGTTAAATCTGCAATTGCATTTTTATAATTTTTTAATTCATCATAAGCCATACCTCTTGTGTAATATGCCGGATAAGCCCAAACTTCTTTGTCTGCATATCCTTTTTGTATTACAGTAGTGGAATCTTTTATTGCTAAGTTATGATTACCTAACATAAGATATGAACGTCCTCTATACATATAACTTTCTGCTTGGCTGGCAGGATTATTTGCTGCTCTATTAATGGCTTCTGTGAAGTCAGGAATAGCTTTTTCAAAATTTTCCATATCAAAATAGGCACTTCCTCTATAAAAATAACTTTCCTCTAATGATTCATTTGTCTTTGCTCTTTTTATAGATTCAGTGAAATCTGAAACCGCTTTTGAGTATTCACCATTTTCATAGTAATACTGACCACGATAATAATATGCAAGTTCTTTTGTTTGTTCATTACTTACATTATTGATAATGAAGGTACAATCTTCAGGACTATTTTTTAAATCCAAAGAATATGAAGGTGTATTGAACATAAATAAAGCAACTAAAACTAATATAAAAATCTTAGCAAAATTTTTCATGATATTCTCCTTTTATATTTATTTTTTTATTGCTATAAAAACTTGAGTTAACCATATCAACAGTAAAGCGTGAAGTTGACCTGCTGCTAAATATTGTCCATACCATAAATTTTCTTTATTTCTTATAACACTTGGATAATCATGGAACAAAATCCAAATTAATAAAACGGCAATACCTATTCCTAAAACACATAATAGTAATACTTTTAGATATTTTGCTGTATCAGAAATATTAACAGAAATCGTTTCATTTGTTTTCTGTACGCTATCTTCATTTAAAAATTTCCCGCAATGTCTACATTTAATTGCGACTTTTTTTATTTCTCCGCCACAAAAAGGGCATTGTTTTGTATCTTGTTCCATTTCTTCCATATTAACTCCTTTTTATTTAACTTGTACGTCTTATGTAGCTTTTAACTAAATCCTTTCTTATATCTTGAATACGCTTGTCTCTGCTATAATAACCGAACTTAAATATAGATTTTTTATATTCAGCACGATATTCTTCTTCGCTTTTGACGTATTTATCAATAAATGAATTTATAAATTCATTCAATAAGTGTATACTATCAAACTCTGACTTATCTTTAAATCCCTCTTCTTGTGCTGTTATATCATCAATAATATCTTCGTTAGCTTTTCTCATCAATTTTAATATTTCATTTACTCTTTTGGACACAGAAACACCTTTCATACTTTTGTCGTTTTATAATATCATGTTTCATTTAAAAACACATCAATGTTTTAAGTTTTATTTATAATTTTAACCTGAAGAAATATATTCTTATAATAGACCGCTGTGGCTGTCTATATGCATAAATTTATCATTAAAATTATATTTATGCAAGAGATTACAAAAAGTAAATCAGAACAACTAATTAAAACCTTTGGGCAGATAGTTGAAAAACACAGAAAGGCACAGGGGAAAACTGCGTATAAAATCTCTGCTGAAATTGCACTTTCAAAAACTACATGGAGAGAAGTAGAACTTGGTGCAAATGATTTAAAATTTACTACAATGTGGAAAATTGCTGAAGGTCTCGATATCCCTCTTGAAAAATTGATTAGTGAAGTAAATAAAAAACTTGGTGAAGAGTTTTCATTATCCGGAATTAAATAACTACATTCTTTCAATATACCAATTAGAATTTACAAAATGATTGAAATTCCATTGAAGTTCAAAATAAAAATTAAACTCCAAAGAGTTGTCGTCTTTGAAGTTCCAAGAATATTTATTTAACTGTGTTTTGCGGTAACTTTCAAATGCCTCTTGAATTTCTTTGGCAAACTTTTTTCTAAATTCAGAATATGGAATATCCAATATTTCTTTAGTTAATTTATTTTTCAAAATCATCCTCAAACCCTCTGATATAATCTAATTCTATGTTGTATCGTTTGCCTGTTTTATCTACACAAGTTGCAAAATCTACTTTTTTATCGGCATATTTGTTTTCCCATAGACAAATTAGCAAGCCGATTTCTTGTGTTTTTAA
Organism: uncultured bacterium; assembly: GCA_902792085.1. Lineage (GTDB taxonomy): Bacteria > Cyanobacteriota > Vampirovibrionia > Gastranaerophilales > Gastranaerophilaceae > Zag111. The sequence goes on along the minus strand of CADAYE010000001.1, from coordinate 106,744 downwards.
GTTTAAAATCTTTGTCCCATATAGCTTATAATCTTTTTCGACCATAATTTATCCTTTCGTTATTGTAATATCAGCGTATATTTCATTCGGCTTATCAGGATCAATTAAAAAATCTTTATCAAATACATATCTTTCACCATCCGGTGCGACACAGCCGACAATATTGTATTCGCCAAAACAAACAACAGTAAATTCTTCGCTATCTTTTTCAAACCAACCTTTAAGCTTTTTTAATCTGTACTTTTTACCGATTTCAATCATAGTATGCTCCTTTCAAGCTACACAATTCATCACTCTTTGGGCGAGAAACATCAAGTGTATGCGTCTAAAATCGTATCATTTAGACATAATAATTTTTGAACGCTATTTAAACGGCTTTTAAACACCTTTTAAACGGCATTTAAATTTCGACATCTTTTTCGTGATCTATAAAGAATGCATTCAAAACATCCGCATCATTTCGCAGGTGCTTGATTACCGGCGCAAGGTTGTAACATTCTTCAATCTCTGGTTGATTTGCAACGAAATAATCGATAACAACAGCTGTGTTATAAATATTCTCCGCCCATTTACTCAATTGCTTAAACTCTTTAGGAGTAATATTCAATCCGACTTTTTCCATACGACCTCCATTTATTAAATGCAAGACATACATTACCTAAAAGCACAGTCATATCAATAAAAAAGACACAATAAGTTACATGTATTTTCTTAATAATATTTCCTTTAATCGTGTGTTTGTGCTATAATTAGGGCATGAATAGTCGTTGTGAAGCATTGGAAGTATTTTTTTACGCAACAGATTCCGGAAACGAACCTGTGCGTGAATGGTTAAAAGAACTTCCTAAAGAAGATAAGAAAACTATTGGATATGATATTAAAACCGTTCAATACGGTTATCCTGTCGGAATGCCTCTAACAAGAGTTTTAAAAGGCACAAACTTAGAAGAAGTTCGCTGCAAAATTTCCAATGGCATCGCAAGAATAATTTTCTGCGTTGAAGATAATACAATAGTTTTGCTTCACGCATTTATAAAGAAAACTCAGAAAACCCCGCAAAAAGAACTGGATGTTGCAATTAAACGCTATAAAGAATTATGCAAACGATAAAACAATGCGTTTGCCCAAATATTTTGCAACTTTTTCAATTGTATTCAAAGTAATAGAAGTATTTTCAGGATCTAAAATGCGACAAATAGCAGTTCTAGATGTTGCAAGTTCTTTTGCAAGACGATTAACAGAAATATTATCTGCAAGCATTTTTTGCTCCAATGCGTAAGCAATAACTCTTTTTATTGCAACAGCCTCTGACTCCTGAAGAATATTTTCTTCTTCAAGAAAACTGTCAAAATTGGAACCTATGTGCTTTTTATCTATCATTTTTATTATCCTTTTTAATTTAAAATAATCTCTATTTATATTGTACCAAAAATGGTGCAATATTTCAAGTGAGAACTTGTACAATACACAATTCTTAATATAAAAAATTCGCAAGATAAATATTTGCTATAATATCAGTATGATTAGTGATGAAGATTTAAGCTTAGATAATTCAATAGAGTTTCAAGGATTAGTACAGCAAATAAAATGTAATAATTATTTAATGCCGTTATATGAAGCGGTCATCAATTCTATACAATCCATACAAATAAATAGAATCAAAAATGGTAAAATCGATATTTATATAGAACGAAATAACGAAGTTCAACAAAAATTAAGTGATGAATTTAAGGGCAAAATAGAACCTATAAAAAACATCTATATTACTGATAATGGTATTGGCTTTAATGATGAAAACTTTAAACATTTTAAACGTGTTTTTACAACGCACAAGAAAAAATATGGTTGCAAAGGTATCGGTCGTGTTTTATGGTTAAAAGCATTTCGAGAAGTCAAAGTTGATAGTTCATATAAGAAAAATCGTCAGTTTTATAATCGAAAATTTACTTATAAATTACCTAGTGGAATAGAAGCTGAAAGTTACATCAATAAAAAATCTAAATCAAAATCTAATAGTACAACTATAAAACTTATAGGACTAAAAAATGAATATCTTAACGAAAGTAACCAAAAAATTGAAACTATTGCACAAAGAATTATAGAGCATTGTTTTGAATATTTTGTAGGGAAATCCACTATTCCCGAAATAACAATCAGTGGATATGATGATCCTAGGACAGAAAAAATCATACAACTTAATTTAAACGATATGTTCCTGAAGATATTCCATGGAAATGTTGAAGAAGAAAATATAAAAATAAAAAATAAAACATTTTCTTTAAAACATGTAAAAATGTTTGATTCAAGTGAAGCTTCAAATCATAGGATTTTTTATTGTGCTAATTCTAGAGCAGTATTTAGTGAGACATTAAAAAGTATTACTCAATTAGCTAACCTGGAAAATAAAATTATTGATAAGTCAACTGGTGAAAGGTTCTATTATAATGTCTATTTATCTGGGAACTACTTTGATGAGAAAGTTGATTATGTAAGAGATAGTTTTGATATTATTAAACACTTAGATAATCCTCCTAGAAATATATTAACCTTTGATGAGATAAAAAACAAAATAGTTAAAAGCATAAAAAAATATATAGAACCATATCTTGAAATAGTAAAAACAGAAAAAAGGAAATATATTGAAAAAGTGGTTAAAAATAAACTCCCACAATATAATTATATACTACAAGAAAGTGATGATTTTTTTGATGATATATCCCCTTCTATTAAAGAAAATAATTTAGTTGACAAAATAAGATTAAAACACTTTCAAAAGAAAGAAATATTAGATAATAAATATCATGCTATATTAATAGAAAAAAAGAAGCATGGAATAAAAGAAACCCCAGAATACAAGGAAAGATTAAAAAAATTTCAAGAAGAATTATTAGCAATTAATAACGCCGATTTATCTGAATATATATTACACAGGAAAATAATCATAGATTTATTTGAAACATATTTAAGTTGGAAAGAGGATAAATCATATTACAAAGAGGATGCTATACATGATTTAATCTACCCCAAAGGGTTTTCATCTGACGAAGTCTCTTATGAAAATCACAATTTATGGATAATAGATGATAGACTATCTTTTCAAGATTTTATAGCATCTGATATTCCATTAAGTTCAAATAAAGACCTCTCAATACCTGACAACAAAAGACCTGACATATTTTTTGATAATAAATACATATTTTCAAATGATTCTAAAAAAGTAACTTTTGATTCAATTACTTTAATTGAATTTAAAAGACCCCTTAGAGATGATTATACAAGCGAAGAAAATCCTATAGAGCAGACATATTCCTATATAAATAAAATAAAAGATAAGAAACTTCTTACAGAGAAAGGTCGCCCTGTTAATGTAGAAGATAATACTAGATTTTATATATACATTATTTGTGATATTACACCAAGTTTAGAAAAATTATTAAAAACACACGATTTTAATAAAACCGTTGATCCTGGAGGATATTATAAAATTCATGGAACTTATAATGCATATATTGAAATTATTTCTTTAGATAAATTGTTGTCTGATAGCAAGAAAAGAAATGCTATCCTTTTCGAAAAACTTGGATTAAAGTAAAAATAATTAAGAATAATAAATCTCAATCTCACAGATAATTTAATCTTGTTCTGAGTGTTAAATTACAACCACTGTTTGTGGTTCGGAACGAGCGAGCCAAAGCCGGAACGGTTTTGCCTGTGGCACACTTGCCACAAAAGGCAAAACGTGGAGTGCTGTCGATGGCGAGCGAAGTGATATAAATTTGTGCGAAACAAAATTGTTATAACTCAAGACAACCCACCCCTGCCCAAACTTTTTCAAAAAAAGCGACTTCTTAATGAAGTCGTTTTTTCAGAATTATTGTTTTTTGTGTTTTGGGTCATTCGAAAATTACAAAATAGCATTAAAATATAGTTTACAGATTAATTGTAGTAATTTGAGTTATTGTTTCTATATCTGTTCCTGTTTCTGTTATTTTGTCTTTTGCGATTTCGGTTATTTCTGTTATCATCATTGTATCTTCCATAATTACCGTTATTGTAATTATTATTTCTGTTTCCGTTAAAAATCTTGTTCAAGATACTGTTAGAGCGTGATTGTGCAATATTATTTCCTGTATCATAGGCAATTGATGGTATTTGCATTAAAAATACAGATAAACCCAACATTAAAATTATTATTTTATACATATTTAATATCCTTTTTGTTGAAATTTTTCACAAATTTTGGTTATTGATATTTATTGTAATTATCAGAAATTGGGTATGATAATTTGTCATTTATTGAAATAACTAAATATATAAGGAAAAATACAAATATAAAACTGACAAGTCCTGCCCATAAGAATCCTAATCCTGCCCACCAGCCTTGATCAACTGTGACTTTAAATGTCGATATACATAAGCCGATTAGTGTCAAAATTGCCATAATATCGACAATAACACCACCAAATTTAACAACGAAATTTTTCATAATAATTATCCTTCTTTTTGTAACCTATATTATTTTAAGTTCATATAAAAGTAATTAAATTAGTAAGTAAGGCAGATATGAATAAAAGAAGGATTACTTATAGTGTTTAATTAAAATTTAAGATTAGCAATTACACTTAAAAAATATAGCATATACCAAATAGCAAAGAAAATCCTACAAGCATCATTATAGGTGTATCCATTGAATGTGGAGCAAATGCTTCAGAAAATACCATTACAGGCGGAAATAAGATTATCGCAGACCAAAATTCCTGCAAATTTGCAAATTGGTCTTTATATAAAATGATAAACAGTAATGCAAAAAGATAAACGCAAAGGCTTCCTGCATAAGAGCGTACATACCTTTGTTTAAGATTCCATGACGGAACAATATATTTTTTCTTGCCCAAGTATATCCCGACAGGTTCAGCAAAGCCGTCACCTATTCCGACAGTCAGGACAACTATTGTTGCAAGCAGTGGTAAACCTAAATATGTTTCAAAAATTTGTTTAAATACGGTTATGATTAAAAGTCCCGGAAGCATATTGCCCAAAACAATCCATTTTAGCGTGTTTGGTCTGTCTTCAACCCTGTCAAGCGAATTAAATTGAAGCATTAAAAATTTTGATTTTTCTCTTAAAGGTTTAATTAAGATTAAAAACATAAATAAAACGGACAGAGATTCCCACAAGTGCGGTAATATCCCAAAAGGTTTTGTGGGAGGACTTAAAAGCGGAACAAGATATGCAGCAAAATGCTGAATTTTTCTTGTATAATTCACTTTAAACCATTTATTTTTTGGGGTAGTGATGTAGCCTTTTTCGTCAATATTGCAGTAGTGACGGCAAACAAGTCCGCCCACAAAAGAACATAACATCATTATTGAAAGTTTTATGAGTGTTTTTGTAAAAAATATTTTTTCCGAAAACAATGATGAGTCAAAAATGAGGGTTATTGCAATCATTATAATAAACAGGACAATCCATAAAATAAGAAAGCCTAAATCGAATGTTTTTGTCCATTTTTCGTCATAATTACCGGCATTATCACCAGGCATAAGAACATTATTCTGCATAATTATTCTTTTGTTTCTGTGGTTTGAGTTTCAGTATCTTCTGTTTTTATTATAATTTTTTCTGCCCCGTTGCGAATTTTTGTTGCAGACCAATTTGTTGCTTTTTTAGCGCCTTTTTTGGTCGCATGACCGGCTTTTTGGGCTCCTGATTTTACTGCTTCGCCTGTCTTTTTTGCTCCTTTTTTGAAGGCTTTTCCTGTTTTATCAGCAACTTCAACGGTCTTTTCCCCTACTGTATCGGCAAAATCTTGTGTGGAATCCTCAATTTTATCCAACAATGTCGGTTGATATGTTTGACTGTTTACATAATAAATAGTGTCGGCAAAACATATTTCTGCCGGTAAAATTAACATTCCTGTTAAAACTGTTGCTAATAATTTTTTCATAATTTAAACCTTTCACAATAATTATGGCTTTTAAAAATATGCTATACATTTTTTTTGATTTTGTCAATAAAAAAAAGAGGACAAAAAGTCCTCGTAAATTAAGAATAGCTGGAAGTATGAAAAAGATTAATTATAATTTAATCGTATAATTAAAATTTGGCTATTACCGTATTTTCTATCTTTTATTACCCATGTTTATGGTATTCTGTTGGGGTATGGTTACGATTTTAACAAATCCGATAATAATTTCAGTTATATTGCTTTGTGTACTTTGTTTATTCAGGGTGAATGTTTTGCTGGCACTTTTGATTTCGGCATTAACAGGCGGATTAATTGGCGGAATGGGAATATCTGAAGTTATGAAAATTTTTGTCACAGGAATGGGTGACAATACCGAAACTGCATTAAGTTACATTTTGCTTGGTGCATTTGCTGCATCAATGACTCATACGGGACTTGCGCCGATTTTGTCTTTAAAAATTTCAAATGCCATAAAATCAAAAAAATATATACTGATTTTTATTCTGACAGGTATAGCAATACTTTCGCAGAATTTAATTCCTGTTCATATAGCATTTATACCGATACTTGTTCCTCCTTTGCTTGTCATAATGAACGAACTTCAAATTGACAGACGCGCTGTGGCATGCGGTTTGGCATTTGGTTTAAAAGCCCCATATATAATGATTCCTGCGGGCTTTGGATTGATTTTTCAGGGATTAATTGCTGATAATATGGTGCAAAATGGTGCAGAAGTTTTGAAAAATGATGTATGGAAATCAAGTTGGGTATTGGGTTTAGGAATGTTTATCGGATTTTTAATTGCAATTTTTATAAGTTACAGAAAACCGAGAATTTATGAAAATTTAGAAATTAAAGAGCAAAAAGAACTCTCTACAACTCTCCACAGAAGCCATTATATAACCTTAATTGCAGCGATTTTGACTCTTGTTGTTCAACTCTGGACAGGGTCTTTACCTTTGGGGGCATTGGTAGGATTATCCGTAATTTTTGGCTTGAAAGCGATTGACCACAACAAAATGGACAAACTTATAAATGAGGGGGTCGGTTTGATGGGATATGTTGCGTTTGTAATGCTTGTGGCTGCAGGTTATGCAAGCGTGATGAAAGCAACAGGAGGGATAGATTCGCTTGTTAATGTGATTATACCGTTTATGATGTCAAGTAAACTTATTGCAACAGCATTGATGTTGTTTGTTGGTTTATTTATAACAATGGGAATAGGAACATCATTTGGTACAATACCTATTTTGGCAGTTTTGTTTGTGCCTATATTTATAAAATTAGGTTTTAGTATTCCGTCAATGATTATTGTTCTTTCTGCAGCGGCTGCATTAGGTGATGCCGGGTCCCCTGCATCAGATACAACGCTTGGACCTACTGCCGGTCTGAATGCTGATGGTCAGCACAATCATATTTGGGATACCTGTATCCCGACATTTTTACATTATAACATTCCGCTAATTATTACGGCATTAATTTCTGTTCTAATTTTTAGATGATTTTTTATTTATATTTAATGCATTCAATTTTGTATTCGCAAATCCGGCAATAGTTTCAAATTCTTTTACCATAAGAGTTTCTCTGAATAGTTTTGCATTTAATATAAGTATTGAAAAATTATTTAGTTAAAATTTATTTTTTCTCTGCAATAGCATCACGAATTTTAACTGCCAAAGCAACAGAACCGGATGTTACAAGTGCACCGGCAAGATATGTTGTCCATGCAAAGAAATTGTGTTTGTTTACTTGCTTTAAATGTTTCGGGTCTAAAACTTTTTTAGCAATTTGTCCGCCTCTGATACTTGCAAGTCCTTCTTCTGCAAGTGTCGGTATTAGCGCGGCAAAAGTGAGTTTACCTGCATTATTTTTTATAAATGTTGTTGCTTTATCAATAATTCCGTTTGGTTCTTGTCCGTCTTTCTTTTTAGGTTTCAATAAGCCAACTGCAAGAATCAAAGGTACAAATAATCTTGTTATGTGACGACCAATAGCAAGTGCTTTTATGGCTTTGGAGCCTGTTGCATTCAACGCATGCCCCATTTCATGGAATGATGCACCGCCAAGTTTGTCCGTGTTAATCATTATGTCTTTTGTTATCGGGGAATAGAATGCGTTTTCACCTTTTCCTACAATTTTTAATTTTGTAGAAAGTTTATGTGCTTTATCAGATTTAATGATTTTATCAGGGGTACCCGAAGTGCTTATCGGTTTACCTTTGCAGGCATTTTTAAATTCCTGCCACGCTTTTTTGTATTCTTTATTTTTAAGATATTGCGTCAATTTTTGAGCAAGTTCTTCTTGTTCTTTAGGATTTAGAGGTCTTGTATTCGGATTTCGTTTTAATTTGTTTAATATTTGGAAAAATTTTGAATTTTTGCCGATGATAAATGATTTTTTTGTTATAAGTTTTTCCATCTGCTCTATATTTTCAGGTGTAACATTATGCAGATACACTTTTTTTGCTTTCAGTCCTGACTGAACATATCCGTCATAAGTTGCTTTTTTTAAGGCATCTCTATTTATAGGGATTTCAGAAAAAGTTCTCATATTATTCATAACAGCCTGTGCATAAGGTTTTATGACATTTGCACTTAATTTTTTTGCTCCTTTGTAGGATAAATATCCCGCACCTGCGCCTAATGTGTAATCTGCGTAATCCGTATTAGTATTATTAATCATGTTCTACCTTTTAAATTTTAATTCTAACCTTATGTATATATAAAAAACACACAGAAAAAAAATTGCTATTTTATTAAGAAGGTAATTATATACTATTTTACAGTAGCATGTCATTATTAGCCCGTTAGGACGTGGCAATCCAGCCGTTTAATTTGCCAATAACGATGAAATAACTGGATTGCTTTGTCGGCAATCCGTTGCCTCCTCGCAATTTTAACTTTATAAACTATTTTTTCTTTTTAGATTTTGTTTCCTTTTTATTATTGTCGTCACTTAAAGGTGAAATATTGTTTATATTGTCATATTGCTCTTTTATATATTGATTATTCTTATTTAGATTATAGGCATTTGCGATATATTCTTTTGCATTTTCCAATGCGCCTGCTCTTTGTAATACCTTATAAATTGCTTCAGAATTATACGAAGCATACAAATATGCTATTGCATTAGTTTTGTTTAGTTCAAAATACTGCTTAAAGTATTTAGCAGATTTTTTAAACTCACCATTTACATAAGACTTATAAGCGAATCTTAAATAAACATCCTCCATTGATTCAACGCTGTAGTAATTTTCTTTTGACTGTGTTTCATGAGTTTTTCCGATAGTCAAAGACTTTCTGTCAGAAGACAATTTTACGGGCATAACTTCGGAATTCATAATATTATATTTCCCGATTTGCGCCCATTGATCTTCAATAAAATATTTTCTGTTTTCATAGAAATTTTCTATTCGTTTATTTCCGACAGGATGGTCACTGAGGTATCCGGGGATAACAATATCAGTATTTAAAAAAGAAAGCAAGTCAGAAGATTCATCTAAACTATAACCTGCTTTAACTGCAAGTTTTGCGCCCTCAACATCTGCTGCATATTCCATGTTTTTACCATCTGTCAGTAGTTGTTGAGATTTTATTGCAAACAATGCTTTTGCGTGAATATCACCTGCTTTGTATAAATTCTGCAAATTCATCATTAATCTTGCAATATCCATTTTTCTTTGACTATGCCCTAAAACTGTATGGGCAATTTCATGACCAATTACTAAAGCCAATGCATCATCATTATTATTAAATGAATCATATAAAGATGTACTTATTGCTATATAATTTGGACCTGTGGAATAAGCATTAATATTTTCTGCATCTTTATATATACCGATGCGCCAATTTATATAATCAAGTTTATTTGCTCTTATGATTCGCTCTGCAATACGGTATACTTTGTAATAATCTTCACCGTTTGATTTAGCACTATAACTGAAAATTTCACCTTTAAACATTGATTTTTTATATTGAGAATATATTTTATCATCTGCTTTTAATTTTTCCTGATATTTTGCTTCATCAACCTCCTGATAGTCCGAAAGTTTAAATATTTTCGGGTCTTTTATATAAATATTTTGTTCAGGTTTTGAAGTGAGATAGTTAAAATTTTTCTGTATAGCGTTTTGGTTTGAGAAAAACTTTTGGGTTGTATTATATTTTTGTGCATGCTGCATTTCTTTGATTTGCAATTTTGCATAATCACGAGCGATTGCACAATTGGCGGTAAAAATACCTGCAAGCAGTAAAACAAATATCTTTTTCATTCTTAACTCCTTATATGAAATTTATAATAATACATTTAAAAATAAATTTCAACAGGAAATATTTTTAAGTTACCCTCTCCATCTGTCGGACAAATAACTCAAAATTGCACCGCCGATTTCTTCATTCGGGTCAAAAGCCTGATTAGGATTATTGGGCTTCATTGAGTTTTGAATAAGCATTTTACATAACGGTCCAAAGGCATCAGGCACCTGAATTTTGCGATAAATTCCCGCTAAAAAAGTCTGAATATTTGGCGACTGAGTTTGATTAAATCTTGAAAAAACAGGATAGAGTTTATCTATTCCTTTTGTACCGTTATCAAGCATTCTGTCCATAATATAAAGAGTTTCTGTTACCTGTGCTTCATTATTTGAATGTTCCAAAATATCTGTCAGATAAGGCAGGGCATTTTCTTTTTGTTTTACAAAATAATCTACTTCGTTTTTATCAAATACGCAATAATTTCTGCCTTTTGTCGGTAACTGAGCAGAAGCACAAATATATCGCGAATATGGATTTATATTATATTGAGTAACAGATTGAATCATAATTTCTATGAATAAACAAACGGCGGTCCGTTTTTAACTTCAAACAATATATTTTCCGCCATTGTTTTAAGTTCATCTTTTGTACGCTTTCCGCTATCGACCTGTTTATAAAATTCTTTAACAAGCGGATTTATTGCAGAATCTTTTTTTGCTTTAAAGTTTCTCAATTCTGTTGATACAAGACGTTTTTGCAAATCAAGTTCAGTCTGCGCATTAATTTTTTTGACCTGAACTTCTTTCAGGGCTTCGCCTGCAAGTTTACCTCCGTAGCCGATTGCCGTTATACCTGTTATTCCGCCAAACAACAAACCAAACTGCGGATTTGATGTGTCTAAAAGCCAATTGTAAAAAAATGCTTTGTAATCATCAACAAATGAATTAAATGCAGGTTTTGGAGTTCCGTCACCGCCAATATTCGGATTAACCTTTGTAGTTGAAGTTTCTATTTTTTCAATGACTTTTTTCTCAAAATCCGATTTTTCTTTATCAGTCCAATTTAATGCTGAAATTTGCTCTTTTACAAACTCTTTTATTCCTTTTGAATTTTCAATTTCCACAAACATGTGTTCAAGATTTTCTGCATCAGAAGATTTGGTTTCATTAGTTGAAGTTTGTACTATTTGAGAAATTGCTTTTTTCGTATTTTCAAGACTTTCCTGCAAGTGCATCTTACTTTTTGTCAAATTTTTTAATGACAAAAATCCTAACCCTACAATACCGGCAAGAGTGGCAATACCTAATAAAATGTTGCCAAAATTATTTACCCCCTTTGCTTTAGGCATTTCTCCCCGTGAGGTGGCAGAATTTTCATTAGCACTAAACGCAAACTGTGCAAAAGTCTTACGCCCAAACGGAGTATCAGGTTTTTCTTCAGGCGGGTTTAAAAATCCCTCAAATTCTTTTGTATATTTTGAAAGCATTGAACGAATTATTTGCATTTTGCCTGAAAATGACTGCGTTTCAACTGCAATCAAATTTTCCTGCAAATTCTTCTGAATATTTGCTTCTTTGCGTTTTACCCAAATATCTTTGTAGCCGTCAAAAAATGTTTTACCCATAAATGCCATAGCAGATAAGGTTAAAACCCCTGCGCCCGCTATAAATGTTTTGCTGTTAGGGCTTTGTACCATCTGATAAATAACCTGTGAAGTTTCTTTGCTTAAATTAACATTTCTTGTAACCGCAGGAAGCCATTTTTCTTTAGCAAGATTTTTTGACGCTTTTGCACTGTATCTGACAAAACCTGTCAGACCTGCTATTGCACCCATTACTCCCAATGCAACCGTACTTAAAGGCAAAAGTTTTTTATCGACAATCCGATTATCTTTATATAATTGTGAAGGCATTGATATATCTTCAGAAATTATAAAAGTATCTTTCAAATTTGACAATGAAACTTCATTATCTTTGACAAAACTATTTACGACAACTCCTTCTTTTGTCGTGTTGATATTGCGCTTTTGGGATTGAGTCATATTTCTGTGCTGAATCAATTGTTCGTTTGCAAAAGGATTAATGTTCATGTGCTATCCTTTCTTCTTCACGCTTAAATTTGCGTGAAAGACTATGCAAAAATGTCTTAAGATTAAACGCTTTTTGAGTTTCGTCAATTTTCTTTTCTTCATCATCTGTTTCATCCGCACCAAAAACAAAGAAAATAGATTTTAGTTTTTTCTTGATACTGCCCATAAGATTTGATAAAGATTGTGAAACGGCTGCTTTCATTTCCCCGTAAACTGCCGCTAATTTATCCGCAATATCAACAAATTTTTGAACAAAATTAGCCATAACATTTGGAATTTGCGCCATTATATTAACTATTCTTGCTACAACCTGTGTAAGAACGAAATTCACAGGAGCAGAAATTATAACAGGCATTGTTTTTGAAATATTTGATGCAAATTCTAAAATCTTTTGATGAACATTTTCAAGATTTTTATTAAATTGCACCATAGATTGAATAAAACTTTGCTGATTTGCTTCGGCTCTTTGTCTTGCGGCTTTTTGCGCTCTTAACATTGCTCCTATTGCAGCGCATTGGTTATAAGTCATTTCCCCAACATTTCTTGGGGTATCTCTTTTGGTCGTAGAATTACCGCCTGCCATTCCGCTGCATATCGGACATGCGCCGGCAGGAAGTCCATGCGGACAACTGCCGAGTTTTGAATTATGTATATGCGGTGCTCCTACTGACATTAAAAAATCCTCTCTGACTTCAAAGAGGACACATCATAAGATTTTTATATTATTTCCTCAAACTGTGCGTGAAAAAATAATTATCCTTTGAGTGTTCCGACTTTTACGGCTGCGCCAGCAGTTGAAGATATTCACTCCATTTCCTCTTTGTTCCATGATAGTAAAATAAGGACAAAATCATGTCAAACATAAAAGAACATATTGTTACAAAAAATTATTAGTAATCAAGAGGGGAAACTCTATGCCACTTTCTGAAAAACGGAAATGCGTTATAAAAAATATCTGTTGTGGGTGATTTTAATTTTTTGATTATCGTAACAATCGGTTCATTTGTTTTTTTATTCCAAATTAATGTTGAAGCAGGACTTGGACTGTAATACACATCTCCGGACAAATTGAGTTTTCTTATACCTTTTTCATTTCTGATAAAAGGTTTTAGCAAATTTTTGAAAGACTCAAACTCGTTTAAAGATATGTCACGGGGCATATTAGGGTCGAAATTATTGAGTTCAAGTTTATGCTCCAATTTTTCAAGTGCAGGAGTCAATACATATTTTCTTTTTCCTGCCATTTCAATATAACCGCAGTTCTGACCGTGATACAAAACCTGTTTTGCATACTTTTTAAATGTCATTCCCGGAGTTAAATTATTAAAACCTGTTTTGATTTTTGAAATAAACATACATTTTATATGAAACGCAAAAAAAAATTTTTTTGCTATTTAAAGTTGCAAACTTCCAAACTCTCCAGCATACCAACTTTTTTTGTGCTATACTCAAAATATACAAGGAATAAATGGAGTATAAAACATGAAACAAAGTTATTATCCGCAGGAAATTGAAAAAAAATGGAAGAAATATTGGGAAGATAATAAAGTTTTTAAAACCGAAAATGATAACGGAAAACCAAAATATTACGCATTGTCAATGTTTCCTTATCCGTCAGGGAAATTACACATGGGACATGTTCGCAATTATACAATTACAGATGTTATAGCAAGATTTAAAAAAGCAAACGGATTTAATGTTTTGCACCCGATAGGATGGGACAGTTTCGGTTTACCTGCCGAAAACGCTGCAATGAAACATAATGCAGACCCTGAAAAATGGACTGATGAAAATATTGCATATATGACCGAACAGTTGAAAATGCTTGGTTTATCTTATGATTGGGACAGAGAAGTAACCACCTGCAAGCCTGATTATTACAAATGGACACAGTGGATTTTCTTACAGTTGTATAAAAAAGGACTTGTCTATAAAAAAGAAGCCGCAGTAAATTGGTGTCCTGATTGCGGAACAGTACTTGCAAACGAACAGGTAATTGACGGTAAATGCTGGAGATGTGACAGTGAAGTTGAGAAAAAATACTTATCTCAATGGTTTGTAAAAATCACACAATATGCAGACGAATTATTAAAAGACTTAGACCTTTTAAAAGGCTGGGGTGATAATGTAAAAACAATGCAGGCAAATTGGATAGGTAAATCTCATGGTGCAATTTTCCGTTTCCCTGTTGTTGATGCACCGTCAGGCGAAAAAATGGAAGTTCCCGTTTATACCACAAGACCTGACACTGTTCATGGTATAACTTACCTTGTTGTTGCACCGGAATATAAAGATATTGAAAAATTAACCACGCCGGAAAATAAAGATGCAGTTGAACAATACAGAGCAAATGCCCGTAAAATGTCTGAAATCGAAAGACTTTCAACAGACAGAACAAAAACAGGTGTTCCACTCGGAACTCATTGTAAAAACCCGTTTACAGGAGAAATTTTCCCACTTTGGACTGCAGATTATGCTTTGGTAGAATACGGAACAGGGGCAGTTATGGCTGTTCCGACACACGATACAAGAGATTTTGATTTTGCAAAAAAATATAATTTGCCGATGAAGGTAGTTATAGAACCATGTCATTGCGAGGAGGAACGCAGTGACGACGCGGCAATCCAAAATAATACTGGATTGCTTCGCTTCGCTCGCAATGACGAACTGACAGAAGCATATACTGAAGAAGGTGTTTTGATTAATTCAAATGAATTTAACGGAATGAAAAACACCGAAGCAAAAAAAGCAATTACCCAAAAAGCAGTTGATGAAGGCTTTGGGGAATTTAAAACTCAATTCAGACTTCGTGATTGGCTGATTTCCCGTCAAAGATACTGGGGCGCACCAATTCCTGTAGTTTATTGTGATAAATGCGGTATCCAGCCTGTACCGGAAGATCAACTTCCTGTATTATTACCAAAAGATGTTGATTTTTCTGTTGTAGGAAAATCACCTATCACAACTTCACCAACATTTAAAGATACTGTTTGTCCTTGCTGTGGAGGTCATGCGACAAGAGAAATGGACACGATGGACACATTTATTTGTTCAAGTTGGTACTATTTACGCTATGCTGATGCAAAAAATGACAAAGAATGTTTTAACAAAGATATAGTTAATCATTGGTTACCTGTTGACCAATATGTCGGCGGTATTGAACATGCAATTTTACATCTTTTGTATTCAAGATTTTTCACAAAAGCATTAAGAGATTGCGGACTTTTAGATTTTGATGAACCGTTTAAAAACCTCTTAACTCAAGGTATGGTATTAAAAGACGGGTCGAAAATGTCAAAATCAAAAGGCAATACGGTTGACCCTGATGAGATATTTGAAAACTACGGTGCTGATACAGCAAGATTATTTATCCTGTCAGATTCACCGCCTGCAAGAGATTTTGACTGGTCAGATGCAGGCGTTGAAGGCTGTTATAAGTTCTTAAACAGAGTTTGGCGCCTTGTAGCCTCAAATGCTGAAAATATAAATCTGAATTATTCATTAGGCTCAAATCTTGCAAAAGATAATGATGATTTGGTAAGAACAGTACACATTTCAATTAAAGGCATTACAAACGATATTACAAACGAATTCCAGTTTAATACCGTTATTTCAAAATATCGTGAACTTGTAAATGCGATTTATGACTGGCAGAACTTAAAGATGCGGAGTTGCGGTGCGGCTTGCGAGAGCAAGACGGCAGGCAACGAGCATAACATGTCCGCCGTTGTGACCGAAGCGGGAGCGCAGGGAACGGAGCAATCTTTGTTTGCACAGGCGGGAAAAGATTATTTGACTGATGAAGATAAAAATGTTTTGAGTTTTGCTATTGTTTCAATGCTCAAACTTATGTCACCCGTTGCAGTTTATTTAACTGAAGAGGCATGGCATGAATTGGGCGGAGAAGGTTCAATCCATGACCAACCTTGGTGTAAATGGAACGAAAATCTTGCCAAATCAAGTTCTATAACCATGGTTGTTCAGATTAACGGCAAAGTAAAAGACAAAATCGAAGTTGATGCGGAAATTTCCAAAGAAGAAATGGAAAAACAGGCACTAAATAGCGATAAAATAAAAGAACTTACATCAGGAAAAACAATAGTCAAAACCATTGTCGTTCCCGGGAAATTAGTTAATATCGTTGTTAAATAATGTGTGAAGAGCGAATTGTGAGTTGTGAATTGTCGTTATCTGTGCTGATGCACATTTAACAAGCGTTGAATTTGTAAAGGTCAATTCAATTTTCACTATTCGCAATTCACTTAAATTAAAATCGCCCATCGCATTGGGTTGCACAGAATTTGCATCTGCCTGAATTGTCAAGGTTATACTCCAAAAGTTGGTAACCGTTGCGGACAATTATACCCTTACCACAATTTTTGCAATATGTTGTTGAAGTCTGAATATTAGTAATATTACCGGTATAAACATAATTAAGACCAACTTCTTTTGCAATTTTGTATGCCTTTATAAGTGTTGAAAATTCTGTTGTTTTACGGTTATCAAATTTATATTTTGGGAAGAATGCGCTGAAATGCAAAGGAATATCTGCCCCTACATTATTTAAAATCCACTCACATTCGGCTCTTAATTCTTCTTCACTGTCATTTTCACCCTCAATAAGCATTGTTGTAAGTTCTACGTGGCAATTCGTTTGATTACAGACATATTTAATCGTATCAAGTACAGGCTCTAACCTTGCAAGACAATTTTTTGCATAAAATTTTTTGCTAAAACCTTTTAAATCAATATTTGTACCATCCATTAAGGCAAAAAATTCTTTTGCAGGTTCATTGTTAATATAACCTGAAGTTACCGCAACCGTTTTTATACCAAATTGATGACATAATCTCGCACAGTCAAGCGCATATTCAAAAAATATAATCGGATCATTATAAGTAAAAGCAACACTTTTACAGTTATGTTTCAGTGCGAGAGCAACAATATCCTGCGGAGAATTGTAATTCAAACTTTGCGGATCAGATTTATTTTTTGTAGTTTGCCAATTTTGACAAAACTGACAACCCATATTGCATCCTAAAGTGCCAAAAGATAATACACCCGTTGTAGGATAAAACTGATAAAGAGGTTTTTTCTCAATCGGGTCAATCGCCAAGCCCGTATTATAACCATAAGTATCAAGAACAATTTGATTGTTAACATTTTTACGAACATGACAAAAGCCCCTCTGACCAATGTTTAAGGCACAATTACGAGGACAAATTGTGCATTGAATTTTACCATTTGTTAAGATATTTTGATATTTCATAATTTGTATTATAATACTGTTATGAGAAAAATAAAAGAAGCAACCGTTGCCAACACTTTTTATACAGGCAGCGCAGAGGATTTAATTTTACAAATACAGAATTTTAAAGAAACAAGCAAAAACTTGTATAAGTATGCTACAAGAGCGGTAATTGTGCCGCATGCAGGGCTTGTTTATTCGGGAAGACTTGCCTATGAGGGCATCAGCCAACTTGATAAAGGGATAAAAAATCTTTTTATCTTTGCACCATCTCACAGAGTAGGTTTTAACGGAATAGCAATTTCAAGTTATGATGCTTGGGAAACACCAATTGGCACTTCTGATGTTAATCAGGAGATTTGCAAAGAATTGCACGATAAATTTGGGGCAAACCTTAATGATGATGCAATGGTAGCGGAACACTCAATTGAGGTTGAACTTCCGATTATTCAGTCAGTATTTGACAATGTTAAAATCGTTCCAGTTTTAATAGGCAAAGAAAATCCTGAAATTATCAGAAATATTATCGAAACATATTATCCGAACAAAGAAAACGGATTTGTAATTTCATCTGATTTAAGTCACTATTTGAATGATGAGAAAGCAAAAGCAACCGATAAAATTACCGCACAAATGATTGAAACAGGTAATATCAGCAATTTCAAATATGAACAGGCTTGCGGTGCTATTGGGATTGCAGGACTTGTAACATTTGCAAATACTCATAAATATTCAATGATAAGAATTGATTTGGCAAATTCTTCGGAAGTTTCAGAAGATAAGTCAAGAGTAGTAGGTTACGGAACTTGGTTTTTGTATGAGGGTGACAAAAACGAATTTATTGCAAAATATCATCCCGGATTTGTAATCGACATCTGCAAAGTAATTATTCAGTCAGAGTTTGACCAAAAACCAATGTCAATAATTTATCCACAGGTATTTGACCAACCCGGAGCATGTTTTGTAACTATTGAAAAAAACGGAAAATTGAGAGGTTGTATCGGTTCAATCGTTGCACACAGACCACTCATTACCGATTTGGTTGAACATGCTAAAGATGCGGCATTTAAAGATACAAGATTCAGTGCAGTCAGGGAAGAAGAACTTCCTGAACTCAAATTTGCAGTATCAATTTTGACAGAACCGAGAAAAATTGTATTTGATAATGAAGAACAATTAATGGAAAAAATTGTTCCGAATGAAGATGGTATAATCATTCGTGACGGTGATTTTCAGGCAGTATATCTCCCGTCAGTATGGGCAGAATTACCTGACAAAACTGAATTTATGAAATCTTTGAAAAAGAAAGCAGGAATGGATGAAAACCATTTCTCTGAAACTTTTGAAGCGTTCAAATTTCATACAATTTATATTAAAGAAAGATAATTTTACTCTGTAATTATGGACAAATGGCTAAAATTACCTGATTTCATCAGGTTTTTAATAATCGGCTGTATTAACGCAGGAATTTCGTATTTAATTTATGCAATATGCGTACTCATTTTTGGTACCGGACAATATCAGTTGTGTGTCGCTTTGCAATGGATTCTGTCGTCATTCATTTCATATTTGAACCAAAAATTCTTTGTATTCTGCACAAAAGGGAATTATGTCAAAGAATATCTCAAATGCTGTTCCACTTGGGCAGTGAGTTATGTTTTGAATGTAATAATTTTGGAAATTATGGTCAGATTTATAATTAAAAATGTATTTATTGCACAATTTATCAGTTTGTTTTTGGTTTCAATCGCAACCTATGTACTGTTCAAATTCTTCGCTTTCAAAAAAGCAGATTAAATTTTTAATGACTTAATCTCAACAAGTTTATACTTTTTGCCTTCTTTAATTACCTCAAAATTAAATCTCTGACTTGCATCTTCTATGTCTTTATTTTTGATTATTGTCAAAATATTTTTATCGGTTAGAGTTTTTTCTTCATCAGACAAAACATCCTGTTCCCAATCTGATGTTACATAATTAACCTTATCACCGTAATAATAAAGCACGGAATATTTGCGACCGCCGTTTATTACTGCTACTTTTGAATTGTTATCCCTACAATATTTTGCAAACTCCATCAAATCATTTTGCCCGAAAGAATAATCCATATTATAAAACAACTTTGTTCCAAATGCTGACAGTACAAGAATTAACAGAGCATAAGAAATAAATACCCCCATAAATTTTTCTTTCTTCGCAAGTAATATGCTTGAAATACCAAATATTCCTAACACTACAACACAGAACCATTGTATAGTTTTCACATCCGCATAGATTTTTTCAGGTAAGAATAATCCCATAAAACACCCGACAAATGATGCAAGAAGAAATATTCCGCCCAAAATATAAACGGTTAAATTAATCTCTTTTTTGTATTTTTCATTGAAAATGTAATCTTCCCAAACATAAGCAATAATATATGATGTGAAGAAATACACAGGCAAAATATATGTTATGAGTTTAGTACTTGATGAGGAGAAAAATAACATTGTAAATAAAAAACCTATAACATTAAACCAAAGAAACTTATACTTAATGTCATTGCGAGGGCAAAAGCCCGAAACAATCCAGCCTTTTATTTTTGCAATCCCGACTGCAAGAGCAGAAAGGACATAGGGGAACATTCCCCATAAAATTGTAAGAAAATAAAAATAGAACGGTTGTTTTCTGTGAATTACACTTGACGAAAAGAACCTGTTTATGTGATGTTTCATTATATATTCATTGAAAAATAGAGGGTCATGGATTTTAAACATTATAATATGCCATGGAAGAATAATTAACAAAAACAGCAGACTTCCAACAATAAAATATTGAGGTTTAAAGATTCTTTTGAATGACTTATTAAAAATAGTGACAAAAAACATTGTCCCAAACGGAACGACAAACCCCGGAATTCCTTTTGCCATAACTGCTAAACCTGAAAAAATATAAAAAAGCCACCAAAAATATTTAACATTTTTTTCTTTTACAAACTGAGTTAAAAACCCAAACATTACAGAAAAACCGATGCATGTTGTCACAACAATATCGAGAATAGCAAATTTTGCAAGCATAACAAATTCCATTGTCGTTGCAAGAATAACTGCACTAATCAAACCATATCTGCGTGAAATGACTTTTTTACCGATAAAATACATCAAAAAAGTACACAAACTTCCGTATAATGCAACAGGAAATCTTGCACTAAATTCACTTACATGCCCGAAAAGTGCAAATGATAAACATTCGCCCCAAAAATAGAGAGGCGGTTTTTCAAAGAAATATTCGCCGTTCAAATACAAAGTCATAAAATCTTTTGTATTAAACATATCTCTTGCCATTGAAACATATCTGGTTTCATCAACATCCATCAGCGCATAATTGCCGATATTAAAGAAAAATATAAAATAACAAAATATTATAAGCCCCAAAATCGTAAAAATTTCAGAGTGTTTTTTTACAAAATCCAACACTTTTTCCATAAAATATCCCATTCTTAAATAAGTTCAATATCTTTGATATAACGAGGTCTTGCTTTGACTTCTTTATAAAGTTGTCCGACATATTCACCTATTATACCCAAACAAAACAACTGAATACCACCAAAGACACTTAACAACACAACAATTGTTGCCCAACCGCTTGGTGAATTGTGCCAAAAAATCTTTTCTATAACCGTTTCAACCCCGACACAAAATCCGATTAATGCCATAAAAAATCCTAAAACAGCCACCATTCTTAACGGAACAATACTGTAAGATGTAATCCCGTTGAGTGCTAAAGCCATAAGCGAAGCATAATTAAATTTTGATTCACCTGCCATCCTTGGCTTTACATCAAAATTAACCGAAGTGGATTTTAAGCCGACTTCATGGAAAAATCCTCTCAAAAACAACAATTTTTCGGGATACATTTCAAGAATATCAAGCGCGCGTTTGCTTATCAGCCTGTAATCAGAGTGATTTGGGGGTATGTGCGCACCGAGTAAATTCATTGTTTTATAAAACGCAAGTGCAGTATATTTTTTCAAAAACGAATCTGTTTTTCTGTTGTTTCGTATCCCCAAAACGACATCAAAACCTTTTTGATATTCGTCAATAAATTTTTCTATCGCCCACTCATCCTGCTGCAAATCTGCATCAATAGACACAACACAATCACAGCCGATATTTCTTGCGCCTTCCAACCCTGCAAGAATTGCTTTTTGGTTGCCGTAATTTCTTAAAAATTTTAAACCTTTTACAAGTTTATTTTCCCCGTGCAATTTTTCAATTATACTCCAAGTTGAATCTTTTGAACCGTCATCTATCAAATACAAATAACTGTCCTCACGAACTTTGCCCTTTGATATTAAATCATTTATAACCAAAAATAATTTATTGACAGTATTTTCTATACAAAGTTCCTCGTTATAACACGGAATAATAATTGCTAATTGCGGTTTTTCCATAATTCCCTCTTAAAAATATCCGACTGAATATATTTATATTATAATACTAACAGGATAAAGGCAATAAAAATGACTAAAAAATTTATATTAAACGCGGACGATTTTGGAATGTCACAGGCTTTTAATCAAGCCGTATTAAAAGGTTATCAGCAGGGTATTTTAACTTCTGCAAGTATTTGTTCAAACGGAGAAGCATTTGAAAGTGCTGTTGGTGAGATTATTCCCCAATGTCCAAATTTATCGGTCGGAGTTCACCTTAATATAATTGAAGGAAAATCTTTGACTGATGTACGAATGCTGACTGATGAATACGGGAATTTTAACAATGGTTACGGCGCACTCATTTTAAAATCATTTAATCAGGAATTTTTAAAACAGGTTGAACAGGAATTCAGAGCGCAGATTAAAATGGCAATTTCAAGAACAAAAATTGACCATATAGATTCTCATGTTCACACACATGCAATTCCGAATATTTTTAAAATTGTAGTAAAACTTGCCAAAGAATACAATATTCCTTATGTCAGAACACAATTTGAACATTTTTATATGATACCGTCAATAAAAAAACATTTGACTTTTGCATACCCGATTAATTTAATAAAAATAATGCTTTTAAATACATTTACAATGATAAATAAGCCATTATTAAAAGAAAATAACCTTAAAACAAATGATTATTTAATCGGAGTTGGTTATACAGGCATGATGAGTGACAGAACTATTGCATACGGTTTGAAATCTTTGATGAAAAAAGACTGTCTTGCAGAAGCGCTCATTCACCCGTGTTATTATGATGACGGAAAAACAGACCATCATACAACCGAATTTGAACTTACTCAAAACGAAGATTTACGCGCATTTATAAAAGAAATCGGTTTTGAATTATCAAACCATACCGATGCCATTTTGTAATCTTGTTTAAATATGAGTTTTGCTATAAAATACCACTATGAATCTCAAAGACCAAAATCTTTATTACATAGGCGGTGTAGTGCGAGATGAAATTCTTGGACTGCCAAGTTTTGATGTTGACCTGACCTTTAACGGTAATGCGATTGAATTTGCAAAAAATTTGCCTAATGCAGAAATTTTGCAGATTAATGAGCCGTTTGGTACTGTAAGAATTAAACTTAACGGAAAAGAAATTGATATTGCATCAACAAGGAGTGAATCATATCCTCAAAAGGGACACCTGCCGATTGTTGATAAAATCGGATGCAGTCTGAAAGAAGATGTCCTGCGCAGAGATTTTACAATTAATGCTATGGCTAAATCCACTCTTACGGGAGAAATAATTGATTATACAGGTGGACTAAATGACATTGAAACAAAAACTTTGAGAGTTTTGCATGACAATAGTTTTATTGATGATCCGACAAGAATTTTGCGTATGTTAAAATTTGCAGTTCGTTTTGGGTTTGCACCTGATGAACATACACAAAAACTGCAAGACGAATATTTGGCAAATATAAATTATGATATGAGTTACCAACGCTTAAAAAAAGAACTTGCGGAAACATTTAACCTGAACAAATACGAAGCGTTCGAAAGGTTTGTAAATCAGGGAATATATAAACTTATATCACCATTAAAATTTGAACTGCCAAAATATGATTTTTCAGGACTTATTGAACGATATATAACCCCCCTCTCCCAAAAGGAGCAAGGTCATGAACGGAATGTTTGGATAATTTATGTCGGACTTTTGCCTGATATTTCAAATCTGCCCCTGACAAAAGAGGAAAAACAAATTGTTGATGAGTTCAGAAAACTGGAAAAGTTATGTCCTCCACCTGAGGGAGGACCGAAATCTTTGATTTCGAGGTGGGGTAACGACTTTGAAATATACAAAACATTCAAAAATATTCCGCCTGAATCGGTCATAATGTACTCAACAATTAACCCCGAAGTTGTTGAAAAATATTTTAATGAACTAAAAGATATTGAAATTTTAATCAACGGTAATGACCTGAAAAACCTCGGGATTGAACCATCACCAAAATATCAGCAATGTTTTGACTATATTTTGAAAGAAAAAATTTCCAATCCCAATCTGTCGAAAAATGATGAAATTAGACTTGCCAAAGAATTTTTTAACTTATAAAGTATTAAAAATTCTGTCGCCCGCATCACCCATTCCCGGAACGATATAGCCTTTTTCGTTCAAATGGTCATCAACTGCTGCGGTAATAATTTCAATATTCGGATAGTGGCTTTGGATATTTTCAATTCCGACAGGAGCCGCAATTATACAAATACATTTTATATGATCTATCGGAATCCCTTTATTTGCATACAATTCAATAGCCCCAAGTAAAGAATTTCCAGTTGCAAGCATCGGATCTGTAATATAAACATAAAATTTTTCGGGATTAGGTGCTTCCATAGGAACTTTATTATAATACCATACAGGTTTTAATGTTTTTTCATCACGATACATTCCCAAATGCCTGATTGTCGCCTGAGGAAGAATATCTATCGCTTCATCTGTAAAAATTAACCCTGCTCTCAAAATCGGGGAAATAATTATTTCAATATCATTATCAATTGTTTTTGTGGTAAAAGTTGCTAACGGTGTGGTAATTTCCGTATCCACAAGCGGAAGATTTTTAGCCGCTTCATACAAAAGACATCTTGTAATCTTTCTTGTTGCAATTCTCATTCCTTGTGCATCGGTATTTTTATCCCGCATTGTGCATAAATTAAGCGATACAACAGGATTATTGATTATCCTCACTTTGTTCAGATTGATTTTGTGATTCTGCAGTTTCATCTTTTACTTCCCTCTTTTGAAAATCTTCTAATTTTTTTCTGAATTTTTGTTCTTCACGAATCATTTGGTCAAGTTGCTTATTCAATTTATCCACACTTTCGTTCATTTCTGCAGGAGAAATTTCGTTATGACGCGGAATTTTAATTTTAGGAACGCTTGAAACCTCTTTTCCTGCATGACCCAGATTAACAAATATTTCATCAATATTTTTAAACATTTTTTTGAACAAACTTATAACTTTGCCTAAACGGGTAGAATCCTTTGAAGCAATGATATATTCAGAATTTTCATCTTCGGGAGGATAAATTTCAAGTGCCTTTGAACCACCCAAACCTGAACCCTCAACCGTCGCAATTGCACCTGTCGGCAAGGTCAAATCTTTTTGGGTAATAATAAATTTTACATAAATATCCGAATAAACATCAGATGATACAAGTTGAATTTTTGTCACATGCCCGATTTGAGTACCCAAAAACTTGACAGGCGAACCAACTATCAAACCATCTACATCAGTCATAAATATCTGATAACTTTTATACTGTAGTTGCGATTTATAATGATGATATCTGATGCCAAAAACACACAATGCAATAATTATAAGCCAAATGGCAAACTCAACCCATGCATAAATTCTAAAAGTATCAGGTTTTCTCATACTTTATATTATACACAAAATAATTTTTTAGGTTATTATGTAAAAATGTTTGACCTTTTAAAATCTATATTTTATGAAATATCATCATATTTTGTATCTGAAAAACAAATTTACGAAGTTACAGGAGAATGTAAAAAATGTGGAAAATGTTGCAACTATATGTATAGCATTGATACATACACAGAAAAAGAATTTAAAATTATGCAAACGATTTTTCCAAAATACAAAAGATTTTACATAAAAGGCAAAGATGAAGACGGCAATTTAATTTTTGCCTGCAAACTTGTAACCCCGGAAGGACTTTGTTCAGACTACAAACACCGTCTGCGAATGTGTAAAAAATACCCTGCGAGATTTGTCACATACAGAGCACAACTTCACGAAGGTTGCGGATATAAGGTCAATTTTAAAGAATTTAAAGACTATCTGGACTAATTTTAAACAGTTCACAAAGTTCTGCTATCATATAAAACGAACCGCAAATAATATTCAGATACCCGTCATTAAAATCTAACTGCGTATCTTTGGTCAATTCTTTGCACCCGACAGGACAGACCGCTTTTAATTCTTCAAAAGTGGCAGAATTTTGATGACTGAAATGATAAAAATAAACCTCTTGTTCTACTCTACCTTCGAAAGATGAGGCAGGAGTGAGGGTTAAAATCTTCACCATCTTCTCATACTCTTTATTTCTCAAGCATCCGAAAATAAATCTGCGCTTTGTATTCGGATAATACATATCAAGACTTTCCATCAAACCCGAAATTCCATTGGGGTTATGCGCTCCATCAATGATTAAATTTTTATCCTTTATATACTCAAACCTGCAAGGATGCTTGACATTTTGCAAGCCTTTTTGAATTGTATCCTGTTCAATTTGCGGAAAACACCTTTCAATAACCGCAAGAGCAAGCGACAAATTTTCCTGCTGATAAACTCCTTTGAGTGCCAATATATCCCCTCGCCCCTTTGGGGAGGGGGTCAGGGGGAGGGGCGAAACAATCTCCAATTCTGCACCAACTTCCATCGCCTTATCATAAAACGCTTCTCTGCCTTCCAAAACTATACATGGACAATTTTGTTTGATAATTCCTGCTTTTTCAAATGCAATTTCATCTAAAGTCTTGCCAAGACGCTCTGTATGGTCATAATCAATGTGAGTAATTACTGAACACAAATTCTTTTTGATTATATTTGTTGCATCAAACCGACCGCCAAGACCTGTTTCAAGCACAACTATTTCAACTTCGTTATCAGCAAAATACTTAAACATAACAGATGTTAAAATTTCAAATTCTGTCAAGTTGATATTATTTTTATTTGCAAGTTCTGATATTTCAAAAACATATTGAGCAAAATTAGAATCTGATATATTTTTATCATTAATTTTTATTCTTTCCGTATATTTAAAAATATGCGGACTTGAATAAACCCCGACTTTTATCCCCGTTTCATTCAGAATTGAACTGACAATAGCACAAACAGAGCCTTTACCGTTTGTTCCCGCAACATGAATACAATTTAACTTATCCTGCGGATTTCCCAAAAGTTCCATTATTTTTTCCATACGCTCTAACCCCAAAGAAATTTTAAAGGTCTTTGGAGAAGTCAAAAGTCTAACCGCATCAAAATAAGTTTTCATAGCAAAATTATAATATTAAAGCATACTTGCCCAACACAAAGATTATAAGCCTTTTCTCTTATAAAAATCTTCAATAAATCCTGTGTTAAAGTTTCCGCTTATAAACACTTCATCTTCAATAATTGCCTGATGGAACGGAATTGTTGTTTCAACACCTGTCACAACATACTCTTTCAATGCACGATACATTCTTCTGCGTGCTTCGTTTCTGTCCCTGCCCCAGCAAATTAATTTTCCTATCATTGAATCGTAATAAGGCGGAATTGCATAATCCTGATAAACATGCGAATCAACTCTTACTCCAAATCCGCCCGGAGCCAAATAACCTGAAATTACACCGGGATTTGGCATAAAATCTTTTCTTGGGTCTTCTGCATTGATACGACATTCGATAGCATGACCTTTAAGTTGAATATCATCCTGAGTATAATGAAGTTTTTCGCCTGAAGCAACATAGATTTGTTCTTTTACAATATCAACATTAGAAATCATTTCTGTAACACAATGTTCAACCTGAACTCTTGTATTCATTTCCATAAAGTACCATTTGCCGTCATGATCAAGCAAAAATTCGCATGTTCCCGCACCTTCGTAATTGATAGCCTTAGCCGCACGAACAGCCGCAGCACCCATCTGCGCTCTTGTTTCTTCATCAATAGCAGGTGAAGGGGCTTCTTCCAACAATTTTTGATGGCGTCTTTGGATAGAACAATCTCTTTCGCCCAAATGAACAACATTACCAAAACTGTCACCTAAAATCTGAACCTCAATATGTCTTGGATTTTCAAGGTATTTTTCGGCATAAACATCAGGGTTGCCAAAGAAATTTTTCGCTTCAGACTGACAAAGTTCCATATTAATTTCAACTTCTTCATCACTTCTGCAAATTCTCATACCTTTACCGCCGCCGCCTGCGGTTGCTTTAAGAATAATCGGATAACCGACACGATTAGCAAACTCCTGAACTTCCTCAACAGTTTTAACAATACCTGTCCCGGGAGTAACAGGAACATCATTTTCTATCATAGTTTTACGGGCAGTAGCCTTATCGCCCATTTTGCGCATTGCTTCACTACTCGGACCGATAAATTTTATACCCTGTTTTTCACAAATTTCGGCAAAATCGGCACGCTCGGACATAAATCCGTAGCCGGGGTGAATAGCATCTGCCCCCGACACCATTGCAGCAGACATAATTGACGGTATATTCAAATAACTGTTGGCACTTTTTGCAGGTCCTACGCAAAATGCCTCTGTGGCCAATCTTACATGCAAAGAATTTGCATCTGCCTGTGAATATATCGCAACAGTCGGAATCCCGATTTCTCTGCACGCTCTTATTATTCTGACTGCTATTTCGCCTCTGTTTGCGATTAAAACTTTTCTAAACATTGTATCCCTTTCAAGTCGTTGAATTTATTTTAAAATCTCAGTTTGAGAGTTTGAGGTTCATTACGGTTATTAATGTATTCGTAATGAACTTCCAAACTGTAATGCCTGCAAACCCACAAACTTTATCTTAACTTATCTTCTACTCCACATACATCAGAACCTGACCGAATTCAACAGGTTGTCCGTCTTCAACGCAAACTTCAACAACCTTTCCGGCAACTTCTGATTTAATTTCGTTCATCATCTTCATTGCTTCAATAATACAAACAACATCACCCTGTTTTACGCTTCCGCCGACAGAAACAAACGGTGCGCTGTCAGGTGACGGAGCCATATAAAATGTTCCGACCATTGGTGATGTAATCGGTGTGCCCGATTTCTTTTCTTCTTTTGCTTCTGATGGTGCTTCAATCGGAGCAGATGCAGGTGCGCTAACCGGTTGAACGGCAGGTGTGCTTATTGCAACTGCAGGTGCTGAAGAAACTATTACATCTTTTCTGATTGTAATAGCCTGTTCGCCATCTTCTAAAGAAATTTCGGACAAATCCTGTTCTTTAATTATTTTCGCAAGTTTTTCTATATAATCTGTTTCAAATTTCATTTTTATCCCTCTTTATTATTTATAATGGCGGGGCAGGTACCCCGCCCTATTATCAAGTCATCCTGAACTTGTTTCAGGATCTGTTATATTATTTTTAAAATTTTAAGATTCTGAAATAAATTCAGAATGACAAAATTTTAAAAATTTACACTCTATCTAAGTATTCGTTAGTTCTTGTATCAACTCTGATGATATCACCGTTTGCAACGAAGAACGGAACATTAACTACTGCGCCTGTTTCCAAAGTTGCAGGTTTTGTACCGCCTTGAGAAGTGTTACCTTTTTCTGACGGAGGTGTATCAACAACTTCAAGTTCAACATGAGGTGGAATATCAACACCGATAACTTTACCTTCGTGTAATAAAATCATTACATTCATGTTTTCTTTAAGGTATTTTTTACCTTCACCTACCTGAACTTCTGATACATGCAACTGATCATAAGTTTCGTTATCCATCATTACATAATCAGAACCTTCTTTATATAAGTACTGCATTTCGCGTCTGTCTAATGTTGCTTTTGCAACTTTTTCACCCGCTCTGAAAGTTTTTTCAACAACCTGACCTGTCATTACATTTTTCAATTTTGACCGAACAAATGCAGAACCTTTACCCGGTTTAACATGCAAAAATTCAACAACTGACCATAAGCCGTTATCGAGTTCTATTGTCAAACCTGTCTTAAAATCGTTTACTGAAATCATATTTTTCCCCTTTTTTAAAAGTAAAATCTTTCTTTGTGAATAAATATTATCATAAAGTTAGTATTTTTTCAAAAATTTAGGTTAAGTTGTTACATATCCAACCCTAAATCGAGTGCAGGTGCTTTTGCGACAATCGCACTTGAAGATATAATATCAACTCCGCACTGCGCAATAGAACGAACAGTATTCAAATTCACATTCCCGCTTGCTTCAACAATCGCACGGTGGTCAATGAGTTTTACCGCCTCTTGCATGGTTTCCAAATCCATATTATCAAGCATAATAATATCTACACCCAACGGTAAAGCCTCTTTCACCTGTTCTATTGTGTCACATTCAAGTTCTATTTTGTGGGCATGAGATAAGTTTGCCCTGACAGTTTTAACAGCGTTTGTAACCCCGCCTGCAACCTGAATATGATTATCTTTAATCATTGCGCAATCGGAGAGATTAAATCTGTGCAACGCACCGCCACCGCATTTGACCGAATATTTTTCAAACGCTCTGAAATTCGGTGTGGTTTTTCTTGTATCAACAATTTTGCATGGCAGTTCACCTATTGCATCTTGGTATTTTCTTGTTTCTGTTGCAATACCGCTCATTCTTTGAATATAGTTTAGCGAAACTCTTTCGCCCAAAAGAATATATTTTGCCGGTCCTTTAATTTGTGCAAGAACATCACCTTTGTGAATTTTATCGCCGTCTTTAAATAACAGTTTTACTTCAACTTTATCCGACAAAATTTTAAAAACTGTTTTAAATACTTCAAGACCGCAAACTATACCCTCAACTCTTGATGTCAGTTTTGCCTCAAAAATTTTATCTTCACCGACAATACTTTCTGTCGTAACATCACCAAAACCGATATCTTCCTGTAATGCTTTTTTAACATGTTCTTCCACATAAAAACTGCTTAACATAATATTTCCCTCTTTATTTATCTGCTGAATATATTTTTATATGTCAACGTATCTACACTAACATATAAAATATATTATAAAACATTGTAAAGATTCGTAAAATTATTTTAATATGGAAATATTATTAAGGTTTTTTAAAAAACATCTGTTATAATACAACGTAGGGACGTGTTGTTGTTGTGTGTGTGTGTGGGTAGGGGGTATTATGTATAGTACTCTATACCCTACATAATTAGTTTTAATATTTCATTAAATCGTTTAATTTATAGTAATGAACTATTTATATCTTATTTCTAACGGAATTAAAAGATTAAGAAACTCATTAGGACTTACACAAGATGAATTTTCATCAAAAATTGATATGAGTATTCAAGGTTTAAGGAATATTGAGCAGGGCAAATATCAACCTACTGCTGACACCATAGACAAGATATGTGATACATTTCATATTTCACCTTTTGATTTATTAATTGAACCACATTCCGGTGATAAAAATTCTGCAATATTAACCATAAATAAAAAACTAAAAACTTGTTCAATTGAACAATTAACTAAAATTGATGAAATAATTGATATTATCAAAAAATAAATTTCAATTTATTTCACTATGTCTTGCAATTTCATTGGTCTGCAAAAAGTCTGTTCTGTAATGCGCTCCTCTTGACTCTTTTCTTTGCAGAGCCGATTTTGCTACAAGTTTTGAAGTAATAATCATATTGCGCAATTCGTATTCTTCAATATTAGCGCACCATTCAGACTTATTAAACTCATTTTCTATTTGTTCAATATCTTTTAGTGCCTGATTTAAAGAATCTGCGTTTCTGAAAATTCCGACATTTTGCCACATGGTTGTTTGTAGAGCGGTCTTGAGGTTTTGAAAATTGCCCCCCTTCGAAATCGAAGATTTCGGTTCCACATCAAGTGGAGTACATAATTTGCAGGCCGGCGCAGCAACACCAACATTATTTTTCAAATACTCTGCGGTTTTGTATGCGCAGACGACACATTCAAGCAAAGAATTGCTTGCAAGACGATTAGCACCATGCAAACCTGTTGAAGCAACCTCACCTATTGCAAAAAGATTTTTGACCGATGTTTCGCCGTTTAAATCTGTCTTTATTCCGCCCATAAAATAGTGCGCCACAGGTGATACGGGGATTAAATCTTTTTCTATATCAATTCCTGATTGCAGACATTTTTTTGTGATAGTAGGAAATCTTTTCTTTGGATTTTCAAGTTTTGTTGCATCAAGATAAACACAGGACGAATTTGTTTTCTCCATCTGCGTAAAATTTGCCCTTGCCACAATGTCACGAGGCGCAAGTTCTTCGCGCTTGTCATAATCTTTCATATAATAATAACCGTTTTTATCGCAAAGTTTTGCCCCTTCGCCTCTAACTGCTTCGCTAATTAAAAATCTGTTTTGATGTTCACTATCGTCAAGTGCTAAAGCAGTCGGATGAAACTGGACAAATTCCATATCTCTTAATACCGCACCCGCTCTGTAAGCAAGCGCAAACCCGTCACCTGTTGCACAGGCAGGATTTGTCGTATATTTATAAATCTGTCCCAATCCCCCTGTTGCAAGAATTACGACATTTGAAATAATTTGTTTATAGTTGTCGGCATAGTAATGCCGACCTACATTATTGTCAAATACTATCAAACCTTTACAAATATTATTTTCAACAAGTAAATCAACAACTGCAGTATTTTCACGAACTTCAATATTTTTATTTTCTTTTACGGCTTTTACAAGTGCAATTTCCATTTCTCTGCCGGTTGCATCTCCGCCGGAATGCAATATTCTGCGAACACTGTGTGCTGCTTCTTTTGTCAGTTTGAAATTTCCGTTTTCATCTCTGTCAAACTCAACCCCAAAACCAAGCAAATCTTTTACAACCGTGTCTGAATTTTCGCTGATAAATTTGACGGTGGTTTCATCATTTAACCCTGCACCGGCAACAAGAGTATCTTTGATATGCAATTCAACATTATCCGCTCTATTATCTTTTAAAACGGCAACCATTCCGCCCTGCGCATAATATGAATTACTTTCACCCAAAGTTGATTTAGTTATCAGCAGAATTTTATTTTGTTGAGCAGGTACATCCAACCTACATTCTTCTGCTAATTTTAATGCGGTATATAAACCTGAAATTCCGCTCCCTACTATAACTGCTGAATATATTAACTTTTCCATATTTTATTAATAGTCTTAGTGCCTCACTGCCTTTTTATAACTATACCCCAAACACTTCATTTTATCTATTAAATTTTCATTAAAATAAAAATCCAAAAATTACCACACTGAATAATAGTTTACTTTAATGACAAATGTAGGTTGGGGTTCATACTTGACTACAAAATAATTAAATGTAGTCATTCTGAGCCGTTTAATAATAGGATTCTTCGGCTAAAGTCTCAGAATGACAAAGGCGAAGAATCACATCATTAAAATAAAGAAGGTTTTATGATAAATACACCGCCCATAAAATTAATGTTAGTAGAAGACCACAAACTTATGCGTGTCGGATTAAAATCGCTATTTGAACCCAAAGACGGAATGGAAGTGACATCTGAAGCCCAATCAGGTAAAGATGCCATAGAAAAATTTCGTACAACACATCCCGATGTGACACTTATGGATATCGGTTTGCCTGATATTGACGGAATAGAAGCCACAAAAAAAATACTTGAACTAAATACGGATGCGAAAATAATAATCCTCACATCACATTTGAGCGAAAAAGAAGTGATAGATTCACTTGAATCAGGTGCGCGAGCGTATGTAATGAAAGATATTAATACAGATGTTTTAAAAATGATTATAAAAACCATTAAACAAGGTGCAATGTGGATAGACCCTCTTGCTGTACCGATTTTGAGAGATAAAAACAGCGGACTTATTCCGCAAAGAAAAATGTCGCGTGCGATGTTTCGCAATCAGCACGCAGACCTTACCCAAAGAGAATATGAAGTTTTAAAACTTATCGTTGACGGCAAATCAAATAATGAAATAGCCGAAATTTTAACAATATCATCACATACTGCAAAAGCACATGTTTGCAATATTATCCAAAAACTCCTTGTTGACGACAGAACACAAGCCGCAGTTAAAGCGCTAAAGGAAGGTTTAGTTTAAATAAAAAAACGACCTGCCAAAAGACAGGTCGTTTCTTATGTATTATTATTTATTCTTCGCTTTCTTCTGATTCTTCTGCAACTTCTTCTTCAACTTGCATATCTTCTTCATCTAATGCCTGTTGATTCATTTCTTCTTCAATTTCCTGCTGAAGTTCTTCAGAATTCATAATATCTTCAACTTCATTTTCTTCTTCGTATTGAGGTTCTTCAGAATAATTTTGGGCTTCGGATTCTGCTCTTTCCATTTGAGAAGTTGATTTGATATCTATTTTCCAATTCGTCAATTTATGTGCGAGTCTGACATTTTGACCTTCACGACCGATAGCAAGTGATAATTGATCATCAGGAACAACAACCAATGCTTCGTGTGCTTCTTCATCATCAGCCATAATATCAACAGAAACTACTCTTGCCGGTGAAAGTGCATTGACTATGTATTCAACAGGGTCTAAAGAATATCTTACAATATCAATTTTTTCATTTTTCAATTCACTGACAATAGTCTGAATTCTTGCCCCTCTCGGACCTATGCATGCTCCGACTGAATCAACTTCAGGGTCATTTGACCAGACAGCAATTTTTGTTCTGTAACCTGCTTCACGAGAAATTGATTTAATTTCAACAATACCGTCTTCAATTTCAGGAACTTCAAGTTCAAATAATTCTCTGACAATTTCAGGATGAGCGTGAGACACAATTACCTGTGGTAATCTTGTTGTTTCTTTTACATTAAGAACAAAAACTCTGATTCTGTTGCCGGGCTTATAAAATTCTCCGGGGATTTGTTCTTTTCTCGGCATAATTGCATCAATTTTTCCGATATTTACGATAACATTTCTTCTTTCATCAACTTTTTGAATAATACCCGTAATCAATGTACCTTTTTTATCCAAAAATTCATTCAAAACAAGATTTCTTTCTGCTTCTCTGATTCTTTGAGTAAGAACCTGATTTGCAGCCTGAGCGGCAATTCTGCCAAACTGTTCCGGAGTAACTTCCAATTTTACTTCGTCACCTAATTCAACATCTTCGTCAATTTCTTTTGCATCTTTTAATGAAATTTCGTTATCTTCGTCTTCAACTTTCTTTACAACAGTTTTTCCTTTGAAAATACCGATTTCGCCACCCTGTTCATCAAGAATTGCTTCAACATTTTCAATTTCTTTTACTCTTAAATGTTTTTTGTATGCCGCAACCATTGCATCGCAAAGTGAAGATATAATAACTTCTCTTGAAATACCCTTTTCTCTTTCTAATTCTTCAAAAACTTCGTTTAAGTTTCCTGCTCCGATTTTAATCATTTCTATGTCCTTTCGTTTATTATTAATCGATATACAATTTCGCTGAGGCAATATTACCTTTTGGAATATGCAATTCTACACCGTCATCAAATCTGAAAAAAGTCAAACCTTCATTTACGTCATAATCAAGTATTTCACCTTTAAAGATTTTTTCAGTTTCACCTTCTAAAGCCTCTTTGAGTTTAAGACTTATTCTTTTACCCTTAAAGATTATAAATTCTTTTTCTGATTTGAATTTACGCTCTAAACCGGGTGAAGATACCTCCAAATAGTATTTGACAGGTATAAGTTCATCAAGAAAATCCTCAAGACTTCTTGTTACATTTTCGCAATCATCAAGAGTAATATCACGCTCTTTTGAATACAAAAATATTCTCAAAAACCAACGGTGATTTTCTTTTGAAAAATCAATTTCTATCGGTACAAGATTGTAACGCATAGCAGTATTTTCAATTAATGGAGTAATTTTAGCCAAAATTTCCAATCTGTTTACTTCCGTTCTCATCTTTTACCGACCTTTCTTTATTAGTGAAAAAAAGAACGGGGATACCGTTCTTTTTCGACTAAAGCAATACTGCTTTCTATGCTTACATTTTATTATATCTGCTGACAGTTGTAAAGGGGTTGTAAATAAATATAAAGTGAAAAACAAAACAGTCAGTATATTTAAACGTTTATTTGACTTTCCAAGATTCTTTTCTAAAAAGTACAAGGAACGGAATGATTTCAAGACGCCCGACAAGCATATTAAATATAAAAATAATTTTTGTCCAGAATGACAATGATGAATAATTCCCCATCGGTCCGATTACATGCCCAAGTGCAGGTCCAACATCACCTAATGACGCAATCGCAGAAGTTACACCGATAACAATATCGCCCTCAATTCCGATTACAAGCAAAGCACTTACAATAAAAATTAAGAAGAACCCGAGCATAAAGAAAATTGTCTGTTTAATAACATTTGTCGGTACAACAACCTTGTCTATTTTGATACTCAAAACTGCGTTCGGATGTAAAATTCTATACACTTCATTTTTCATATACTTGCATATCAAAAGCCAACGAGTCATTTTTACACCACCGCCGGCACTACCCGAACAAGAAGATAAAAACATTGATATAAATAAAATTAACTTCGCATTCAGACTCCACAACTGATAATCTTCACTTGAACAACCCGTCGAAGTTGCAAGTGAAAGCACCTGAAAAAATGATGCCCCGAAAGAATGTAATATTGAAAAATGATTTTCAAAATATAAAATTAAAGCCAAAATAGTAGAAATTACAATGATAATTTTTGTATAAAACCTAAATTCTTCACTTTTCCAAAACAGACGAGGATCCATTTTTGTCAGAACTTTTGACTGGACAACAAAACTTGCGCCTGCAATAAACATAAACAAAAATATTATCCCGATAATCAAATTTGAATGATATCCGCCAATACTTTCAGAGTTTGGTGAAAATCCGCCTGCAGAAAGAGTTGACATTGCATTGCAAATGCAATCAAAAGGGTTCATGCCTGCAAAATAAAGACAAAGCGCACATAATGCAGTCAAAGTTGCATAAACAATCCACAAAGCAGAAGCCGTATTTTTAATTCTTGGAGTAAATTTTTCCTCCGTAGGTCCGGGGGCTTCAGCAAAAAACATCTGCCTGCCTGCAACTGCAAACTGCGGCATTATGGCAATAAACAGGACTATAATTCCCATACCGCCAAGCCATTGCATAAATGAGCGCCAAAACAAAAGCGATTTTGGAATATCAAATGAAGTTAAAATCGTTGCGCCTGTTGTAGTAATACCTGAAACAGATTCAAAAAACGAATCTATAAAACTAAACCCGTTGAATAAAAACGGAATACACGCAACCAACCCGAATAAAATCCAAGCCAAAGATGCAACAACAAGTGCTTCGGTTCGTTTTATATCGTTTAGAGAATCTTCACTTTTTGAACGCTTTTCCGCTTTGCGTAAAATATCCCCGATGGCCAAAGATAAAAGTGCCGCCGCAAAAAATGCAACAGCGCATTGCCATTCCTGAAAAATTAGCGCAACAACAAGCGGTATAAATATCATAAACCCGATATCCACCAACAACAAACCTATTGCATTTGCTATATAATTAAATCTCATTTACATTACCTTAAAATGTTCTTTAATCTTTTGAGCATCTTCCGCTTTAGTAAAGACTATAAGAATATCTTTCACTCTTATCTGAGTATCCCCTTTTGGAATAATAACCCTGCTTCTGCGCTGAATTACTCCGATAATTGCAGGTGCAGGAAATCTTATATCTTTAATAAACTGTCCGTCAAAATCGGATTTGACTGGAATTTCCAAAACTTCTGCCTCTCCCTGTTCAACTGTTGCAAGAATATCAACATCTGCTTCATCAAGGTCATTACGCACTTCATTTATTGCGGAAGTTTTTGAAGATACCGCAATATCAATTCCGACTTTTTCAAACAACGGGATGTTTAGAACTTTTGAAACTCTTGCTATAACACGCTTTACTCCAAGTTGCTTGACCAAAAGCGAACATAAAAGGTTTCGTTCATCATTATTTGTAACCGAGATTACAACATCACAACTGCCGATTTCTTCTTCGTCCAAAAGTTTTAAATCCGTACCGTCACCGTTTATTACAAGCGTTGAATTGAGTTCCTGCGATAAAAATTCACACCTTTCGTAATTCTTTTCAATAATTTTTGATTTAATCTTCATTACTTCAAGATTTTTTGCAAGCATAAACCCGACATTTCCACCGCCAATTATTGCAACAGATTTTACTCTCTCTTTTTCGTGGAAAAATGTACCTGCAAGAATGTCTAATGACCTTGAAGTACCCATGAATATCAGTTTATCATCTGCATTTATTTCTGTTAAACCATTCGGAATAAATAAAAGTTCATCTCTTTTTATCCCGACAATAATTGTATCTTTGGTAAATCCGCAATCTTTGACCATTTTACCGACAATAGAAGATGTCGGTTTGACTTTGTATTCCAATAATCTTGCTTTACCATCCGCAAAATTTTCCACATCAAGCGCATGCGCAACTGTCACAATCCTAAACAGTTCCTGAGTCAAAAGTTCTTCAGGCCAGATAATATTATCAATAAAGAAATCGCCCAAATATTCATTGGACTTATCTTGCGCCATTGCATTTTGGTATTCTTTTTTGGTGACAAAACAAATAGTTTTAACACCGCTGATTTTCTTTGCCGTAAGACAGGCGACAATATTTGCTTCATCTAAAGGCGAACATGCAATAAACACATCCGCACCCATTATGTCGGCTCTTTTTAAGACTCCTATATCTGTTGCACTGCCACTGACAAAACTTATATCAAGTTTATCAAATTCTTCCGAGCGATTTTCTTCTTTGTCAATAAGCGTTATATCGCAATCTTCAAAAAATTCCGTTGCAAGCAAACATCCTATTTCTGTTGCGCCATAAATGACTATTTTCATAAATTACCTACCCGATTAATCCTAAAGAAGAAAAAATCATTATCGCACCATAGCGTACTATAAACTGAATAAAGAATAACACAATAACCGCAACTACCGGTGAGAAATCAAACGGTCCGACAAGCGGAATTATTTTTTTAAACAAGTTCAAATACAAATCTACAGATGATTTTAATGCACTTAATAGCGAATTATCCCAATTCAAATTGGGCAACCATGTCAAAAGACATCTGACACAAATCATCCAGAAATATATCTGGAAACACATATCAATCGCCCATATAATTTTTGCTGCAATCATTACTCTTTATCCTCACTTTCGGAATTTTTTTCTTCCTGTTCTTCCTGTCCAAATTCTTCTTTTACTTCCGAAACAACTTTATTAACATAAGCCTGCTCATTTTTTTTTATCTGCTCTATAAATTGTTCAGGCGTCATAACAAGAATTTTTGGATCCTTTGGCGCATAATATTTTGTATAAATTTTATCAAGTCCCATCATTATAAGTGCTAAAATTATCAACACAAGCATCGGCGAAATTATAAACCCAAAAATCGGCGGAATAATATAAAATCCGGCAATTTTAAATATATAATTAAACAACGGGAAATTAGGATTTATATTCGGAACTAATGCCAAAAAGCATGCCATTACCACAAAATATAAATAGTAATTTATAAGTCTGTATAAAAATCGTATAAACTTTGCCATAAATTAATCCAATTTTGTTGAATTTTTACATTCACAATTATTTGTTTCTGACGGAATTTTTTCAATCATCTTAAACAACAATGATTTAAGATTTTCAACATTGTTATTAAATACTTTCAAAACTGCTTCATGTGAAACAGGAGGAACATCTCCGACCAAACCTGCATCATAATCGGTTATCAAAGAAATATTCAACGGACACATATTGAGTTCTTTTACCAAATATGCTTCAGGAAAAGCAGTCATATTAATAACCTGCCAGCCCTGTTTAGTAAAAAACGCAGATTCTGCTTTTGTAGAGAATCTTGGACCGTTTATTACAACAACCGTTCCGCCGTCATGAACTTTTATACCAAGTTCTCTTGCAGTTTCAACCGCAAGTTTACGAAGTTCCGGGCAATAAGTATCGGCAGGTGAAGGATGCTGAACAACAGGGCCTTCAAAAAATGTTGATTTTCTGCCATCTGTCCAATCTACAAACTGATCACAAATAACAAAATGCCCTGGTTCAACTTCTTTTTGCAAACTGCCGGCAGCACAAGGAGAAATAACTCTTTTACACCCCAAATGCTTCATTGCCCAAACATTTGCTCTAAAATTTACCAAATGCGGCGGAATAGAATGATTTCTGCCATGACGAGGCATAAATGCAACTCTGTGTTCACCGATTTTGCCGATAAAAACACTGTCACTTGTCTGACCATAAGGCGTATCCACTTTTACTTCTTCAATATCTTTTAGAAAACTGTAAAAACCTGAACCGCCAAATACCCCAATGTCTGCTTTATTTAATATTTCCATAGTTACTCTCCTTCTTATTTTGTAAATAGTGAGTTGTGAGTAGTAAATTGACCGTTTCATTTATTAATATTTATCGTATATGTTCAAAATGATATTGTAACCGACAATTCACGTTTCACTATAATTATGCGTTTATTTTACAATACAAATATGGAATATACAAATTTGTAAAAAAAAGAGGGCAAATGCCCTCATTGGAATTAAGAATAGCTGGAAGTATGAAAAAGATTATTTACATTAAAAGCAAAACATAATTCTTGTAAAATTAGCCTGTTGGTTAATTTTTTAGCATAAAAAATGATGCCTTTTGTGCTAAGAAAAGGCATCATTACTCGGTTAATTATAGGTATTTATGTTATTTATGATTCTGTGTGATTTTTTTTGTAGATATCCAAAAGATTTGTTATTTCCTCTTCATCAATAGCAGGCTTTTGAACAGGTTCTTCAACTTTTTCATTACCTTTCATTGACGGAGATGATTTATCAGGTTCTTCAGCCGGAAGTTCGCCGTTTTTCATTTTTTCGCGTTTATCAAGCCATTTTTCAACTTTACTTGCAAACGGTGTAGCAATCAACGGAACAATTACACGCTTACCAACGATAGTTGCTGCTGCTGTATCTAATACAAACTTGAATACATCTAACGCACCTTTTTGAACTTTATCATCAAATATTTTTTCCAGTCCGAGTTTTTTCAAAACGGTTTCGCCTTTTTTACCCATCCACATACGCATTCTTGAAATATTATTAGATCTTGCAATCGGATTAAATGATTTGTCAAACAATTTATTAAATATAGCACCTGAATATTTTCTCATTGCAAGGAACATACCGATTTGAGCAACAATCATCAATAAGCCGTTTGTCAAATCTAATGCTGCAACGAATTTACGCTTTTCATCAGGGATCTTTTTGTTATTCATACTTTGGGTAACATACATTGCACAACCAATACCGTCTTTTGCAATAATTGAACCTACTACTGCAGTTGCAAGTGCTTTTTCAAGGTTCCCGTCAAATTTGTCACCTAACCATTTTGCAGGTCTTGTTTTAGTTGCTTTTGCAATTCCTTTGCCTATTCCTTTTAAGGTGTTAACTCCTATCGCACTGATATTCATTATTTGTCACCTCCCTGTTGTTGAACCTGCTGCGGAGCATTATCTTTTTTGACTCCTGCAAGTTTCGGGAAAAAGATTTCCATAAATCTCGGGTAAACCCAGTTAAGTGCAGTACAGGTGATTGGTAATGTGATAAACACACCTACACCAATTTTGGTTATCTGATTCCAACTCTTATAATTATTATCTACAAGTTTTTTGTATGCTTTTGCAATATCTTTAAATATTTTTTCTTTAATTTTTTTACTGTTTGCAGAACTTGCAAAAGTATCTGTATTTTCTAAAAGCGGTTCAAGAGTTTTATCACCTTTTTCAAAAGTGCATGCTACTTGCAATTTTTTAAATGCTTTCTTAATAACATTTTCATCAGCCAAATGAGGCTCACGAATTTGTGCTTCCATCAATTGAGTAATGCGTTTATCCAAAATTTTATTTCTTTCGTGTAAAGCATCGCCATAATTCTCAACTGTGAAACCATCTTTATAAGATGAACAAATTTTCTTGATAGAATCTATACGCTGCAGCGTTCTTTCAATTCTATGAGCACGCAAATCTGCAGGTTTATCCATTATTTCACTCAAAATCACTTTAATTTTTGGATTTGTTTCTTTTTCAAGAAGTTCCTGCACTTGTTTGCCAACCTGTTCATAAAGTTTGCTTAACTCTTTTTCGTCCATAGTTTTTCTGACTTTTTCAACAGGAATATCTTTGAAAATTTCTCTCAAATGATCTTCATTTTCAATTAAAGTTTGTGCTCTGTCTTTGTAGAAAACTATTTGGTCACGATTTTTCTTTAGAGCCTTTGCATCATCAATGTAACTGTCAATTTGTTTATTTATCAATCTTGCAGTTGTTTTGTGTTCAAGATTTCTTTCACCAATATGAATTACATTATCTTTTTCCAAACCATCTGCAACAATTTTTAATTGTTCATCTTTAATTTTATCTACTCTGCTGTCAAAATCTTTATTGTATGCTTCACGCTTTGATTTAGCATCAGAACTGAACCAAGATTTTATCAAAGATGGTTTTGATAAACCTTCTTCTGCCATTGCTTTTTTAACATTACCTTTAATATATGAATCAGTATTTATAACCTGCTGGTCTAAATTTAATCTTGCATATTTAGACAATTCAGGATTATTAAATACAGCATCAAGACCTTTGTCAATATATTTTTGAACACCTGCCTGGAATAAAATAGCCAAAGCGGCAGAAACAGGCTGACGCATTGCAGTATATTGTTTTGTATTTTTTACATCTTCTTTTTCTTTTTCAGTAGCATTTTTAGGTGCACTTACAAACGGGTTGAAACCGATAAATATCGGAGCAACAGCACCTGTTCCCAACGCAGTTAATAAAATACCTCCAATTTCACCCTTTAACCACTCAAAAGACTTCATAAACTCAATAGCCTTTTTGTGATGAAGCATATTCATCATTTCTTTTTCAATTTGTTTTGATGACATGCCTGTAAAATTAAGTGATTTTTTTACACTTCCGGCTTTTAAATTAGGCGCAACTGCCCCTGCCTGATAATTTTGATTTACAATATCTACTTTCATACTACCTATAAACCTTCCATATATATAGAAACCAAATCAAATCAAAAATTGCTATAAATTTATTAAATATTAACAAATATTAAGCAAATTTTACATTTTATATATTTCTATATTAGTACCCCGAAACTACTTATCTGGCTTGCCTTCCCCAATTTTTAATAAGCAGAAACAAAATTTATTATATAACAAAAAAATAAAAAAGAAAGTTTATTTTAAATTTTTACAAAAAAAAGCCTTTCGTAAAAACGAAAGGCTTTTTGAAATGTTTTAGATTTTATTTATTTTTACTGTGAAAATCGTTCATAAGTTCATCTAACTTATTCATATCTCCAAAATTTTCATTCTTCAACTGTTCGCGTTTATCTGTCTTTGTATTAACCATATAAACTGTCGGGAACCCAGCAATTTCGTACTTTTTAACCAATGCTTCGTTTTCTTTGTCATCAACATTGACTTTTACAAAATTAAACTGGTTTTTGTGATTTTTGTAAAGTTCTTCATAAATCGGCATAAATCTTACACAGAATCCGCACCAATCAGCATAGAACAAGACTATCATAGGCTTTTTAGCCTTAATTGCTTTTGAATACGGAATACCAAATTTATATTCTGACGGTTTTTTAGTCGGTTCATTAGAATCCGGCTGAGCAGGAGCCTCTGCCTGAGCCTGTACAGGAGCAGCACCATTAGCTAATAAACCTTTTACTTGATAATTTGTAACTGCACTAAATGTAGTAGCGGCAGCAACAAGTGTTAATAAACCCATTTTTAATGCTTCTTTAGCACAAAAATTTTCTGAACCCATGTTTTAATACCTCCGTTAAATAAATACCTTAACATATTATTACAAACAAAATTATAATTGCAACTGAAAAATTTTTTGTGAATTTATCTTAATATTTCTTAATACATGACTTGAGAAAATATATATTATAGTATATACTAAATATATACCCCAAGTGATATCTCGTGTTTACCCCATTGCGACAATAGTGTCGCCGGATTTGTGTTGTAAAAAATAAGAGGAGTTTAATGTTATGAGCAACGGTGAAAAAGTTATTCGCTTAAAAACTTGTTATCAAGGAGTAGAAAGAAGAAGTATCCCAAGAGATGAAAATGATGAATTAAACACATATTTAAGAGAA
Source organism: uncultured bacterium (assembly GCA_902792085.1). Lineage (GTDB taxonomy): Bacteria > Cyanobacteriota > Vampirovibrionia > Gastranaerophilales > Gastranaerophilaceae > Zag111. The sequence goes on along the minus strand of CADAYE010000001.1, from coordinate 62,798 downwards.
ATTTCTTCTTATCCGCAATTATCTGTTGAAGAAGAAAAAGAACTTTGTAAAAGAATTGAAAACGGTGATAATCATGCAAAACAAGAACTAATAAGAGCAAATTTGAAACTTGTTGTAACTATTGCAAGAAAAACTATTCACATGTCAGGATTACCGTTTGTTGATTTAATTCAGGAAGGTAATTTAGGGTTGATGGTTGCGGTTGAAAAATTTAATTATAAATTAGGTTACAAATTTGCAACTTACGCAGGCTGGTGGATTAAACAAGCGATGTTCAAGGCGATTTCTGAACAATCACATTGTATGAAAATTCCTGTTTATATTCAGGAAACACTTTCAAAATATTCGAAAATTAAATACCAGATGGAACAATCAACAAATAATCAGGTCAAAGTTGAAGATATAGCAAAAGAAATGAATGTTGCTCCCGAAAAAATTGAAATGTTTTTATCTGCTTATACAAAAACAGTTTCAATAGAAAACGGCATCGAAAAAAACGACGGTAAAGATTTTAATGTTGCGGATATTTTGCCTGATGAAAAAGCACTTATCAGCGAAAATGTTGAATATCAGTCATTAAAAAATGATATTAATAATGTGATTTCAACATTAAAAGAACGTGAAAGAGATGTTGTTCGTATGCGATTTGGACTTGATGACTGCGAAAAACACACCCTTGAAGAAATTGGAAACTTATATGGCGTAACAAAAGAATGTATTCGTCAGACTGAAATGAGAGCATTGAAAAAACTCAAGGCAACCGGAAGTGAATTATTAGAATGTTATATTAATTAAAATTTCTCGTGTTTATTGTAATCCTTTCAAAAACCGCAATCGAGCAGAAGATTGCGGTCTGTTTATTAAAATAAAGATTATCCTCCCATAATTTTTGCTATAACTTCTTCATTATGCATTTCATCAAATCTGTTTGATTTTTTTAATGCTCTTTTCAGAACTCTTATGGAGTTATTAAAAAAGTTTTCTTTATACAACTTATCTCCAACCTCTGCGTAAATTTTAGGAGCTTGTAAATATCCTCCTGCTACATAAACATCAGTATGCGCACGATTTTTCGCAAGTTTTGAAAGATATTTTACAGCCTTATCAAAACCAGATCCATTCAACTTTTTGGCTAATACATACTGCACTTCACTATAATTCGGATAACATTTTAAACCCATAAAATTCTGAGAATTAACACTTTGAACCTGCATAATTAAACTCCTTATAAATTTATAAAATAATGAAAACACATAAAAAAATTTTTTTGCTATAAAAAATTCTAAATAAAAAAACCAATTTTGCAACTATATACAAAATTGGTTTTCAAAAAATGTTTTAAATAATTAATCTTTTTTCTTCAATGTCGGAAATGCAATAACATCACGAATTGACGGTGAGTTGGTTAAAAGCATAACCAAACGGTCAATACCCATTCCTAACCCGCCCATTGGCGGTACACCATGTTCTAATGCACAGATATAATCTTCATCAATAGGCATTGCTTCTTCATCACCCTGTGCTTTAGCCTGCATTTGCGCTTCAAATCTCGCTCTTTGGTCTATCGGATCAGTAAGTTCGGAGAACGCATTATCTACTTCCCAACCGTTAATTCTTGTTTCAAATCTTTCGGTCAAACGAGGATTATCTCTGTGAACTTTTGCCAAAGGTGAGATATCTCTCGGATAATCGTAAATATGAATCGGCTGAATCAGAGTAGGTTCAACTTTTTCTTCAAACACTTTTTCTACAACCTGCCCCCAATTTGAACATTCTTCCGTATCAATATGAAGTGTTTGTGCTGTTTTTACTGCATCTTCAAAGGTTTCTATTTTGTTAAAATCAATACCGGTTGCTTCTTCAACCGCACCAAGCATAGTTTTTCTGTCCCAAGGCGGAGTCAAATCGATTTCGTGTTCGCCATAAGTGATTTTTGTCGTACCAAGAACTTCCTGTGCAACATAAGCGACAAGTTCTTCTATCAAATCCATCATATCGTAGTAATCTACATAAGCCTGATAAAGTTCTATCATTGTAAATTCCGGATTATGGCGGGTATCAATACCTTCATTTCTGAATGAACGGTTAATTTCAAATATTTTTTCACTCACTCCGCCAACCATAAGTCTTTTCAGATAAAGTTCCGGAGCAATTCTCAAATACATGTCCATATCAAGCGTATTATGATGAGTAATAAACGGTTTAGCATTTGCACCGCCTGCCTGCGGATGAAGCATAGGTGTTTCAACTTCCATAAAACCTTTATTTATAAGAAATTCACGAATCTTTTGAATAATTAAACTTCTTTTTTGAAAAGTTTTACGAACATCTTCGTTTGTAATCATATCAACATATCTTTGGCGATATTTTGTTTCAACATCTGTCAAACCGTGAAATTTTTCAGGTAACGGCAAAAGTGATTTTGAAAGAATTTCTAATGATGTTGATTTGATAGTAAGTTCACCACGAGGAGTTCTGCGAACAGTACCCTCAAAACCTACTATATCACCTATGTCAACTGTTTTTAGTGTTTTTAAATTTTCTTCATCAAGATTTTCTTTGTGTGAAAATACCTGAATTTTGCCTGACGCATCAACAAGGTCAATGAACATTCCACTGTTACGCACTGCCATTACACGACCTGCGACTTTGTAACTGTCAGATGTTTCTTCCCCGACAGGCAGGTCTAAGTATTTATCTTGCAAATCCTGTGCCATAATTGTTTTTTCGTATTTATAAGGATAAGGATTTAGTCCTCTTTCTCTTAAATTGTTTGCTTTTTCAACTCTGATTTGGCGGATTCTGTCTTGTGATGAACCTGCTTCTTTTGCTATTTCCTGAATTTCTGCCATTTTTCATGTCCTCTTTGTTATCTATAATAAGTAAATTTATAATAACATAAATAAAAAATATGGTAACTATGTACAATGTTACAGTAAATATGTCTGTCATTGCGAGGAGGAAATGGCTTTCCGACGAAGCAATCCAGTTATTTCATCATTATCCCGACACATACAGGCTCACAAGGCTCATTATTATTTCGCCTGTTCGCTTTGTATCGCAATGACATGCTACTGTAAAATAGTATATAATTACCAAAAATATTATAAAAAAATAAGACCTTGTGTCGAACAAGTAAGCCCAGCTTACATTCTGTTATTCTGCATTTTTCAAGTTGTTATTATAAAATCAACTTTTTTATCAAATTTATCAACAGGAAGATTTTCAACAAAAAGTTCTTTCGGAACGGGACAAAGAGTTTTAAAATTTTGACCGTATTTATTTATAAATCTGTCATAAAAACCCCCGCCATAACCTAAACGATAACCTCTTTTGTCGCACATCAAAGCCGGAACAATAACCAAATCCAAAGTTACTGCATTCACAGGTTTTGAACAAGGTTCATAAATACCAAAATGAGATTTCTGTAAATCATTTGCATACGGACAAACCAAAAGTTCTTCGCCATCAACCTTTGGCAGATAAAACTTTTTATTGTCGTTAAAAAGTTCTCTCAAATCGACTTCAAATTCTGTCGGATAAAAAATCATAACATTTTTTGATTCACAATAAACTTTATTTTTTCTGATTAAATCAACTAATTGTCCGGAAATTTCTTTCATCGGAAGATTTTTGCGAATATTTTTTGCTTTTTTACGAAGTTCAATTTTATCAGTCATATTTTTACTATATAATAAAAAATACCATGACTGAATACAAACAAATGAAATTGATAAATCCGAATTGGGACCAGCACGGATATATACAGGTTTACACAGGGGACGGGAAAGGTAAAACTACCGCATCATTGGGACTTGCAATGCGTGCTTTGGGCAGAGATTGGAAGGTTTTGATTGTAATGTTTACAAAAGGCGGAAATGATTATGGCGAACTAAATTCATTTCGTCAGTTATCTGATAAAATTGCCGATAATCTCACTATTGTTCAGGCAGGTTTAGACAGAGTAATTTATAAGTCAAATGAATGTGAAAAAGACCACAAAAAAATAAAAAAAGGCTGGAATTTAGTTAAAAAAGCCGTAAAAAATGACGAATATCAACTCATAATTATGGATGAAGCCAATATTGCGATAGATATGGGAATTTTGGATGTTGATGAAGTCGTAAAAGTTTTACAAAGCAAACCTGATGAGATGGAAATTGTTTTGACCGGTCGTAATGCGCACCCCAAAATTGTTGAAATAGCGCATCTTGTATCAAGAATTGAACCTGTTAAACATTATTGGGATAAAGGTGTTCATGCAAGAAAAGGCATTGAGTATTAATATTTCCCCCAATTGTATTAGATAAATTTATTCAAACTATATTAAAAAGTTGATTTTTTGTATTCTGAAATTTGGCATAATAAGAATGTCATCACACATTTTGTAGGAAGAGATATGAATATTAATGAAGAATGTCTTTTGGGTTATTTAAAAAATCCCGATGAATTATCTAATAATACGGAAATTTTAAAAATATATAATAAAATTCTTGAGCAGAAGTTCGTATTTAAAAATATTCTTGTCAATTTTCCTGCAATAAATTATACTGAAAGTGCAAAATAAGAGTTAATAAAAAATTTGCTTCCTTTTGAGGGGAAATGTCCAAGGGGGTAAATAAAACAGGAAAATTATGTTAAAAAAGATTTTTTATATTCTCTGGATTTTAGTTTTAGGTTTTTTAATTATATTTGGTTTAAAAAACGGAAGTTACAAAACATTTATTTCCTCAATGGAAAATCGCAGTTTTGATATAAGACAAAGTTATATTTCATCAATCGGTTTGAGGGAGCATAACAAAAATATTGTGATTGTTGCCATTGATGATGCGAGTTACGAGTATATTCTTGAGAAATACGGAGAATGGCCTTTAGACAGAAGTGTTTATGCCAAACTGACGGATTACATAGAATCACAATCTCCAAAAAGTATTGCTTTTGACCTGATGTTTGTAAAATCGGTTAAAAGTAATGCAAATTCTGATAAAGCACTTGTTGATATTTTCAAAAAATACAATAATGTTTATACAGCGATGAATCTTGATAATCAGGAGGTTGATTTAAGAAAACCTGCAATTTTGCCTGAAAAATTGGCATTAAATATTAATAACAAATCAAAAAAAGTTGATACAAAGTATTATGAATTTACAAATTGCAGAAATATTTTGGATGGAATTTTAAATTCTACAAAAAATATCGGAATGATAAATGTTTTGCGCGGTGATGACGGAGTTTTAAGGCAAATGCCGTTATTTTTAAACTACAACGGCAAATATTATCCGCAACTTGCACTAAAAGTTGCACTAAATTCACTTGGTTTAAACGATAAAAAAGATTTTGAAATAAATAAAAAAGGCGAACTGATTTTAGGCGATAAAAAAATACCTGTAAACAAAGACGGTTCTATTACTCTTAATTGGTACGGCGAAACAGAAACTTTTGAACATATTCCGCTATACAAACTTATCAAAGCAATGGAAGGTGATAAAAACTACAAATTTGATTTTAAAGATAAAATCGTTTATTTCGGTGCAACAGTTTCAAGCCTTTCGGATATAAAAACCGTTCCTGTTGACAGAGTTTATCCCGGAGTTGAAGTTCAGGCAACTTATGTAAATAACATTTTGGATAATAATTTAATTAAAAAGATTTCTCCTGCATGGAATATTGCTATTATTATGATTCTTGCGATTTTGACAATCGCAATAGTTTTAACGCTTGATTCCATGCCTGTAATTATCGGCTCTGTAATAACAATTTATTTTGTATATTTAATTTCCGCCTATTATTTTATGATTCACCAGAATCTTTGGCTTGAAGTCGTTTCACCGGTAATTTTTATAATCTTCGCATTTATAATAACAGTCATTGTCAAATATCTGATAAAATCGAGAGATTTTGACAAACAGTATAAACTTGCAACAACAGACGGGTTGACAGAACTTTACAACCACAGATATTTTCAGGAGCAGATGCAGATGTTCTGTTCTAACGCAAAACGCTATGAAAGTGTATTTTCACTCATAATTTTAGATATAGATTTCTTCAAAAAATTCAACGATAATTTTGGGCATCAATCGGGAGATGCGGTATTAAGACAAGTTGCTTTTACATTAAAGAAAAATGTTCGATCAAGTGATATTGTATGTCGTTACGGGGGAGAAGAAATGAGTATTATTCTGCCAAATGCAAAAGAAAACGAAGCCGTTTCTATTGCCCAAAAATTATGCAATATTATAGCATCTCAAAAATTCAAACTGAGTAATAACAGAGAAAGTAATGTCACAATAAGCCTTGGTGTTGCGACTTACGGACAAACTGACGGTACAGAACCGGCTGAAATTATAGAATCTGCCGACAAAAGACTTTATAATGCAAAAGAAAACGGCAGAAACAGAGTTAATTAAAAGGCAATAAGGCAATAAGACAATTTATCCTCTGCCCCTTTAAGGGGGAAGTGATTACGAAGTAATCGTAGGGGGTTGATTAAAAGGTAATAAGTGAATAAGGAAATAAATTCATATCAAAAAAATGAATAACAGATTTTTAAACCAAAAAATAAATATTAAAGATTTAACATCTGATTTGCCATACAACCCGTATCTTATCGGCAACAACGAAAAACAGATAGAACAGATTTGTGATTTTTTGCAGAATGATAAAAAACTTTTGTTATTAAACGGTTTTGCAGGTTCAGGCAAAGGTGAAATTCTTGATTATACCGCTTCACATCTTAACAAAAATGTTGTTCTCATAAAATACATGTGCCTTGAAACAACTATTTTAGATGATATGTTGTTATCGTTTTTTGAAAGTTTTAGAAATTATGCAATAAAAGGAACAATCACTCTGCCAAAGGGCAAAGTTGATAATTTTACCCAAAAAATAAATTCGTATTTTAATGCGGTAACAAATCCTGTTGTCGTTGTACTTCATTCATTTCAGGCTATTTTGAAAGAAAATAAAAAAGAAATTCTCAATTTTATAGAACATCTTGAAAAGTTTGAAAACATTAAAATAATTTTATCATCAAGGACTTTTGACTACAACGAATTTAATAATATTGATTATGACAGGGTTTCAGTTCTTGCGTTTTCAAAAGAATATTTTGAAAAATATCTGCGCGATAACGATATAAAAAATATCGGACCTTTATCAAACGAACTCTATAAACAGACAAGAGGCTATTACACTTATGTTAATCTTTCTGTCAGAATAATGAAATTAAGACAATACAGTCTTGTAAAATTTTTGGAAGTATTTTCAAAAAGCGGAATGGGATTTTCTGAGTTTGTACGCAAAGAAGCACTAATGCTTATTGACCCTGTCAGTCTGCATCTTTTCAGACTGCTTGCACTTATGCGAATTCCTCTCCATGTAAATTTAATCAAATCATTGCATCTTTTTAATCAGGAGCGAATTTACTTTTTTGTGCAAAATTATTTATTATCGGTTGATGGCGAAAACCTGTATCTGAAAGATTTTTTCAGAGAAATAATTGAACAGCAGATTCAGCAGAGTGTAATGCTCAAACTCCACAAGGCATGCGTAGATTTGTATGAAACACAATTACCGCTCAAACCTTTAGAGCGTGATTTGAGATTATCACGCCAAACAATGAGAAATGAAATTGATTATCATTCATTATTCATACCACAAAGACCTCAGCAGGTTCAAAACTTTGCACCAAATCTTGCACAGTTTGTTCAACCGCTTACACCAAAACAACAAACACCCGAACAAATTCCGGTATCTGCACCTGCTAAAGAAGAAACTAAAGAAGAAAAAATTGAAAAAATTAACTTTATCTTTGAAGATGAATCCATTTTAGATAATATCGCATCCTCTATTAACAACTTTATTCAGGAAACCGCAAGCAGTAAAGAAATTGCGCTGAACGGCTCCAAAATGGCTCTTACAGACATTTTAAATTCCGCAAAACAGGAAGAAGCAAAGTATAACTACAAACATGCAGTTTTATTGTACCAAAATGCATTAAACAAAACTGATGATGACAACTTTGATACTTTTTTACCGACAATTTATCAAAAACTTGTCAGTGCATACAAACACTTGTCTGATTGGCACAATGCTTTAGAATATTTGACCAAATTGCAGGATTACTACTTTAATATATCCGAAAACGAAAAAGCATGGGAAGTCCAACTTGAAATGGCAAATATCTACTTTACCACCTACAAACAAGATAACGCAAAATATATCCTGCATGAACTTGATAAAAAAGAAAATCTGCCAAATGATTTGAGAATAAAGGTATATCTTTCTCTTGCAAAAATTTCAGCCAATCTTAATGAAGAATTTTCTTACTACCAAAAATCCGTAAAACTTATAACTGCCGAAACGGATAAATCCGTTCTTGCACAACTATTTTACCGTATAGCAGGAATTTTTGATGAAAAAGATGATATCCAAAAAGCCTCTTTTTATTACAAAAAATGTATTGAAATCAAAAAAGACAATCATTATCTTTCACGCGCAATGGCTAATCTTGCTGAACTTTATGATGAAGCGGGAAATACCGATTTTGCTGTAAAATATTATGAAAAAAGTATTGAAATTGATAAAGAAGCAAAAAATTATAACGGACTTTATTCAAGCACCCGTCATCTTTCAGAAATCTTTGCCCCAAAGGACAGCACAAAATCTTTGGAATACTTAAAACAAGCATACAATTATGCAAAAGAACTGAATGAACATTTCTACATTGCTGATGTATCATCAGAAATCGGTAATTTTTATCTTTTGCGAAAAGATTTTGAAAATGCTTATAAATACTTTGTTCAGGCAAAAAATACCGCAAAAACTTCTATGACAAAAGATAATGCACAGAAATTTGATTCAAAAATTGAATACCTGAAAAAATTTATCCCTCAGGAAGAATTTGCAAAACTGGAAGAAAAATATGGAAAATAAACAAGATTTTGAAAAATATTCTCAACTTTTTATTGAAGAAAACCACAAAGTCAATCTCATTTCAAAAAATGATGAACAATTTTTGTGGGAAAAACATATTTTTGATTCACTGGCGCTGGGAATATTTTTTGACAAATACGAAATTCCGCAAACCCTGCTTGACATAGGCACAGGCGGAGGATTCCCGTCAGTACCGTTAGCAATAAAATATCCAAATATAAAAATCACTGCGATTGACAGTATCGGAAAAAAAATTCGTGCAGTTGAAAATCTGAAAAACTGCTTAAATCTTAAAAATCTCACTCCCGTTTGGGACAGGGTTGAAAATATTAACGAAAAATTTGATGTTGTAACTTCCCGTGCTGTTGCATCTTTAGACAAAATATGCGCTTATGCCCTGCCAAAAACCAAAAACGGCGGATATTTTGTGGCATATAAATCCAAAAAAGCGCAAAATGAAATTGAAAATGCACAAAAAATCTTGAAAAAATTTAACGCACAAATCATTGATATTATTGAATATCAACTACCTTTAGATGAACAAATTACAAGAAATTTAATAGTTATAAAAAAATAAAAACAATTATATACAAAATTACAGTAAATATTGTCGTTGCTGTATATATAAAGTAATTAGTTACATAAAAAATACTATCCAAATATCTCGCCAAGAAATAAAGAAATTTTTTTATAAATAAGCAAAAATTTAGAAAAATAAGAGAGGGTATGTAAAAAACTTAATACCTTTACTTAAATCTTTTCATCATATTCATGGCTTTGACCATAGCCTTTTTCTGACCGACTTTGTTGTTACCGAATCCGCCGAACATCTTTTGTAATTTCCCCATTCCGCCCATCATTTGACGCATCTGTTCAAACTGTTTTACATAAAGATTAATTGTGTGCATATCTATCCCACAACCCTGCGAAATTCTGCGTTTACGGCTTGTATTCATAAGTTGAGGATTATCTCTTTCTTCAGGTGTCATACTTTGAATAAACACTTCAATTTTTTTGAATTCTTCTTCACCTTTGTGAGAAATCATTTCTCTGTCTTCTTTTTTAATATTTAATCCCGGAATCATCCCCAATAACTGATCCATAGAACCGAACATTTTCATTTGCTTTTGCATATTTAAAAAATCATTGTAAGAAAATTCGGCTTTCTGCATCTGCTCCTGCATTCTCAAAGCCTGTTTTTCATCAAAAACTTCCTGTGCACGCTCTACCAAAGAAACAATATCGCCCATTCCTAAAATTCTTGTAACCATTCTTTCAGGATAAAAATTTTCAAGCGCATTTAATTTTTCGCCCGTACCAGTCAATTTGATAGGTTTTCCCGTGCAATATACAACAGATAATGCCGCACCTCCTCTTGAATCACCGTCTAATTTGGTCAAAACCAAACCCGTCAGACCGATTTGGGCATCAAAGTTTTCTGCAACATTAACCGCTTCCTGCCCCGTCATTGAATCAATGACCAAAAGTTTTTCATTTGGTCTGAAAATTCTGTCAATAATGAGTAATTCAGCCATCATTTCGGTATCAATTTGTAACCTGCCTGCAGTGTCCAAAATTAAAACATTAAATCCGTTATCTTTTGCATAAGTTAACGCACTTTGAACAATATTTTGAACATCTTTACTGTCAGGAATTGTAAATACTTCACAGCCAATTTCCTGACCTAAAGTCTGAAGTTGAGAAACAGCAGCAGGACGATAAACATCACATGCTACAAGCAGCGGATTTTTACCCTCTTTTTTTAGTTTAACCGCAAGTTTTGCACTTGAAGTTGTTTTACCTGAACCCTGAAGCCCAAGCATCATAATAATTGACGGATGTCCTGACAGGTCAAGCGGTTTGAGTTCTTTCCCCAAAAGTTCCACAAGTTCGTCATTAACAATTTTGACCAACTGCTGACCAGGGTTTATGCCTGAAAGTACATTTTCGCCCTCAGCCTTATCTTTTATTGCGGAAATAAATGCTTTTACTACCCGCAAATTAACATCTGCTTCTAATAAGGCTCTGCGGATTTCTCGCAGTGCGTCCTGCATATTATCTTGTGTAAGTTCCGCATTCCCTTGAGTTTTTGCAATTATATTTTGTAATTTCTCGCTTAAATTATCAAACATTTTATATCCCTTTGTATATGATGCACAATATTGATACTTTTTATTAAAGACTTTAAACCCTTAAGTTCGTATCAGTTATTAATACTACTATAAATAGGGAAATAATAAAAGGCATTTGTATATAATGTTACAGTAACATATACAATAATGACATGTCACTGCCATAAGTAAGTTGGGCTTTCAGCCTAACCGAATAAATGTTGGGGTACACTTCAAAAAACCCCAACTTACGATTTTTATATCCCTTTTATAAGTTCCTTTGTTTTAATACGAACCTCATTATCAATTTCAAAAATTTCGTCTATTGTCGGATTTTTAATTACATTATGATTTTGTGTCATTTTATCCGTTATTTTATAAATATCACTTAAACTTATTTTTCCGTCAAGAAAAGCAAAAACAGCTTCTTCGTTAGATGCGTTCATACAAACAGTTGCACTTCCGCCAATTTTTCCCATATTATAGGCAAGTTTCAGGGTCGGGAATTTGTCAAAATCAGGTTTTTCAAAGTCTAATCGTGCTATTTCACTAAAACTAAAACTTCTTGATTTAATTCCTTCAAAGCGTTCAGGATAAGTAATTGCGTACTGAATGGGAATATGCATGCTCGGTAACCCAAGTTGTGCTATAACGCTTCCGTCTTTGTATTCAATAGCCGAATGAACAATACTTTGAGGATGGACAACAACTTCAATATCATCATAATTCATTCCAAACAAATGATGCGCTTCAATGACTTCCAAGCCCTTATTCATCAATGTTGCACTGTCTATGGTAATTTTTTTACCCATATTCCAGCGAGGGTGCGAAAGAGCCTGTTCGACAGTTGCAGAGTTCATTTCTTCGGTACTTTTTCTTAAAAATGGACCTCCACTTGCAGTAATAATAAGTTTATCAACTTGTTTTATATTCTTTATACATTGATGAATTGCACAATGCTCACTATCAACAGGGATAATATTTACCCCGTTTTTTTTTGCTTTTTGCATGACAATATCTCCTGCCATAACAAGAGTTTCTTTGTTTGCAAGCGCAATATCAATCCCGTTTTCTATTGCTTTTAGTGTAGGTTTTAAACCGATTTTGCCCGAAACCGCAACAAGAATTATATCATTTTCTCTGTTTGAACAAATTTCTTCCAAACCTTTTTCACCATAAAGAGTTTGTATGCCGTCAAATTTGAAATTTGAATCATTTGAACAAACATACTTCGGTTTATATTTTTCGCATTGTTTTTTTAAAAGTTCGGTATTTTTACCGCCTGACAATGCAATTATTTCAAACTTATCAGATATTTTTTCAATAACTTCAAGCGCCTGAGTTCCGATTGAGCCGGTTGAACCGATTATACTGATTTTTCTTTTCTTTGCTTCCATATTGTAAATAATTATAACATGTTAAAATTTGGGCGCAAAAAAAATTTTTTTTATGTTTTATCATGGAAAAATCGCAAGGAGAAAATACATGAATGGCGTATCTTTTCAAGGAAATTTAACAGTAACGACATGGAATAAAACAATAAGTTCACTTAAAAATTACCCGACATCAGAAGCACAAGACAAATTAATCAAACATATTGTAAAAGATATGGGTGAACAGGGTATTGTGCACCCAATAAATAAACGACAAGCAAACTTTATATATCAGTTAATAGAAAATTTTACAGGTAAAGAAATTCCAAAAGTAAATACTGAAAAAGTTTTCTATAATAACGGCGACCAAGTCATTTTCTCTGATAAAAATCCGGCATTATTTGACGGAACAAGAATAGAATACAATTTTTAAACTTCGCTGTTTAATTTAGCAAATTTAACATTCTGATAGAAATACTGTAAAATTTGATATGCGTTATAACCTTGCTTTGCAAGGTTATTTGCTCCATGCTGGCTCATTCCTACCCCGTGTCCGTTTTTTGCAACATTATCATCAAAAGAAAAAACGGAATGAAGGTACGGTAAATTTACCCCCCCCCACGCATTGGTATTTGTATATCCGCCTGCTGATGCAGAATAATATGCCGAAATTATTTTCATATCATAAGTCAAAACAAGACCTTCCGTTTCATTTACGGCACGATTTGTTTTGTCTGTTTCACCTGAAGCACCGTTATATGCCTGATCTTCTGTATTATCTTTCAAATCATAACCGTATTTTGCCTGTTTGCCCAAATTCGCAAGGGCAAAACTTCTTGCAGCAATAGCCTGCGCTTTGAGTGCTTCGTATTCCCAAGACGGCGACATTTCTGACGGAACAACCCCTTTTATATATTCTTCAACTGATATATCATTTATAACAGTTAAACTGCCGTTAATATTTTTTATCAAAAGTTTTCCTCTGTACCATTTGCCTTTTGTACTTACAAAACCTGTAGAATCAGGTCTTAATACAAGTGCATCGGTATTAAGCGGTGTAATTTCTCCTTTTGCTTCTATTGCTATTTGCCCTTTGTAGGGTACAAGAATATAACCTTTCATTGCAACGGTTGTCGCTACTGTTCTGTTTGTATGAGTGCTAATCATTCGCCCTGCAACATCTGTTCCGACACCTGCTCTGTCAACATTTGTCAGCAAGCCGATTTTTATTGCATGGCATGGATTTGCAAGAATTATATTTGTAATTAATATTGCAAAAAGTATTAAAATCTTCCTCATAGTAATATTTTAACACATTTTTATCAATTGTAATAGGCTAAACAAATGATTTTATAGATAATAAAAATAAGGCGACAATATAATACTATCTTACAGTAACATATCAAGCAATGACAGAAAACCTTTATACTGTATTAATGCCTTACTGCTTTTAAAAAATATATTTCTTGCCTGTCAGATATTTTTCACTTATACTAAAATTGTGTGATTAAAAATAAAATTCAGGCGGAATTATGGATATATTTTCAATATTTACTTTGATGGGAGGTTTAGCGTTTTTCTTATACGGCATGATTATAATGTCATCAGGCTTAGAAAAAATTGCCGGCGGAAAAATGGAAAAACTTTTAGAGCAACTGACTTCTAACCCGTTTAAAGGGTTTTTGGTTGGTGCAGGTATGACAATCGCTATTCAGAGTTCATCTGCGGTTACGGTTATGCTTGTCGGATTTGTTAATTCCGGAATTATGAAATTATCCCAAACGGTTGCTATTATTATCGGTTCAAATGTTGGAACAACGGTTACATCATGGATTTTGAGCTTATCAGGGATTCAAAGTACCAATTTTTTCCTGAGAATGTTAAAACCTGAATCTTTTTCCCCTCTGCTTGCACTTGCAGGGGTTATAATGCTTATGACCTCACGCAGTAATTTTTCACGCAGAAAACCTGTCGGAACATTTTTAATTGGATTTTCAATATTGATGTTCGGTATGGGATTGATGTCCTCATCTATGGCGCCATTAGCCAATGACCCAAATTTTTCACACATTTTGACTTTATTTAAAAATCCGTTCCTTGGTTTAATGGTCGGGCTTGTGATAACTATGATAATTCAAAGTTCTGCGGCATCAGTTGGTATGTTGCAGGCTTTGTCATTAACGGGCAGTATTTCTTATATGATAGCAGCACCGATTATCGCAGGTCAGCATATAGGAACATGTATAACTGCGGTTCTGTCAAGTATCGGGGTTAATACCAATGCAAAGCGTGTTGCTGCAGTGCATGTAGCATTTAATGTAATCGGCGCAATTATATTTCTTTCAATATTTGAAATATGGTTACATACCTTTGAATATCCGCTCAAGCAAATGGCTAATCCTTTCGGAATAGCGATTGTTCATACCGTATTTAGTATCTTGGCAGCTTGTTGTTTGTTCCCGTTCAGAAAAGCATTAGAGAAAATATCTTATGTTGTTGTAAAAGATAGTGCGGAGGAAAAAGAGGTTATACTCGATGAGCGTTTACTTCTCACCCCGTCTATTGCCATTTCGCAATGCTATAAGACTACGGCTGAGATGGCAAAACTTACAAGAGAATCTCTTGTTATGTCAGTACGTCAATTAAAGCAATATAATCCGAAAATATCAGAAATTATCGAAAAAAACGAGTCGAAAATCGATAAATACCAAGATGTTTTGGAATCTTTTCTGCAAAAACTTTCGGCTAAAGATTTGACAGAAGATGATTCAAATAAGATTTCCCAACTTATTCTTTCAATTTCTGATTTTGAAAAAATTGCAGACCATTCCACACATATTATGCAAATTGCCGACCAGATGCACAGAAAAGAATGGGTACTTGCAAAAGATACGGTTGAAGAACTCAAAAAAGTAGTAAATGCAGTTAAAGAAGTTTTTGATATTACTGTCAGAGCCTTTATATATAATGATTTGAGAACTGCTTATGAAGTAGAACCGTTTGAGCAGGTTGTTGATGATATTTCTTATGTTGCAAAGAAGAATCATATTAAGCGTGTAAAAAGAGAAAAAGTCCATATCAGAAGGAACTTTGCTTATGCGGAAGTTTTGAACGATTTAGAACGAATTTCAGATCATTGTTCAAATATTTCGACAAATATGATTCAGTCTGCAAATGCATCTATTCCTAAACACGAACTCAAAAAGAGCCTCAAAGAAGAAGATGTAACAGGCATTTCACAGCAACTTGAAGAATTTAAAAAACAATACGCATTGCAATTGATGGATTAAAATTATGACAATAGATACACAAGATAAATTTTATACACTTGAAAAAACATATCCGGTTTCGATGGCTATGTATGATTTGCAATATCGTTTGAAACCGTCTGCGCTTTTAGATTTGCTGCAAGATATGGGTGCAAGAAACATTAATGGCACACCGTTTGGAAATAAAGAATTAAATGCGCAGAATCTTGGTTGGTTTTTAGTTCGTTACAGAATAGAATTTGACAGGTATCCGCAAAATTTAAGCGATATAAAGTTTTATACTGAAAATCGAGGGACACAACGCCAAAGCGCATATCGTGATTTTGAGGCCTACACTCCCGAAGGAGAAAGGCTTTTGAGGGCAACATCTTATTGGCTTATGGTGGATTTGGAATCTAAGGCTTTGGTTAATATTGAACAAAAATTTCCTGATATTACAAGGTATCAAAAAAGAGAAAATGATGTTGTGCTGCGTAAATTAAAACCTATTGAAACTCCTGACAGCGAAGTTATTTTCCATGTTCGTTATGATGATTTGGATATGAACGGGCATGTTAATAATGTCGTTTATATGACCTGGGCTATGGAGGCCTTGAGTTACGAATTCCGTAACACTCATACAATCAAAGCCATAGATATTTATTACAAACACGAAGTCAGATACGGTGAAGATGTAATTTCTGCCGTTAAAATTAATGAAGATAATACAACGGAACACTTAATCAAAAACGCTTCGACAGGTGATGAACTCTGCCTGATTAGAGTTGAGTATATTTAATATTTAAAACATTTTGTTTCGTGGTCATTCACTATCCCGATTGATTGCAGGTATGAATAAATGATGATTGTTCCGACATATTTCATTCCTCGCTTTTTAAGGTCTTTTGAAATTTCATCAGATAATGGTGTTGATACTTCAAATTTATCGTTTTTATTTTTTATAATTTTTCCGTCAGTAAAACCCCAAATGTATTTTGAAAAAGAGCCGTATTCTTTTTGAATTTGGATAAATATTTTGGCATTAGATATTGCACTGTTTATTTTACTTCTGCTCCTTATTATACCTTCATTTTGTAATAATTCATTGACTTTGTTTTCGTCATAATTTGCAACTTTTTTTACATCAAAATTATCAAATGCCAAACGAAAGGCCTCACGCTTTTTTAGTACAGTAAGCCAAGATAATCCTGCCTGAAAACTTTCCAAAATCAGCAGTTCAAAAAGTTCGTGGTCATTATATTTTGGCACCCCCCACTCATTATCGTGATAGTCTTTATATATTTGTGAATTTTCATCAACCCAAAAACATCTTTTCATAAAATAAATATTATTAATGCTAAATTTACATTAATATAATAACAAAAAATCTTAGAACATCAATTTGACAAAGAAATGTAAAAAATATTTTAAAAAACAGGTTTATATTGTATAATATTGTAGAAAAAGGACTATGGGGAAATTATGAGAAATAAAAGATTTGGAATATTGGTTTTATTGGCTTTATTGAGTCTGTCTAATTGTGCAATAGCAGAAGATATTAATTTTGATTTTGGTCAGGATACCGCTTTTGAAAAAATCAAAGCAAATAAAGATACAATATCAAAAGCGCAAGATGCGATAGATAACAAAGATTATCAAACTGCCATAAATTTGTTAACGGCATACATAAATGAAAAACCCAAAAAATATGAAGCGTACAAATTAAGAGGGGATGCATATTATGCATTAAGACGCTATTATATGGCTCAAAAGGATTATCAGACCGCAATTGATATAAAATCGTCAGAAGATAAATTTATGACAAATACCAAATATGTCAGTGCAATAGTCTTGGGGGCAGATAAAAACGAACAAAAGCAAAATGCGGAATTAGGTGATTTATATGGTGCATTGATGTATGCCCAAAAAGCAATGAATAATCCTAATTATACGACATCTTATGATAATGCGGTAAAATATAATTCTCATATTTATCTTCCGCAGCCAAACAAAAATGAAATAAACAAAATTAATTGTCCTCAAAAATATGGTAAAGTTCTTACACCACAGGGTATCGATATACAAATTTATGGGGCGATAGATGATATTGCAAAAGGAAATTACAATGAATCTTTATACAAATTGCAAAGTGTTACAACTCAATATCCAAACTATTATTTGGGACACTATTTGACAGGTGTTGCATTATCAGAACTCGAAAAAGATGAAGATGCAATCAGAGAATTTGGAAAAGCAATTTTTCTCAATCCTTATGATTTTGAATCAAGAGCAAGTCTTGGAAGAATTTATTATTCCAAAGCGGAAACAAAATTTTCTGAAGCAGATGCGAGAAAATCTATTGAATATTTTAGTCAGGCTTTAAGACAAAATCACAACTGTCCGACATATTATTTTTATATTGGTATGAATGAACTTCAAATTGGTAATACAAATGTCGCAATTTCTAATTTTGACAAGGCATTAAAAATTAATCCGTCTGATTATAACAGTCAGTATTATAAACTTATTGCACAGTATATAAACGGAAATTATCAGGATGTCGTTGACGGAGCATCAAAACTTTTGCTTAAACATGTATCAAACTACAATTCCGTTTTATATTTAAGAGCGCTTGCTTATACAAAACTGAATGAAAATGAAAAAGCACTCGAAGACTTAAATACCATAGAAAATAATATCGGAGATATTTACAATGCTGATATTAAAACAACAAGTGCAAGAGAAAAAAGCCTTGAAAGTTATGTTCATTATTTAAAAGCACAAATTCAGCACTCAAAAGGTGCCGGTTCTGCAGAAGACAATACTATCGCATATTCAAATCCTATAATAGACAGACTTTCAAATGCTCAAAAAGCAATGGAGCCGTACGAAAAATCTTTGCATGGCGAAAACATATCTTTGAGTGATTACAACAAATTTGAAAGTTTTTATTCAACATCTTTACCCAAACTTTTGGAATCAGGTGCCGTAATTACTTATGAGGATATTGATAATCAATACGATTATATAAGAACCACCTTTGCAGATTTGGGAATAAATTTTCTTTATCTGAATCCTGATTATAAAATGACAACGATAAAAGATTATCCGTATAAAAAATATTCTTCAAAACTTAATATATCAGAAATGCAGTCTTTATCTCCAAGACCTGTTTCTGATAGCACAAATGTTGAACTTGCAAGGGCTCAATCAGAAACTTTAAGAAAATCAACACCGTCTTCTGAGTTGCTTTTGCAGGAAAATCAATTATCTTTAGCACAAATGCTTGCATCAAATGATTTACCAAATAAGACAAGACCTGTTGAAGTTAGAGAACCGATTATTTTGAGAGATGCTACAAAAGAGATTATTGCAAAGCCTCAATTTAAGCCGGAACTTCCGGATGCTGAAAAAATTGATTCTTCTAAGAATGTTGCATCAGGCGATACTTATGTGAGAGAAAATCCGCTTGTAAATCAAGATAATTCCAAAAATGTAACAAAGATTTTGAATGAAGAAAATACTATTCAGACTCAAATTCCTGAAATAAAACAGGAAACAAATGTAGAAACTGCATCAGATGGAAGTGTAAAAATATCAGTTAATAATCCCATATCAACTCCTGATGTTGTGATAAAAAATAAACCGGAACTTGTTCCTGCAGTAGCAAAAACTATTACTGAAAAATCGGGAGAGGCAACAGAAAAAATTGCATCAGAATCTACAAAAAACCTTCCTGATCTTGAACCTTTAAAGTTCAATGCAAAAGAGTATAAGCAGACAGACGATATTATAATCAGATATCCTGAAGTAACTTCGGTAAACACTTCTGTTCAGACTGTTGCTGATACTGCCAAAGTTGTTTCTCAGACGGAAGAAAATGTTAAATTGTCTGCCAAAGAAGCCAAAAAACTTGCAAAAGAACAGTTGAAGGCAGAAAAAGAGGCTGCAAAACTTGCTCAAAAAGAAGCAAAGTTAAAACTTAAAGAAGAAAAAGAAGCATTAAAACTTGCACAACAAGAAACAGAACAGTTACAAACATCTGCGCAGGAGGTTGTTGAGAATACTCAACATCAGATTGAACAAAAACAAGATTCTATGCGTGAACCAATTCAAACAACTGTTGATACTACCGAAAATCTTTTAGCAGAAGCTAAACCTCAGGTCAGAGAAATTGTGGAAAAACATGCAAATATCGGTTCTGATATAAATATTCAAAAGCCTTCCAGCACCATAACAGTAGAAAATATAAATGATATTGTTGAACTTGATGTCAGCAGTTTGGATAAAAAAATAGGAAATGATAGTGATTGGTTTGATGAAAATACTGTATTTGCAAAACCAGCAGCAGAAGTAAAGGATTTAACTCCGCCTGTAACAATCGCGGAGGTGTCTGATGAAAAACTTGTTACACAACCGGTTGATCAGGCAGTTGCTACTGCAAAAAATACTGCTCAAAAGGCAGATATAGGTATTTCTGCCGTTAATGTTCCTGAAATTATCGTTCCTGAAGTCAAGGCAGATAAAGAGGGAGTAAAAGAAAATAAATCTGCTCTTGTTGTTGAACAATCTTCCGAACAAATACCTGAAAAAGCGGAACAATTTGCAGAAAAAATAGTAGAAATTGAACCTGCATCTAAGCGTGTTCAAACAAGTGAAGAATTTGTAAAAGAGCAGTTATCTCAAGTGATTGAACCATACACACAAAAACAACAAGATAATGAATCTTCATCTGTTTCTTCGGCAATATCAGATGTTGAAATGGTAATGTCCGAAGCAAATGTTCTTAAATCACAAAGATTAAAATTAAAAGAAGAAGCAAAATATGCTAAAGCACAAAAAAAGGCTCAAGCCTTAAAGGAAAAAGAAGAAAAGAAACTTGAAAAAGAAAAAGAGCGTCTTGTGCTTATGGCAGAAAGAAATGCAATAAAAGAACAAGAAAAAGCGCAAAAAAATCTTGAAAAAGAAAAAATAGCGCAAGCAAGGAAAAAATTAAAACAGCAAAAAGCACTTGCAAAAGAGCAGAAAAAACTTGAACAACAAACAAATCATGTGCAGGAAAAAGTTTCCGCTTCAGCAGAAACAAATGACCAAACTATAAAATCATGGTTGAAGTCTAAAATTAGTAAATCCGAAACTGTACCAGAACAAAAAGTTGAAAAAACAGCTCAACAAATCCGTGCAGAGGAACTAAAACAAGTAAAAAAACTTGAAAAAGAAAAAGCAAAACAACAAAAAGCACTTTTAAAAGAGCAGGCAAAAATTGCTGAACAAAATGACGAAACAAAAATTCAGCGTCTAAAAGCAAAACTCACCGCAATGCGCGGGAGTTTGACAAATGAAGAAAAGAAAGCACAAAAAGAACAGTTGAAAAAAGAAAGGCAATTAGCAAAACAATCGCAAAAAGCCAAAAAACTTGCAGCAAAAATGACTGAAATTAGTGCAGAAGATGTTGACAAACTTTTACAAGAACAGTTAAAACGAGAACAAGAAGTTGTTACTGATGTGCAAAAAGAGGCTCTAAAACAGCAACAGGATTATGAAAAAGTCTTAAAAGAACAAGCAAAGGCAGAACAAAAAGCGATACAAAAGGCGCAAAAAGAGGCATTAAAACAACAACAAGTTCACGAAAAGGTGCTTAAAAAGCAACAAAAAGCAGAACAGAAAGCGATAGCACAGGCACAAAAAATGGCAGAAAAAGACAGAAAGGCACATGAAAAACTTGTATCTCAATATTCTGCTGAAAATGAATCCGGATTTAAAAAGTTTATTTCAAAATTAAAATTCTGGAAGAAAAAATAATAAATAAACAATAAAAGACCGCATAAATTATGCGGTTTTTTAAATATAAATATTTAATGTTAATAAAAGTTAATAAAAATGTCACATGAGTAGCAAAAAACTTTTTTAGGTGCTTTCATGCTAAAAAGAGGTATTTTTATGCAAATTAATATGAATAACAGAACTAATCAGTCTTTTGGCAGTATCAAGTTAATGAGCGGTGCAGAAGATACTTTGCGCAGAGTTTTTAGACCTATTGATTGGGTTCAGTTGGATAAGATTGCAAAAGAACAGGCAAATAATACTGTTGATGTATATTTGTTTGGTCGTGATGGTAGTAAACTCATGGGCAGAATAATTCCGAATAACAGTAATTTTAAAAATAAAGATTATTACCAGTTGCCGTTTTTTGAATCAACCATAAAATTTATTGACAAAATGGCAAAAAAGGCTAATATTGTAAAAGAAAAAATTGATAAATTGCCGGCAGTAAATATTGATGAAATAGTTGGCAAATTAAGATAAAGAATAGTAAATATTTTTATAAAGGAAGAAATTATGCAAGTTCAGAAAATTAACAATCAATCTTTTGGTATGGCAGTAAAATATAGTCCTGATTATGAAACTGTAAGAACTTTTATTCATAGTAATTACAATCGTGAAGTAAATGATAAAGTTGGTATTATTACTAAACTTCAGGCAAAAAATCCTGTTGACATTTATCTTTCTATCGCAAATAAAGACGGGAAAAAAGTTCTTCGTGCAGAAGTTGAAAATGACACTTACACGGAAGGTTTTTGGCGTAGTGCGAAAAGAGTGCTCACAGGCGCAGAAAAAACCGCAAATCGTATTCATAAAGAAAGACAAGAACTGGACAGATTGTTAAACAGAGCGTAATTTTATATATTAAGCATAAAAAAAGGATGTCTTTTTAAGACATCCTTTTTTATTATATTTTATCAAATCCTGTATATTTTCTTAAAACTTCAGGAATAATAATTGTTCCGTCTGAAGTTTGGAAGTTTTCAACAATTGCTGCGAATGTCCTTCCGACTGCAAGACCGGAACCGTTTATGGTATGAACAAATCTTGTCTTGCCTGTTGCTTTGTCTTTGTAGCGGATATTTGCTCTGCGAGCCTGATAATCGCCGTAATTTGAACAACTTGAGATTTCTTTATATGTGTTGTAAGATGGCAACCATACTTCCAAATCCCAGCATTTATTTGCGCTAAAACCTATATCAGCCGTACATAAAGCGACTTTTCTGTATGGTAAGCCCAAGAGTTGCAACATTCTTTCGCCGTCTTGAGTTAATTTTTCGTGTTCGGATGGTGAATTTTCAGGAGTTGTATATTTAACCATTTCAACTTTATTAAATTGGTGAACTCTGATTAAACCTCTTGTATCTTTACCTGCTGAACCTGCTTCGCGTCTGAAACATGGCGTATAAGCAGTCATGTATTTAGGCAGGTCATCTTCTGATAAAATTTCGCCTGCATAAATGTTTGTAACAGGAACTTCTGCTGTCGGAATAAGGTATAAATCTTCGTTTTCGCATTTATACATATCTTCTTTAAATTTTGGAAGTTGTCCTGTACCTGTCATGGTCGCACCGTTTGCCATAAACGGTGGTAAAATTTCTTCATATCCTTCGTTTTCTGTGTGTTGGTCAAGGAAGAAATTAATTATTGCTCTTTCTAATCTTGCACCTTTGCCTCTGTAAAGAGTGAATCTTGACTGTGATAATTTTACTCCTCTTTCAAAATCTACAAGACCTTTTTCTTCGCACAAATCCCAGTGTGCTTTCGGTTCAAAATCAAATTTTGTCGGTTCGCCCCAGGTTGAAACAACTACATTATCGTCTTCTGATGTTCCGACAGGAGTTGTTTCGTCAGGAATATTCGGGATATGAAGAAGAACATTTCTTTGTTTTTCGTCAAGTTCGTTTTGTTTTTCTTCAAGTGCTTTAATTTCGTCACCCAATTCTCTGACTTCTTCCTGAATGGCATCTGTATTTTCGCCATTTTTCTTCATCATGCCGATTTTTTGTGATTCATTTTTGCGTTTTGCACGAAGTTCATCAGCCTGAGTCTGAATTTTTCTTCTTTCTTCGTCAATTTGTAATACTTCATCTATTGACCATTGCGGATTTCTTCTTTTCAAAAGTTCGTTTATTTTTTCGGGGTTTTCCCTAATAAGTTTAATATCAAGCATATTTCCCTCTTTTCTATTAATATTTTGCAATTCAATAGTATTCTAAAAATGCTTACTAATCAAGGTAAATAATATTTACCTTGATTAAGATTTGTAAATGTTCTATATATTATTGAAAATAGAAATTAAAATATTTTTTAATAAATTTATTAAGAGAGTACGAATAAAGGAGTAAAATCATGCTAAGTATTAATGGAGATGAAGATAAATTAAGAGCTTTTCACTTAAGAAAAGGTATTGGTAATGGTGGTAATATTCCTGTGAGAAAAATAGCCACAGTGGCAATGAAATTTCAAAAAGAGGCAGAAAAAACTCTTAAAAAAGCAACCTCGCATGGATATAATCCTAATTTGACTGTTCAATCTTCAAAAGTAAGTAATAAATATTATAAAGGCGATGAATATGAAATTCATTATGATGGTTTTAATGTAACAATTAAAAATAAAAATAAAAACTATACCAAAACTTTTAATATTTATAACTATGTTGCAGGGATGAATGAGAATGACAAAATTGAATTTTTGAAAAAAATACAAACTTTGCCCGGTGAAGTTTTGGAAGATTTATCAAATGAAATTGACAGATTAAATTCAGCAACAGGGCAGAATATGCATACTGTTCAGTCAAATCCGAATTTTGTTGCTGGAGGGTATTATCGCAGTGATACAGATGAAATAACGACTAAACCCAAACATATTGTTCACGAATTAGGACATGCAGTTGATTTTAATGCAAATAAAAAAAGTTCAGCCGCAAATGATTCCGCATTTAAAGCAGCATTTGCCGAAGAACTGCAAAATTATATAAATGCAGGGAATATCAGATATGATTATAATAATAACTCAACAAGAAGAGCAAATGCCTTGGGTTCACTAATGCAGCAATCAAATTATTGCACGGCTAATGAACGTGAAATGTTTGCAGAAATTTATGCAATGTGTATGACTGGAGGTTGCAAATCTGCAGGTACAATTGTAAAATATTTCCCCAAAACACTTGCAAGAGGGCAGCAATTAATTACTCAAATACGCTCTAATAGTGCTTTAAGCAGGCATGATAGTCCAAATCGCAGATTATCGAATGCTATGAATGCATTTAAAATATAAAATATTGTTTTAACCTATTTTTCCTATATAATCAAATTATGGCACTTAGAGAAAATGTACGAAATTTTTGCATAATAGCACACATTGACCACGGGAAATCCACTCTTGCCGACAGATTGTTAGAAAAAACAGGCACGGTATCTCAAAGAGATATGCAGGAACAACTTTTGGATTCAATGGATATTGAGCGTGAGCGTGGAATTACGATTAAACTCAATGCCGCAAGGATGAATTATAAAGCACATGACGGCAAAGATTATGAGCTCAATCTCATTGATACCCCGGGGCATGTTGATTTTTCGTATGAAGTTTCCCGTTCTTTAGCGGCATGTGAAGGCGCATTGTTAATTGTAGATGCCACTCAGGGTGTTGAGGCGCAAACCTTAGCCAATGTATATCTTGCGATTGAACAAAATCTTGAAATTATACCTGTAATTAATAAAATTGACCTTCCGTCTGCAGATGTTGAAAAGGTTAAAAAAGAGATTGAAGAAATTTTAGGGCTTGATACATCTATTGCTATTCCTGTCAGCGCAAAGACAGGACAGGGAATTGAAGAAGTATTGGAAGCAATAGTTGATTATATACCCGCACCTGAGGATAATACCGAAAAACCTTTGCGTGCATTGATTTTTGATAGCGTATATGATCAATATTTGGGAACTGTTTGCTATTTCAAAGTTGTTGACGGTGTGATGAATGTTGGTGACAAAGTCAGATTTATGGCAACAGGCAAAGAATGTGAAATTGTCGAACTCGGTTATCAAAATCCGCAAAGAGTACCTGTAAAACAACTCAAATGCGGTGATGTAGGATATTTTGCCGGTTCAATAAAAGAACTTACCCGTTTTGTAGGTGATACGCTTACAACAATTGAAAATCCGGCATCTGAACCTCTTGCAGGGTATAAAGAAGCATTACCAATGGTATTTTCAGGGCTTTACCCTGTTGATAATGAAGATTATGCGGATTTAAAAGAGGCTTTGGAAAAATTAAAACTCAATGACAGTTCGATAACTTTTGAGCCTGAAACATCAAATGCTCTCGGATTTGGCTTCCGTTGCGGTTTTTTGGGCATGCTTCACATGGAAATTATCCAGGAACGGCTTGAAAGAGAATATGACCTGTCGCTTATTACTACTGCGCCGTCTGTTGTGTATAAAGTTCACAAAACAAACGGAGAAGTTTTGGATATTGATAACCCCTCAAATCTTCCTGATGCGCAGTATCGTGATTTTATTGAAGAACCTTATGTCAAAGTTCAGATTCTTGCGCCAAACGATTATGTCGGAACTTTAATGGATTTGGCGCAGTCTAAACGCGGAATATTTATTAATATGACTTATTTAGATAAAGTTCGTGTCGATTTGACTTATGAAATTCCTTTAAGTGAAGTTATTACAGATTTTTATGATCAGTTAAAATCCCGAACAAAGGGTTATGCAAGTATGGATTACGAATTTTGCGGATATAAGCGTTCTAATCTTGTAAAACTTGATATTATGCTTTCAGGCGAAGTCGTGGATGCGCTTTCTGTAATTTGTCATACTGACAGTGCTTATTATATAGGGCAAAAATTAACGGTCAAATTAAAAGAAATTATCCCAAAACAACTTTTTGAAGTACCGATTCAGGCAGCAGTCGGTGGAAGAATTATTGCCAGAACAAATATTAAAGCGATGCGCAAAAATGTACTTGCGAAATGTTATGGCGGTGATATTACCCGTAAAAGAAAACTGCTTGAAAAACAAAAACGCGGTAAAAAGCGTATGAAATCTGTCGGAAGCGTAGAAATTCCGCAGGAAGCATTTATGGCTATTTTAAGTCTTGAAGAAGAATAAATTTTTATAATCTTTTTGTTAACATTTGTTAACAATTCGCTCAAATCATGCAATTATCTAATTTTAAAATACTTTATATATATACGAGAGATGGAAAATCTATCAATAGGATGAACGATTAAATACATATCACTCAATATGTGAGTACAAAAAGGAGATTGACAAATGGGCGGAACAAATGGCGTAAACGGAAGCGGAAACAACTATTTTAAACTATCAGATTTTTGGAGTAAACCAAGTTTAAAAGGTGCAAAAACAGAAGAAACAACAATTGCAACACCTATAAAATTCACAGGTTTGGATACAGTTAAAAGAGAAAATTTAGATGAAATAAGTCCATATGCATCAATGGGTGTTAAATTTTCAGCAAAAGCACCTGGTTCGGTTGAATTTTATATGAAGGCTGCACCAGAATTTGGCAGATGGCATGGTAATTTTGGACCTTTAGGTAAACAAGAATTGGCAACATTAGATAATTTGAGCAATGTTTATGCAAAAGTTGCCGAAAATAAAGCAGATGTAACAACACATTTGCAAGATTGTCCGTTCGATTTCTTTACTGCTTAATAAAATAAATAAAATCTTCAAACTCACATATATAAAGCCGATTGAAAATTCAATCGGCTTTATAATGAATTTAACCCCACCTTTACCCTCCCATAAAATTAAGAGTGGGGGTATTTTATTAACCTCACCCTACCCTCTCCTAAAATTAGGAGAGGGTATAAACTACTCACCTGGATGCAAGATGATATCAATTTCTCTCTCCTGCTTGCAGAGTAACACAAATCCCCCTCTCCTGCTTGCAGGGGAGGGGGTAGGGGTGGGGTTAATATATTATTCTTTTACAAATTCAAGTAATTTTTGATATACACCTTCAATATTTTGGTCAATATCATTATTCCAAAATCGTATTATTTTGTATCCTAATGATTCAAGAAACTTTGTTCTTTCATTGTCATAGGCTATATTTTTGTTTTCATTATGCTGTCCGCCATCTATTTCAATTATCAATTTTCTACTTCTGCATGCAAAATCCACAATATATTTATCAATGGGGTATTGTCTGACAAATTTGATTCCTTGAAATTGTTTACCCCTTAATAAATTCCACATTTTTTGTTCGTGTGGAGTCTGATTTTTCCTTAATTTTCATGCTTTAAAGAACTTCTCATTCATATATTTATTTTAACATATTATTTAACCTCACCCATCCCTCTCCTAAAATTAGGAGAGGGTATTATTCCCCTCTCCTGCTTGCAGGGGAGGGGGTAGGGGTGGGGTATTTTGTTACAAAAACTTAACAAAACATGACAAAACTCTAAAGATTATTAAAAACATGCCGATAACCTGTATGTGAGTAAAATTTAAGGAGACCAAGTTATGGCAGTTGAATTTAACAGATTCGGAAAGTACAACAATTACAACTTGTTTATTGGTCAAGATGCGGCTAAAAAAGCGCAAGAAGGTCAGAAAGAAGAAGTAAAAGAAGTTGAAACAAAATCACCGGCATTTAAAGGTTTGGAAAATGAAACAGATTTATTAACCAAGAATGCACAAAATCTTTACGGAGTTAAAATTTCCAAATTTGCACCGAAAGACAGTGATATTGCTGACGAAACAAATGCAATTTTGGCAGGATTAGGGTTTAACTATAAAGTAACACCACAGCAGGTTGCAAGTGTTGCAAACGGTTTGAACGAAGTAGTTTTACCGGGTTTAAAATCAGTTGAAGACGGAGCGGTTGCTGCTCATATTGCAGACCCAAACGGTCCGTTTGCTGATTTGTTCGCTTAAGAGCAGAGAATAGTATAAAACTTATAATATATATTTACTCACACACTTTTTTAAGTCGATTGAATACAATCGGCTTTTTGATTTTTTAGGGTCATTATTTTATCGGCTTTTTATATGATTCTTTTTCAAAATCTTACAAAAACTCTATATTAGTGCTAAAATTTTGGTATGTCTGGAACGTGGGATGAATTAATACAGGATATAAAAAGTCGCCTTGATATTGTAGATGTTGTATCTCAACAGGTTGTTCTCAAAAAAAGAGGTAATTCCTATTGGGGTTTGTGTCCTTTTCATAAGGATAAAAATCCGTCATTTTGCGTTACTCCGTCAATGGGAATTTATAAATGTTTCAGTTGCGGAGAAGGCGGAGATGCAATCAAATTCATTATGAAAACCAAAAATCAGGAGTTTCGTGAAGTCATTGAAGACTTGGCGGAAAAATTCGGGCTTGAAATTCCGCATACTCACAAATCCCAAGGTTCAACAAGAGAATTAAAAGAGCAAATGCTTAATGCAACTGCTATTGCATCAGAAATTTATCATGATTTTCTTTTGAGAAATAAAACCGATAATGCCCAAATGGCACTTGATTATTTGTCAAAAAGAGGCATTGGTTCAGATATTATCAAAAAATTTCACCTCGGAGTTGCACCAAAAAGTTATTCAACTCTTTATGATGAATTGAGAAAAGATTTTTCTAATGATGTGTTAGAAAAAGCAGGACTGATTCTAAAAAGTGAAAAAGGCGGATATATTGACAGATTCAGGGGACGTTTAATTATACCTATCCGCAACGAAAACGGCGAATTTGTTGCTTTTGGTGCAAGAGCGTTAGAAAGCGGTCAAAGTCCGAAATATATCAATTCATCTGATTCTTTAATCTACAACAAAAGTAAAATTTTATACGGTCTTGATACCGCAAAAGATGCTATAAAGTCTGAAGATGCGGTAGTTTTGATGGAAGGGTATTTTGATGTAATATCTTCTCAGGCTCACGGGATAGAAAACTGTGTTGCATCTTGCGGAACAGCCTTAACTCCTGACCATGTCAGACTTTTATCAAGATATACAAAATCAAGGAGAATTTATTTATCATTTGATACCGACGGAGCAGGTCAAAAAGCAACCGTAAAAGGCGCTTCCGTTATAAAAGAAGTTTTTGCGGGTCTGGGTAATATCAAACAATTTGATGAAAGTTATTTGCCAATAAGTTCAAGTGCAGAGCGTTATGCCTGCGAAATCAGAGTAATTGCACCACCCGAAGGAAAAGACCCTGATGAATTTGTACGCTCTGTCGGTGCGGATGCTTATAAAATGTATATGGAAAAAGCCCCGTTATATATTGATTTTCAAATTAATAGTATTCTAAAACAAAAGGATAATTACAACTCTCCTCAGGAAAAAGCGCAATATATAAGCACAATCATTCCTGTTTTGGCTGAAATTCAAAACAAAGTAATTCGTTCCGAGTATGTTGAAATGGTTGCACAAAGTATAGGAATAGAATCATCCGTAATAAAGGCAGAACTTCGTTCTTACGATAGTGCTAATATTCCACAGGTTGAACGAATTGTTAAGAATGTAACAAAAAGTAATTCTGTGTCACAAAAAGCGCAAAAATTTTTATTGAGCGTTTTTTTAGTACCCGACAATCATTTTTCTTTTTCTGAATTAAGTGAAAAAAATCTACAATTGACAAATTGATATGTACCGTAAATAATGTGAAAGAATTAATCGAACACTTATATACTGAATTTGTTGAAAACCCTGATGCTCAGGCAGTTTTACCCGAACTAATCGAGCATGCTCAAGCCTATAAAGGTCTTGACAAAGAGGAATTCAGGAATGTCATAAATGAAACTATTGCTAAAATCAATCAGTGTAAGCATGTCGAGGAAGTTAAACACATAAAAAAAATTTATAAAGGGATTGATGATGACGATCCCGAAGCTCTTAAAATTCAGATTCAATTAAGAGATAAAATTAAGAACAAAAGACAAAAATCGGAGATGAATTAGATGACAAGAAAAAGACAAGGCAGTTCTTCAGTTATTAGTATTGAAGAAGAAGATGCATTAGATTTAAGAGGTTTAGGCGAAGATGATTCGCTTGATAATGATGCCGTAAATTATATGAATGTAGATATTTCTACTGATAATATTGACGATATTGTTACTTCAAAAATGGGCGATAAAGTATCTTCTGATGATATTTATATGATGCGTTCATCAGACGAACCTGATCCTCGTGATTTGGAAGTTCCGAAAAGTATTGCAATAGATGACCCTGTTCGTCTTTATTTGCGTGAAATTGGTCGTATCAAATTGTTATCCGCAAATGATGAAATTGCACTTGCAAGACAAATATTAGAAGGCGGAAGCGCAGGTGCTATTGCCAAAAGAAAACTTGTTCAGGCAAATTTAAGACTTGTTGTTAGTATTGCAAAAAAATATATTGGTCGTGGAATGTTGTTCTTGGATTTGATTCAGGAAGGCAATCTGGGTTTAATCAGAGCGGCTGAAAAATTTGACCATGAAAGAGGATTTAAATTCTCTACTTATGCAACTTGGTGGATTAGACAGGCTATTACCCGTGCTATTGCGGATCAGGCAAGAACTATCAGAATCCCTGTTCACATGGTTGAAACTATTAACAAACTGAA
Source organism: uncultured bacterium (assembly GCA_902792085.1). Lineage (GTDB taxonomy): Bacteria > Cyanobacteriota > Vampirovibrionia > Gastranaerophilales > Gastranaerophilaceae > Zag111. Next base: position 31,730 of record CADAYE010000001.1, on the reverse strand, counting down.
AAAAGTTACAAGAAAACTTGCTCAGGAAAATTCAAGAAAACCGACGGAAGAAGAACTTGCAGCAGAAATGAATGTTTCAATTTCAAAACTTCGTGACATTATTAAAATTGCGCAAGAACCTTTATCTTTAGAAACTCCTATCGGTAAAGAAGAAGATTCTCGTTTAGGTGATTTTATTGAGGACAGAGAAGCAGATGCTCCTGTAAAAAGAGTTGCTTCAGAACTTTTAAAGGAAGATTTGGCAGAAGTTCTCTGCACATTATCCCCAAGAGAACGCGATGTTTTGAGATTGCGTTTTGGTATGGATGACGGCAGACAAAGAACATTGGAAGAAGTTGGTCAATTGTTTGGTGTTACAAGAGAACGTATCAGACAAATTGAAGCAAAAGCGTTGCGTAAACTTCGCCATCCGAACAAAAAGAAAAAACTTGAAGAATATGTTGAATAATTGAAAAACTCTCTCATCATTTGAGAGAGTTTTTTTTATGATTTTATATACTTTTTCAAAATAAGATTTTTAAACCATAGTCAATTCGCCAAAAACCATTTCATGCAAAGATTTTGGCGATTTTCTGTTAGCAAGAACGGTTGTTCTGATTTCTCTTAAATCTTCTTGCATCAAACGACGCGGCGAACCGTCTTCCATAGAGTGATTTCTTAATAAGTAAGACGGGTGGAATATAGCCATTGATTTGTATGTTTTACCATTAATTGTTACATCAAACCATTTGCCTCTGACTTTTGAAATCTGAACTTTTTTGTCTTCACAAAAAGATTTCAGTGCCGTTGCACCGCAAAAAACAATTGCTTTCGGATTCATGATATCAATTTGAGCAGTCAAAAATTTGTGACAAAGCATTTTTTCAACATCTGTCGGTACTCTGTTTTCAGGCGGACGACATTTTACGGTGTTAATAATATACAAATCATCCTGTCTTGAAATTCCGGCATCTGCTAAAAATTCGTCTAATAGTTTACCTGCTCTGCCGACAAACGGAGTTCCTGTTTCATCTTCGGTTTCTCCGGGGGCTTCGCCTATCAAAACGATTTTTGCCGTTTCAGGATTACCGTCTGAAAAAACTATATTTTTTCTTGTGTTCCCCAAAACACATTCACGGCAATTTTCACATTTTTCTCTTACAATTTCAAGACATTCTTTTTTAATCATTAATTCTCTCCCACGATATAGCCATATTTTCGACTGTTGCTAATTTTCTTTAAAAAATCCAATATTGTATTTTTTGCAATATCTTTTAAGTTCTTTCATTATTATACCCGATAATAAAAATACTGCAATTAAATTTGGAACTGCCAAAAATAAAGTAAATCCGTCAGAAAGTCCGACAACACTTTTGAGGTTCATTGCAGAGCCGATTACAATAAAAATGCAGTATATTATCTGAAAAATTCTTGTTTTAAGTTTGGATTCGCCGAATAAAAATGTCCAACTTTTCACCCCGTAATAAGAACCGCAAAGCATAGTTGATAATACAAAAAATCCTGCCATAATCGTTAAAAGTATCGGGAAATATGCCCAAACGCTTTCAAAAGCGTGAGATGTAAGTTCAATTCCTGCAGGTGTACCTAAATAATCTTTGTAAGCCCCTGTTACAACGATTATAAATGCCGTGGCTGTACCAACAATGACCGTATCAACAAACGGTTGAAGCATAGCAATAAATGCCTGTGCAACGGGTTTACTTGTTTTAACAGCGGAAAAAGCAATCGGTGCAGTGCCTAAACCTGCTTCGTTTGCAAACATTGCCCTGCGAAATCCCCACAACATACAACCAAAAACTCCTCCGCTTATCAGAGCGTTTGGCTTAAATGCTTCCGAAATAATAAGTCCTATTGTGTGAGGAATATTTTTTATATTTAATATGCAGATTAAAAATGCGCTCAAAACATACAAACTGCACATCAAAGGGGTTACTTTTGATGTGAATTTTCCTATTGATTTGATTCCGCCAATAACCGTTACATAAGTGATTATCGCAACAATTAACCCAAAAAGCCACCTGCAATCGGTAAATAACCCTGTTACATTTGAAATTTGAGTTGTAATAGCATTAATCTGAAACAAATTCCATCCGCCTATCATTGCAAAAATACAACATATTGCATAAATATTTGCAAGATATGGAGTGAACGGTTTTATCCATTTTGCTCTCAAACCATTTATTATGTAATACATCGGTCCGCCTGAAGATGAGCCGTCTTTGTTTATTTGTCTGAATTTGATACCCAATAAAACTTCGGAAAATTTGAGCGCCATTGAAAAAATTCCTGCCGTAATAATCCAAAAAATTACCCCGGGCCCCCCTATAGATACAGCAAGTGCAGATCCTACAATGTTTCCCATTCCGGCTGATGCGGAAATTGTTGCCGTTAGCGCCTGAAAAGACGATACTTCTCCTTTTCTTTTTTTCTTTATTACATCCTGATGTTTGTATCTTAATGTCAGTAAATCAAGTGCGTGTTTAAATCCCCAAATACCAATAAATCTTGTTTTGATTGTAAAATACAAAGCCGCAAGTATTAATAAAGCAATTAAAAATTCTACACGGACACCTTCAATGGTAATGTGAGAAAAAATTACCCCCGAAATCTTGTTTGCAATAGGGGATAAAATACTGTCAATTCGGCTATCTAAATTCATAATTCAATAATATCATGAACATGAAAATAATTACTTATTGACATATTTTCCAAAAAAAATATAATTAAAAAGGCATTTCAAATTAGGAGAATAAATGAAGAATATTGCTTTATTATTACTTGCGGTTGTTCTTTTGAGCGGATGTACAAATATAAATTATACTAATGGTAATCATGGAATTGCATTTCCTAAAAAGGGAATATATTTTTGTCCTGTTCAAAATTATGACGGTTCTTATGTCCTTTCAGAAGATGTTTTTGATGCTTCTGAAAAATGTGACAGTTATAAATCTGAATTTTGGGAGGAAACATCTCCGGGGGCTTATGAAGATTGTTTGAGAAAGAAAGGGATATTTGTTGAAAGATTTCAACTCGGAACCTGCGCTCCTGTGCTAAAAAAGACACATAATGTCGGTAAATCGGGGTGTTTGTTTGAACTTGCAACAAAATATAACAAAGTTGTTAAATACAATTGCTACGGGCCGAATATCACCTCTGTTGTAAATATTATCAAAGCAAAATACGAAATCCGACCACACGAAAAAATTTAGGTTTATTTTTGGAATACGAAAATATATTCGTGGTTGAATATTGAAAATCCGCCTGCCAATGCGCGATAACGCCACAGGTTTGCTGTTCTGCCCTTTGCTCTTTCGTTGCCCTGAATATCTTTAACGATGGTAGATTTCAGTTTAAATCCGATTTTTCTCATTCTGTTCATACATTCAAATCCAAGCGGCTGAACTTCTGAATTTTTGTAACTGTCACCGATTATTAAGCAGGCAAAACGACCTTTTTCAAGCAAATCATAACCGTTTTGTGCCACTTTTTCAAACAGGTCATAAAATTCTTCTGTTGATGAACAATTTGATAAATCTTCTTTCTTATCAGAAAATTTGATAATATCATCATAAGGCGGATGAAGCATTAAAAATTGTGCTTTTTCTTCGCCCATAATTTCAAGTCTTGCTTTAACTTTTTCAACGGCATCTTTACTTGCCGAATCGGAGCATACAAGGTTTACATCTGTTACAAGTTGTTTTGGTGTGAACTTTTGAGAAACACTGTCAACAAGTTCCTGTTTTAATTCTACTCCGATACAACGGCGGTTCATATTGATTGCTTCAATACCTGATGTGCCTGAACCGAAAAACATATCTAAAACGACATCACCTTTTTTGGTGTAGCGTTCATACATCTGTTGAGCAATTTGAGGAATATAATTCCCGTGATAATCGTTTGAATGACCGTGTTCTTTAAGTCTTGACGGGAATAACCAGAGAGAATTTGTTATAACATGAGCATACTCTTTCCATTTGTTCAAATTGATATCGCTGTATTTTGTTGTTTTTATATCAGGTTTTTGAACAACACGAAGGTCTGCTTTCTTTTTAGGTTTTAATTTTGTATTGTTTAAAATTTTAGCCAAAATTTTCTCCTCCCGTATTTAACCATTTAATCTTATAAAATCGTCATGATTTTGTAATCAAACATTTATATGATTTTGTGCTATTATTTGTATAGATAAAGGGATTGATTTTAAGTTATCTGTCCTCTTTTTAGGGGAAAGTGGGCTAAGTCCGTAGGGGGTAAGTTGGCAAGAATAAAGCAATTATCAAAAAATCTTATAAATCAAATTGCGGCAGGGGAAGTAATTGAGCGTCCCGCATCAGTTGTAAAAGAATTAACCGAAAATTCAATAGATGCAGGAGCAACCAAAGTCAGTATTGATATTACAAACGACTGTCGGGATATAAGAATTGCCGATAACGGTTCAGGTATTCATCCTGATGATATTTTGCTTGCGTTTTCAAAACATGCAACAAGTAAAATTCAGGAAGATGATGATTTATATAATATTCATACCTTTGGCTTCAGAGGGGAAGCGCTTGCAAGTATAATTTCAATTTCCAAACTCACCTGTATAACAAGAACTCCTGATTTTGAAACAGGAACAAAAGTAAAATGCGAAAATTCGGAAGTTACTCAAGTCGAAACAGGTTGTGCTGTCGGTACTATTATGGAAGTTAAAGATTTGTTTTATAATCTGCCTGTTCGTTTGAAATTCTTAAAGAGTTCTTCAACAGAATTTTCATACATTCAGGAAATTGTTCAGTCTATTGCACTTTCACATCCTGAAGTTTCGTTAGAACTTAAAAAATATGGCAAAACAGTTTTAAAAACTACGGGACAGGATAATTTAACCCAAACTATTAAAGAGGTCTATTCATCAGATGTTACAAACAATCTCAAAGAAGTTCTGAAAACAGACGAACTTTCAGGCTTAAAAATTTCAGGCTTTGTAAGTACTCCTGACTACACCCGTTCAAGTAAAAAAAGTTATTACACTTACATAAATTCAAGAGCGGTTAAATGTCCTGTTTTTCAAAAGGCTATTGATACCGTATATAGAACTCTTACGGCTAATAACAAATATCCGTTTGTTGTTTTAAATCTTGAAATCCCGCCACATGATGTTGATGTAAATGTTCATCCGACCAAAAAAGAAGTCAGATATAAAAATCCTAATCAGATTTTTAATTTTATATTTAGCGCAGTGCAGGGCGGTCTTTCTAATTATGTTGAAAGCACAAATATTAAAGCATTTTCACAGCCTTTGCAAAATAATACTGCGCCGATTAGCCAAAGTAGTTCTCCAATTGTGCAATTCCCAAAAAATCAGGGCGAAATTTATGTTGATGAAAAATCAGATACAATGTTTGTGCCTCAAAATGTTATGGATAAAATGGAAACTTCCTATCAGCCAAAAAATGACTATACACAGAGTTTTCAGCAAAATCAAATGTTTGAAGTCAAATCTCCCGTTGAAGAAAACGGTGATAAGATTATCGGGCAGTATAAAGACACTTATATTCTCATTGAAACCGACCAAGGACTTGAAATTGTTGACCAGCACATAGCAGAAGAAAGATATAATTACGAAAAACTTCAAAATGATAAAGAAATAATTTCTCAAATGCTTTTTGTATCTGATGTGATAGAAATTTCAGCATCAGAATGTGAACTTATAAAAGAAAATCTTGAAAAGTTTGAAAGATACGGTTACGGGATAGAATTTGTCAACGACAAAGAAATTATTTTCCGTAAAATTCCGCAAATGCTTTCAAAAGTGAATCCGAAAGATATAATTGCGGAAATTCTGCAAAATCTTGAAGGTAATATTGACTCAATGGAAGAAAATATTCTCAAAACTACGGCCTGCAAAGCATCTGTTAAAGCAAACACACCGCTTACTATCTGGCAGATGCAGGAAATAATCAAAAAATGGCGAACGACAAAAATGCCATATACCTGTCCGCATGGCAGACCGATTTGCCACACTATTCCGCACAAAGAGCTTGCAGGGTTTTTTGAGAGGAATAAATAAAATAAACTTCCCCTCGCCCACAGCATTAATTGGGTGGGAGAGGGAGCAGTTGTAGGCGAATGAGCCGTACAAATGCGGGTGAGGGAATAATGGATTGCCACGGACTAAAGTCCTCGCAATGACGAAAATTATGAAAACAATAAAAATTCAATGTCCGGCAAAAATTAATCTTAATCTGAAAATTACGGGAAAACTTGAAGGTGGTTTTCACGCAATAGAAAGTATTATGCAGACAATAAGTTTGTATGATTATCTGACAATTAGTGTTGAAAATAGCGTTGAAAATGCGATTATTCTATCCGGTAACAGTGAAGAAATTCCTTATGATGAAACAAATTTGGTCTATAAAGCAGCAAAGTTATACCTTGATACAAACAAGATTACAAACAAAAAAATAAATATTTATATAGAAAAAAATATTCCTGTTGCTGCAGGTATGGCAGGCGGCAGTACCGATGGTGCAGGGGTTTTGTACGGGTTGGATAAGTTATTATTACCCTCACCCGAATTTCTAAATTCACTTTGTTCATTAAGAAATTCTACCCTCTCCCGCTCAAATGATGCTGCAGGCGAGGGTTATCTTGATTCGTTATGCTCCAAACTTGGTTCTGATTTGAATGTTTGTTTACATGGCGGAAGGGTTTTGGCAAAAGGCAGAGGTGAAATCATTACTCCGCTTGAATTTGAAGAATTTAATGTGAGTTTAATAAAACCGATAAATCTTGGGATTAGTGCAAAAGAGGCTTATACAAAGTTTTCACAAAAAAAACAAAACTGTCACCCTGAACTTGGTTCAGGGTCTATCAATTTAATTTATAGACAACAAAAAGAAAATTTGGAGATTCTGAAACAAGTTCAGAATGACAAATTTTCTTTTGATTGCACAAAAAAAGAAGAACATTTTGTCAACGACCTTGAATGGGCAGTGATAGATGATTATCCTCAGTTACAATATATTAAACAGAAGTACCCAAAATCAATTATGACAGGTTCAGGTTCGACTTATTTTATGATTGACGGTGAATTTGAAAACGAAAACGGTTACTGGGTTAAAAACGGATTAAAATCGGTTAATTTTGGGGTAAAAGAAGTATAAATAAGATGACAGAGTAATGCAACAAGGCATTAAGTCAATAAGACCATTATAGATTTTGTTATTGCTGTACATATAACTAATCATTTAGTATGTACTATTGCAAGTGCAATGTCAGAAACAATTCTTCCTTTATGTTATTTGAAATTCATTAAATCTTTTACATCCACATTCAATATATCAGCCAGATTAAATAATCGTCTCAGGCTTAAATATCTTTGACCATTTTCAACCTTGCTAATAAATTCGTATGTACAATTTAATGCAAGAGCAAGTTCTGCTTGTTTTAAATTTTTTGCTTTTCTATATTTTCGTATATTTTGTCCTAATAAAATTAATCTTGATATATGAACTATTATGTCATATTATAATTGTAAAAATAGAACAGGCAGTTCATATTACAGGGGTGTTTATGGATGATACAAAAACTCTTTCGGTATTAGCAGCAGAAATATCAGAAATTTGCTTAATGCAATGATTTTTTCAGAAATATTAAAAGATATTATTGATGGTGAAACAAAAGAAGATACATTAATTTCTAATATTTTTAATAATATTAAAAATGCTTTTAATAATATTGAAATATGTAGGAAAGCGATATCTAATTATGACTAAAATTTATAACTGCAATTAAGCGTGTTAAATTCCAAAAAACTGCGTATGTATTTTAAAATACTGTAGTTTTCTGTGTCTTTTTGTTCCGGGATAATGTATTGGGTAAAATCAACAGGTGTGCTTACAACCTGCATATACTTGCTATTTGACATCTAACTCCTTTAACTGATTTAATTTTGTATTTATTGCATGCATATATTCTAAATTGTCTGTTTTGCGCGCATAATTTTGGGCTTTAGTTAATAATCTGTATGCTTTATCGAGGTTATTAAATTCAACCATAATATCAGCAGCCGCTTCATAGTTTTGAGCGGTTTTTAACGGGGTGTCGCCCTGTGTGTAGTCTAAAACAGCCTGTGAAAATGATTTGAGTGCCTTTTCAGGTTCATCAAATTTTAAATGTGCTTTGCCTGTGTTTGAAGAAACAAATCCTTTAAGATTATAGTTTTCGGTTTCGTTTGCTATATCTTGGGCAAGTTCGTAGTAGTCAAATGCTTCGTGTTCATACATATCAGAGTATATATTACCCATTTTTGTCAAAGAAGCACTTTGAGCCGGAAGGTTTTCCGCTTCTCCTGCATGAGATACCGCACTTGCATAATGTTTCAGCGCAGGTGTAATTTGGCTTACATCATCATAAATTTGAGCCATAGAATAGTATGCTTTTGCCTTTACATTTTCATCTTTTGAAAGTTTTGTTGCCTGATGATAACTTTTCAATGCCTGTGGTAAATAATCGTGATTGTCATAGATTTTACCGACTTCAAAATAGATTTTGCCTGATGTTTCGGTGTCATCAATTTCGTTTGCTCTGTTTAATGCTTTTTCAAAAGTTTGAATTGCTTTTTCGGGATTCTGCGCATAAGCAAATTTCTTCGCCTGAATAAACAGTGATTTCAGTTGTTTATCCTGCGGAATTTTTACTGCAGAATCGCCTGCAACATTTATCGGAATAACTTTTGAATTATCCTCTATGGTTGAAGTTGCTTCCTGATTTGTTTCCTGCAATTCTTCCTGACGCTTTGTTTTGCTTGTTGAGCCGTCGGGAAACTTGACTAAAAATCTTTCGTTGATATCATTTTCGTCATATTTGAAATTGATTTTTTGCAAAAACAGAGTATCAACCCAATTTTCAACAACTTTTGAATCTTTGTTTAAGGTTTCGGAAATGTGTCCGTCAAGTAATGATGCGGCATTTTTAAGATTTGATTTAATCAGTTTTACATTTGGATTATCTTTTGTAACCTGTTTTTCTATCAAAGCAAGATAACCGTCAACTTCATCGGAAATGCTTTCAGGGGTGCCTATTGCAAGAGCGGTATTTTTAAAATCTTTTAGAATTTGAGCAATATTTATTTGTGTATTGCTAAAATCTGTATGATTTTCCTGAGTATCTTGAATATATGAAGTTGTCTGTCCCTGATTTTTTATTTTTTGAGAATTTATATTTACATTTGAGTATGCACTTGCAGCAAAAGACTGTGCATAATTCGGAGTGTAAGCAGGTTTATTTTGTTCTGTATATTGAAGCCCCTTACTTCTGGCGTTGGGATTTGCGCTTTCTTCCCGTTGGGCATTCGCAGATGCGGTTTGTTCGTCTTGCGCTTTGCGTTTGACATTGCTTCTTGCATCCTGATTCACATACGGTCTTTGATATATATTGTTAAGACTCAATCCCATTAAAAAACTACCTGCCTCTACTCTATTGTCCGGTACTTTATTTGTACCATATTTACCTTCTTATGTAGTCAATCATTTGTATGATTTTTTACATGTTTTATTTAAGGATTTTTAATCAAATGTCAAAAAAGTGCGAAATTATAATTTCGCACTTTTAATTTTAATTCTTCAATGTATTTTATATATTATTCACCAACTGCTTGCGCACAATCAGGACAAATGCCGTTTGAATTAAGTTCACGATATTTCCAGCAGCGTGAGCATTTTTCGCCTTTCGCTTTTACAACCCAAACTGTATAACCGTCTTCACTATGTTCGTTGAGAATTTCTTCAGATGGCTTTTCATCTGTCAAAGTTGCCTGTGAAACGATATAAATATCGGATAAATCATTTTCGTTTGATTTTAATACGGAATTGTCTTCTGCTTTTATGTAAACACCTACTTCCAATGCGCTTCCGACTTTTTTATCCGCTCTTAACGGTTCAATGGCTCTTGTCACAACTTCTCTTGATTTCAGAATTTTTGCAAAATCGTCTGCAAGTTGTTCATTGTTCCACTGAGGGTGAACTTCAGGGAAATCGGCAAGTAAAATACTTACTAAACCGCCCTTTTGAACTTCAGGAACACTTTGCCAAATGTCTTCTGCCTGATGAGGCATTACAGGAGTCAAAATTCGTACAAGTGCCATAAGATTTTCATACAAAACTGTCTGACATGCACGGCGGGAGAGTGATTTTTTGCCTGCCGTATATAATCTGTCTTTTACAATATCAAGATAGAATGAACTCAAATCTACCGCAGCAAAATTTTGTAAGCATTGGAAATATTTGTAAAATTCATAACTTTCAAAACTTTGAGTTACTTCTTCAACCAATTTATTCAATTTGTGAAGTGCAAATTTATCAATCAATTTCAAATCATCATATTTTACATAATCATTTGCAGGGTCAAAATCGAATAAGTTACCAATTAAAAATCTTGCGGTATTTCTTGTTTTCTTAAATATTTCAACAAGTTGTCCGACAATATTGTTGCCTATTTTAATATCGTTTTTGTAATCAACTGATGCAGCCCAAAGTCTTAAAATATCGGCACCATAGTTTTTGATAATATCATCAGGGCGAATGTAGTTTCCTAATGATTTTGACATTTTTCTGCCGTCTTCACCGAATACAAATCCATGGGTAAGAACTTGTTTATAAGGTGCTTTACCCTGAGTTGCAATAGAGGTTAAAAGAGAGGATTGGAACCAGCCTCTGTGCTGATCTGAACCTTCCAGATACATATCAACCGGTGTATGACCGAGTTCATCTGCTCTTGCTTCTACAACAGCACTCCACGATACTCCTGAATCAAACCAAACATCCATAATGTCTTTTTCTTTGCGGAAGTGAGTTTTTCCGCATTTAGGACAAACAAATCCTGACGGCAAAAGTTCTTCTGCGCTATGATTTACCCATGCATCAGAACTTTCTTTTTCAAAGATATGCGCAACATTTTCAATAGTTTGGTCGTTGCAAATTACTTCTCCGCAGTCTTCGCAATAGAAAATCGGAATAGGTACCCCCCATGCTCTTTGACGGGAAATGCACCAATCCGTTCTGCTTGCAACCATATTACCTATACGGCTTTCACCGCTTGCAGGAATCCATTTGACATTATGAATAGCATCCATTGCCTGTTGTCTGAATTTATCAACTTTTACAAACCATTGTGGTGTTGCTCTGTAAATTACCGGGTGTTTACATCTCCAGCAATGCGGATATGAGTGGCTGATTTCATTTTGATAAACTAATGCTTTACAGTTTCCCAACATGTCAATTACCATATCGTTTCCTTTATAATAAGGAACACCGATAAGTTCGGGAATACCGACTTCGTCTTTCCAGCATCCTGTTGCATCTAACGGTGAAAATACTTCCACCCCGTATTTCACTCCGACTTCGTAGTCCTCAAGACCATGCCCCGGAGCCGTGTGAACCAAACCTGTACCTGCATCAAGCGTAACATGTTCGCCTAAAATTATTTTTGATTTTCTGTCAACAAGCGGATGTTTTGTTTCCATAAGTTCAAAATCCTGTCCGATTGCAGTTCCGATAACATTAATATCACTTTCTTCCCAGCCTACATCTGCTAAAAATGCGCCAAGCAAGTCGGTGGCCGTAACATAAATGTCGCCTTTGTAATCAAACAGAGTGTATTCAAATCTCGGGTGCATTGATATTGCAACATTTGATGGAATTGTCCATGGAGTAGTTGTCCAGATTATTGCATATATAGATTTGTCATTCTGAACTTTACAAAGGGAACCGACGAGGGACGAGTCGTGTGACCCTGTATGCGCAGACGCAAAGCGTCCAGACTGTTTCAGAATCTCTTTATTTATTTTTTCGGTACTTTCTTCATCAAATTCAAATCTTACATAAATTGATTTTGAAGAAATATCTGCATATTCAACTTCCGCTTCTGCAAGTGCTGTTTCACAGGATGCACACCAATAAACAGGTTTCAAACCTTTTTCAATATAGCCTTTTTTATACATTTCTCCAAAAACACGAACCTGTTGTGCTTCGTATTCGGGGTTAATTGTGAGGTAAGGGTTTTCCCAATTTCCCAAAACACCCAAACGGCGAAATTCACTTTCCTGACCTTTAAGGTTTTTATGTGCAAATTCTCTGCACTTTTGTCTTAATTCGCCTTCTGTAATTGAATGACGACCGCCTTTAATATTTTTTACGACTGCGTTTTCAATAGGCAAACCGTGTCCGTCATACCCCGGAACCATAGGGGCATAAAAACCTTTCATAGTCTTATATTTAATCAAAATATCTTTCAAAATTTTATTCAGAGCCGTACCAACATGAATTTTCTCCGAACTCAAATACGGCGGACCGTCATGCAAAACAAATGAATTTGTTTTATCACGGTTAGAAGTCATTTTTTCATAAATCTTATTTTCTTCCCAAAATTGCTGAATTTGGGGTTCTCTTTGAGTGGCATTTGCTCTCATTGCCAAAGTGGTTTGAGGCAAATTAAGAGTATCTTTGTACTGTTTTTGTTCTGTTGTTTCAGTCATTTATTTATCCTCTGTATTTTGTGTAATTTCTATCGGTTCAGGTACGGATTTTTGTGCAAAATTTCCGAATAAACCGCCCTCACTGTCGCATTCTTTTATGTAATTATTCATTTTATCATAATCAAAACAATTTTCCCATCTTGCAATAACAACGGTTGCAACGCAATTTCCGACAAGGTTTACTGTTGTTCTGCCCATATCAAGAATTTGGTCAATGCCCAAAAGAATTGCAACTCCGACAAGCGGAATATTGAAACTTGCAAGTGTTCCTGCAAGTACAACAAGTGCAACTCTCGGTACTCCGGCTATACCTTTGCTTGTAAGCATCAGTGCAAGCATCATTACAATTTGCTGGCTTAATCCGAGTTCAATCCCGTTGATTTGTGCGCAGAAAATTACTGCCATTGCAAGATATAGTGTGCTTCCGTCAAGGTTAAAAGTATAACCTGTCGGCATTACAAAACTGACAATATTTTGCGGAACACCAAATCTTTCCATAAGATCAATTGCTTTTGGAAAAGCCGCTTCTGAACTTGCTGTTGTAAAAGCCAATACGGCAGGTTCCTGTATAACTTTTAATAAATTTCTCAAAGATATTCTTGCATATTTGCAGGCGATAAACAAAACCAACAGTACAAATACCGCAAGAGCCGTATATAGTGAAAAAATAACTTTGAAATAATTTTTTAATATAGATAATCCGTTCATTCCGACTGTTGATGCGATTGCGCCAAAAATTCCTAATGGTGCAAAATACATTACATATTCGGTAAATTTAAACATAACCTGTGAAACAGATTCAAGTAGAGTCATAACAGGTTTTGCTTTTTCTCCGACAGCACAAATTGCAATTGCAAAGAATATTGAAAATACAACAATTTGCAGTAAATTTCCGTTTGCCATTGCTTCCACTATACTTGTCGGAAAAATATTGTAAACAATTTCAGAAATAGAAGTCATAGGCGAACTTGTTGCCGCCATAAGACCTGCTTCTTTCATAAGATGAGGGTTTGCCATAACCTTACCAAAGCCGTGTCCGGGGTTAAATAAATTACCCATGGTAAGTCCGATAATTAGTGCTAAAGTTGTCACGATTTCAAAATATACAATGGTTTTCAAGCCGACTTTGCCAAGTTTTTTAATATCGCTATGGCTTGCAAGTCCTCGGACAAGAGTTGCAAACAGCAACGGGGCAATAATCATCTTTACCATGCGCAAAAATATAACTGCAAGAGTTTTCATTTTGACTGCATAAACAGGGCAAAAATGACCGAAAATAACACCTAAAATAAGTGCTATGAATATCATCCATGTTAATTTTGAATGTTTCAAAGTATATACCTCTTTAAGCAAATTATATCTCAAACATGGTTATATAAACACTATTATGCTTTTTTGTAAAAAAGCGTAATAAATAACATAATATATGTTATAGGTAGTTTTTTATTTTATCAAAACTACCTTGCCCCATTTCTTTGACCGCAAAGAAACGGGGCGCAAAGCGGATTGCGAGCCAAAGCCGAAGCCATTTTGCTTGTGGTAAAAGCCACAAAAAGCAAAATGCGTAGAGCTGTCGATAGCGAGCAACCAAGCCGAAACTCCCCGACCTAAACTCCGTTCGCTAATCATTTGTACTTGCTCCACATACAGGCGGGATAACTCACTATCGTTCAGACAAATCCCGCCTTGTTGTCGTGTCGCAAACAATGATTGCTCACTGCGTAAAGGTCGGATATCTTGCAAGTGCGCTGCGTTGTCTTTAGCAGCGCTAAGAGATTTTTGCCGATAGGCAAAAACACATATTACTGCGTTAGCAGTCTTATACCGCCATAGGCGGTATTGTAATAAGCGAAGTTTTCTTTTCTTTGGTTCATTTCTTTTCTTTTGCATCGCAAACAAAAGAAAAGAAATGAACAGGTAGAAATTATCAATCTCTCAATCACTACCGATAACATATATTATGTATTTTTTGTGTTATGATGACCTTATGAAAACTATTGTTTTAACAGGAATGTCAGGTTCGGGAAAATCGTCTGTCGGAAAAGTTTTGGCAGAAAAGCGCAATTTGAAATTTATTGATATTGATGAACAAATTGTTTTAAATGAAAAAAAATCAATCAATGAGATTTTTTCTGAAAATGGCGAAAATTATTTTCGGGAACTTGAAGTTCTGACTTTAAAAAATATTTTTGAACCTGAAAATCTTGTTATATCTCTTGGCGGTGGAGCATTTGAAAATGACGGGACAAGAAATTTTTTATTAAATAATTCAACTGTAATTTATTTACAAACTTCGCCTGAAACAATTTTAAACAGACTAAAAAATTCGAATGACAGACCGCTTTTGAACAATAATATGAATCTATCTGCTATAGAAAAACTTTTTAATTCACGCAAAAATAATTACGAACTTGCCCATTTTATCATAATAACGGATAATAAAAATATTGAAGATTTGGCAGGGGAAATTTTGAAATGTGCAAACTTGAAGTAAACATAAAAAGTGCGCAAAAAAATTATCCGATATTTATTAATAATCATGACATAGAAACTTTGCGTGATGAGATTTTTAATGCTTTCCCGTCAAAAAACTATATCGTTGTAATTAGTCAAAAAGTTTTTAAAATTTACGATAAGATTTTAGGCTTTCCGAAAGAAAAAGTTTTTATTTTAAAAGATGGTGAAAAGGAAAAAAATATCCAAAATTATACAAAAATTTTGAATTTTGCATTATCACATCATCTTACAAGGGAAGATTCAATAATTGCAATCGGTGGCGGTGTTGTTGGCGATTTGGCAGGGTTTGTGGCATCAACATATATGAGAGGGATAAAATATATTCAGGTTCCGACCACTTTGCTTGCCTGCACAGACAGTTCTGTCGGCGGTAAAACTGCCGTTAATACAAATTATGGTAAAAATCTTGTCGGTTCTTTTTATCAGCCTTGCGCAGTTTTTATAAATGTTAATTTTCTAAAAACACTTGATATGAGGCAATTCAAAAGCGGACTTGGGGAAGTTGTAAAATACGGATTTATTGAAAAAAGTTGTTTATGTGATGAAGAACTTAATCTTATGAATTTTTTAAATGAAAATGTTCAAAATATACTCAATAGAGATATTTTAACCCTCGCCGATTTGATAAAAATTTGTATCAAACTAAAAATTGCCGTTGTAAATCAGGACGAAAAAGAAAAAGGTTTGCGCAAAATACTCAATTATGGCCATACATACGGTCATGCAATAGAAACTATCGGGAATTACAAAAAATTTATGCATGGAGAATGTGTTGTGGCAGGAATATTGTTTGCACTGAATTTCGCTTTCAAATTGGGCAAAATTGATAAAGAATACAAGTTTTTGTGTGAAGACTTGATTTCAAAATTTGAGTTTTTAAAAATTCCTCAATTTGACAAAAACCGGATAATAAATATTATGAAAGCTGATAAAAAAGCGGGCAGTGATTATATAACCTTTATTTTACCAACAGATTATGCTAAAGTTGAAGCCTTTAAGTTTAATATTGACCAAATAAGTTTCTAATCATTTGCAAAGCCTTAAATAATGTGATATTATGGCATAAAAATTAGGTAGTAAAAAGATACGGGGAATTTATGAATTTAAAAGATTTACCAAGAAATCCTGTTGCAGTAACAATAAAAATGATTGGCTGCCGTTGGAAGGTAATGATAATAGCGGATTTGATGGGTGGCACAAGAAGATTCAGCGAAATAAAAAAATCGCTGAAAGGTATTACGCAGAAAGTTTTATCATCAAAACTCAAAGAACTTGAGCAAGATGGGATTTTGACAAGAGAAGAAGCCGGAACAAAAGTTGAATATACCCTGACAGATATCGGATATTCTCTGCGTCCTGTTATACTGTCATTTTACGATTGGGGAAAAGATTATAAAAAATATGTAAAACTGACGGAAAAAAGTCTTGGTAAGGCAAAGACTTAATCTATATTTTGCCTAAAAAAAAAGACCTCTTTCGAGGTCAGGTTGGTTATTTTTGGTTATGTTATAGTATTATGTCAGTTAAAAAACTGTATATAGGTTTTATTTTTAGTGTCTTTCCTTTTTTCTTAATTCTCCTCAAGATTAACTTTTGCCTGTTTTTTGTTATATATTTACAAAAATTAACAATTTCGGTTGATTTTTAATATTATTATGTAATTATGTTTGAAAAACTGAAAAAATTTGTATGGGCAAAAGTATTTCATAAACACTATTGGCGCACCGGAAAATGCAAAGGATGCGGACAATGCTGTACTCATATTTATGTAAAGCATTTTAAGCATGTACTTAAAGACGAAAAAGAGTTTGAAAAGTTGCAGGGATTGTTCAGTTTTTATTCGGGGTTAAAAATTATCGGCAAAGATGAATTAGGATTAATTTTTGAGTGTAAGCATCTTGACCCTGATACCAAAAGATGTAAGATTCATTTTTGGCGACCTCCGATTTGCAGACGCTATCCGCAGGAAGAACTTTTTGCCATGGGCGGAACATTATCAGATGATTGCGGATTCAAAATGGAACCTGTTATTCCGTTTAAAGATGTTTTGAAAAAAATGGAAAATAAGAAAATAAAAAATATTATCCGTTTGTAATAGCCTGACTGTCGTTATTTCGGGGCATAAAAATTTGCAAATAATCCGTAATAATAAATTTGCGGAGGTATTATTATGAAAAAGTTTATTATATTGAGTTTGGTTGCACTTGTTGTGACTGCTTTGCACGCAAACGGGAAATGCCTTTTGCAGGATTTGCAAAAGAAGCAAAGTTGTACAGGCGGAGCATCGGGAATCGATAAAACCATGCCTGATGTTTCACAGGAAAATGATTTGAATACAAAAGAAGAACTTCAAAAAATGTATCAAATTCCCACAATGTCGTATCCTGTACCGTTTAAATTCGGATTTCCCGCATTAAACCAAGACTGCATGTTCGGTGCATGTTTCCCGAAATGATTATTATCCTCTTTCGCAGATGGTTCTTGCTACATAAACACCTGAAGCGGAGGCTTGGAGCAAGCCTCTTGTTACCCCTGCACCGTCACCGATTGTGAACAGATTTTTTACGCCCTCTGTTTCAAGTTCATTTGTGAGTTTTACTCTTGCAGAATAGAATTTGACTTCTATACCGTAAAGAAGTGTGTATCTTGATGCTGTTCCAGGGCAAAGTTTATCAAGTGCTTTTAGCATTTCGATAATACTTGTCATTTGACGATAAGGAATTACAAGGCTCAAATCCCCCGGAGTT
Organism: uncultured bacterium; assembly: GCA_902792085.1. Lineage (GTDB taxonomy): Bacteria > Cyanobacteriota > Vampirovibrionia > Gastranaerophilales > Gastranaerophilaceae > Zag111. The sequence continues at coordinate 13,955 of CADAYE010000001.1, read as the reverse complement.
GCGCAGGTAAGTGTCGGAGTAATTACGCTTGATTTAATTCTTTCAGGTGTAGAGCGTCTGCCTTCTAACAAATCCCCGAATCTTTGTACCAAAATTCCGCCTGCAAGCATATTTGCAAGTCTTGCTATATGCTGACCGTATTGGATAGGTTCTTTAAACGGTTCTGTGAATTTTTCGCTGACTAATAGCGCAAAATTTGTATTAGGAGTTTTAAAATTGGCGTAACTGTGACCGTTTACGGTTGCAATACCCGAATAATTTTCCTGTACGACTTCACCGTTTGGATTCATACAGAAAGTTCTTACTTCATCGCCAAATGTCGGGGAATGATAAATAAGTTTTGATTCGTACAATTTTGATGTTAAAGGTTCAAATACAGGCGCAGGAAGTTCTACTCTGGCACCGACATCAACCGCATTATTAACCATGCCGATTTTGTGCTTTGCAAATTCTTGTGTAAGCCAGTCAGCCCCCTCTCTGCCCGGAGCAATAATTGTGTATTCCGCACAAATAGTTTCACCGTTATCAAGTTCAATACCCTTAACCTGTTCGCACTCGACTATAAGTGATTTTGCGCAGACATTATTTAAAATTGTTATTCTTTCATCAAGATAGTCCTGCATGTTTTTCAAAACATCCAGACTTCTTTCTGTTCCCAAGTGTCTGACAGGGGAATGAACAAGTTTGAGTTCTGCCAATACTGCCTGATGTTCAAGTTCTTCAAATACTTTTATATCTGTTCCGAAAACTTCATCCGTTGCACCATATTTTAAATACAAATCGTCAGCATAACCGATTAAATCTTCTGCCTGCTTTCTTGACATATATTCAGCCAAATGTCCGCCTACATCAGGAGTGAGAGTTAATTTCCCGTCTGAAAACGCACCTGCTCCGCCCCATCCGCATAAAAGACCGCATTTTTTGCAGTTTACACATTTCGGTGAACCTTGTCTTAAAGGGCATTTTCTTGTTTCAATTCTCTGTCCTTTTTCAATTAAAACCACTTTCCATTCAGGTTTTAATTTCATTATTTCCAAAGCGGCAAAAATTCCCGCAGGTCCTGCTCCGATTATAGCGACATTATACATCTTTTTCCCTTTCAAATTCTCTGCCCTCTTTTTAGAGGGAAGTACGCCACAGACGAGTAAGGGGGTTAAACCTCTACATGTCCAGCCAATCAAGTCTATCTCAAACAAAGTTTAATTTCAAGAAGCGGATTAAGACTTGCCGTTTTTCTCTTTTGCTTCATCTCTTTTTTGCATATCATGTCCCCATTCATTAAGGGTTAATAAGAATAATAAAATCAGGTTCATTTTTCGCCACATATCATTTTTTGTCGTAAAAAATTCTAAATCTTCAAGTTCTTCAACCTGTCTGATTTCTGCCTGATATTTTTGGGCATTTTCTTTGTTTAAAATTATTTTTTTACCGTTTTTCAATTGATATAATTCGCCGTTTGGTTTTCTGCCGAAAATAAATTTTTGATTTTCCCTGTTGCGGACAAAAATTTCAAATTCTTCAGGATTTTGCGGATTAAATACGGCTTTGTATTTTAATAATTTATTATTATCAGATTTAAAATACCCGACAAGTATATTATCATTTTTATCGGATGTGTTTATGTCAAATTCAATTTTTTTACCGTTATCAAGAGTTAATTCAAGGTTATATTCTCCTATTCCTTTTGATTTTATTAATGGCTTATCAACATCACCAAGTCTGTTTAAATGGTATGTAGAAACAGACATTCCTCTGTTTGCAACATCTTTAAAATATTCCTGTTGTAATTTTTCCTGTTGTTTAATATTTTCGGGTTTTAAAAATTCTTGTGTTGACGGGTCATTATATATTGTAAGTCCAATAAGAGATAACAACACACCTTTGCGTAACCATTCGGGGGATTTGTTTTGTTTTTGAGGCTTATTTTCCTTGTTATCAGGTTCATAACTTTCACGCCAATTGGCATTCATTGGCGCACTGCTTTTAAAATTTAAGTTGTAATTATAATTTTGTATCGGACAAATTCGCATAATGTTTTTATAATGTTAAAACAAAAATTTTTTTGCCAAAAATTATTTCTTTTTAGAGGCTTTTTTAAGAGTTTTTGTGTAACGAATCGGACCTTTTCCCGCATTAAGAGTAGTTCTGCCTTTGGGGTCAACCGATACTCTGCAGCCTTTTACACCAAAAGATATACCTATTCCCGATTTGGAAATATTTATTCTGAACAAACCTAAATTAATACTTTTTCTGAAAGAAAAACCCATAAATCTATAATATCATATTATTAAACTTTTGCAACGGGTTGAGGGGTTTGTCTTACCGCCTGAACAAGTGAATAATAAAGCATAGGATGAATATTACCTTTTTGGACATCATCATATATAATTCCCAATGCCTGTTCAGGACTCAAAGCCTTTTTATAAACACGATTTTCCGTCAAAGCGGAATATTTATCCGCAATATTGAGAATCTGAATATTCATATCAGGAATAAATTTGTTATCACTCTCAAGATTATCGTGGTGATGACGAATCAAAGCCAAAACTTCATTATTTACTCCGCTGTTTTTGAGCAACTGATAACCAAGTTCAGAGTGAAGCTGCATAATTTTAAATTCTTCTTGCGTTAATTTTCCTTCTTTATTAAGAATTTCCGGGGGAATTAAAACTTTACCAAAATCATGAAGCATAGCACCGTCTTTCAGGTCTTTTATGTTTACCTGACTTTTTAGCGCAGGCGGCAGAACCTTGTATATTTTGGCACAAATTTCCGCACTATCCCGACAATGACCTTGTTTCAGTTCCATAAGTTCTCTCATATTTAACCTGACAGGCAACTTGTTTTTACTCATTATTTCTTTTAATTCACGATTTTGAACAATCGCCATCATTATACTTTTTTCATCGAAAAAACGCTCAACGGAATTATTCTGGAAACTGTCTTTTCCTGCATTGTTTCCAAAAGGTATAGTATATTTGTTATTTAATTGTACCTGATTGACGGGGTTACTAAACAACCGCCAAGGGTTAAATTCAATTCCCACTAAAAGACCACACTATTAAAATTTACACACACATATATAACTACTACTTTTATATAAAGTATTTTTTTTCTTGAGAATTGTCCTAAAATTTGTATATGTAAAGTTTTTTTAATTAAAAATTTTTTAGTGTTAAAATATCTTTGCTATGAAAGAAATTAAAAAAGTTTTGATATGCGGAATAGGAGCTATCGGCTCAATTTATGCCGATAAAATAAGTACTTATGATAATGATAATTTAAAAATTCTTGTTGATGAAAAACGATTTGAAAAATATATTAAAACTCCAAAAATTTTTAACGGGAAAGAATTAAGATTAAATTATGTTTTACCTGATAAAGAAAATTTTAAAGCGGATTTGATTATTATTGCTACAAAATATAACGGTTTTTTTGATGCACTGAATAACATAAAAAATTTTGTAAAAGATGATACTATAATACTATCGCTTTTAAATGGGGTTACAAGTGAGGATTATCTTGCGCAAAAGTACGGTTGGAAACATATTGTTCATTCCTATTTTATCGGACACAGTGCAATGCGTAACGGTAACAAAATTACTTTTGACGGTACGGGAGATATTGTTTTTGGGGTTTTAAATACCAATATTACCGACAAAAATGATGAAGTCATTTTAAAAAATTACTTTGATAAAGTCGGAATTTCTTATAGTATTCCTGAAGATATTGAACGTTCGATGTGGTTAAAATTTATGCTCAATGTAAGTTCAAATCAGATTTCTGCAATATTACACAAAACTTTCGGACAAATGCAAAACAGTAAAAAAATAAGAAATTTACTCAAAAATATTATGCTTGAAGTCGTTGAAATTGCAAAAGCAAAAGGAGTAAAAAATACAGACACAATTATTGATGATGCGTTTAAAGGGTTTGACAAAATGTGTCCCGAAGGTAAAACTTCTATGCTGCAGGATATTGAAGCAGGGAGAAAAACCGAAGTTGAAATGTTTGCCGGTGCAGTAATTGAAATGGGCGAAAAATATAATATCCCTGTTCCTTATAATAAAATGCTGAAAGAAATGATTGAAATTATTGAAGAGTAATTTTTTTATTCTGTTCTTCTTTTTTCTAATTCTTCTTTAATGTCCTCTTTTTGAGTTGAACCCCAGAATTGGTAGTAACTTTCAGCATCATCAAAAGGAGAATTTTCAATAGAACATTTAAGAAAATCTTTAAATGATTTATATATTACTGCTGAACTGTCATGAGGATTATTTATTCCAACTGCTTCTATTTCACCGTTTTCATTTAATTTGACATCATTCACATAATAAACATGTGTTCCAAAACCAAATTCTTCTACTTTGTTTTCTTCTATTTCATAACTTGAATTGAAAAATAATGCAAAGTCCTGTTTATTTTGTGCTTTCAGTTTCAGAAATACTGCAATATTTTCTATATCCTGATTTATATCTTCATTCCAGCCGAACGGTACATTATATTCATCTCCGGTTAAATGTTTTAAAACATCAAAGTTCCCATCACTATCAAGCGTATCTGCGCCATGAAGTCCTTGCTGTTTTGTATGTTTTCTGAATGCATATTCTATAATATCTTTTGGATTATTGCTTATTCCTGCTTCTTTTAATTCTTTTTCCGTTATAACTGTTTCTCTATCAAAAGAAAAACGCATAATATATTTATCACCATTCTTTTTAAAATCATTATCAGTAATAATATCTCTTTCACCATCTGAATATCGGGACATAAATTCTTCGGTTTCCAAATCTGCAAATAAATCCTCAAATGCGACTTCCAAAAGCAGACCTGTATCATTTTTACTATCTTTGCTTGCAGCATATTTCATAGAGGCTTTCGCATCAAGCAGTTCTTTTTTAGTATATTTGTATATTTTATTATCGCCTTTAAAATTTACGCTGTAAGTTCCGTCTTTTTCATTAAATTCAATACTGTTTTTTATTATCTTTTTGCCAAAATCAGTTTGAGCATAACCGTTTAACTGAGATAAAAACCAACAATTATTTCCTACCTGATATGAAAAATCTATTTCACCGTTTATATTAAGTTCTGATTTGTCATTAATTTCTCTTTTATTTTTTATTGATTCATACAAGCCATGAATGCCGCCTTTGCAAACATTGTTAATTTTGCTGTTTTCATTTAGAGATAGAACTCCGTCATATAACCATTCTTTGTCTTTTGTTTCACCATCAAGCAGTGTTAACAAAACCATTAATTCATTTTCACTCAGAGTATTTACATCCCCGTCAAGTCCCATAATTTCTGCTAAATTATTATTTTTTACATTTTCCAGTTGTGAAAATACAGAGCCTTTACTTTTAAGGTCACTTAAACTAATTGTTTTTTTACTACCTAAAATATCTTTTATTTTTGTTTCAAATGCCTTTAAATATTCACTATTTCTAAGAGCACTGAAAGCACCACGAAATTTCATAATATTCCTTTTTATTATTATCAATGATAAATAACGGCACATAATTTCAATTCTTTAGCAATTTTAAGAATTATTACAATTTTACTCGCCCACTTTACAAAACAGAAAAATTAATTTATACTACACTTGTAGTTTTTAAAGTAGGCGGGTATAAAATATGTTAGTAAGTTTGATGGCAAGATTGAATGCTATAAGTACAATGCACAATGCACAGTGGGCTATGATGCAAAACAGCAGAAACATGATGCATGTTGCAAGAAATTTGTCTTTTGGCGGGTATGATATGAATACTCTGCATGATTTGGATACTCGTTTTGCTTTAAATAATGTTCAAAATCAAACGCTTTATATGATTGCATCAGCGCAGGAAAAAGCCGCTGCACAACAAATGGCGCAGGAAGCAAAAAATAACAAAATATCATATATTGCATAGTTTTATTTTGGTGACAATATATTTATCTTACAGTAGCATGTCATTGCCTCCTGACAACTGTACATATCAGTCATTTGCCTGACAAAATAGATTTAATACTAATTTTCATGTTAATTTAAAATTCATTTTGTTTAATAATATCTTGCAGAGTTTTTGCAGATTGTTGCAGTTTTTCGGTTTCTTCTTTGTTTAACTGAATAGGAACAAGAGTTTCTACACCGTCTTTACCCACAATTGCAGGCATGGAAAGGGAAATACCTTCTATCCCATATTGTCCGTGCATCATTGAGGAAATCGGAAGAATTGATTTTTCATCACGAATTATTGCCTCACAAATTCGTTTCACCGCCATTGCAACTCCAAAGTATGTTGCCTTTTTTCTTTCAATAATTTCGTAGGCACTATTTTTAACGCTGTCTGCAATTTTTTGCATATTATCTTCATGATTACAATATCCGCGCATTTCGCAGAATTTGTTTAGCGGTATTCCTGATACATTAGCACTTGACCAGACCGCAATTTCGCTGTCACCGTGTTCACCTATAATAAATGCGTGAACACTTCTTGAATCAACATTCAAATGGTTGCCAAGTTCATATTTTAATCTTGCAGTATCCAAAACAGTCCCTGAACCTAATACTTTGTTTTGCGGTAAACCTGAAAGTTTTATTGCCACCGTTGTCAGGATATCAACAGGATTTGAAACTACAAGCAAAATACCGTTGTAATCCCGTTTTTTGATTTCAGGAATTATTGATTTAAAGATAGAAATATTTTTTTTGACTAAATCAAGTCTTGTTTCCCCCGGTTTTTGATTTGCTCCTGCGCTGATAATAATTAGTGACGCATCTTTTATATCATCATAATCTCCTGCATAAATTTTTATCGGCTTTGCAAACGGGACACCATGACTGATATCAAGTGCTTCTCCCTGCGCTTTTGCTTTGTCTGCATCAATAAGCACCATTTCCGAAAATAATCCTGACTGCATAATAGCAAAACAGCACGCAGCACCGACAAATCCGCATCCAATCATTACAACTTTTCTGACCTTATTGCAATTTAAACAATTATTTTCCATAAGATACCTCTTTTTTTTAATTATTTTATCTTAAAAAAATTAGAAAACATTCTATAAATGTAAAATTTATTCTTTTGCGAAAAAAATACAAATAAAAACATTTGTTGTAAAATAAGATATAATCATCAAATAAATACAAGGAGAGAGAATATGTCAAAAAAAGTATTAATTATTTCAACAAGTTTAAGAAACGGTGCAAATTCTGAAATTTTGGCGCATGAAGCAGAACAAGGGGCTAAAGATACAGGGCATCAGGTAGAATTTGTTACCCTCAAAGATAAAAATATCGGATATTGCAAAGGTTGTATGGCATGTCAAAAATTGGGGCATTGTGTTATAAATGATGATGCAAATGCAATAACCGAAAAAATGAAAAATTCAGAAGTAATAATTTGGGTAACTCCCGTTTATTATTATGAAATGTCAGGGCAGATGAAAACTCTTATAGACAGAGCAAATTCTCTCTATGTAACAGGATATAATTTCAAAGATGTTTATGTAATAACAACTTCCGCAGACGGTTCTGACGATGTTGTTCAGACAGTAATAAACGGATTGAACGGATGGTGTGCATGTCTTCCGGGAACTGAAATAAAAGGTTATGTCAATGGCGGTGGTTTGGAAGCCCCAAATGACGCAACTCAAAATCAAGAACTTTTACAAAAAGCATATAACTTAGGAAAAAATATCTAAAATAATTGTATAAAAGGAGTCGAAGTAATGAAAAATAAAATAACAGTTTTTCTAATAATTTGTGCAACATTTTTTGCCCCGAAATCTTTTTCAGCGCAAAATATTCTAAATAAAAATATTTTTTCAAATAATGCAGAAAAAAATCTCACGATAAAAAACAAACTCTTTACTTTGACTTTGCCAAAAGAATTTAAAGGGATTTATGAAGCAAAGGTTGAAAAAGATAAAATTTCTTTGTACCACAAAGCCTCTAAAAAAGCGGGTTTTGGAGGCTTTGCTTTTGGAATAAAAGCCTATAAAAATCCTTCTGACCATGCCAATCTCCCAGGAGGTTTAAAAATCGGGGAATTGACAGATAAAAAAGGGGTAATTTATGATATGGTGCTGAAATATCCGACAGATGTTCAGTATGACTACACAAAAAGTTCGCAGGCACCTGAATCTTTCAAAAAACTTTATGATTACGGCAAAAATGTTGATATAAAAGGTATAAATGGTGCAACATACTTTAAAAATCAAGGTATGAAAGGAAAAGATTTATACAATGATATTTTGCAAAAGCATTTGACTGCTCTCAATGAAAAATGGGATTCTTCAAAACTTGAAACAGAAAATATGAGTTATATGTATAATATTATTCCTGACAATAAAGTCGGATATGCTTATTATGATGTAAATGCAGACGGTGTTGAAGAACTTTTAATCGGTGAAATTGCAGATGGCGATTGGAAAGGGGTAATTTATGATATTTACACCATGGTAAACCGAACTCCTAAACATGTAATAAGCGGAGGCAGCCGTGACAGATATTATGTTTGTGACAATGCATTTATCTGCAATGAATATTCATCAGGAGCATTGGAAAGCGGTGTCAGTGTTTATAATTTAGTTGAAAACTCTACTGAACTTTTTCCGCAGGTAAATTTTAAATATGACGGCTATGAAAATTCAAAACAACCATGGTTTATTTCTTATTCTGACGAAAAATGGGAAAATGTAACAGAAGAATATTACAACGAAAGAAAAAAAGTTTTTGAAACATACGAACGATTTGATTTTGTTCCGTTAAATAGTGTTTCTGTAACTTCAAAAAAAAAATAATAAATAAACTTCAGGACAGATATAATCCTAAAAAAGATTATTTTGATTATTCGGTTGTCTTAACAGAATTTCCAAAAAATTACTATTATACAACAGTAAAAATAAACAAATCCAAAGAGCGAATTTTAATAATTACAGACAAAATAAATAAAAACAAAAATTCAAACTATGGATTATTTTACTATTTTGCCTCAAACGAATTTGTGTATCCGCTTGGGTATTTGGAAAGCACAAAACCGTTTATACAATCAAAAAATTATCTGTATCTGAATGACGGGCATGAGGATTTAAAATTCTACATGTCAGATAAAAATTTAGAAATTATAAAATTTAAAGCAGTAAATAACGAACAAAAACACAATATATTATTTGAAACAATAGAAAGTGCCGATAAATTTGCAGGAGATTTTGGTTCTCCTGCAGGAGATGATATTAAAAAAGTTGTCATTGACGGATTTTATTTTGAATATCACAAACCTCAGTATAAAAGGTCATATATAAAAGAACTTATGCAGGAATGTATAAATGACGAGGTAAAAACGCAGGTTCAGATGTATTGCTGCGTTGTAAAAAAACTGCACCCGTAAACTGTTTAATCTGCGCAAAAATTTCCTGAGCCATCATTTAGAGGGTCTTTATCCTGACCTTTTTTATAATATTCTTCTATTTTTTTAATTTCAGTTTCGGAACAAAATTTTTTCTGCCCTAAATTTGCATTTTCAAAGCATTTTTTTGATACTCCGCTTTGCTCTAATGTTTTAGGGAAACAATCCTGCGTATATACGGGTTCAACAATATCGTCAACTTTTCTCGATTTCTGCAATTCATCGGTTGAATCAAAATCATCAGGATTTGCATCAGGAATGAGAATAAATTTGAGCAATTGTTTATCTTTGAAATAGCCTGTAATAGCATTATTTTTTGTTGATTTTATAATAAACTTTTCTTCAGGTTCTTCACTTCCTCCAAATTTAAATTTTACATAGCCGTCTTTTTGAACACATGAAAACGGCAATCCGATACCCATTTCACTATCCTCGGTGTGACCTGAATTTTCGTCATAAAAAATATAGAAAGAAAATTGACCGGAATTTTTATCAGGAGCATAACTTTTATACACCCCTTTATGAAAATATATTGTTGCAGGTTTGGATTTAAAAAATTTTTTATTTTTAATATTTGCGCAGCCTGTTATTAAACTGATTACAATTAAAACAGGTATAATTATTGTTAATAGTTTTATTATTTTTTTCATAAAAATTCTCCCAAAAACAATTATATATAAAAATGTTTTATAAATATTCAAGTAACTATGTACAATAATACGGTAAAAATAGTTAAAACACGAACCCCCACGCCCTTAAGGGAGTAAAAGATTTTTCCTAAAACCTATATTAGTAAAAAATTCAGAGGTGAGGTATTTTTACTTATTATAATACTTAAACCCACCTCAAAATCATAAACAAATATAAAAAAGTATATAATTACCAAATTAAGATAATAATTTACTATTTCATTTTGATAAAAAATAGTAAATATTGCATAAAAATTTTAATTGATGTTTAAAAATATAAAAGACCCGATTATTAAAATCAGATCTTTTATATAATTAAAACAATTAAACAGATGCTAATGTTTTAGCCTGTTCAAGTTGCAGAGTTACTGTTGTAATATCACAAACAGAACTTGGTCCGAAATATTGAATTGCCCCAGGGAACAGGTATCTGTCATTCATTGCCCAATCTTCACGGTTGTTTTGCAGTTGCGCAAAAACAGGTCCGTTAAGTTCAACCAATGCTTTTTTAATAACAGGTTTCATTGCACCGTGGCGTTTTTCCATATTCATCATCATTGTCAAAGGAACACCGCCTGCAACCCATTCTTTTGCAGGTGCAGTAAGGTTTTTAACTGATGATAAATAACCTGTCAATCCGTTAGAAATCAATGCATAAGCATTGTAACCCAAAGAATAACAATAATCCGCATCAAAGTTTGACGGGAATGCACATCTGCCTTCATACCCAAAGAAATGAGATTGTGTTGAGAATTTGCCTATATACTGACCTTCTGATTTTAATTCTGCTAATTTTGTTGAAAGCATTTCAATAAGTAATTTTTCTGTTTCAATTTTAGAAACCTGAACATTCCCGTGCGGATCTCTGTCTGCAAGCAATTGTTCTTTAATTATTGAAGGTAATGAGTTATAAACTCTTGCATTTTCATCGTCAAGTCTGCGTTCAACTATTGTAAATTTTTCACGAATTGTAGTTGCATTTACAAAACTCGGGTCTGATTCAAGTTCTGCCATAATATCGTTCAAATTCGCAATCATCGTTTTCATTTCAGGTATAAATTCAATTAAACCTTCAGGAATAACTGCTATACCAAAATTTTTGCCTGCATTTGCGCGTCTTACAATAATATCTGACATATAGTCAATAATTGAAGATAGTGACATTTTCTTTGCTTCAACTTCTTCACTGATTAAAGTAATATTTGGCTGAGTTTGCAAAGCCGCTTCAAGTGCAACATGTGATGCACTTCTACCCATAATTTTGATAAAATGCCAATATTTTTTAGCGGAATTAGCATCTCTTTGAATGTTTCCAATAAGTTCGGCATAAGTTTTTGTTGCGGTATCAAATCCGAACGAAATTTCAATCTGGTCATTTTTCAAGTCACCGTCAATGGTTTTCGGGCATCCGATAACCTGAATACCCGTTTTATTTTTTACAAACCATTCAGCTAAAAGTGCTGCATTTGTATTTGAATCATCACCGCCAATAATTACAACGGCGCTTATACCAAGTTTTTTACATACATTATAAGACTCATGGAATTGGTCTTCTGTTTCCAATTTTGTTCTGCCTGAACCGATAATATCAAATCCGCCTGTGTTTCTGTATGCGTTGATAAATTCATCATCAAATTCAACGTATTTACCGTCAATGATACCACTTGGTCCGCCTAAAAATCCGTATAATTTGCTTTCAGGATTAGCACTTTTTAATGCATCATAAAGCCCTGCGATAACATTGTGTCCTCCGGGAGCCTGCCCGCCTGAAAGAATTACACCGACATTTCTTGCCGGAGTTTGTTTTGAGTCTGATGTTGACTTGAATGTAACAACAGGTTTTCCGTAAGTATTAGGAAATAAGTTTTGAATATCCTGCTGATCTGCGACAGATTCTGTTGCAGAACCTTCTGTCATTTCAAGTGAATTAATACCGTTTTGTAAACTTGCAGGAAGTTTTGGTTGGTATTTTAATCTTTCAATTTGTAACGGTGAAAGTTTTGTCATAATTTCTTCCTTTCTCTCTTTGTGATAATTTTTACATTTTAAATTGTACTATAAAAATAATTTATTATTTATTTTTTGTTTTGTTTGTCGTAGAATTTGCACATAGAATATTTTAAGGAGTAGGGTATATGAAATTTATTGTAGGAAAAGAAGATTTATTAAACGGCATAAGAATTGTAGAGCGTGCAACATCTCAAAAGGCAGTTCAGCCTGTTTTATACAATATTTTGATTGAAACACTTGAAAATAACAAAATTCGATTGAGTGCAACCGATTTGGTTTTAACAGTCATAACAACCGTTGATGCACAGGTTCAGGAACAGGGCAAAATTACACTTCCTGCCAAAAAACTTAATGAAATTGTTTCAAAACTCGGTAATGACCTTGTTACATTTGAAACTGAAAGCGAAAATACAAATGTATCAATTACTTGCCAAAAATCAAAATTTGACATTATAGGAATCAGTGCAAATGAGTTTCCTGCGGATATATTTAATTATGAAATTGATGAATCAAAATGTTTTGATGTTGAATTAAAACCGTTTTTAAAAGGTATTCATCAGGCAGGTTTTGCGGCTGCAAGTTACGAAGTATCAAACCTTTTGTCAGGTATAGTTTGCGATTTCAATAATGGTATATTAGAAATTGCTTCAACTGACGGCAACAGACTTGCAAGAGTGAGAGAAAAAATTACAAGCGATATTTCAGAACAAACTCAACTGATTATTCCGTCAAGAACTTTGAATGAACTTTTGAAAATGAGTTCGTTTATTGAAGAAGATTCAATAAAAATTTGCAAAGATAAATCAACAATTATTTTTAAATCAGAAAAAATTACAACTATTTCAAGATTATTGGAGGGACAATTCCCGAGATATAACCAACTTATCCCGTCAGAAAGTCCAAAACAGGCAGTAGTCAATGTTTCACAACTTATTTCAGCATTGGAAAGAGTTTCTGTAATGGTTAATGACAAAACAAGTATCGTTAAGATGCTTTTTGCGGATAATGAATTAACCTTGAGTGCAGATACTCCTGATGCAGGTAAATCCGAAGATAAAATTGATATTGAATATGATGCGGAAGAACTTTTAATTGCATTCAATTACAGATTTGTACTTGATGCATTGAGAATAATTGAAAGTGATAATGTCATTATCGGACTAAATGCTCCGTTATCTGCAACCGTATTAAAACCGCAGAGCGAAGATGATTTTATCTGCTTAATTATGCCTGTTCAAATCCGATAATAAGAATTTAAACAATTATGAAAGAAATTAAACGAAATCATTATGTAGATACGGTAATCTATTCTGTTGATATGATTATAAAAAATCTAAAAGCAGAACTCAAGCACAGGATTGACAAACTCAATTTGGGTATAACCGGTGAGCAGTTTGTAGTGCTTGATACTGTTTCGTATTACGAAAATGTATACCCTCAAAAACTTTCTCATATTTTAATGAAAGACAAATCAAATACAACGAGAATAATTCAGATACTTGTTGATAAAGGACTATTAATTAAAGAAGCGGGGAAATCAAATAACAGACTTGTTTATATTTTAAAAATTACCGATAAAGGTAAAAAACTTGTTGATGATAATATGCCAAAAATCAAAAAATATATAACAGAAATTTTTGAAAATATTTCCGATGAAGAAATTGAACTTTTGCATAAAATGAGTACAAAATTTGAAACAGCACTGACAGATAATATAAAAAATTAGGTAACTATATAGGAGTTACCACAAAAATAGGTTAAAATTAGCACCCACCCCAACCCTCCCTCGTGAGGGAGGGAGAAATTTCAAATTGAACAGAATGTGAAATTTAGAAATTTGGGTGGGTGATTCCCCGTTAGGGAT